>NZ_OY776223.1:1916013-2554684 GCF_963675395.1 uncultured Vibrio sp. | reverse complement strand
CACTCAATAAGTTAAAACAATGATTAGAAACTTGCTTTTACCGCTTCAGCAATCTTCAATGCTGAGCTCTGTACAAGTTCTGCATCTTCGCCTTCGACCATTACGCGAATAAGTGGCTCTGTACCCGACTTACGCAGTAGCACTCGACCTTTATCGCCTAATTCAGCTTCAACGTCAGCAACAGAGTCCAATACGGCTTTTGCTTCTAGTGGGTTTACATCTCCAGAGAAACGAACGTTTTCCAGAACTTGCGGGTACAGCTTCATTCCTTGAGAAAGATCGTATAGCGACATATCGCTACCAATAATTGAAGCAAGTACCTGTAAAGCAGCAACAATCGCATCACCGGTTGTGACTTTATCTAGCAGGATAATATGGCCAGAGTTTTCAGCACCTATCTTCCAACCCTTCGCAAGTAACTGCTCCATAACATAACGGTCACCTACCGCAGCACGTACAAACGGAATACCCAGCTGCTTCAGGCCGTTTTCCATACCTAAGTTAGTCATCAACGTACCAACAACACCACCTTTTAGCTCACCACGGCGTAGCGCATCTCTGGCGATGATGTAGGCAATTTGATCACCATCTACTTTATTACCTAAATGGTCAACCATGATCAGGCGATCCCCATCGCCATCAAACGCCAACCCTAAGTGCGCTTGCTCTTCTACCACACGCTTTTGTAAAGCACGTACATCCGTCGCGCCAACTTCATCGTTGATATTCGTGCCATTAGGCTCAACGCCCATCGCAATAACTTCTGCACCCAGTTCTTTAAATACATTAGGAGCGATGTGATAAGTGGCACCATGCGCACAGTCAACCACAATTTTAAGACTTGAGAGAGTCAGCGCAGAAGGAAAAGTACTTTTGCAAAACTCAATGTATCGACCTGCAGCATCGTTTAGACGGGTTGCTTTACCCAACTCAGCCGACTCCACACATTCAATCTCTTTATCCAATTCCGCTTCGATCGCAAGTTCAATATCATCAGGCAATTTAGTGCCTTCAGAAGAGAAAAACTTGATGCCATTATCGTAGTAAGGATTATGAGATGCAGAGATCACAATCCCAGCTTCTGCTCTGAATGTTTGGGTTAAATAAGCAACGGCTGGCGTTGGCATTGGTCCAGTAAACGTCGCTTTAAGACCCGCTGCCGCTAAACCAGCTTCTAGAGCAGACTCAAGCATGTAGCCAGATATACGAGTATCTTTACCGATAATTACTTTTTTTGTGCCTTGTTTCGCTAATACGCGACCAGCCGCCCAACCTAGCTTAAGTACGAAATCAGGTGTGATTGGATATTGGCCAACTTTGCCACGCACACCATCTGTACCAAAGTAACGTCTTTTATTAGACATAAACTTTCCTTTGTTATTTTTAAATATTGTTTTTCGTCATCTCAACAACTTTCATCGCTTCTAGCGTTTCTTCAAAGTCGTGTACTCGAATGATCTGTGCACCTTTCATCGCGGCGATAGTGGCACAAACGACACTGGCGTTTGTACATTCTGCTGCAGGCTTATCCAACAGTTTAAAAATCATCGACTTACGAGACATGCCGGCCAAAATAGGCAAGCCAAATTCATGAAACTTCTCGAGATGAGCCAGCATATGATAATTGTGTTCTATGGTTTTGCCAAAGCCAAAACCAGGATCAAGAATGATATTTTTACGAGCAATACCTGCCGCTTCGCATACTGCCATGCGCTCCGCTAAAAATTGCTCCACTTCCTGCATCAGATCATCATATTGCGGGTTCTGTTGCATGGTCTTTGGTTGACCTTTCATATGCATGATGCACACCGGTATATTCGCTTGTGCTGCGACTTCCAAAGCGCCCGGCTCGGTCAGTGAACGAATATCATTAATCAGGTCTGCCCCTGCTTCCACGGACTGACGAATCACTTCAGCTTTACTGGTGTCAACTGAAATCCACACATCTGGGTAGTGAGCTCTGATCGCTCTGACGACGGGGATCACTCGTTCAAGTTCATCTTCCAGAGTAACTTCAGGAGCACCAGGGCGCGTTGATTCGCCGCCAACATCGATAATGCTAACCCCTGCTTTTATCATTTTCTCAACTTGGACAAGGGCTAAATCGAGTGAATTGAACTTGCCTCCATCAGAAAAGGAATCAGGTGTAACGTTGAGGATGGCCATGACGTGGGGACGAGAAAGGTCCAAAGATTTGTTTTTTGCTTTAATAATCATAATAAATACAAAAACCCCGAGCGAACTCGGGGTTTATCAATACCAACAATTGTTATTCAGAATCTTTCTTTTCTGGTGCGTCAGTTGAAGCCGCTTTTTGGGAAGTAGACTGCTCTGCATTGTTATCTGCATCAGCCTTTTTATCTTCCTCTTTCGCTGCAGGTGTCGCTTGCGGTTTGTCATCAACCTGAGGTTTGTTTGAAGGGCTATCCCCCCAGCCAGCAGGCTCACGAATTTCAGCCTTACGCTCCATGAGGTCATCGATTTGGTGTGCATCTATGGTTTCATACTTCATTAGCGCATCTTTCATCGCATGCATGATATCCATATTCTCTTCCAAAATCTTTTTCGCTCGGTCGTAGTTGCGATCGATGATTTGGCGAACTTCGTCATCAATTAACCTAGCGGTATCATCAGACATATGTTTTGTCTGGGTTACGCTACGACCTAGGAATACTTCACCTTCGTCTTCTGCATACAACAGAGGACCAAGTTTTTCAGAGAAACCCCATTGCGTTACCATCTTACGAGCAATTTCCGTTGCACGTTCGATGTCGTTAGAAGCACCTGTTGAAACTTTATCCGCACCGTAAATCAATTCTTCAGCAAGACGTCCGCCGTACAGACTAGAAATCATTGACTCTAAGTGCTGACGAGACATGCTCACACGGTCTTGTTCTGGTAGGTACATTGTCACACCTAGCGCACGACCACGAGGAATAATAGATACCTTGTAAACAGGATCATGCTCTGGAACTAAACGACCAACAATCGCGTGGCCCGCTTCATGATAGGCGGTTGATGCTTTCGTCTCTTCTGACATTACCATAGAGCGACGTTCTGCACCCATCATGATTTTGTCTTTAGCTAATTCAAACTCAACCATCGATACGTTGCGCTTGTTGCCACGAGCCGCAAACAGCGCCGCTTCGTTTACTAAGTTTGCTAAGTCAGCACCTGAGAAACCTGGCGTACCACGTGCAATCAGAGAAGGCTCTACATCACCTGCGAGAGGGACTTTACGCATGTGAACTTTAAGAATCTGCTCACGACCACGTACGTCTGGTAGACCTACTACTACTTGACGGTCAAAACGACCAGGACGCAGCAATGCAGGGTCAAGAACATCTGGACGGTTAGTTGCGGCAATAACAATGATACCTTCGTTACCTTCGAAACCATCCATTTCAACCAACATTTGGTTTAGTGTTTGCTCACGCTCATCGTGACCACCACCTACACCAGCACCACGCTGACGACCAACCGCATCAATTTCATCGATGAAGATAATACAAGGTGACGCTTTCTTTGCTTGTTCGAACATGTCACGCACACGAGATGCACCAACACCAACAAACATTTCTACAAAGTCAGAACCAGAGATGGTAAAGAATGGGACCTTAGCTTCACCAGCAATCGCTTTCGCAAGCAACGTTTTACCTGTACCAGGAGGACCGACCATAAGAACACCCGTTGGAATCTTACCCCCCAACTTCTGGAAACGGCTTGGGTCACGTAGGTAATCAACCAGTTCTTTTACGTCTTCTTTTGCTTCATCACAGCCAGCAACATCTGCAAACGTGGTTTTGATCTGTTCTTCGCTCATCATTCGAGCTTTACTTTTACCGAAAGACATGGCGCCTTTACCGCCACCACCTTGCATTTGACGCATGAAGAAGATCCATACACCAATCAGTAAGATCATTGGGAACCAAGAAATAAAAATAGTGCCGAGCAAGCTTTGCTCTTCAGGAGGCGTACCTTGCACTTTCACATTTTGGTTAATTAGGTCATCCAGAAGCTTTTGGTCATACACTGGCATGTAAGTGACCATTTTGGCCCCACCGCCACGACGAATAAAGCTAATTTCACCGTCTTTAAAAGTTGCTTCTTGAATCTGGCCTTGGCCAACTTCCTGTACAAACGTGGTGTAATCCACGGTTCTGCCATTACTTTCCCCAGGGCCAAAGCTCTGGAATACCGACATCAATACGACAGCGATAACAAGCCACAGAATTAAATTTTTTGCCATGTCACTCAAGGTGTAAGCCTCTCGATAACTAATTGTAATTAAAGGTAGGGTACTACAGTTCATTGACTGTAGCCATAGTGTTAACACGCTCTTAATAGAGCAAAATGGTTAACCTTTGTAACCAGTGGCTACTACAAAGACCTCTCGAGAGCGAGCTCGCGATGAGTCTGGTTTTCTGACTTTTACGACTTTAAACATGTCTCGGACTTCTTTCACATACTGATCGAAGCCTTCACCCTGGAAAACTTTAACAACAAAGCTACCATTAGGCGCTAGAACTTGTCGACACATATCTAAGGCCAATTCAACTAAATACATAGCTCTAGGTTGATCGACAGAGTTATTGCCAGCAATGTTAGGTGCCATATCAGACATAACTACGTCCACCATCGATGGCTGGATTCTTTCTAACAACGCATCTAATACTGCATCGTCACGAAAGTCACCTTGTAAAAAGCTTACACCAGCAATCGGGTCCATTGGTAACAAATCACACGCAATAATTTGACCATTATCTCCTACTATTTTAGCAGCATACTGGGACCAACCACCTGGTGCCGCGCCCAAATCGACCACGGTCATACCTGGTTTTAACAGCTTGTCTTTGGTTTGGATTTCATCAATTTTGAAGTAAGCACGTGAACGGTAACCTTTTTTACGAGCTTCGTTCGCGTATTTATCATCAAAGTGTTCTTTCAACCAACGACCAGAACTCGCTGAATGTTTTTGTTTACTCATTTTAATCCTAACAAGGCACAAATAGGAGCTATTGTTTTAATAGGCGCAACCTATTACTCAATAAATTATAGTCTTCAGCAATAGATGGCGTTAAAATAGCTTTTTTCAACCCTTAGTTTAAAGAAAATTGGCCGCGTAATGAACCTAAGCACCAAACAAAAGCAGCACCTAAAAGGCCTGGCTCACAGTTTAAAACCTGTTGTGCTAATGGGCGCAAATGGACTTACAGAAGCCGTGCTAGCAGAAATTGAAATCGCTCTAAACCATCACGAACTGATCAAAATAAAAGTTGCTTCAGAAGATCGTGAGACTAAACAGCTAATCATCGACGCTATCGTACGAGAGACGGGCGCAGAAAAAGTTCAGACTATTGGTAAAGTACTTGTACTGTATCGCCAATCTGAAGAGCGTAAAATCGAAATCCCTCGCAAGTAATCAATACTTACGTTGCTGAAGAAAAGGTCGCCAATGGCGACCTTTTTACGTTTGATAAACAGAACAATGCTATCTGATTACAGATATTCAACTCGGTCAATCTCGAAATCTTTTGCACCGCCTGGGGTTTCGATAACGACCTCATCGCCTTCCATTTTACCAATCAGGCCACGAGCAATTGGAGAGCTAACAGAAATACGACCAGCTTTAATGTCTGCTTCATCATCGCCGACAATTTGGTACGTTTTTTCTTCATCAGTATCGACATCAATCAAAGTCACTGTTGTGCCAAAAATCACTTTACCCGTGTTTTCCATTTTTGTGACATCAATAACTTGAGCGACCGACAGCTTGTATTCGATATCGCGGATCTGCGCTTCACAAATACCCTGCTCTTCACGCGCGGCGTGGTATTCAGCATTTTCTTTTAAATCACCTAACTCACGAGCTTCTGCAATCGCCGCTGAAATTTGAGGACGTAGCTTAAGTAAACGATCTAATTCTTCACGTAGCATTTGTTCGCCACGAAGTGTCATTGGAACTTTTTCCATTATTTAACCTCATGCCCAAATATGTTTTGGGCAAAAAAACCCTACCCTGTCAGTTGACTGGGTAGTGCGTTTGAAGATGTGTTTTATCTAGTTTAAACAAACTCAGGTGCGAAATCACCCTAATTTGATATCGAGTGTCACTATGCAACTCGAGGAGAATGATGGGCGTCACTATTTAGTTTAGATATTATTGTAATTTATTGAAAACAACACTGTTCATTACGCCAAAAACCTCAAAAAACATAAAATCTAATCAACACTAAATTATTAGTAAAATTAAAAAAACATCAATATATCATCGACATACTTCAACAAAAAAGACAATCGAACAGCGTTCATTACCGAAATTTATATCATTTTACTAACTCACATCGAAACTTTAGCGGTAAAACGTGTCCAGCAAGTTGTTCGATCAAAGACTTACGTGCACTGATGTACTCACGTGTATAGCATTTCTTTGAGACCAATAGCTTGTGAGAGAGAACCTCTCCCCCATACAACAATGAATTATGGACAGCTAACTAGGACAAATAAGATGAAAAAGACTCTAATTGCTCTTTCTGTATCTGCAGCAGCAATGGCAACTGGCGTAAACGCAGCTGAACTTTACAACCAAGATGGCACTTCTCTAGAAATGGGTGGCCGCGCTGAAGCACGCCTATCTATGAAAGATGGCGACGCTCAAGATAACTCTCGCATCCGTCTAAACTTCCTTGGCAAACAACAAGTCAGCGACAACCTATACGGCGTTGGTTTCTGGGAAGGTGAATTCACTACCGCAGACTTTGATGAAAATGGCAAAGACATTAGCGGTGAAGACTCTCTAGATACTCGTCTTGCATATGCTGGTCTAGGCGGCGCTTGGGGTGAGTTCTCTTACGGTAAAAACGAAGGTGCTCTAGGCGTTATCACTGATTTCACAGATATCATGGGTTACCACGGTAACTCAGCAGCTGACAAACTTTCAGTAGCTGACCGTGCAGACAACATGATGGCATACAAAGGTCAATTCGAGAACCTAAGCGTGAAAGCAAGCTACCGCTTCGCAGATCGCGTTGAGAACGCTAACGGTGACTTCTCAGACAACGACCAAGACGGCTACTCACTATCTGCGATCTACGCACTAGCAAACACTGGTATTGACTTAGCAGCTGGTTATGCAGAACAAGACGAAGCTAACGAATACATGCTAGCAGCATCTTACACTATGGGCGATCTATACTTCGCTGGTGTATTCACTGATGGTGAAAAGATGACTGATGACTTTGCAGGTACTGTTGACTACACAGGTTACGAGCTAGCAGGTGCTTACACTCTAGGTCAAACTGTGTTCACAACAACGTACAACAACGCAGAGACAAACGACGAAACGTCTGCAGACAACATTGCTATTGACGCTTCTTACTACTTCAAACCTAACTTCCGTGGTTACGTATCATACAACTTTAACCTAATCGACTCTGGCGATAAGTTTGGTTCTACAGGCACTAAAACAACCGCAACTAAGATCGATTCGGAAGACGAGCTAGCTCTAGGTCTACGTTACGACTTCTAATTCCAGTCTTTAGACTTGAATACTCAGTGCCCGCTTCTTGCGGGCATTTTTATCTGCAACGATAAATCATGGCCTTCGTTTCCTTATGATTGCCTGATGAATAAACGACGAAAAACCAGTTCTACTCCGCCTAGCATCTTAGGAGAACTTGGGTATACTCAACTACATGTCTCACCTCAGATAGTACCCCTATGCGTTTACGTTGCTCTCTATTTCTACTTTCCCTGCTCTGCCCGTTAGCCACGCAAGCATACCCACATCAGGAAGTGCTACCAGAGGGTGCGCGAATAAGTCTGGTTGCTGAAAAACTCACTGATAATGCAGAACTTTCCGGTATTCACCCTACCGAGCAGCTATTTCCACCAGCCAGTACGCTAAAGATAGTCACCGCTTTAGCTGCCAAGCTAGAGCTAGGCGATAATTTTAGATTTCGTACTAAGCTTGAAGCCTCTAAATCAGATGCGGTTATCACTTTTGTAGGTGACCCAACACTGCAGACGAAAGATCTAAAAGATCTTCTTACCCTCGCCAAAAAAAATGGCTTAAAACGCATCGGCGGTGATTTGTGGCTCGATAACAGCGTGTTTACTGGTTATAACCGCGCTGTAGGATGGCCGTGGGATATTCTTGGTGTTTGTTATAGCGCTCCAGCATCCGCCATCACACTAAATAAAAACTGTGTACAAGCGTCCATTTACACACAGAAAGATGGTGGAACACGGGTGTTTGTACCTGAACATCAACCCATCCATGTAAAAAGTTCGGTAGAGACGGTCACAAGAGCAATTCAGAAAAGTCGGCACTGTGATTTAGATCTTCTGCCCAATCCAGACAATCGTTATGAGCTGAATGGTTGTCTAGTTTCAAGAGAGAAACCGTTACCTCTTAAGTTCGCGGTTCAAGACCCTGAAATGTATACCAGCAAAAAAGTTGCCACTTTGCTCGCTCAATTAAACATTGAACTAAAAGGCAGAATAAAGGTAGGTTTCCCGCCGAAGAAACAGCGCAAACTACTCGCCCTGCATCAGTCCCAGCCCTTGCCTGTTTTGCTTGATCAGATGCTAAAACGTTCTGATAATCTGATCGCCGACACGCTGACTAAAACGCTTGGCGCAAAATTTTTTGTTCAACCAGGCAGCTTTACCAATGGTACTGAAGCAATAAAACAAATCATCTTCGCCAATACGGGGGTTGATATTCGACAAGCACGTTTGGAAGATGGTTCAGGGCTGTCGAGAAACAATCGACTCTCTGCGACCAAAATGGCAGAGATACTACGTTATATATGGAAAAATGAGAAACAACTCAACCTGATCGCAATCATGCCAAAATCAGGGGAGTCGGGCACACTTCAGTACCGACAAAGCATGCGTCATGCACCGATTAAAGGGCAACTTATTGCGAAAAGTGGATCTTTGTACGGGACTTATAATATGGCAGGCTATGGTCTGGATAAAAATGGCAAACCAAATACCGTCTTTGTCCAGTTTGTGTCTGATTACTTCCCAGAAAAAACCGACGGAAGCAAACCTGCTGTCGCCCCGATTACCAGTTTTGAGAAACTGTTTTATAACGATGTAGTGAACTTTAGTCAGGCGGTACCGAAAAAGTAGCTCCGCACCACTAAGCTATTCTATTCTTAAACAAAAAGCGCCCTATTCGGCGCTTTCATTTTGCTCAGTTAATAATTACTGAATCGTAATACGAGCGAATTTACGTTTACCAACTTGGAATACGTAAGTGCCTGCTTCTGGTGTGAATTTGCTGTCTGCCACTTTCTCACCATCAATCTTAGCCGCGCCCTGTTTTACCATGCGCATCGCGTCTGAAGATGATGGACATAAACCCGCTTCTTTCAGTAGGTTGCTTACCGGACGACCTGCCTCGAACTCAAATTCTGGCATTTCATCAGGGATTTGGTTCTTAGCAAAACGGTTAACAAACTCTTGCTCCGCCGCATCAGCGTCGGCTTCACTGTGGAAACGTGCGATGATTTCTTTCGCAAGTAGTACTTTGATGTCACGAGGGTTCTTACCAGCTTCAACATCAGCCTTAAACTGGGCAACCTCTTCCAGCGGACGGAAAGACAGAAGTTCGTAGTAACTCCACATCAAATCATCAGAGATCGACATAATCTTACCGAACATTTCGCTTGGTGCTTCGCTGATACCAATGTAGTTGTTCGCAGACTTAGACATCTTCTTCTCGCCATCAAGACCAACAAGAAGAGGCATCATTAGTACGACCTGAGGCTTCTGACCGTGAGATCGTTGTAGTTCTCGGCCCATTAGCAGGTTGAACTTCTGGTCAGTACCGCCAAGCTCGACATCCGTTTTCATTTCAACGGAGTCCCAGCCCTGCAGTAATGGGTACATAAACTCGTGAATGGCGATTGGCTGACCACCGGTGTAACGCTTTTTAAAGTCATCACGCTCTAACATACGAGCAACAGTTTGATTAGCCGCAAGACGAATCATGCCTTCTGCGCCAAGGTCAGATAGCCACTCTGAGTTAAATTGAATCTTAGTTTTTGCAGGATCTAGAATCTTAAACACCTGCTCTTTGTACGTTTCAGCATTACGCAGTACATCTTCACGGCTAAGCGGTGGACGAGTTGAGTTTTTACCAGTTGGGTCACCAACCATTGCAGTAAAGTCACCAATTAGAAACGTCACTTCATGGCCTAACTCTTGGAACAAGCGAAGCTTATTGAAAATAACCGTATGGCCCAGGTGAATATCAGGTGCCGTTGGATCAGCACCTAATTTAATACGTAAAGGACGGTCTTCTTTTAGTTTTGCGATCAGCTCTTCTTCTGGAATCAGCTCTTCAACACCGCGCTTAATCTCGGCTAGTGCAGCTTCAATGCTCGCCATTCTTGTTCACTCCCACAGATTTGGCAAAATATAATAGCTGGACATATTACTTGAATAGCGATGCATTTTGAAACACGTTAGACTAGGTAGTTGTCATTTTTTATGTTTAATTTAGCAAACAAGTACGTCATGCATTCGATTTTTGTCCGACTTCCACTCTTGCACAAAGTATTGATCGGCTTTTTTAGTGCGCTGATTATCTTCGCACTGTTTTTTTTGCCCGATCCGCAAGAACTCGATCCACAACAAAGCCGCTTAAAAGTAGGGCAATATTATCCTGTGCCAATTTCTATGGAATTGACGACATTAAACGGAACCTCTTCCACATTCTCGTCCGTTTTGCGCTGGGAAACATACAACGTCAAAAACGGCGAAAGTGCCGCCATTCTCTTTAACCGTGTCGGCTTATCTGCACGTATTCTGCATGAGCTGGTTTCCTCAGACAAAGAAGTGGAAAAGCAGTTAACACGTCTTCGACCAGGCGACAGGCTGCAATTCGGTTTTGATGAAAATAACAACTTAGTTCAATTACGACGTACCTTAAGCGCTTTCGAAACCTTCCGAATCAAGCTACAAAATGGCAACTACGTATCTGAAATCGATAAAAAAGAGGTCGATTATCAATACAACTTCGCAGAAGCGACCATCAAATCTAACTTCTGGAATGCGGGCATTTCTTCAGGCTTAAACGCGAACCAGATCATGGAGTTAGCTGGTATTTTTGGCTGGGATATCGATTTTGCGCTAGATATTCGTAAGAACGACACTTTCCGAGTGCTATATCAGGAAGAAGTTGTTGAAGGGGAAGTGATTGGCCGAGGAAAGATCATTGCGGCTGTTTTCAAAAATCAGGGTGATACCTTCACGGCAATTCTGGATGAGAAATCCGGTAAGTATTACGATGAAAATGGCCGAGCAATGAAGAAAGCCTTTTTACGCGCGCCGTTGGATTTTCGTCGTGTAAGTTCCAACTTTAACCCTCGTCGCCTACACCCGGTGACAGGTAAAGTTCGTCCTCACCGAGGAACCGACTATGCTGCACCTGTTGGTACGCCTATTTGGGCTGCTGGTGATGGCATTGTGCAAAAATCGTCATACAACAAATTTAATGGTAATTACGTGTTCATTAAACACAGTAACACCTACATCACTAAGTATTTACACCTAACCAAGCGCACCGTCAAAACAGGTCAACGTGTAAAACAGGGCCAAACCATCGGTACCTTAGGCGGTACGGGCCGTGTTACCGGCCCCCACCTGCATTACGAGTTCCTAGTAAACGGAGTACACAAGAACCCGCGTACGGTTAACTTGCCTCAGTCAAAATCGTTAACAGGGCAAGCGAGACAAACCTTTTTGGCGAATGCAAAAATCAACATGGCTAAGCTTGATCGTTACAGCCAACTGTTAACTATGAAATAAACGAGTAGAACAGGGAAAGAGGCGAGTGATGTCTAATGCCAATCCGTTAACAACAAACAGAATACTCCAGTCAACCGTCATCCTGAACCGCGACGAAGGAGCGTGATTCAGGATCTTCTATCCGAGTACTTTGTTATCAAAGGTATTTCTTTATATTCTCAGCGCGCTGATACTAGATTCCTAGTCTTGCTAAGGCTCGCTGGAATGACCTTATAGAAACCCTTAAGTGACTGCATTAGGCGAATTATGTCACCTCTTTCCCTTTGCCTACCATTTTTCCCTCATCAGATAGATGCTCTTTCCCAAGCATAAGTAGGCAAGGCGTTAAAACCAGCGTCAGTAGTGTTGCAAAAGCGAGCCCACCAGAAACAGCAGTGGCTAACTGAGACCACCACTGGGTGCTTGGTGCACCAAACTCGACTTTCTGGTTTATCAAATCAATGTTCATTTCCAACACCATTGGCAGCAAGCCTAGAATCGTCGTGACCGTCGTAAGTAGTACTGGACGCAAACGCTGTACACCAGTTCTCAGTATCGCATCACGCTTATCCAACCCGCGTTTGAGTAGCTGGTTGTATGTGTCGATCAAGACGATATTGTTGTTCACCACAATCCCCGCCAACGCAATGACACCGATACCCGACATGATCACACCGAACGGTTTCTGGAAGATCAACAAACCCGCGAACACCCCAACCGTCGAAAACAGCACTGCACTGAGGATAAGAAACGCTTGGTAGAAACTATTGAACTGGGTAATTAAGATCAACGCCATCCCCACCAACGCCACGATAAATGCGTTGAGCAAAAACGCAGAGGAGTTTTCCTGCTCTTCGTTCTGACCACGGATCTTAAACTCGATGCCCTCTGGCAAAGCTAACGCTTTTAGCGCCGCTTCTACTTTCGGTAATTCAAGCGCCAGGTTATGGCCTTCTCTGATATCCGCAAATACACTGATCACCCTGTGCCCATCAACACGACGGATCGTATCCTGTTTATGTTCAGGAATAATGCTGGCGAAGTTAGTGATCGGAACCAGCCCGGCAGCGGTTTTAACTCGCAATTGATCAAAGCGGCCAATATCACGCTTATCTTCTGGGTAGCGAACCAATATGTCGACTTCCTCAGTCGAGTCATCGGGCAGGTAGTCGCCCAATTTTAAGCCATTAGTGACAAACTGCACCGTGTTTCCAACCAGTGTTGCATCTGCTAAAAAACGCGCGGCGTCATCGCGGCGAATATCGATCTGCCAGTCAATACCGTCTTTACTCGAGTTATCACTGATATTGGTAAAGGCAGGATAAACCTCTGCCCAATGACGAACCATTTTGGCACCTTCGTCTAGACCACTTAGCGTTGAACCTGACATTTCAATCACTAAGTCGTGCTCGGTTGGTGGACCCGCTTCAGGAAACTTGTACTCAATTTCCACTCCAGCGTACTGGTCTGTGGTTTGTTTTAGTTCATCAATAATAGTTTTCACCTTACGGCGATACTGCCAATCCACAAGCGTGATCTGGATTAAACCAATCTCATCGTCGCCACCTGTTTTGGTATAGACGCTTTCAAACTCGTCATGCCCTAACATCACCGATTCAACATTGCGCATGATTCGGTCTTTCTCATCGATAGATAAATCGCCATAGGAGCGTACTTTAACCGTAAAAAATGGCGGGTCTACTTCAGGGAAAAACTCCGCACCTAATCCCGCTTTAACGTAAGTAAAACCGACGGCAACCGAGAGTAAGATTGCACTCAGCAAGATCTTTAACGGGTGACGCAACGCGACATTTAACGAGTGGTAATACAGCTTGATAATTCCCGTAGCTTTGTCGTAGTCGCCTTCCTGTAGAGCAAGCATTTTCTCGTGTTGTATCGGCGAGATATTTTGCGGTTTACCGATCAGACTACCCAGCACAGGCACGAATAACAGGGCCATCGCCAACGAAGCGGCCAACGTCGCGATCAACGTCAGCGGAAGGTACCTCATGAACTCGCCCGTGACGTCTGGCCAGAATAACAACGGCGCAAAAGCAGCCAGAGTGGTCGCTGTAGAGGCGGTGATTGGCCACGCCATACGTTTCGCTGCATCCCGATACGCTTCTTTACGCGGCGTCCCTTCTTGCATACGTCGGTCGGCAAACTCGGTGACCACAATCGCCCCATCGACCAACATGCCAACCGCCATAATCAGCGAGAACAATACGATAATGTTCACTGTCAGGCCAAACACAGCCAGTACCAGCAAACCTGTCAGGAATGAGCCGGGGATCGAAATGCCGACCAACAATGCGGTACGAACACCGAGGATTGCGATAATGACAATGACGACCAAAATGATCGCCGACAAAATATTGTTCTGCAGGTCGTTGAGCATCATCTTGACATCATCTGACTGGTCCCAGGTGTATTTTACCAGTAGGTTATCCGGCCATTGTTCCCGACTCTGCGCTTCCGTCATCACCGCTTTGATCAGCTCTACTGTCTCAATGATGTTTTCACCTGCACGTTTTTTTACATCAAGGACAATCGCAGACTTACCGTCCAAGCGTGCGTAACTTTCCGGGTCACGGAACGCACGCCTTACCGTCGCGACATCACCAAAAGTAATCACCTGCTTACCATCAACTTTAACCGGCAACTCAAGCACGTCTTTTAGCGAATCAAAAACCGACGGAACTTTGACCGAAAAGCGGCCGTAACCAGTGTCAACAAATCCCGCAGCTACCACGCGGTTATTTAATGCGATCAGGTTGTATATATCGGCCTGATCCAAGCCATAGCTTTCCATTAAAAGCGGATCGACAATGATCTCGACAATATCTTCACGGTCACCAGCTATGTCGACTTCCAAAATTTGTCGATAGCTTTCCAGTTTGTCTCGTAATTGACGTGCAAGGTGCACGGCGGTTCTTTCCGAGACAGTGCCGTATAGCACAACTGATAAAGCGGGCTCTTCAGAGGCTAATGTCACTTCATTAACGGTAGGCTCATCACTATCGGCGGGAAGTTTAGGCTTGGCCAAGTCAACCGCATCACGCACCTCAGCCATCGCTCGGTCAAGGTCAACACCGACGCTAAACTCCAGCACCACCGACGCGTGCCCTTCTGACGCCGTTGCGGTCATCTCTTTAACACCTTCAATAGAGCGCAGCTCTTGCTCTATCGGGCGAACGAGCAAACGCTCAGCGTCGGTAGGTGAGATGCCTTGGTGGCTAACCGACACATAGATAATTGGGATAGTGATATCTGGACTCGATTCTTTCGGAATCGTCAGGTAGGTAAGCACGCCAGAAATCAGAACAAAGACCAGCAATACCATCATGGTACGGGTACGCGATAAGGCGGCGTCGATCAAACTTAACATATCACCCCCACTTACAATTCTTGCTTAACGGCAATTACTTCATCGCCATCACGCACAAAACCCTGACCAGTGGTGATAATGTCGACTACATCCCCTAGCCCTGTCAGCCAAACGCCGTCTTGCTCAGCTTTAACCAACTGAATGGGGATAAACTTAACCTTATGATTTTCTAAGGTTTTGACACCTAAATTACCCGCTTCATCGAGAGCAAGCATTGCTGGGGTTAACTTAATCGCCGGTTGCTGTTTGAGGTTTAAATCAACTTCGGTACTGATCCCCGCAGGAATCGACTGTTGCGGGTTTGGTAATAGAATTTCAATAGGGAAAGTATTGGTTGCTGGTGAGGAAACCCGTGAAATATAGCTCACCTTACCTTTCACCGTTTCACCAGAAATAAACTTCACTTTTGCAGGTTGATTTAACGACAAGTCCTGAATGTGACGCTCACTGACATCCGCCTCAATCACTAAGTTGGTTAAATCGATAATGGTCGCAACCGGATCGCCAACACCGACAAAATCGCCCGTTTCTATAAAGAGATGGTCAAGAATTCCACTGAAAGGCGCGGTTACATTGGTGTTTCTCAATGCGATTTGAGCGTTTGTTACTTGTGCTCGGGCTTCCACTAAAGAAGCTTGTGCACTGCTAAACGCAACCTCCCCTTGCAGGCCTTTATTCTTTAACGACTGAGCCGCGTTAAATTCTTTTTCACGGACTTTGAGCAATGAACGTGCTCGCTCCAATTGAATCTCGAGAGCGCCTTTATCTATTTGCGCTATCAATTGCCCTTGCTTTACTGACTGACCTTTTTCAACCTTGAGAGCAATGATCTTACCGGCAATTTCTGCACCGAGATTCGCCAGCCTGTCCGGCGCGGTTCGACCGTACAATTCGATCGCTTTATAGGTATTTTTCGCGGTAAATGTTTGATAGGAGACTTTCGCCAGAGGGATATCTTGCGATGTGCTCTGTGGCGGTACATCATCGGCTTGCAACGAACCAAGCCCTAACCAAACAGAGAGCAATAAAACAATTAACAACGACACGATATAAGGTCGTTCAGCGAAAAATCGCGTAAATGAGAAGCTAGCCATAACAATCTCTTGCAGTGAGCAATATGAGAAGAATTAATTAATTAATTAATTACACAAACTAATCTTAGTCGAATGATTCATGGTACGAATTAACTTTCTAAAAAGAAAATAGTAAAGGCTTGGATTCTTAACCCAGTCGCAGTTTCAGGAAATTTATCAGTAAATAAAACAAAGGCTGCAAAAATGCAGCCTTTGTGAAATAGGTTATCAGAGATTAAACACTGAATGATGCACCACAACCACAAGTGGTCGTTGCATTCGGGTTATTAACGAAGAAGCGTGCTCCCTCTAAGCCCTCGGTGTAATCAACAATACCGCCGACAAGATATTGCAAACTCATTGGGTCAACAACCAGCGTGACGCCACTGTTTACGATGGTTGTATCACCATCATTTACATTTTCATCAAAAGTGAAGCCGTATTGGAAACCGCTACAGCCACCACCCGTAATGTATACGCGCAATTTCAATGCTGGGTTTTCTTCTTCTGCAATCAGCGCCTTAACGCGAGATGCTGCAGCGTCAGAAAAAGATAATGGTACGTTTACTTCGCTCACGAAAAACCTCTCTCACTCGTGTAATGCGTCGAGCCTGAAGCAAGACGTCAAATTTGTGCTTATTAAATACGATTATCTAATACCTGACCAACTCGTTCAAGTATTCACCGCCGATTCTTTTTATTGGATAGTTAAAATTACATTGCGAAACAACACATAAATTAAGCAAAACGTTTCTAAGTTGATTATAGCTAGGTACAATGCGCACCACTTGGTCCGAGCAATCAAAAGAGGATAACCCCATGACCAAATCATCAGAACTGTATGACAAAGCCCAGAAAACCATTCCAGGCGGTGTAAACTCACCTGTTCGTGCATTCAACGGCGTAGGCGGTTCTCCGCTATTTATCGAACGAGCAGACGGTGCTCTGATTTTTGATGCCGATGGTAAGGCGTATATTGATTACGTCGGTTCTTGGGGGCCAATGATCCTTGGTCACAACCATGCTGTAATTCGTGAAGCGGTGATCGACGCTGCGCAACGTGGTCTGAGCTTTGGCGCGCCAACTGAGCTAGAAATTTCAATGGCTGAACTGGTTTCTGAACTTGTGCCATCAATGGAACAACTGCGTATGGTTAGCTCTGGTACAGAAGCAACCATGAGTGCGATTCGCCTTGCTCGTGGTTTCACTGGCCGCGACAAGATCATGAAATTCGAAGGTTGTTACCATGGTCACGCTGATAGCTTGCTAGTAAAAGCAGGCTCTGGTGCGTTGACGCTTGGCCAACCAAGCTCTCCTGGTGTTCCAGCAGATTTTGCTAAACATACCCTAACAGCAACATTCAACGATCTGGACTCAGTTCGCGAGCTGTTTGCTGCAAACAAGGGTGAAATTGCTTGTATCATCGTTGAGCCTGTGGCAGGCAACATGAACTGTATCCCGCCAGTAGAAGGCTTCCATGAAGGCCTACGTGAAATCTGTGACCAAGAAGGTGCTTTACTGATTTTTGATGAAGTAATGACAGGCTTCCGTGTCGCACTTGGCGGTGCTCAAGCACACTACAACATCAAACCAGACCTAACTACGCTGGGTAAAGTGATCGGTGGCGGTATGCCAGTTGGTGCTTTCGGTGGTCGTAAAGAAGTAATGCAATATGTCGCACCAACAGGTCCTGTATATCAAGCAGGTACTCTATCTGGTAACCCAGTAGCGATGGCTGCAGGTTTTGCCTGTTTGAGCTTGCTAAAAGAAGAAGGCAATGAAAAACGTTTGGCTTCAAAAACTAAGCAGCTAGCAAGTGGCTTTAAATCTCTGGCAGAAAAGCATGGTATTCCATTGGTAGTGAACCAAGTGGGTGGCATGTTCGGCTTCTTCTTCACCGATCAAGAGAGCGTAACCTGCTACGAAGACGTAACAAAATGTGATGTTGAGCGCTTTAAGCGTTTCTTCCACCTTATGCTGGATCATGGCGTTTACCTTGCGCCTTCAGCATTTGAAGCAAGCTTCACATCTCTGGCTCACGGCAGAAAAGAAATCGACGCTACGCTAGAAGCTGCAGACCGCTGTTTTGCAACGCTGGCTGCTGAAGCACAATAATTCAGCAAAGGCAGTAACGACAAATCTCAAAAGGACCTTCACGGTCCTTTTTAGCGCCAATTCAAAATAACTAAGACAACGAGTACACCAACCACAATACCTAACCACGGAGTGCGCTTGGTTTTTTTCTCGTTTTGACACGACTTGTCACCATTACAACAACCCATTTTACATCTCCTGATTGATAACCGACTGATTTGTCGTCATTATAACAAGGTATGCTACTAGGCTCTAATTCCAAGGTATTATAAGACCGCGAGCACATACCGTCATAAAGGTTCACTGCCCGTGTTATAAGCTAGAAACCGTAAATATCATCCGTAATTTGGACTTATCTTATGCCAAACAATGTGAAAATCACGTCGAGTCATCGCGTTCTAATGGTCGCTCTGCTCGCCGCTGCTTTTGCTTGCTACTTATTAGTCGAACCTTACATCAACTCGATCGTAATGGCATTCATCATTTCATTACTCATGTTCCCTATACACGAATGGTTTGAGCAAAAGATACCAAACCATCGGAACATGGCTTCGCTACTGTCATGTGTGGTACTGACCTTTATTATTGTGATTCCTCTCCTATTTGTTTTTGCTGCTATCGTCCAGCAAGGTTCTTTGTTTTCACAAAACACTTATAAGTGGGTAACGAATGGCGGCATTCAGGATATCTTCCAGCACCCTTTAGTGATCAAGGCATTGTCATTAGTTAATGAGTACTTACCTTTCGATAAAATTGAGCCCAAAGCAATTGCGGAAAAAATCGCCCAGTTCGCCACATCATTTGGTTCAAACCTGGTCACCATCAGCGCCAAAATTCTCGGTGATGCGACAAATTTCTTAATGGATTTCTTCCTCATGTTGTTTGTCCTGTTCTTTTTGTTGCGCGATCACGATAAAATTATTTCCGCAATTCGACATATTCTCCCCCTTTCACGCAGTCAGGAAGACAAAATCCTGACCGAAATTGAGCAAGTGTCAAAGTCAGCGGTTATGGGATCGTTTCTTACCGCAATTGCACAAGGCTTCGCCGGCGGGATTGGCATGTGGCTGGCGGGTTTTCCGGGACTATTCTGGGGCACAATGATGGGCTTTGCCTCATTCATTCCTGTTGTTGGTACCGCTTTAATATGGATACCGGCGGCGACTTACCTTTTCCTAACCGGCGACACCACTTGGGCGCTCTTCCTCACAGCATGGAGTGTCGTTATTGTCGGCTCAATTGATAACTTGTTGCGACCACTCCTGATGCAAGGCAGTGCGGGAATGAATACCTTAATGATTTTCTTCTCATTATTAGGTGGCTTGCATCTGTTTGGTTTAATCGGTCTGATTTATGGTCCGCTGATTTTTGCCGTCACAATGGTGTTATTTAATATTTATGAAGAAGAGTTTCAAGACTTCCTAAACCGACAAGACAACAGCTAGTCGCTCGTTAATGACTTCAAGCTTGGGCCAGATTGTGAGAAAATCTGGCCCTATTTATTTCTGATGAACCAAGTTTATGTCTGCTTATATCGCTCCAAGTCAAATAGCGCAACGCCAGTTAGAATACTTCAATGGAAAGCACGTTTTAGTCGCAGGTGAGGTTGAAGATCTGTTCCCTGTCGAGTTAACCGCACACTGTGAGTCGGTGGAAGTTTTCACTTCGAACTACAGTTACTACCGTCAAATTCGTACATCTGACAAAATCAAAAGCCACTTTGGCTCAGAGTTTGACATCGATACTCAAGCAGACATGCTATTGCTTTACTGGCCAAAAGCTAAAGCAGAGGCTGAATATTTACTGGCCATGCTAATGGCGAAACTTGGTGTCGATACTGAAATTGTAGTGGTGGGTGAGAACCGCTCTGGTGTAAAAAGTATCGAAAAGATGTTCAAAGACTACGGCCCGATCAACAAATACGATTCCGCACGTCGCTGTTCTTTTTACTGGGGCCAATGCGTAAACGAACCAGCACCATTTAATCAGCTCGACTGGTTCAAGTCCTACACTATCAGTTTAGGCGACCAATCGCTGCTGGTTAAAAGCTTACCTGGGGTATTCAGCCATGGCGAATTCGATTTAGGAAGCCAATTATTGTTGGAAACATTACCGCCATTGTCCGGTAAAGTGCTTGATTTTGGTTGTGGTGCTGGTGTGCTTGGCGCATTTATGGCGAAAGCCAATCCTGAAATAGAAATTGAGATGTGCGATATCAACGCCTATGCAATCACGTCTAGCCAAGCCACACTAAAAGCCAATGATTTAGAAGGCAAAGTATTTGCTTCTGACATTTATTCAGATACGGCAAACAACTACCGCTTTATCGTCAGTAACCCGCCTTTCCATAGTGGGCTAGATACCAATTATAATGCCGCAGAAACCTTACTTGGTGATGCACCACAATACCTTCAAAGGCAGGGGGAAATGATCATCGTGGCGAACAGTTTCTTAAAATACCCGCCAATTATTGAAAGCGCTTTCAATAATTGCGAGACGCTAAATAAGACCAAGAAATTCTCCATTTATTACGCTAAAAAATCTTAACCCCTCTCCGCGCAGGCGAAAACCTGCGCAATTCCCCGCTAAAAACTCATCAAATATAAAAAAACTGCGTGACTCTGCACGCTTTGCAATTAACTTTCTTGTCAAAGAAAAAAAACTCGTTAATTTTGTTATTTCTATCGAATTTAACGTCTTATCCGTTTTTAACGAGAACCTTGGTAGCAATCAATACTATTTTTGCTGCCCTTTACGAGTTGCAACCTTACCCATGTTCAAATTCTACAAAAAACAGAAGTTTAAGCGTCTACAGAGTACGCTGATGACTGCGTTTCTTGTCCTCAGCCTTACGCCTCTAACCATTACTGCATTTTTTTTCCTTCAGTCACACAGCCAAGATCTGCAAGAACAGAGCACGTCACACCTTTTGTCTGTAAGAAATACCAAGCAACAGCAGATTGTTGACTACTTTGAAGCACGCGAAACCGAAGTGATGGGCTTCGTCCGCTCGGAACTAGCCTATGCCAGCGGTGGGCGCTTCTATGGTTTAGTCAATGCGTTTAGTCGGTTAGGAAATGACATTGACGAATCACGTCAAAATGCACAGCAACGTTATATTGAAGGCAGTGGCGATCAGATAAAAACGTCAATATTGCCAGAGTCATCTAACTATGTCGGTAGTGAGCGCTATCGACTGCTACACAAGCGCTACCATTGGGCTTATTTAGAACTTCTTAAACGCTCTGACTTCAATGACATACTATTAGTCGATATTAACGGCAACGTTACTTACTCCATCAACAAAGATGACAATTACGGTACTAACCTTCTCAGCGGTCGCTATAAAGATTCAGCGCTAGGCAAGGCATTTCAGCGCTTGACCGACGATGTCAGTGAGCGCCGCAAACTGAACGAAGACTACACTCCGATTCTTATCTCTGACTTTGAACTTGAAAATGGGAAGCAAGTCGCATGGCTTGGTGCTCCTATCGTTCAACAAGGATATCTACACAGCTATGCCATGTTCCGGTTGCCAAACAACGGCATCACTAAATTAGTCGCCGACAAAAACCGCGAGTCGTCGATTGAGACGTTGTTAGTCGGAGGAGATCAACAACCTCGTACAATAAACACCAAACTGAATGATATCCAAAATAGTATGGAGGTCATCAGTCAGGCACTTTCAGGTCAAACAAACGTCGGCACTTATACAAACGGACTCGATGAAGCTATTATCGCCGCCTATGCGCCAGTAAAAACTCGCAGCGTGAACTGGGCATTGGTCGTACAGCTACCAGAGAAAGACGCCTTTTCTCGCATTCACCAACTGGAAAAACTCTTCGTCATTGCGATGCTCACGGCGATCATACTGGTTGTGATTGCCTCACACTATTTATCAAATTTCATTACCTCACCACTGCTCAAATTAACCTGGGCGGCAGAGCGAGTATCAGCAGGCGATCTGGACGAAACAACATTTGATACCGTTAGAAAAGACGAAATTGGTCGCTTAGCCATCAGTTTTGAGCGTATGCAACGTTCCATTCGTGAAAAAATTCAGACCATCAAAAAGCAAAATGAAGAGCTGGAAAGCAACATTCGCTTAATTCAAAAACAAAATGAAGAGCTACAACTCGCAGACAAGCTAAAAGATGAGTTTCTGGCAACCACATCTCATGAACTACGTACGCCTTTACACGGTATGGTGGGTATTGCGGAAACTCTAATTTCCGGAGCCAACGGCGCGCTCCCGGCAAACCAGAAATATCAGCTTGATATTATTATCAAAAGTGGACAACGCTTGGCCAACCTCGTCGACGACTTACTGGATTACCATAAAATGCGTTACGGTAGCATGGGCATCCAGAAGTCGGCGGTCAGTTTGGCAAGCTCAACTCGATTGGTACTGGAGCTGTCTGGCCACTTACTTGGTAACAAGACCATTCGGATCATCAATCAGGTACCGAATGATCTCAAAGCAGTATCTGCCGATCCACAACGACTTGAACAGGTGCTGTACAACCTGATAGGTAACGCAATTAAGTACACCTCTGAAGGTAAGATCGTTATTTCAGCAGGAGTCGTTGACGATCTAGTCCGCGTTCAAGTGGTCGATACCGGACAAGGCATTCCTGCAGAACACCTTGAGCACATCTTTGAGCCTTTAATTCAGGCAGGACAAGATGAAAGTCGCTATCGTCAAGGTGCTGGATTAGGCTTATCAATTAGCCGCCAGTTGATTGAGCTAATGGGTGGCTCCTTATATGTAAGTAGCCAACCAATGGTAGGTACTACATTCAGCTTCACTTTACCTCTCGCCAGTGAAGAAGAGATTCTGGCCACGCAGACGCTGGCTGCCTGTGGGCATTTCCAGGCTCCAGAAATCAATTTGGACAACAGCGATGATCTATCGCTGCCAGAGAACCCGGATGGCCCACTGCTTTATGTAGCAGACGACGAACCCGTCAACCTGCGTGTACTTGAAAGCTTTTTGCGTTTAGAAGGCTATCGTGTACGAACTGTTTCGGACGGCCCCGAAACACTTGATCTTGTCGAACAAGAAAAACCGGAACTGTTACTGCTCGATATCATGATGCCAGGCATGAGTGGCTATCAGGTATGTAGTGAACTGCGTAAAATCTATGATCATGCCGAGCTGCCAATTATTATGTTAACAGCACTTAGTCAAACTGAAGACCGCGTTAGAGGCTTTGAGGCTGGAGCGAACGATTACTTATCTAAGCCTTTTAATAAACAAGAACTTGCAGCCAGAATTCAGGCCCATTTAACGGCAAGCAAAGCAGAAATTCGTCATATTGAGAATAAGCAACTTGAGTCGGAGCTTCGCCAACGAGCTGAAGTCGAAGCGAGCCTGCTTGAAACTCAGGGTCGTCTGCTAGAACAACTTGAATCCGCTCCTGAGGCCATCATCTGCTTGCGCGAAGATCAACGTATTCGCTTTGCCAACGAAGCTGCGTGTAAGTTATTTAAACGTAGTTTAGAGCAGATTAAACGCTCTTCAGCTGATGAGCTGATTGCGCCAAAATTCCTCACCGTTAAACAGCCACATTATTGCGGGAAAATTGATATCTATGTCGAGGACATTCGTCAAAATATTGAAGCGGATGTTCTCAAACTCCCTGAAGGCTCTGGCTTAGACGTTATGTATATATTCAATGTGGGTGGCGGCGCAAATACAGCCCGTATCCATAACCTGGAAACAGCAGTAGAGGTGCTTTCTCGCTATGCCTTTGACGGCGACAAAGAACAGTTACAGAAGCTTAAAGAGCTTGGAGGTGAATTCACTCGACTGGCAGACAAAGCGTTAGGCAATAAAAAAGACAAACAGGAAGTGATGCGTGAAGTTCTGGTCGAAGCAATGACTCACGCTTTGGAATACTGGGAGTCTGTGACTGGCGAAAGTAAGTTTACCTTTGCCGAGCAAAGTGGCCTTTGGCGCGTTTACCTCGATAGAAGTACGCTACAAACCCGTACTTTAGATAAATACATGCGCATTGAAACCTTACCTAAAACTCCACGCTGGAGAACGGTTTTAAGCTCTATCGAGTTTATACTCGAGCATTGTAAAGAACAAAGCCCGGAACGCGCTTACATTGAAGCACAGCGAGATAAACTGCAAAGGTTACTTACCAGCTAACAGCGTTTTCCAATGATGCGCTCCGTTTGAACAGCCTCCAACAATTAGACACCAATTGTTGGAGGCTTTTTATATCTAGAAATACTTCTATTCAGTGTTCAATGCCTATTGCTAAGTGAAGGTAAGTGGGACTTAAATGGCGTGCCATCTATCTCATCTGCAAAACCATCATGCCAATCATCCAGCTAAATAAAGCTCAGTAGACAGAATCCAAATTTAACGGTGCAGACACTATTATCCTGGCAAGAATTCAGAGTACTGTGCCGTGTCCATAGTTTTTATTTCACAATAAAAAAGCATGCCAACACACTTTATTTTCCAAGAAAAAAAAGCATACTATTAAGCGATACACAAGATGAAAAAAGGCGAAACTTTCATCATTTCAAACAGAGTTTTATAAACTAATGCAACAGATTGCGAAGTCAATCACAACAGAACGGCAGATTAAATTTCACCTTATGAATTAACATGAATTACGTGTGTGATCGAGATCCCCAAACTCACCCAAACAACAAGAAGCACTTTAAAACAACGCACATAAAGTAAGTGGACACTAACAATAACTCTCTATAAGGATACAAGCTGCGACGCATATCAAAGTTTGATTTTTAGTAAAAGTTGGTTCAAAAGCAAACTAAATGACGTTTATAACGTGATATCCACCTTTTTTGACGTTTTTAACGGGATACGAGTTTGATTATTTTCAGGATAAGGTGTTTTCTTACTCCTGCCGAAGACCTACAGGCCACTCTACATGTGATGAAGGTGAAAGCTTAAATTGCAATAACACTAGAGGTGGGTCATGGCGAGTGTTTATCAATTGATGACATTCAAATCCATATAGTGAAATGAAGCAAACAGTAAGGAACAGCTATGCTTGCCAATATTAAAAAAACAGCACTAGCAACAGCAATTATTGCTACAGCTACTACAGGTTTTGCATCGGTAGCAACTGCGGCTGAACGCAGTGAACTAACGATGGTTCCAAAGTTTTTCCCAACTTTCGTTCGTAACTTTAACCCTTACCTTCAAACTCAGCTAGATACAGTTCAAGACTTCATCTATGAACCACTAGTTGTATTCAACGAGTTAAATGGGAATGAGCCAGTATTACGTTTGGCAAAAAGCTACACTATGTCAGACGACCTTAAGCAGGTTTCTTTTGTTATCCGTGAAGGCGTTAAATGGTCTGATGGTGAAGCATTTACTGCCGAAGATGTAGCATTTACATTCAACATGTTGAAAAAGTACCCTGAGCTTGACCGTACTGGTATCAACGCTCGCTTAGATAAAATTACTGTATCTGGCGATACAGTGACTTTCGACCTAACGGAAGCCAACTCTAACCTTCCATACCTTATTAACGAAGTATCTATCGTTGCTAAGCACATCTGGAGCAAGGTTGAGGACCCAACACGCTTCACAAACGAAAACCCTGTAGGTACAGGTCCATTTACTGAGATCGAAACCTTCACTCCTCAGCTTTACACTCAATGTCGTAACCCTAACTACTGGGATGCCGATAACTTAGATGTTGACTGTCTACGTCTGCCACAAGTTGCTGGTAACGAACAGTTCCTAGGCCAAGTACTTAGCGGTCAATTTGACTGGTCATACTCTTTCATTCCTGATGTCGACAGCACGTATGCTGCTGCAAGCCCAGATAACAAGTATTGGTACCCTGCGGGGGGTAGCCAAGCATTTGTATTCAACTACAAATCGCCAAATGTTGGTAACGCTGAAGCTGTGAATAACATCGACTTCCGTCGTGCATTCTCTATGGCTATAGACCGTGAAACTATCATCGAAATTGCATTCTACGGCGGCGGTGTAGTGAACGATTACGCTTCTGGTCTTGGCGCTGCATTCGAGTCTTGGTCTGATAATGAAGTGTACAATAAATACAAGCCATTTATGACGTACAACGTTGACAACGCTAAAGCACTTCTGAAAGAAGCTGGTTTCGTTGATACCGATGGCGATGGTTTTGTTGAGACTCCAACAGGTAAGAAGATTGAGTTAACTATCCAGTCTCCAAATGGATGGACTGACTTTAACAACACTGTACAGCTAGGCGTTGAAATGCTAGCAGAAGCGGGGATTAAAGCGAAAGCAGCGACACCTGACTTCTCTGTATACAACCAAGCGATGCTAGATGCAACTTATGATGTTGCATATACAAACTATTTCCACGGTGCGGATCCATACACTTACTGGGATAGTGCTTACCACTCTCGTTTCCAAGCTAGCCAAGGTATGCCTCGTTTTGCACTGCATTACTGGAACGACAAAGAACTTGATAAAGCACTAGAAGGCTTCTACAAAACAGCTGACCGTGATGAGCAAGTTAAGATCGCTCACAAGATCCAACGCATCATTGCAGAAAACCAAGTAACTGTTCCTGTTATGTCTGGCGCGTACACTTCTCAATATAACACGGCTCGCTTCACGGGTTGGTGGAATGAAGAGAACCCTAAAGGACGTCCGATGCCAATGACTAACACTCAAGAACGTCTACTTCAAGTACTTGATCTAAAACCTAAATCTTAATTAGGTTCTAATTTACGGTGCGCACCTTGCGCACCGTCACCTCCCCCCTATTTCTTTTTAAATGGCGCTTTGCGTTAGGGGATTTTTTGTCTTAAATCCAGTGAAATATGCCACTGGATGACTAAGGTGTGAGTTATGGGTTTCTTTATTCGCCGGTTATCTTTTTATTTGATAGCGCTTTTATTTGCAATAACACTCAATTTTATTTTGCCTAGAGCAATGCCTGGTGACCCTGTTACCATGATGTTTGCCAACGCAAATTCACAGGTGACGCCAGAACGAATCGCAGCAATGAGAGAATTGCTCGGATTTGTTGACGGACCAATCTACGAACAGTATTTCATCTACCTAAAAGGTATTCTTACTTGGGACCTAGGTATATCAATTCAAACATTCCCTCAGACTGTAAATGACGTATTGGGTGGTGCTGTTGGTTGGTCTCTTTTCTTAGCAGGCTCTGCTGTAGTCCTAGCATTCTGTATTGGCTCTACGCTCGGTATCTTCGCTGCGTGGAAGCGCGGTAGCAAATACGACGCGTTCATTTCACCGGGAATGATGGTAGTACAAGCTGTACCTCCTGTGGTCGTCGCGATGCTAGTGTTATTCACCTTCTCCTATGGATTAAATTGGTTTCCATCGACGTATGCATACACGGCTGGCTTGACCCCTGATTGGACAAGCTGGGAATTCTTAAAAGACGTTGCTTACCATGCTGTATTGCCTCTATTTTGTGCAACCATCATCCAGATCGGTGGCTTCTTGATCAACATGCGTAACAACATGATTAACCTGCTAAACGAAGATTACATCACCATGGCCAAGGGTAAAGGTTTAAGCGAGAACCGCGTGGTCTTTAACTACGCCGCCCGAAACGCAATGCTACCTAGTGTGACAGCCCTTTCAATGGCACTTGGTATGGCAATCGGTGGTCAGCTAATTATCGAAATGATCTTCAACTACCCAGGACTTGGTACGGTACTACTAAATGCAATTCATGCTCGTGACTATCAAGTATTACAGGGCCAATTACTAATTATGACTATGTTTATGCTGTTCTTTAACTTTTTGGCCGACATGCTTATTGTGGCACTTGACCCTCGCCTGCGCAAAGGGAGCAAATAGACATGAAAAAACTATTTAACTTATTCTCGAATAACAATAAAGCGCTGGTTGGTTTTGTAATCATCATGATTTTCGTTTTAGGTGCGATCTTTGCGCCGGTTATCACAAAACATGCTCCAGACAAACGTACAGGTAACCCTCACGAGTACCCAGGCTTTGTAGTGAAGTCAGCAAAAGCAAACCCGGACGGTTGGATTGCCCAAAATCTAGCAGACAGCCGCCGTACATTACTACTATCTAAAAAAGCAGATCACGTTCTTGGAACAACTCGTATGGGACGTGATGTATGGTCACAAGTGGTTTACGGTGCACGTACGTCATTAGCTGTAGGGTTTGGTGCTGGCATCATGGTGTGTGTGCTAGCAACCATCATCGGTGTTTCTGCTGGTTACTTCGGTGGACGTGTTGACGACATATTGTCCGCCGCAATGAACATTATGTTGGTAATCCCCCAATTGCCATTACTGTTTGTCATTGCCGCTTTTATTGGTGCAGCGGGACCGTTAACGATCGCCTTGGTAATAGGCGCTACCTCATGGGCATGGGGGGCAAGGGTTGTTCGCTCACAAACACTCTCTCTACGTGAAAAAGAGTTTGTAAAAGCGGCTGAAGTACTTGGTGAGTCATCATTTAGAATTATCTTTGTAGAAATTTTACCGAACCTTATCTCAATCGTCGGAGCTAGTTTCATTGGTTCTGTAATGCTGGCTATCATGACAGAAGCGACTCTATCCTTCTTAGGTTTAGGTAATCCTAGCACTGTTAGCTGGGGCATCATGCTGTACAACGTGAACACATCATCTTCAATGATTATAGGTGCATGGTGGGAACTATTGGCTCCTTGTTTTGCATTAACATTCTTAGTTGTCGGTCTTGCCTTACTTAACTTTGCCGTTGATGAAATTGCTAACCCACAACTACGCTCGCACAAAGGAATGAGGCGTTGGAAAAATCTAGCAGACCAAGATAAGAAACAACGCACACCGGATATGCCACCTCAAAATGCACTATGGAGCGGAGATAAATAATCATGACTGCACCACTAATTTCTATCCGTAACCTCTGCGTAGATTACATTACAGATGCTGGCGATGTTCGTGCTTGTAACAATGTTAGTTTCGATATCGCCCCTGGCGAAGTGTTTGGCCTAGCGGGCGAATCTGGCTGCGGTAAATCAACTGTTGCTTTCTCGCTAATGCGTCTACATAAGCCACCAGCGTTCATCACCGGGGGCGAGGTAATCTTCAATGGCGAAGACATCCTTCAGTACAGTGATAATCGCATGCAATCATTCCGCTGGAGTGAAATGTCAATGGTATTCCAGAGCGCGATGAACGCCCTGAACCCTGTTCTTACCATGGAAGAGCAGTTCTGTGATGTCATTATGCGTCATACCAATATGACGCGTGAACAAGCCAAGAAACGTGCAGAGGGTTTACTGGAAATCGTCGATATTCATCCTAGCCGTCTGAGTGACTACCCTCACCAGTTTTCTGGTGGCATGCGTCAACGCTTGGTGATTGCTATCGCTTTGGCTCTGAATCCGAAGATGATCATCATGGATGAACCAACGACTGCACTCGATGTGGTGGTTCAACGTGAAATACTGCAAAAGATTTATGCGCTTAAAGAGGAGTTTGGCTTCTCAATTCTGTTCATTACCCACGACTTATCGTTGATGGTTGAGTTTTCTGATCGCATCGGAATCATGTACTCAGGTGAACTGATTGAAGTCGCCCCTTCAAAGCAAATTTTGCAAAGTCCTTACCACCCATACACAAAAGGTCTGGGTAGTTCTTTCCCTCCACTAACTGGTCCAAAGACCAAACTGACGGGTATCCCGGGAAACCCTTTGAACTTGCTTGAGATACCGCAAGGTTGTCGTTTTCAGGCTCGCTGTGACCGTGTCCACGAAGCTTGTACGAAAATACCAACTCAGTTGCGTCAAATAGAGCCAAGTCGTTTCTCAAACTGCCATTTGTACGGCGAAACCATTGCTCAGGCTAAGGTTTAACACCCTGAAATCACGTTAGCTAAGAAAAAATACACTGGAGAGAATTATGAGCAAACAACTCGGCGAGTTGCTGATTGAGGGTAAAAATGTCGTTAAGGACTTCCCGCTAAATAGCAATTCTATCAAGCAGTCCAAGATGCGTGCGATTAACGACGTATCATTCAAAATGTATAAAAGCCGCGGTTTGTCTGTTGTAGGTGAATCTGGTTCTGGTAAGTCTACAACCGCAAAAATGATTGCGAAAATGTATGCCCCTTCGGCAGGCATCATTGAATACAAAGGACGTGATATTCAAGACATTCAATCAAGACACGATTTGATGTCTTACCGTGAAGGAGTGCAAATGGTCTGGCAAGACCCGTTTGGCTCACTCAACCCGACACACAACATTTTCCACCATATTGCACGACCACTACTTATCCATAAAAAAGTGTCACCGGGCAACAAGAAAGAACTGGAAGAACGCGTGTATGACTTGCTGGAACAAGTGGGCCTTATTCCGCCTAAAGAGACCGCACAGAAGTTCCCTCACCAGCTTTCTGGTGGTCAGCGTCAGCGTGTAAACCTAGCGCGTAACATCGCTGTTGGGGCTGAAGTCGTATTGGCAGACGAACCAACCTCAATGTTGGACGTATCAATTCGCGCGGGCGTACTTAACCTGATGGAAGAGATGAAGTTCGAGAAACAAATGTCTCTGCTTTACATCACTCACGATATCGCAACTGCACGCTATATCGCTGAAGATTTAGCAGTCATGTACGTCGGCCACATGGTGGAATGGGGAGACACAGAGGAAATCATTCATGATCCTCAACACCCCTACACTCAATTGTTGGTTTCTGCCGTACCCGATCCGTCGAAATCCATTCACGAGAAACTCAAAGGAAACAAAGGAGAAATCCCACTCTGGACGCCAGAGTCAGTCGGTTGTCCATTTGCAGGGCGTTGCGTGCACGCAACAGATAGGTGTCGCCAACAACTACCAGGCGTTACCCAACTATCTGAAAACCACTTTGTCCGTTGTTACCTATTTGAGAACTAAGCATAACTAGGGCCAGAGAACACTGGCCCATTTCCAATTTTATTGTTTCGCGGAGACATTAAATGCTGCTACTGACTAACCACATTGGTTATGAGCGTCTGGGGCCGAAAAAAGCGGTGATACAGACAGAACAATCACACTTGTCTTCTGATACCGCGGTATTGGTCTGTGCCAAGAGCGGTCAAACCGTTGCTGCCTTTTCGGTTCAAAAGCAAGGGAGAGTAGCGAACTGGCATCAGGGGGACTTTTATCTTGTCGACTTTTCGTCCTTCGAGATTCCCGGCCACTATTACCTTAAACTGGATGATGTATGTTCTTCTCAACTAGAAATTGGTGAACAACTCCTTCTGGACCGCACACTGTCCGATGTGATCCATTACTTCAAGTCACAACGTTGCAGCGGCATTTTCGATCATGCCGATCGTCAGGCTACGCTAATGAATTCTGATCAGACAGCCGATGTACATGGCGGTTGGTATGATGCATCTGGTGATGTAAGCAAATATCTGAGCCACCTTTCCTACGCAAACTACCTTAATCCTCAACAAACCCCTATGGTGGTTTGGAATATGCTAAAAGGACTTTCTCTGCTCCAAGCTAGCGACAGTATCGCCGCCTTTACTCGTACACGCCTCACTGAAGAAGCACTGTTTGGTGCAGACTTCCTTGTTCGCATGCAAAACGAGAAAGGCTTCTTTTACATGACGGTATTTGATAAATGGAGCAAAGATACCGCCCAACGAGAAATTTGTGCTTTCGAAACTCAACTTGGCCACAAGTTCGATGATTATCAAGCAGGCTTTAGACAAGGTGGCGGAGTCGCGATTGCAGCACTTGCCTCAACATCGCGTTTAGATGTTCATGGTGAGTTCAATCAACAGCAATACCTTAATACGGCAGTGAATGGTTACTGGCATCTAAAAGAGCATAACAAGCAATATCTCAATGATGGCGAAGAAAACATCATCGACGAGTACTGTGCCCTGCTTGCCAGTGTTGAACTGTTTAAAACAACCAAAGAAAGCCGTTACTTGGACGAAAGCCGTCTTTGGGCTTCACGTCTGGCAGACCGCCAAATGAGTGATGATAAATTCAAGCACTTTTGGTCGGCCAACCAAGATGGTCGCCGACCTTACTTCCATGCAGCAGAAGCTGGATTACCAGTTATCGCTCTTTGTGAATACCTATCTGTCGAAGACGACTCCGAGTTGGCAGCGCCCATTAGACAATCCGTCAATCTGGCATGCGAATTTGAATTGGAGATCACCAACAGTGTCACCAATCCATTTGGCTATCCTCGTCAATATGTCAAAGGAGTTGAAGAAGAGAAACGTGATGCCTTCTTTGTCGCCCACAACAACGAATCAGGCTATTGGTGGCAAGGGGAGAATGGGCGCTTGGGTTCATTGGCAGCAATGGCATACCTTGCCCAACCTTATGTTGAATCCAAGGAGAAACAGCAACAGTTGCTACGTCTCGGACAAGATGCACTTAACTGGATTGTTGGCTTAAATCCATACGATATGTGCATGCTAGATGGCCATGGCCGAAATAACCCAGACTACCTTCCACAATATGGGTTCTTTAACGCCAAAGGCGGCATCTGTAATGGCATCACAGGCGGCTTTGATGACGAAGATGACATCGCCTTTAATCCACCAGCACAGAAAGATGACACCCTGCAGAACTGGCGTTGGGGCGAACAATGGATCCCACATGGCGCATGGTACTTGCTCGCGATCATCAGCCAAGCTCACCACCTATCACATTTGGCACCAGCCCAAGAAGTTAAGGAGTAATCACCATGGTGATGTATTTTGTCGGTATCGATGGTGGCGGTACTTCTTGCCGCGCCCGTATTAAAGATGCTGAGGGCAATTTTCTTGGTGAAGCGAAAACTGGCAGCGCCAACATCATGCTTGGCGCTGAAGTGGCGATGGCTTCTATCATAGAGTCGATTACGTTGGCTGCTGAAAAAGGCGGGTTATCTCAGCAAGATTTTGCGTCTATGCATATTGGGTTAGCACTCGCTGGGGCTGAACACAAAGCATCTTGGCATGCTTTTATGTCTCTCGCCCACCCTTTTGCCAGCATGACATTAAACACCGATGCCTACGGTGCCTGTATCGGCGCACATAATGGGCAAGACGGTGCCATCATGATTGCTGGTACCGGATCTTGCGGTATCTACCTCAAAGGATTGCAACAGCATGTTGTCGGAGGCCGAGAGTTTCCGATCTCAGATCAAGGTAGCGGAGCTGTTATGGGGCTGCGTTTAATTCAGCAGGTACTGTTGGCTGAAGATGATATCCGAGACAAAACCCCGCTATCCCAGCACGTCATGGCGCACTTCGAAAACGACGTAGACAATGTGGTTGCTTGGTCGAAACAAGCACTTCCTCGTGATTACGGACAGTTTTCTCCGGCCATTTTCCAATATGCACAACAAGGCGATGAGCTCGCGATGGAAATGCTAAAACAGACTGCCGCGGATATAGAAATGTTTCTCATGGCACTTAACAAGCGTGGAGCGACCCGTATTTGTTTAATGGGAAGCATTGCTGAACGCATTCTCCGCTGGCTGTCTCCACCCGTTCAAAAATGGATTGTAGAACCTCATTTTGATGCGATTGAAGGCGCCATCATGTTCGCTGGAAAGCCTGAACATAACCTTTACTCGCTATCGATAGAATAGGAGCAGATATGGAATATCGCGTTGACCTCGTTGTTTTATCTGAGCTAAAGCAAAATTGTCGCTTTGGAATGACTTTTCATAACTTAAGTGATCAAGATCTTCATGATTGGCGCCTGACGTTTACTTTCGATCGCTACATTTTACCTGACAGTGTATCTAACGGTGTACTTACCCAAATTGGCAGCTTCTGTACACTAAAACCTGAAGGGTTGGTGCTGGCGGCTAATCACAATTTCTATTGTGAGTTTAGTATTAGTTCAAATCCATTTCGCTACTATTCAGACGGATTAAATGAAGCACTGGTTGATTTTGTTTTCAATGGTAATACCCAGCGAGCTGAGGTTGACGTAACCCCTATCGTATTGGCTTCGCCATACCGTGAACGCAATGAAATTCCATCGAGCCTGATTCATGCTCAACCTCTGTTACCAAAACCGAACCAGATTGAAGTTCACGAGAGTTATTTTTCTCTTCACAACCGTGTTGGAATCAGTACTTACTCCGATTTAGCCAGTTCAGCAAAAGATTGGTTGCTCGATGAACTAAAACGTATTCACCAATTTGAGATTACCGCGTCTAATAACAGTCAGGTTATCTTTAAAAGTAATCCAACCTTAGACAAAGGTGCGTATCGACTCAAAGTGACCGAAGAATCGATAAAAATCGAGGCTGGTTCAAAGTCTGGGTTCACTCATGCTAGCGCGACCTTGCTACAACTTATCAAACCAAGTGTGGAAGACAATGCTATGCAAGTTGTCTGTTGCTCAATTAAAGACAGACCTCGATTCAAATATCGTGGAATGATGCTCGATTGTGCACGCCACTTCCATTCTGTAGAACAAGTGAAGCGTCTTATCAACCAACTGGCACACTACAAATTTAACACCTTCCATTGGCATCTTACTGACGATGAAGGCTGGCGAATTGAAATTAAATCCCTGCCAGAGCTGACCGATATTGGCGCATGGCGCGGGTTAGATGAGGTCATTGAACCGCAATATACGCACTTGTCTCAACGTTACGGTGGGTTTTATACCCAGGAAGAAGTCAAAGAGGTGGTTGCCTATGCAGCGCAACGTAGTATTACCATCATTCCCGAAATTGATGTACCAGGTCACTGCCGCGCAGCCATTAAATCACTGCCTCACCTGCTGGTAGAAGCAGAAGATACTACCGAATATCGCAGTATTCAGCACTACAACGACAACGTGATTAACCCAGCGCTACCGGGTAGTTACGAGTTTATCGACAAAGTGCTGGAAGAAGTCGCCGCTTTATTCCCGGCACCTTATATCCACATTGGCGCTGATGAAGTGCCTCATGGCGTCTGGTCGAAAAGCCCGGCCTGTCAGATTTTGATGGAGCAACAAGGCTACGGCAACTACAAGGAACTGCAAGGTCACTTCTTGCGTCATGCGGAAGACAAACTTCGCGAACTTGGTAAACGAATGTTGGGATGGGAAGAAGCTCAGCATGGTAACAAGGTAAGTAAAGATACCGTTATCTACTCATGGCTCAGTGAAGAAGCGGCTCTGAAATGTGCTCGCCAAGGCTTCGATGTAGTGCTGCAACCCGCTCAAACTACCTACTTGGATATGACCCAAAATTACGCACCAGAAGAGCCCGGAGTAGACTGGGCAAACCCGATACCATTGGAAACAGCGTATAGCTATGAGCCATTAGCACAAGTGGCAGATGACGATCCGATTCGAAAACGTATTCGAGGCATTCAGGCCGCGCTTTGGTGCGAAATTATCAATAACCAGTCACGCATGGACTACATGATATTCCCTCGCCTGACGGCATTAGCAGAAGCATGCTGGACCGACAAACAACAGCGGAACTGGACAGATTACCTATCACGTTTGAAAGGACACCTTCCACTGCTCGACCTACAGGGAGTGAACTACCGTCACCCATGGAAGTAACGTAAAGCTACGTTAAGACATCGCGCTTTCAAGAATTTTTTAATTTTTGGCTGCTCATGCAGCTTTGTAAAAAGGAACGACACCAATGAAATACGGCTATTTCGATAACGAGAATCGTGAATATGTCATTACCCGTCCAGATGTACCTGCTCCTTGGACCAACTATTTAGGTACCGAAAAATTCTGTACGGTCATTTCACACAACGCAGGTGGCTACTCATTCTACAACTCACCAGAATACAACCGTGTGACCAAATTCCGTCCAAATGCGACGTTTGATCGCCCGGGACACTATGTATACCTGAGAGATGATGAGACAGGGGATTACTGGTCAATCTCTTGGCAACCTGTAGCAAAAAGCCTCGATGAAGCGGCCTATGAAGTTCGCCACGGCTTGTCATACTCTAAATTTAAGTGTGAATACAGTGGTATTGCGGCAACCAAAACACTGTTTGTACCAAAAGGCGAAGACGCCGAAATTTGGGACGTCGTCATAACGAACACCTCTGACAAACCACGCACCATCAGTGCTTTCTCATTTGTTGAGTTCTCTTTCAGTCACATTCAGTCGGATAATCAAAACCACCAGATGTCTCTGTATTCTGCAGGAACTGAATACAAAGATGGCGTTATCGAATACGACCTGTATTACAACACGAACGATTTTGAAGGTTTCTACTATTTAGCTTCAACGTTTGACCCAGACTCATACGACGGTCAGCGTGACAGCTTCCTTGGCTTGTACCGAGACGAAGCAAATCCTCTTGCAGTAGAGCAAGGTAAGTGCTTTAACACCGCACAAACGTGTTACAACCACTGTGGCTCCCTGCACAAGCAATTTATTATTCAGCCAGGTGAAGAAGTTCGCTTCGCTTACATCCTCGGTATTGGCAAAGGCAATGGTGAGCGCTTGCGCACTAAATACCAAGATCTAGCGGAAGTCGATAGCGCATTCGCAGGTATCAAAACTCACTGGAATGAGCGTTGTGGCAAGTTCCAAGTAACATCGCCAAACGAAGGTCTGGATACCATGATCAACATCTGGACTCTGTATCAGGCAGAGACGTGTGTCGTTTGGTCTCGTTTTGCTTCTTTCATTGAAGTTGGTGGTCGTACGGGCCTTGGATATCGTGATACTGCTCAAGATGCGCTCTCAGTGCCTCATACAAACCCAGAAATGACACGTAAGCGCATTGTTGATCTTCTGCGTGGTCAAGTGAAAGCAGGTTACGGTCTGCATCTATTTGATCCTGATTGGTTCGATCCGGAAAAAGCCGACGTAAAACCTTCTAAGTCACCAACGGTGGTTCCCACGCCATCTGATGAAGACAAGATCCATGGTATCGAAGACACCTGCTCTGATGACCATTTATGGTTAGTGCCAACCATCTGTAAGTATGTGATGGAAACTGGTGAGCATAGCTTCTTCGACGAGGTGATCCCTTACGCTGATGGCGGCGATGCCACTGTGTATGACCACATGAAAGCAGCACTGGATTTTTCTGCTGAATATGTTGGTCAGACAGGTATCTGTAAAGGTCTACGCGCAGACTGGAACGACTGTCTAAACCTAGGTGGTGGTGAGTCTTCGATGGTGTCCTTCCTGCACTTCTGGGCACTGCAAGAGTTTATCGATCTTGCGAAATATCTCGGCAATGAGGCTGACGTTGAGAAATACACAGAGATGGCAGCAAACGTTCGTGAAGCGTGTGAAACTCACCTTTGGGACGAAGAAGGCGGTTGGTACATCCGTGGTTTAACAAAGACCGGAGACAAGATCGGCACTGCGCAGCAAAAAGAAGGTCGTGTCCACCTAGAGTCAAACACACTGGCTGTATTGTCTGGGGCAGTTTCTCAAGAGCGCGGTGAAAAAGCGATGAATGCCGTTGATGAGAACCTGTTCTCTGAGTTTGGTTTGCACCTGAACTCTCCATCCTTTGCAACACCAAACGACGATATCGGATTCGTTACTCGCGTATACCAAGGCGTGAAAGAAAATGGCGCTATTTTCTCACATCCAAACCCATGGGCTTGGGTTGCTGAAGCCAAACTCGGGCGTGGTGACAGAGCAATGAAGTTCTACGACGCTCTAAACCCATACAACCAAAACGACATCATCGAAAAACGAGTTGCCGAGCCGTATTCATACGTTCAGTTCATCATGGGTCGTGATCATCAGGATCATGGCCGTGCCAACCACCCGTGGCTAACAGGTACCTCTGGCTGGGCTTACTTCGCAGTAACTAACTTTATTCTTGGCGTTCGTACAGGCTTTGATGGATTGATCATTGACCCATGTATTCCAACCAACTGGCCAGGGTTTGAAGTGACTCGCCAATGGCTTGGAGCGACTTACAACATCAAAGTGGTAAACCCAGATTCTGTAAGTAAAGGCGTGCGATCGATCATTATCAACGGTGAAGCGGTAAATGGAACATCGGTACCGGTGCAAGCTGAAGGTTCGGTAAACGAAGTGATCGTTACCCTAGGTTAATTCGCTTTGGGAACACACTCCCTTTTAATTTTCCCGGTGCACTTGATGCTTAAAAGCTGCACCGGTTCGCTAGCAAATAAATAAGGTACGGCACGTTACCGTTCTTATTGAGGATCGAATCATGATCAAATTTGGTACAGGTGGCTGGCGCGCATTCATTGGTGAAGAATTCACTAAAGAGAATGTACGCTTGGTTGCTCAAGCAGTCGCAAACATCACCAACGCAGAGTCTGTCGCGGAACGCGGCTTTGTGATTGGCTATGATCGCCGCTTTCTTTCTGACAAAGCAGGCCGCTGGTTTTCGGAAGTGCTGGCAGCAAATGGCATTGTCGTCAGCTTTATTGATAAGTTTGTCCCAACGCCGATCGTTATGTTCAAAGCAAAAGAGATGAACTGCGCTTACTCGGCATGCATCACAGCTTCACATAACCCTGCCGACTACAACGGGATTAAAGTCTTTATCGAAGGCGGTCGGGACGCGGATGAAATCATCACCCAAAAGATCGAAGATCAAATCGCCACGCTCACAGCAAGCGATGTAAAAAGCGTCGACTTTGAACAGGCTATCGATGATCACTTAATTGAAGTTATTAACCCGATGAACGCGTTTGTTGATTCAATCATCGACTTTATCGATATTGAAGCGATCAAAAAAGCCAATCTGCGAGTGCTTGTCGACCCTATGTTTGGTGTCGCAAAAAATGCCCTACAGACCGTGTTGATCAACGGCCGTTGTGACGTGGATGTCATCAATGATGGTAAAAACCCAGATTTTGGTGGCTTAATGCCATCACCAAGTGCAGCAACGCTTTACCGCTTGATGCACCTGGTCGCGGAGCAAGGCTACGACATTGGTATCGGTACCGACGGCGATGCTGACCGCCTAGGTATTATTGATGAAAAAGGAAACTTCATTCATCCCAACGAAGTACTGATCTTATTGTATTACTACTTACTGGAATACAAAGGATGGAAAGGTTCAGTGGTACGTAACATCGCGACCACTCACCTACTGGATAAAATTGCACAAGATCACGGTGAAAAATGCTTTGAGGTACCGGTGGGCTTTAAGCACATTAGCTCCAAAATGGAAGCGGATGACTCATTGATCGGCGGGGAAAGTTCAGGTGGTTTAACCATCCGTGGCCACATCAAAGGTAAAGATGGGGTGTTCGCTTCTAGCCTGTTGGTAGAAATGATTTCCGTTACCGGTAAAAAGCTATCCGAGCTGTTGGATGAGATCTACAGTAAGTACGGCTATGCCTACATGGCTGAAGGAGATTGCAAGTTCAAACCTGGGCAAAAAGAAGCACTATTCAACAAGATTTATGTTGATAAACAGTTACCTGAGTTTGAATTTGAAATCGAAAAAGTCAGCTACGAAGATGGCGCAAAAGTCTACTTTAAGAACGGTGGGTGGATTATCGCTCGCTTCTCTGGCACTGAGCCTTTACTGCGTATTTTTTCTGAGATGCAAGACAAAGACACTGCGGAACGTGTTCTTCAACAGTTTAAAGACTTCTTGTCTCTTTAAACTGACCATGTTTGGCTTGAAGCAGATGGCTGTCACTCAAGTCGAAGGTAGAGGAACACTTGCCCGGCATCACCGCCGGGCCTTTTTATTTCTGGAGTAAAAACGTTAAGCGAACGCCAATACACCCTGAGTATCGATTTTTACTGCAACGCTGTCACCGATATTCAACGCTTGTGAGGACGTGGCTAGTAATCGGTCTCCGTTCACATCAATCACATAGCGGCAGTGATCGCCCATAAAATGTTGCTCCAGCACTTTCACTGCACTTTCTGTATCCACCTGAACCTGGACATGCTGTGGGCGAAGCAATAAGGCACATTCGGCCTGCAGTTGAATCTCTTGCTGAGCACTTGCTTCTATCACGCCTAGGTGCGTCTCAAACTCGCCTTGTGACACTCTGGTTGCAGCCAGATAGCTACCACCGCCCAGGAAATCAGCGACAAATTTGCTCGAAGGCTGGTAGTACAACTCTGAAGCTGTTCCATACTGCTCAATAATGCCATTGTTCATCACGGCCATTTTATCTGAAAACGCAAAAGCCTCCTCTCGACTGTGAGTCACGAAGATCGCTGTCACACCTTGTTGCTTAAAAATCTTACGGATCTCGCGAATCAACTCGTGTCTCACTTGAGTATCAATGTTGGAAAACGGCTCATCCAGTAACAGTAAATCCGGCTTGTAAGCTAATGACCGCGCAATCGCCACACGTTGTTGCTGGCCACCTGACAATTGATGAGGGTAACGATCACCGTAGCCTTGTAGATGTACTAACTCCAACATCTCTTCTACTTTCACAAGCTTTTGCTGAGGCGTTTCATTCTTCAAACCAAAAGAGATATTCTCAGCCACGGTAAGGTGAGGAAACAACGCGTAGTCTTGGAAAATCATACCAATATTACGCTGCTCTGGTGGCAGCCAGTTTTCACCATCATCGATAACCACGTCGTTGAGACTCATCTGCCCGGAAGACAAAGGCAATAATCCAGCGACCGCTTTTAGCAATGTTGTTTTACCACAGCCGCTAGCACCTAACAGACACACAATCTGTCCTTGTTCCACCTCAATAGACAACGACTCTAAAACGGTTTGATCATCGTATTGGCAGGTCAGATTGTTAATTGATAATGCGCAGCTCATCAGTGATTTTGCTCCAGTGAACGGTTAACGACAATAAGTGGGATCAACCCAACAAAAACCAACAACACAGCAGGTAAAGCAGCCAACTCTAGATGCTCATCGGAAGCAAAGTTATAAACGTACGTTGCCAGTGTTTCAAAATTAAACGGACGCAGAAGAAGCGCCGCATTCAGCTCTTTCATTGATTCGATAAAAACCAACAGAGCAGCAATAAGCGCGCCACGCTTGACTAGTGGTAAATGCACGCGCCACAGCATGGTATTTGGTGTACACCCCATAGTACGTGAAGCCATGTCTAAGGAAGGGGAGATTTTGTTTAAGTTGCTCTCGATGCTACCAATAGCGACAGCAGAGAAACGCACAACCATCGCAAAAATCAACGCAAACATGGAGCCTGAGAAAATCAGTCCTGGTCTCCCCCACTCCATCGCTTTTGCGACATCGTTGACGCGGTGATCCATAAATAAAACCGCTACCATAACACCAATCGCCAACACGGTTCCGGGCACGGCATAGCCCATTGAGGATAAACGCATAAAGGCAAGCGTTGTTCTCTTACTATTAACTCGATAAGTAAAATTCACCACCAGTGCAACAGCGACACCAATGATGGCAGCGATAACCGATACGACCAGACTGTTCCAGGCATACTCACGGAATTGTGGCGTCCAACTTTGCTCGAAATAAGTAATTGAATAGTCGACCAGTTGCATCAGCGGCATGATAAAAGCGATTAAGACTAAACCCCAACACCAAATAAGTGCAGCCCATTTTCTCCAGCCTGTCAGTTCATAGCGGAAATCTTCATGGCTGTTAAACTGGCTCTGGAATAGCTTCTGCTTTCTGCGGCTATAGCGCTCTGAACTTAACAATAACACGACGATCACCAGCATTATCGCGGAAATTTTAGCGGCCGCATTAAGGTTAGAGTATCCAAGCCAAGTATCGTATACCGCGGTTGTTAACGTATTCACCGCAAAGTAACTGACGGTACCAAAGTCACCGATCGTTTCCATCGCAACCAGTGATAAGCCAACTGCAATAGAAGGACGAGCTAAAGGAAGAGAAATACGCCAAAAGCTTTCCCATGGTGAGCACTTAAGAAGACGCGCACTTTGCAACAGTGACACGTTTTGCTCCATAAACGCTGCTCGGCAAAGCAAATAGACGTATGGATACAAAACAAGAGAGAGAACAAAGGTCGCACCAGACAAAGTACGAATATCCGGAAACCAGTACTCTCTAGGCCCCCATCCAGTTATATCTCGTAAAAAGATTTGTATCGGTCCGGCGAAATCAAACCAATCAGTAAAAATATACCCGATGATGTATCCCGGCATCGCTAGCGGTAAAACGAGTGCCCACTGTAGCCACTTCTCGGTGGGCAGTTTACACATCGCCATAAGCCACGCACATGGAATGCCAAAAATTAGTGACAACACCATCACACCAATGGTTAGAGTAACCGTGTTATAGATATAAGTCGGCATGACCGTCGCCATCAAGTGCGCAAACAGTTCATCCGTTTCACCAATTGCGGTGTAGAAGATCGCTAAGATCGGTAAAACCAGTAGCAATGCCAAAGTTCCACTACTGGTTTTCCATAAATAATTTTTTTCTTTCATCGCCTATTTACAGCCAGGCAGAGCGAGAAATAAATGCCTCTGCAAATACATCTCATATCCTTTTAATCGATGAGGGCTAGTTATACCCTTATAAACAAACAACCTCAAGTAACCCTGTTAAAAGAGCGACTTGAGGCTGTAAATTTATCATCGGTGAACTGACTTCTCACCGAGGAATATCAAACTAACGCTTAAAGATCGAACTTAACTTCGTCTAATAGCTTGATCGCAGCTTCATGGTGATCAGCAATCTCGTCCAGAGAAAGCGTATCTGCTTTGAACTCACCCCACGATGCCACTAGCTCTGAAGGCTTAACGTCAGCTTTAACTGGGTATTCAAAGTTCACTTCTGCGTACATGCTTTGCGCTGTATCACCAGATAAAAATTCCATCAGCTTAAGTGCGTTCGCTTTGTTTGGCGCGTACTTCGCCATCGCCATACCAGAGATGTTTACGTGAGTACCTGTGGTTTCTTGGTTAGGAAAGTTAATGTATACCGCATCAGCCCAAGCTTTCTGCTCTTTGTCATTAACCATCTTACCTAGGTAGTAGCTGTTACCAAGAGAAACGTCACATAGACCTTCTTTGATCGCTTTAACCTGCGCGCGGTCATTGCCTTGAGGTTTACGAGCAAGGTTAGCTTTAACGCCTTCTAGCCATTCTTTTGTCGCCGCTTCACCTTGATGAGCAATCATAGAAGAAACAAGAGAGACATTGTATGGGTGCTTACCACTACGAGTACAGATCTTGCCTTTAAATTCTGGTTTAGCTAAGTCAGCGTAAGTGAAGTCTTCACCGAGTTTACCTACACGGTCACGAGATGAGTATACGCTACGAGTACGTGTCGTCAGAGCAAACCACTCATTTTCTGTATCTTGGTATTGAGCTGGGATATTTTTCTCTAGAACTGGACTATCCACTGGCTGAACCACACCTTTTTTCGTTAGCTCCGCTAAACGACTGATATCAACAGTTAGAAGAACATCAGCAGGACTGTATTCACCTTCTTGAACCAGCTTTTCTGCTAGACCTGTCTTAGCAAACTTCACGTTGACTTTGATGCCTGTCTCTTTTGTGAACTCGTTAAACATAGGCTCAACCAAGAATGGCTGGCGGTATGAGTACACGTTCACTTCTTCAGCAGCCATTACTGTTGGAGCAAGTGTTGTACAAGCTAAAGCAGAAAGAGTTAGCACTTTTTTCATGAATCAATCCTTTAAGAAATTCTACGTAATGATAACGTTTATCAGTTGCGTTATTATATTTATCTTCAATAGTAAAACAATAACCGATACAAAAAAACCTGCCATTAGTGGCAGGTTTTTCATTATGTGAAGTGTAACAATATGCTACATGATAAACATTATTTTGCTGTGACGAACTCTGGGTAAGCGCCTACACCACAGTCGTGCATATCCATGCCTTCCATCTCTTCTTCTTCGCTTACACGGATGCCTACTGTTGCTTTCAAGATTGCCCAAACAACCAAACTTGCACCGAATACCCAAGCAAAGATTACTGCCGCACCTAGAAGCTGTGCACCAAACGTTGCGTCACCGTTGCTTAGAGGAACAACCATTAGGCCGAAGAAACCACATACACCGTGTACTGAAATCGCGCCAACTGGATCATCGATTTTAAGCTTATCAAGACCAATGATGCTGAATACTACGATTACACCTGCTACTGCGCCGATTGCAACTGCGTAAAGTGGTGATGGTGATAGTGGATCCGCTGTGATAGCAACCAGACCAGCCAATGCACCGTTTAGGATCATAGTTAGGTCAGCTTTGCCCCACGTTGTTTTACATACAAATAGTGCTGCAATTGAACCCGCTGCTGCTGCTGCGTTGGTATTTAGGAAAATTTGACCTACTGCTGTTGCGTTCTCGAAGTCAGAAACCATTAGCTGAGAACCGCCGTTAAAGCCAAACCAACCGAACCATAGAATGAACGTGCCAAGTGTCGCAAGTGGCATGTTTGAACCTGGAATTGGGTGGATTTCACCATTTTTACCGTATTTACCTTTACGAGCACCAAGCAATAGAACACCAGCTAGAGCTGCTGAAGCACCTGCCATGTGTACAATACCTGAGCCAGCGAAGTCACTGAAGCCTGCAGCAGATAGGAAACCGCCGCCCCAAGTCCAGTAACCTTCCATTGGGTAGATAAATGCAGTCAAGATTGCAGAGAAGATCAGGAATGACCATAGCTTCATACGCTCAGCAACCGCACCTGATACAACAGACATCGCTGTCGCAACAAATACTACCTGGAAGAAAAAGTCAGATTCTAGTGAATGGTCTGCGCCTTCACCCTGAGAACCAATCAGGGCACCTAATGATGGCAACCAACCACCTTCGCCGTTATCGACGTACATGATGTTGTAACCAACGACTAAGTAAGTCGTACAAGCAATCGCGTACAAACAAAAGTTCTTAGTCAAAATTTCTGTTGTGTTTTTAGAGCGTACGAGGCCCGCTTCAAGCATAGCGAAACCCGCTGCCATCCACATAACCAATGCACCCGAAATGAGGAAGAAAAAAGTGTCTAGTGCGTAACGTAACTCTGTTACTGTTGTTGCTAATTCCATAGTAGTGTCTCCAATCCCTTGAATTCTTTTAAAGTGCTTCTGCGTCCATTTCACCAGTACGGATGCGAACAGCTTGATTCAGGTCGTATACAAAAATTTTACCGTCACCAATTTTTCCTGTTTGCGCCGCTTTTGTGATGGCTTCTACCACTCGATCGACATTATCTGCATGAGTTGCGATTTCTATTTTTACTTTTGGTAGAAAGTCAACTTGGTACTCCGCGCCGCGGTACAACTCGGTGTGGCCTTTTTGACGGCCAAAACCTTTAACCTCTGATACCGTCATCCCTTCGATGCCGACGTCAGCCAACGCTTCACGTACATCGTCTAACTTAAATGGCTTAATAATGGCATTGATTATTTTCATTAAATTCTCTCCGAAGCATTCATCCTGAAACACTTCTAATAATCCAATCTACGTGCCAAGTTTTTAAGTTGTTGATTTAAAAACACTATAATCTATTGCTGACGCTACAAATAAAAAAAGGCGCACCATAACAGTGCGCCCATCTCCCAAATATAAAGCAAGCTACAGTTGATTACCCAAAACTGTGCATTAAATGTTCAAAAAATCTTTCCATTGCTCTATAAGAGTCACAAAGTCTTCGAGACCACAGCTAGCCGTGCTTTCACTGTCATACAATTCGAACTCGCTTTCTAGTTCCAGCTCATAGCTATGTGACAAGATGTTTTCCTGAACCAATACCTCATCATCTTGAATTATCACGCTGATTTCAGTGCCGGTTAAAGTATGCTCTTGAGAAGGTGAAGAAAAAGATTGTTCAATCAACGCTTCAACTTGATGAATTTTGGCGGGATCTTTACCAATTTCTTCTTGTAGCCAGCGACCGACAATCTCGTGTCCCATGCTACATTTTACGTAGTACTCGCCCATCAACGTATTACGGATGAATTCAAATTCCATCGAGATTGCCTTTTCGTATCAATTTGGTGCGGAGTATAACGAATTAAGCACGGATTCCAAAATGGCTAAAAGGCCCGGCACTCAAAGTCCTATATAGCCGGACATCAGACATAAAAAAAGCACCTCTTTCGAGGTGCTTTTTATTGGTGCGTTTCGCTTATTAAGCTGGCTCTTGGAAGATAACCGTATCTGCTTTCTTGGTGTACTGATCCATCTTATGGAAGTTCAGGTAGCGGTAAGTATCAGCGGCTGTCGCGTTGATCTTCGCTGCGTACTCTAGGTACTCTTCCTTAGTTGGGATACGACCTAGGATTGCACCTACTGCCGCTAGCTCTGCAGAAGACAGGTAAACGTTCGCGCCTGTACCCAGACGGTTCGGGAAGTTACGCGTTGAAGTAGACATTACTGTTGCTTTGTCTGCTACGCGAGCCTGGTTACCCATACATAGTGAACATCCCGGAGTTTCGATACGAACACCAGCACGGCCGTAGATACCGTAGTAACCTTCTTCCGTTAGCTGATCGCGGTCCATCTTAGTTGGCGGAGCCACCCATAGACGCGTATCTAGCTGACCACCCCATTGCTCCAGCAGTTTACCTGCAGCGCGGAAGTGACCGATGTTAGTCATACATGAACCGATGAAGACTTCGTCGATTTGTGTACCTTGAACGTCAGAAAGTAGACGAGCATCATCTGGATCATTTGGCGCACATAGGATTGGCTCGTTGATTTCCGCTAGGTCGATCTCGATTACGTGCGCGTATTCCGCATCCGCATCCGCTTCCATCAGCTCTGGGTTATCCAACCACTCTTGCATCGCAGTGATACGACGCTCGATAGTACGACGGTCACCGTAACCTTCAGAGATCATCCACTTGAGCATAGTGATGTTCGAGTTTAGGTACTCTTCGATCGACTCTTGAGACAGCTTAACGGTACAACCTGCTGCTGAACGCTCTGCAGACGCATCTGAAAGTTCAAATGCTTGCTCAACCGTTAGGTGCTCAACACCTTCGATTTCTAGAACGCGGCCTGAGAATTCGTTGATCTTACCCGCTTTCTCTACCGTCAACAGACCTTGCTTGATGCCGTAGTAAGGGATTGCATGTACTAGATCACGTAGCGTGATACCAGGCTGCATTTCACCTTTGAAGCGAACCAAGATTGACTCTGGCATATCCAGTGGCATAACACCTGTAGCCGCTGCGAATGCAACCAGACCAGAACCTGCAGGGAATGAAATACCTAGTGGGAAACGAGTATGCGAGTCACCACCTGTACCTACTGTATCAGGCAGAAGCATACGGTTTAGCCACGAGTGGATAACACCGTCACCCGGACGTAGTGATACACCGCCACGGTTCATGATGAAATCAGGCAGTGTGTGGTGAGTGTTTACATCAACCGGTTTAGGGTACGCAGATGTGTGACAGAAAGACTGCATCACTAGGTCTGCAGAGAAGCCAAGACACGCAAGATCTTTAAGCTCATCACGCGTCATAGGGCCAGTTGTATCCTGAGAACCAACAGTGGTCATCTTAGGCTCACAGTAAGTACCTGGACGAACACCTTCTACGCCACACGCTTTACCGACCATCTTCTGTGCAAGCGAGTAACCTTTGCCTGAATCAGCAACGTCACCTGGCTTACGGAAGAATTCGGCAGGCTCTAGACCTAGAGATTGACGAGCTTTGTCAGTCAGACCACGACCGATGATCAGTGGGATACGGCCACCAGCACGTACTTCGTCGATAAGTACGTCTGTTTTTAGCTTAAATTCAGCCAGTGTTTCACCAGTTTCGTGGTTACAAACTTTACCTTCGAATGGGTAAACGTCGATAACGTCACCCATGTTCAGTTTTGAAACGTCAACTTCGATTGGTAGCGCGCCAGCATCTTCCATTGTGTTGAAGAAGATAGGTGCAATCTTGCCGCCTAGTACGTAACCACCAGCGCGTTTGTTTGGAACATTAGGGATATCATCACCCATGAACCAAAGCACAGAGTTAGTTGCCGATTTACGAGAAGAACCCGTACCTACTACGTCACCAACGTAAACAAGCTGATGACCTTTAGATTGCAGTTCTTCGATTTGTTTGATTGGACCGATGCTGCCAGGTTGATCTGGAGTGATGCCTTCGCGCTCATTCTTCAGCATTGCTAACGCATGCACTGGGATATCAGGGCGAGACCAAGCATCTGGTGCTGGAGACAGGTCATCGGTGTTTGTTTCACCAGTCACCTTGAAGACAGTCAGTGTGATTTTTTCTTGCAGCTCAGGCTTAGACTGGAACCATTCCGCGTCAGCCCAAGATTGTAGAACTTGTTGTGCAAACGCGTTGCCTGCTTTCGCTTTCTCTTCTACATCGTAGAAAGCATCAAACATAAGCAGTGTGTGAGACAGCGCTTTTGCTGCGATTGGAGCTAGAACATCGTCGTCCAGTAGATCAACGAGTGGCTCGATGTTGTAACCACCTTGCATCGTACCTAGTAACTGCGCCGCTTTTTCACGGCTTACTAGCGGAGAAGATACTTCACCTTTTGTTACTGCGGTCAGAAAACCAGCTTTTACATATGCGGCTTCATCAACACCTGGTGGAATACGGTTCTCTAGTAGGTCAAGAAGGAATTCTTCTTCACCTTGAGGGGGATTTTTAAGAAGCTCCACAAGGCCTGCAACTTGCTCGGCGTCTAGTGGTTTAGGTACAACTCCTTCGGCAGCACGCTCTTCGACGTGTTTACGGTAGGCTTCAAGCACGACTTTTTCCTCTCATTGCGGTTCCTCCTTTATTATTACTATTGTTAAAGTAAAGGAGTGAACATCCTTGGAAACTTGGCTCTCCATTGCCCTTGTTTTCATTCAATTATGATTGAGAAACAGCGCCGTAGAGGCCAAACTGTGGGCCAAAGAATAGCAAATTTAACCTTCAATTAAAATCTAATCATTTTGACCAACATAGCAACTTACGACTAAAGTTCTGCTAATTTTGAACAAATATGCTTAGGTTATGCTTTCTTGCCCCAATTAATTAAACGAGGTTCCTACGATCAAGTACACAGCCTCCAAGTTCTGCTCTGTACGACCGTAAGACAACATTATAGGCCCGATTGGGGAATCGACGCCAAAGAATACTGAGCCAGCATTATACAGCGGCGCCTCACTTAAAGAGAGATCGTTATCCGACCATACACCACCATACTCCAGTGAGGCCCCTATATATACCGGAGCTTCAAACAATCCGAAGTCATTATCGAACCATTTATAGCGGTAGACTAGGCTACTAAAGAATAAATCCTGCCCAATCAGACTGTTTCTTGGGATGCCCGAAAGGTTTAAAAAGCCGCCTAACTCTCGCGGATCGAGTGGGATGGTGGAGTTTTTGCTCTCAACAAAACTGTATTCCGCATGTCCGACTAAAGTATGACGCAGATGGCTCACAGCGCCTTTGAATCGGGCAGAGATTTCATACACCGTATCTTCCACTGACGACTCAGACTCCAAGAAGTTATCACCTTCAGGGCTTTTGTCATGAGAAACCAAATATTCCAAGTCAACCAATAGGCCATGAGTAGGGAAAGCAAAGTCATCAAGCGTGTCTAAACGATAACTCGCAAATACGCCGAGCCGGTCGAAATCCAGATTACCCGCCGATGCCAATGTAGAAAGTTCAATGCTGCCTGTTGAGTATCGGGCTCCCATCCGTAATTCTTGCCATAACGTAGGTTGAAGACCAATAGAAAGCTCTGATGTAAAATCGCTGTACGACACAGGTAGGAAATCATCGACGGCACTAATATCTGGGTTTTGGAAGTCACTCAGCGGTAAGTTTCTACTCTCGTTACTGTAAGCCAGTCGTCCGGACACGAAAAGCTGCTGGCTGGACATAACTGGCGAGTACAGTTCAGCTTCAATCAGCTTATCCGTTCCCATTTCGACATTAAATGCCAGTTCTGCACCATGGGAGTTTAGGTTGGTAAAGTTGGTCGACAATCCAATGCCATACTGGCTGTCAGTATCAAAATCATCTTCGAGGAAAAATCGAAAGTTGAGGTAATTGGGGCCCCATGACTTTTCGTTGACGGTAAAAACTAATCGCGAGGAGCCATTTTCTTCTTCAAAGTGGTAAGTGATCAGTTCAAAACGATCAAGCGCATATAGGTTTTCAACCGCTTTTTCTATTTCTTGCGTTGGGATTGTCCGCCCCGTCTCTAAATGCAGACGGTTGGTCAACAGCACATCACTGTAGTGGGTGTTATTGATGATCACGACGTCATCAACCACGCGATCATCACCATGGACTAAAGTTTTACGAGCTGCTTGTTTACGGTCAATGTAACCTTGGTAATCCGCACTGGATAGACTCAAACCTTTTAATTTCGGCGCCAACGTTTTAGTGATTTCATATCCTGACTGAAACGCCGAAGGCATCTTATCGAACTCAACGGTTTCCATTTGGCCAACATTGGGACGAATGTAGATATCTTGTTCCTGCAGTGCTTCGACTTGCTCTTGGGTACTGCGACGCACAAGATAATTGGAAAGCTGATCAGCGACGGTAAACAGCCCGGTAAAGTCTTCTTTGGTTTTGTAATCGGTGCTGATATCCACGGCGATAACCACATCCGCGCCCATCGCACGAGCGACATCAACTGGCATGTTATTCACCACACCGCCATCAACCAGCATATGACCATTTAACTGATAAGGAGGAAGCGCGCCTGGCACAGACATACTCGCCATCATCGCATCACTTAGATAACCATTACCAATGACGACTTCTTCAAGCTCTAAAATGTCAGTCGCGACAGAGCGATATGGGATAGCCAGTTCATCAAAAGAATCAAATCGTCCCAGGTTACCGGTGGTTTCACGCAGAATACGTAGCATATTTTGCCCTTGCACCACACCAGTTGGTGCCCTAACCTCAGTCAACCTCAGGCCAAGGTCGGTGTAAATCTGGTAACGATCTTCGTACTCTTTATCGCGAACTCGACGCTGACTTCGGTCTACACGGTCTCGATAACCGCCGTTCCAATCTATGGTGTAGATAAAGCTCTCAATCTCATCGGCGCTCATACCAGTGGCATACAAGCCGCCAACGTACGCGCCCATGCTCGTGCCAGTGATGATGTCGACCGGAATTTGCATCTCTTCAAGTGCTTTCAACACGCCTATATGTGCGGCACCTTTTGCACCACCACCCGCTAGAACCACAGCGATTTTAGGACGCGATGCAGAAGCCTCTTCCTGAGCCCAGGAAACCGAAGGCATAGTGATCAAAAAGAAGCTCAGCCAAAGCGCGAAGTAGCGAGTTAACGGGCTAAATGACAACTTTTTGAACATTCACTTTTCCTTTATCGAATCTCTGGCTGCAGGAAGCATGCTGGCAATGGTGGTGAGCCTCGCTTCCCAGCTTTTGATCTAATATGTACTAAGAATTGGCCAGTGAAACAAGTTTATACATGCAGTTTAGCGACACTACCAGTTAAATAAATCATTAAGCCAGTTAGATTTTTTCTCACACTGCTGCTTTACCTGACCTGTTTTATCCCAGACTGGAAGTTTATATTCACTACGGCAATTCATTTCCAACCCACCTTCGGTGGTTTGTTTGAATCCCAGTGTCGTCACTTCTCGAGGCCAGGGTAATGCTAAACGTTCAGGAATACGCTGAGACAAATATTCGGCGTACACACGTAGAGCACCACTCGCTCCTGTTAAGTTGATTGGTTTATTGTCGTCACGGCCAAGCCAGATAGTCGTCACTTCTCTGCCATCCACTCCCACAAACCAGCTGTCGCGAGTGTCATTACTGGTGCCTGTTTTACCAGCCAAAGCAGCCCAAGCAAATTGGTTCTGCAAATAGCGGCCCGTTCCCTGAGCAACACCTTGTTTCATTGCGTACGTGGTTAGCCAAGCAGCTTGTTCATCCACCTCACGAGACGAACGAGGAAGCGATTGGTACAGCACATTCCCTTCCATGTCTATCACCGAGCGAAGTGCGGTTAACCTTGCTCGTTTGCCTGAGTTGGTCAACGTCTGATACATCTGAGCCACCTCAAGTGGCGTCAATGAAAACGCGCCAAGGAACATGGCAGGCACCGGACGAATTTCGTCTTTGCTTACGCCCAAACGCTCTAAGGTACCAGTCACCTCAGGTATACCAAGCTCCATACCCAAACGCACGGTTGGTACATTAAGCGACTTCGCTAACGCAATGAAGAGTGGAACATCGCCACGATATTTACGGTCGTAGTTGCGCGGTGTCCAAACCGTACCTTCACTGCCTTTCAGGCTTAACGGCGTATCATGCAGCGTTGTACCCAGGTTGTATTTTTCCGGTTGCTCCAGAGCTGTCAGATAAATAGCGGGCTTCACCAAAGACCCGATAGGACGGCTCGCATTAAGAGCACGATTAAAACCGTCATACCCCGCTCGCTTCCCGCCGACCATAGCGCGGATCTCACCACTGTGGCGATCCACGGCAACAGCCGCTGCTTCCAGCTCTTTGCCACCTCGCTTCGCCAACTCTGGGATCTTTTTCGCAATGGCCTTTTCCATCTTGCTTTGCGATACCGGATCAAGTGAGGTGAAGACTCTTAACCCCGTTTCCGCCTTAAAACGTTCGCCGACCTTTTCTTTTAGTTCGATGTTTAATTGTTGGAAGTATGCGGGCTGACGGCTGGCAATACGAGGATTGCTTTGCGTATCAAGCGGACGACTGGCCGCTTGATCATATTCCTGAGCCGTCAGTAGATTTTGCTGCATCAACAGGCGTAGCACCAAATCACGGCGATCTTTGGTACGCTCTGGATAGCGAATCGGGTTGTAATACGACGGCCCTTTAACCATACCGACTAACATGGCAAGTTGATCGACACGTAGCTCGCTGATCGGCTGACCAAAGTAGTAACGCGAGGCTAAACCAAAACCATGGATCGCTTCACCACCACTTTGTCCTAAATACACTTCGTTTAAGTACGCTTCCAGAATACGATCTTTGCTGTAGCGATAATCCAGAATCAACGCAATGTAGGCTTCTCGTAACTTACGCCACAATGTTTTGTCTCGGGTTAAAAACAGATTTTTCGCCAACTGCTGAGTCAGTGTACTGCCGCCCTGAACCGTGCGGCCTGCCTTAATATTAGCAACCAGCGCACGCCCGATTGCCAGTGGAGAAACACCGTCATGTTGATAAAAGTTTCGATCTTCAGTAGCCAGCAGCGCATCAACCAAAATTTCCGGGAACTGGTCTCGGCGTAAAAACAGTCGTTGCTCGTCCTGATCTTTCTCCAGCATGCCCAGCATCTTAGGTTCAAGACGCAAATAACCAAGTTCCCCTCTAGATTCTAAAGACTGAATCCGTTGTAAGCCGCCGTCAGAGAAATGCAACATCACGTGGCGATCTGGCTCAGGGCCATCGGCGAATTCAAATGGACGACGAATTAATTCGATGCGAGTAGAAGACGACGAATATTCACCCGGATAACGCGGCGCGCTCACCTTTCGATAGTTGAGTACATCCAGTTCGTTACGCAACTCTTTGATGGAGATATTTTCACCCGGGCTCAAATTCAGGATTCGTGCGTAAACAACGGTCGGCAGTTCAAATAACTGACCATCAAAGCGCTCTTTGACCACGCTATCTAAATAAATCCCGATAAACAATAATACTGCAGCCAGCGCAATACTCGCTTTCCAGCCAAACGACCACAACGTTTTGAGCCACGAACGCTTCCCGCTCTCCGGCTTCTTACCCGAGGCACGTTTGGCACGTGTTGCCGTATTTTTCACTGCTGTTTTTTTCTTCGCAGGCGCTTTTTTTGTGCTTGGCTTTTTACTGTTAGTCATTGTTTAATTGTCTTTTTGTTTTCGTTGTCGCTACATGGTTTGCGGGGTCATCAGGCCACCTGTGTTTTGGGTAGCGCCCTTTCATCTCTTTTTGCACGTCTTTATAACTGCCTTTCCAAAACGCAGCGAGGTCGCTAGTCACTTGCAGTGGACGCTGCGCCGGAGAAAGTAACTCAAGCACCAAAGGTTTGAGCCCTAAAGCAACGGTTGGCGACGCACTCTCTCCAAATACTTCCTGCATTCTTACTGATAACACAGGCTCATGACCGTATTGATATCGAATGCGTTTTTTTGTTCCCGTAGGTAGCTGATAGTACCCTGGTAGCCACTCATCAAGATTCTGATTTAACGGCCAGCCTAGACGGGCATTCAAGGCTTCCGTCAAATTGACCTTATTCAGCTCTTTTACCGACGATACGCAAGCCATATACGGTTCTAGCCATTCTTCCAATGATTTGAGTAAACTCTCATTATCAAAACTTGGCCAAGATTGCTCTGGTAACCAATCAATGGCGCAGCGAATACGTTCGAGTAAGCTTTCTGCCGCTGGCGTCCAGTTTAGACTGCTCAACCCCTGACGGCGGACATAAGTGAGTAAAGCTTGTGTCATTTTTTCTTTGCCGGGACTTGGTAACGACTCACGCTCTATTACCAGCAGGCCGAGTTTTTGTTGTCGCTCAGCGATTAAACGCCCTTTTTTTTCATCCCAATCGACCAGTTCTTCAGATGAAAATAGTGACTTGAACGTGGTTTGCAGTATGTTGACGTCCAATTCACATGCCAAATGAATTTGACTCGAATTAGAATGTGAACGCATCAAGTCAATCGCCACTAAATACTCACAAGCGCCTAAGGTATCATCGGGGCGACATTCCGCACCGTGACCGTTCGATAGTGTGAATCGACCGTATTGATTACTGCGTTGCTGTGCAATGCGATCCGGAAACGCCAGACTCAACACCAGCGGCAACGCACTCTCATCAACATCAGCAAGGGAAAATTCGCTATCCAGTTTGTGTGCCAAAGATTGAGCGCGTTTGAACAACAGCGATTTTTTCGGATGTGTCCCTGTTACCCAGCGATGCAAGCTATGGGCAATATTGGTGACATTTCTTTCAGGCTCTTCAATAAGGGCGACCGCTGCCAGCGCCGTATTGAGCATTTTTTCGCTGTACTGCGCAGATTTAATCAACATAGACGCAGCGCGAGGATCAACACCGAGCTCATGCGCCTGCCGACCATCAGCCGTCAATTGACCTTGTTCGCTTATCAATTCAAGAGACACCAGCAGTTGTTTGGCCTGATTCATAGCAGCTTGAGAAGGAATATTGAGCCATTTGAGGTCCTGAATATCGCTCGCGCCCCAGAACGCTAACTCCATAACCAAACTCGCCAGATCAGAATGCAGAATTTCCGGTTGTGGCACCGTTGGTTGCTGTTTGAACTGACTTTCAGAATAGAGACGGACACAAATCCCCTCTTCTATTCGGCCTGCTCGCCCCATACGCTGAATTGCAGAAGACTGGGCAATACGTACCTGCTCAAGACGGGTGAGGCCATTTTTTAGATCAAAACGCGCAATACGCTCTAAACCAGAATCCACAACAAGGCGAATGCCTTCAATCGTCAGGGAGGTTTCGGCGATGTTGGTTGCCAGTACGACTTTACGTTTACCCTTTGCCGCCGGAGAGATCGCTTTTTGCTGCTCAGCAAAACTAAGCTGGCCGTATAGTGGGCACACTTCGACCTCCGTTGGCAAATGCGATAAGCGTTCTTCAACCTGCTTAATCGCCGCCACACCGGGAAGAAAAGCCAGTAAAGAGCCGGATTCTTTATTGATCAAGCTCTCAATCGTTTTGGCCATGACAACAGGAAGATGATCATTAACGGCTAGCGGTGCATAGCGCGTTTCAACAGCAAAACTGCGCCCTTTTGATTGAATAAAACTCGCTTCGGGTAGCAACGCTTGCAAAGCATCTTGATCGAGCGTTGCCGACATCACCACCAGCTTGAGATCATCACGCAGCGCTTCCTGAACTTCTAAACTGAATGCTAATGCGGTATCGGCATGAATACTACGTTCATGAAATTCATCAAAGATTAGTAGATCGACGCCATCCAGTTCAGGGTCGTTTTGGATCATGCGCGTCATGATCCCTTCTGTCACAATCTCCAGTTGCGTTGCAGCGCTTACCTTTGTCTCGCCGCGAACACGATAACCAACTCTCTGTCCAACTCGCTCCCCTAGTTGTTCAGACAAATACCGAGCGATATTTCGGGCAGCCAATCGTCTTGGCTCCAGCATAATAATTTTGCCAGTGACCAATTGGTGCTTAAGTAGTTGGAGAGGAAAGTAAGTCGACTTACCCGCGCCCGGAGCGGCTTTTAGGATGACCTGATGTTGATTTTCGACCGCCGCAAGTAGCTGAGGCATCACGGATTCAATCGGCAGTTGTGACAAAGGAAATACCTTGTGATGTAATGATGGTAATCATTGTACATAAAAACGCGCCCGTCTAAATAAGCAAATGCATTTCGAACCCGCTTTAGAGTCAGCGACTCTACTCAAACGCTATAAACGCTTTCTTGCCGATATTGAGCTTAATAACGGTGAAATTCGCACCATTCATTGTGCCAACACAGGCGCGATGACTGGCTGTGCCACACCTGGTAACAAAGTTTGGTACTCAACATCCGATAACCCCAAGCGTAAATACCCTAATAGCTGGGAGCTCAGTGAAACCAATCTCGGCCACCGTATTTGTATTAATACCGCACGTGCCAACCAACTCTCGGTTGAGGCAATTGAAAACAACGTTATTTCAGAGCTTTGCGGTTACGACACGCTTCAAACCGAAGTGAAATATGGTAATGAAAATAGCCGAATTGATATCTTGCTCAGCGCAAGCGATAAACCAAAGTGCTATATAGAGGTAAAAAGCGTCACTCTTCTTGATGAAACTCACTCAGATGGGCAAGGATACTTCCCCGATGCTGTCACCACTCGAGGACAAAAACACCTGAGAGAGCTCACAGAAATGGCACAAAATGGAAGTAGAGCCATACTTTTATTTACTGTTTTACATTCGGGTATTGAAAAAGTATCTGCGGCACACCATATAGACGCAAAATATTCACAATTACTCAAACAAGCACAAGACGCTGGAGTCGAAGTTCTCTGCTATAAAGCTGAACTAAGCTGTACTGAGATATCGCTAATCTCCGCTGTAGATTTCATCAATTTAGAGAAAAAATGATGTTATCTTCACATTGACGATAAGATTGCAAATCAGTATTTGCCTGCACCGCCTCTTTTTGCTATAGATACCCGCCTTAAATAGACTGCGAAGCAGTTGACTAGGTGTAAGTAGGAGATGCTGTATGCCAGAATCAAAGAAAAAAACGATTGGCATCCTAGCCATTGCAGGCGTGGAGCCATATCAGGAAAAACCTGGTGAAGAATACATGTCACCAGAGCAGGTTGAACACTTTACGAAAATCCTAACGGCTTGGCGTGATCAACTAAGATCTGAAGTGGACCGTACTGTTCACCATATGCAGGACGAAGCAGCAAACTTCCCTGATCCAGTGGACCGCGCCTCTCAAGAGGAAGAGTTCAGCCTAGAACTGCGTAATCGTGACCGTGAGCGCCGTTTGATCAAGAAAATTGAAAAGACGTTAGACAAAATCGAAGAAGATGACTTCGGCTTTTGTGAGTCTTGTGGCGTAGAGATCGGCATTCGCCGTCTTGAAGCACGCCCAACTGCCGATCTTTGTATCGACTGTAAAACACTTGCAGAAATCAAAGAAAAGCAGATGCAAGGCTAATCACCACGCATTTTGATTATGGAAGGGAGCTCTGGCTCCCTTTTTGTTTTGGCTTATCTGTTCGAGATTCACACACATGACAAGCTATGTTGGCCGATTCGCCCCATCTCCTTCAGGGCCGTTGCATTTTGGCTCACTGGTAGCCGCTCTTGGTAGTTATTTTCAGGCAAAAGCGAACCATGGTATATGGTTAGTTCGCATAGAAGACCTCGATCCTCCAAGGGAAATGCCCGGCGCAACACAAGCGATTCTGCAAGCACTTCAAGCTTACCAATTACATTGGGATGGCGAGGTGGTTTACCAGAGTCAGCGTCATCATCTCTACCAGGCTCAAATAGATACTTGGCTAGAAAATGGTGACGCGTATTATTGCCAGTGTACACGCAAGCAAATCAAGCAGCATGGTGGATTTTATCCAGGCACTTGCCGAGATAAAAACTTGAAAGAAGGCGCAATACGCCTAAAAATGACCAAACCTATCGCCAGTTTCTTCGACCTGAAACATGGAACTATTCAGATTCCAGAACAACTGGTTAATGAAGATTTCATTATTAAACGTCGAGATGGCTTATTTGCTTATAATCTTGCGGTAGTATTGGATGATATCGACCAAGGGGTCACTGAAGTTGTTCGTGGCGCTGATTTAATTGAACCGACTGGGCGCCAAATCAGCTTGTACCAAATTCTGGGGCAACCTGAAGTCAGTTACTTGCACTTACCTTTGGCGATAGATAACAACGGCAATAAACTGTCGAAACAAAATCACGCGACGGCTATTGATATTGATAATCCGAAGCCAGCACTACTAAAAGCGATGACGTTTTTAGGCTTTGATATACCAGAAGAAATACGCGCCTCAGATATTGCGAATATCCTTCGCTGGGGCTGCGAGAACTGGCAGTTAGAACAGCTACCAACAGAGATCGAAATCACAGTATGATTCTCAAATGGCGCTGTGTAGTGCTATCATTAGCCGCAAATCTGCCCGAGGGCACCAAAACTAACCAAAGCAAAATTGGATTAAACCCAGTTATTGCCAGATGCACATGAATACAAACGACTATACACCAAGCGAACCTGCCACAATCCCAGAGCTCGCTCTCAATGTAATAACTCGTGAAGAGCACAACATTTCGCGTAAGCAGATCAGTGACAATGCACTGAAGGTACTGTACCGCCTCAATGGTGCTGGTTTCGATGCTTTTCTTGTGGGTGGCGGGGTTCGAGATTTACTGCTTGGACAGAGACCAAAAGACTTTGATATTGCGACGAATGCAACACCAGAGCAAATAAAACAGCTATTCAGAAACTGCCGCTTGATTGGGCGTCGTTTCCGCTTGGCTCACATCATGTTTGGCCGGGACATCATTGAAGTCGCGACCTTCCGTGGCCACCATCAAGAGCACAAAAACAAAAGTATTTCTCAGCAATCAAAGGAAGGCATGCTGCTACGCGACAACGTGTACGGCACCATCGATGAAGATGCTGAACGTCGCGATTTCACGATCAACTCGATGTACTACAACATCGCGGATTACTCGATTCACGATTATGCTCGTGGTATCGAGGACTTAGAAGATCGTCTGATTCGCCTGATCGGTGATCCAGAAACTCGCTACCGTGAAGACCCAGTACGCATGCTGCGTGCGATTCGTTTCGCCGTTAAGCTCGACTTTGATATTGAAGAAGACACTGCAGCGCCAATCGAAGAAATGTCGACGCTATTGCGTGACATCCCATCTGCGCGTCTTTTCGAAGAATCTTTAAAGCTGTTGCAGTCTGGTCAAGGTTTAGAAACCTATCACCTGCTGCGCGAATACAACTTATTCCAACAGCTTTTCCCGACGATTTCTGAGCACTTCACTGAAGACTACTCATCTCACACTGAACAGATGCTGGATTTGGTCCTCGATTCCACAGATATGCGAATCGAAGAAGGTAAACGCATCAACCCTGCATTTATGTTTGCCGCGATGCTTTGGTATCCACTGTGTGCCGTTGCCGAGAAACTGATGGAACAACGCCATCTTGGCCACTACGATGCCATCATGGAAGCAAGTAACATCATCCTTGATGAGCAGGTTCGCACCATTGCGATCCCACGACGTCACACTGCGACTATTCGCGAGATTTGGCAACTGCAATTACGCCTGCCACGACGCAATGGTAAGCGCGCCTCACGCCTTATGGAATTGAACAAGTTCCGCGCGGGATACGACTTTCTTGAAATGCGTGGCGAAATTGAAGGCGGCGAGACAGAGAAACTTGCCAAGTGGTGGGAAACTTTCCAAAATGCAGGCCGAGAAATGCGCCAGGCAATGGCTGCTGATCTCGACGACCAAGCTCCGAAAGGCCAGCGTCGCCGCAAAACCTATCGCAAGAAAAAGAGTAAGCCAAAGTCATGATCACAGCGTACATTGCGGTAGGCAGCAACTTGGCTGATCCTGTCAGCCAAGCGAAACAAGCGATCGAAGCGCTAAAAGCTTTGCCTGAATCAAAATTTGTCAAAGCGTCAGAGCTTTACAGCAGCACGCCGATGGGCCCACAAAATCAGCCGGATTATATTAATGCGGTCGTGGCGATTCAAACCAATTTGACGCCTTTGCAACTGCTTGATTGCACCCAAGCTATTGAGCAAGAGCAAGGGCGTGTCCGTAAAGATGAACGCTGGGGGCCAAGAACACTGGACCTCGACATCGTACTTTATGGCAATGAGGTGATTAATTCCGAGAGGCTGACCATTCCTCACTACGGAATGAAAGAACGCGAATTCGTGCTCTATCCTCTTGCGGAAATTGCACCAAGTTTACAACTCCCTGATGGGACCGAGGTCTCTTCACTACTGAAACAAGTAGATAGAAACGGCCTCAATATTTGGCAGTCATAGCCAACTCCTAGTAAGGATAAAACAATGAAAAAAATGACCATTAACGACCTTATTAAGTGCAAACAAGAAGGTCGTAAATTTGCTACTTCAACGGCTTACGATGCAAGCTTTGCCCAACTTTTTGAAAGCCAGGAAATGCCAGTCCTTTTAGTGGGTGACTCACTGGGTATGGTTCTGCAAGGCGAAAACGATACGCTGCCTGTCACCGTAGAAGATATCGTATACCACACTCGCTGCGTGCGTGCTGGTAGCCCAAACTGTTTGCTGATGTCTGACATGCCATTCATGAGCTACGCAACGCCAGAGCAAGCCTGCGAAAATGCGGCAAAAATCATGCGTGCTGGCGCCAACATGGTGAAGATCGAAGGCGGTGAATGGTTAGTTGATACCGTCAAAATGCTCACTGAGCGTGCGGTTCCTGTCTGTGCTCACCTAGGTCTGACCCCTCAGTCAGTGAACATCTTTGGTGGCTATAAAATACAGGGCCGAGAGCAGGAAAATGCGGATCGCATGGTCAAAGATGCGCTGGCACTACAAGAAGCGGGTGCTCAAATCATCCTACTAGAGTGTGTTCCCGCCGCTTTAGCAGAACGCATCACTCAATTGCTTGACGTGCCAGTGATCGGCATCGGTGCAGGTAATGTAACTGACGGCCAAATTCTGGTAATGCATGATATGTTTGGTATTTCTGCCAACTACATGCCTAAATTCTCCAAAAACTTTCTTGCAGAAACAGGTGATATGCGCAAAGCCGTTGCGAAATACATGGAAGATGTTGCAAACGGTGTATTCCCAGACGACGCTCATACCATTGCTTAGAGGATAAGTGAATGCAAACTTTTGCGGAAATTTCAGCGGTTCGTGAACAGGTAAAAACCTATAAACGTGAAGGACGTAAAATCGCGTTTGTCCCAACAATGGGTAACCTTCATGAAGGTCACTTAACGCTGGTTCGTAAAGCTCGTGAATATGCTGATGTGGTTGTCGTAAGCATCTTTGTTAACCCGATGCAGTTTGAACGTGCCGACGATTTAAGTAACTATCCACGAACATTGGATGAAGATCTCAGTAAGCTCGCTGCTGAAGGGGTTGAACTAGTGTTCACTCCGACACCGGAAATTATCTATCCTGAAGGCTTAGATAAGCAGACCTTTGTCGACGTACCTGGTCTGTCGACTATTTTAGAAGGTGCCTCTCGTCCGGGTCACTTCCGCGGCGTGACGACGATCGTCAATAAGCTATTTAATATTGTCCAACCCGATCTGGCCTGTTTCGGCGAAAAAGACTTCCAGCAACTGGCTGTGATTCGAAAGATGGTCGATGATCTGGCAATGGATATTGACATAGTCGGCGTGCCAACCGTTCGTGAAATGGACGGGCTTGCAATGAGCTCTCGCAATGGGCTACTTACTCTGGATCAACGTCAACGTGCACCTGTACTTGCACGTACGATGCGTTGGATTAGCAGTGCGATGCGTGGTGGGCGTGATGATTACGCTTCAATCATTGAAGATGCAAGTGATCAGCTTAGAGCGGCTGGGTTGCACCCAGATGAAATATTTATCCGTGATGCTCGCACATTAGAAGCGATCACCGCAGACACAACGCAAGCCGTTATTCTGATGTCAGCATTTTTAGGTAATGTTCGTCTGATCGACAACCAAACTGTCGAGTTGGCGGTTGAAGCTAAAGAGAGTACAGAACCAAGCAATGGCAATTCAATTGATGCCTAACAAGCAAAAGTAAAAGTAAAAACAACAGGTCGATTTTGAGTCGACCTGTTGTAACTTCATAGATGGAGTTTAGGTTCGTAAACCTTTACCTTTCGTCACTAAGTAATGCGCCACTGCATACAGCAATACAACAAAGACACTAAGTACGCTAAACGACGTCACGATACCCACATCCGATACTCCCAAAAATCCATAACGGAATGCGTTGACCATATAGACGATTGGATTGATTTTTGACACACCCTGCCAAAACTCTGGTAATAGGCTAATCGAATAAAAAACCCCACCTAAGTAGGTTAGTGGCGTCAAGACAAACGTAGGGACAATAGAAATGTCATCAAACGTCTTAGCGAATACGGCGTTGATAAGCCCGCCTAAGGCAAAAACAACCGACGTCATAAATACGGTCAGGAAGATAATTCCCCAATGGTCCACATTCAAATCAACAAAAAACAAAGATACGAAAGTGACAAAAGTTCCGACTAACAGACCTCGAGTAACACCACCCATTACATAACCCGCGATGATTACATAGTTAGGAACTGGAGCCACAAGTAATTCTTCGATATTTTTTTGCATTTTTGCACTAAAAAATGACGAAGCGACGTTTGAATATGAGTTGGTAATGACCGACATCATGATTAAGCCAGGAACAATATATTCCATATAGCTAAATCCGTTCATCTGACCAATACGTGAACCAATTAGATTACCAAAGATGATGAAATACAAGCACATGGTAATCACAGGCGGAACTAAGGTTTGTACCCAAATACGCGTAAAGCGATTGATCTCTTTACCCAGCAAACTGACAAAAGCTGTCCAATAAATATGATACATACCGTTTCCTTAACTCTGCTCGCGAACAATACGGACAAACAACTCTTCCAAGCGGTTAGCCTTATTACGCATCGATAGTACTCTTACGCCTTGCTCAGTTAACTGAGTAAACACATGGTTCAAGCCTTCCGATTTCTCAAGCTCAATTTCTAGAGAGCCGTCTTTTAATGTTTGAGAAATGACACCATCCAGAGGCTGAAGACAGCCCTCATTCTCAACATCCAGCACAAATGTTTCGACTTGCAGTTTAGACAACAAACCTTTCATAGTGGTGTTCTCAATCAGCTCACCACGGTTAATAATACCGATGTTTCGACAAAGCATTTCCGCTTCTTCAAGGTAGTGAGTGGTTAGAATAATCGTGATACCTTGGGCGTTAATCTTTTTAAGGAACTCCCACATTGAGCGGCGCAACTCGATATCCACGCCAGCTGTTGGCTCATCTAGGATCAGTAATTTTGGTTCATGCATTAGTGCTCGGGCTATCATTAGTCGACGCTTCATGCCACCGGATAGATTACGAGCCGCCTCTGAACGTTTGTCCCACAAGTCAAGTTGAGTCAGGTACTTCTGTGCACGCTCTTTTGCAACCGCTTTTGGTACACCGTAATACCCAGCTTGCTGAGTAACAATTTGCTCCACTGATTCAAATTGGTTGAAGTTGAACTCCTGAGGAACTAAGCCTAAATTTTGTTTCGCCAATTCAAGATCAGTATCAATGTCGTAACCAAAGACTTTGGTGGTTCCGGACGTTTTATTGACAAGTGAAGCGATAATACCGATTGTGGTTGATTTCCCTGCCCCATTTGGGCCGAGAAGCGCATAAAAGTCACCTTGTTTAACTTGTAGACTGATGCCTTTTAACGCCTCAAAGCCGCCTGCGTACGTTTTACGTAGCTGTTCGATTTCTAATGCGTACATAGCGTAGTTGATTGCCGTCTGTTGTAATTCGTGATTGCGGATACCAAGTGAGAGTATTTGAACGATTCAGAGCCGATGTCTCTGAAATATCTTTTCGGTACTGCAGTGAAGGATTATTAGTCTATCGTTGAATAACGATGATTACAATGAAACCTTTGTATAAACTTAGAAGTGTTATCCATCACGAGTTTATGTTTCCAAATTAATGGCGTAGATAGCCGGGGCAATGAGGCTCCGGGGAAACAGAAATGGGATGAGAGCTCTGCAAAGCAGGCTTAGCAGAGCTAAAAGTAAGGACCGCGTAATTACTCGGTAATACGCTGGTATTGCGCTTCCTCAACGTGCGCAACTGCGGCGTTCAAAGCTTCATAGCGGAATCGATAAATATTGGCAGCCGGTACCAGATCGATCACGTGGAATTTTTCCAGTTGTTCACGCGTGCGTTGATTCGGGCACAGCAGGTAGACTTCACAATTCGCATCCAGAGCATCTTTAATCGCGTTTTCCAGCGCCAGTCCGACGGTCACATCAATCATTGGTACATCAGTGAGATCCAAAATCATCGCTTCGTAATCAGCGATACTTGAGTGCTGGCGAGAAATCGCTTTCGATACGCTAAAGATCATTGGTCCAGAGAGGTAAAAGAACAGCACGGTGCCATTCGCTCGATCCAATAAGCCTCTTTCACTATCTGTTAGAGGCACATCATCTTCATCAGCATCACTAATCGCTTTAACTTGGCGAGCCTGTTCACGGCTCAGGCGTTCGATAATAATGATGTTGGAGATGAACACCCCAAGCCCAACAGCGACAATCAGATCGACGAATACGGTCAACAACATTACACCATACATCACAGCCATGCCTGAAAAACTTACCTTGTGAGCACGTTGAATAAAGCTCCAGTCAAGAATGTTAAAACCGACATACACGGCAATACCAGCCAGCACTGCCATTGGTATAGGTTCGGTCAACCCACCAGCAACTAGGACTACTAACGCCAGCATCAATGCGCGAACCACACCAGATAACGGTGAGCGCGCACCAACCTGAATATTGGTCACAGTCCCCATCGTCGCACCCGCTCCTGGTAGTGCGCCAAACAACCCGGAAATCATATTTGCCAACCCCTGACCACGCAGTTCTTTATCAGAATCATGCTCTTTGCGCGTTAGCGAGTCACCGATAACAGCCGTAAGTAGCGTATCAATACAACCAAGCGTACCCAACACCAAAGCATCGATAACCATCTCGACAAACATATCCGGGTTAATGTGCGGCGTAACCAACGAAGGTAAACCCGCCGGGATTTCACCAATACGACGAATGTCATCCGTATCAAACAGAATCACAGACAGCAAGGTTACAGCGACCAGTGCCACCAGCTGAGCAGGTACATACTTGCGATAGTGTTTTGGGAAGAAAAACAGAATCCCTAACGTCAGCAAACCTAAAAACAGCTCACTAAACTTCAAGTTAGAAATGGTTTCAGGTAATGCGGATAATGTTCCTAACACTCCACCTGAAGGCGCAGCATGCCCCAAAAGAGGAGAGAGTTGTAGGATAATCAGTATGACACCAATTCCTGACATAAAGCCGGAGATCACGCTGTAAGGCATTAAGGTGACATATTTACCCAGCTTGAGTGTTCCCAGCAAAATCTGAAACGCACCTGCCATAATGACGACTGTAAACGTCATGGCCATCCCTGTTTCCGGGTATTTCACCATCATACTCGTCAGTACAGCAGTCATAATGACGGTCATCGGCCCAGTAGGCTCTGATATCAGCGTATTAGAACCACCAAATAGAGAGGCAAATAAACCCACCATGATCGCGCCCCATAAGCCAGCTTCAGCGCCAGCTCCCGAAGCGACACCAAATGCCAAAGCCAAAGGTAGCGAGATAATGGCGGTTGTGACACCACCAAAGATGTCCCCTTTGAAATTGATATCTTCAAAACGATTACCGAACAACACTGAATTCCCTTGCATTAATATCAAAACAAACTTCACCACTTTAACCAGTGATACGCTCCCTTAAACCATAACCATTTCATGGGTTTTGAGGGTAGATAAATAAACAGACTCAATTGTACGAATTTATTGATAACAACACGTCAGATGAGTCCTGTCTGAGTAATAATTAACGGGACCGAAATTGTAACATTGTGTATAGTTGAAATTTTGATCGCTTGCTATATTCGAACAGCTGAGCTATCAGTGCTTTTGTCTTTTAAGGGAAGTAATTTACAAGATGCCGGAAATTAAACAATTATTTGAAAATAATTCAAAATGGTCAGAAGAGATAAAGTCTGAACGCCCTGAATATTTCGCTCAGCTCGCTGAAGGACAAAACCCCGACTTCCTGTGGATTGGTTGCTCTGACAGTCGAGTTCCGGCAGAACGCCTAACAGGTCTGTACTCAGGAGAACTGTTCGTTCATCGTAATGTCGCTAATCTGGTTGTTCATACCGACTTAAACTGTTTATCTGTGGTTCAATACGCAGTAGACGTATTAAAAGTGAAGCATATTATTATTTGTGGTCACTACGGATGTGGTGGTGTAACCGCTTCTATTGATAATCCTCAACTCGGGTTAATTAACAACTGGCTTCTGCATATCAGAGACTTATACTACAAACATCGTAGTTATATAGAATCAATGCCGGAAGCTGATCGCTCAGACAAACTGGCTGAAATCAACGTTGCAGAGCAAGTTCATAATCTAAGTAACTCAACGATTCTGCAAAATGCCTGGGAACGCGGTCAGGAAATTGAAGTACACGGTGTTGTTTACGGTATCGATGATGGGAAGCTGGAGTACATAGGTGTGCGTTGTCACTCCAGAGATACGGTAGTAGAGAGTTACAAAGCTGCGATGGAAAGGATTCTGAATCCAGAACATAAACTGCTTTGTCGTTAATTCTCATATCGTTAAGTTCTAGGTTGTTAAATTTTTCATAATTCCCACGGCCCTCTGGGAATTAGAGCTTATAAACAAAATGCCCATAATGTGGGCATTTTTATTCGTACGTTAATCTGAATACAGGCAAATACCAATCTAACTAAATAAGTGATCATATTGGACTTTGAAGAATCAACAAATTTTCCAGATTAATATAAGTCTAGTATTTAGGTTTTAGAAGTAAGTGATTTTTAAGTGATAACTTGCCAGGTGCCATCCCGGTACTGGCTGACTTGCTTCTGGCCGTCGACATGATATAGGAATAGCCAGCCATTATTGACCAATGATGCCACATCCTGATGCTGGGCCATGATGGCTTCAATGGCTAATTGGGGTGCCTGAATAAATACGCTGAGGCGTACTGGCTGATGGCGGTAATGGCTACCATCGTGAACCGATTGTTTTGAAAGCCCGATTCTCAGGTCGCCACCGTTCCCTTCAAATACACCAATATGCCCGCCAACCACGTTGTGTAGCAGTTTGTTACCGCTGCCAAATTTCTCCGGCGTAGTGACTGAGGCGTAATATTGCAGGTTAATCCAGTTCATCACCAGTAGTGGTGCCGTAAGAATCTTTTCCAGCTGCATGTATTCGGGGTCTTGCTCGCTGTGGTACTCATGCAAGAAAGCACGTCCGGCAAAGTCTAAATTACGAGTCAGCGCTCTCGGGGCAATAAATACTCCGGCGTTATTACACAGCCCCCATTCCGGTCTCATTTGTGCCCAGTTTGTTGCTCGCTGTTTAAAGAATCGGTTAAGGTCGCTTTTGCTCGGTGCTGCTGGAGCATCAAATTGTTCTGCACGAGCATGGCGAGCCTGGTGGCTGGCATCAATAATTGTCTGACGCCAATTTGCACTTGGCGCGTCAAACACGGTTAAATTGTCGGTAGTGGTGTTATGCAGCGCTGCATAAAACTGTGTATCTGCCGGGACTATCACACCGAAGTTTTCCATCTCACGGCGCACTTGCTCATCGTTTAACAGCGAAGCCAGAACTTTGACATTCACTTCACCGCTTTGACCGCCACACGCACCACAATCCAGACTTGATGAAGTATGGTTGTTACAGGTTTGACTACCGTGCCCCGTCAACAGCACAACGTTAGCGAGACGTTTGGCAATGCCCATCGCGGTTAAAATACCTGCGCCTAATTCAGCTTTTTCTGCTGTCGTTAATAAGGTTTGGTTGCGTTTAAGCTGCCAGGTTTCATTGGCGCGAAGATCCTTGTTAACAGGGTTTTCAGTACCTTCTTGCATCACAACGCGTTTAAACAGACTGACTAACTTAAGTAAACCACCGGCTTCTACCATGCCTAAATTCGACGAGGGTTTATCCAGGCTGTTTTGCCAACCTAATTTGGTTAGTCTCAACCAACGTTCTGGCTGCATACGAGTTTGCTGAGCGACTAAATCAGGAGCTAATAAGCCGGGCAGTTGAGGACGTAAAATACTGCCGTCGTGATTCTGATATGCGATAGGAAGACCGAAGAATCCGGCAAATCCTACGGTTTCAATATCACTGCCCTGCGCTTCTAACGCACGGCGCATTGGTTCAGAACGAACATCAATACAAAACACCGCTTGTAACTGTGGGCGAGCACTTTCGGTGCTTTCTTTCACGGAACTGACCTGATGGAACCACGAATTTTGCAAGCTAAGCTCAAGCGCACGCTGCCAAATCCACATTGGTGCTAACTGCTGTTTGGCTAAAAAATACAGCTGTTCGATATTGTTCGTCTGATGGCCGAGTGTTTGACGAACTCGCTTGGCGGTTTGTGGATGTGTTTCTTCCAGCCACATCATTAACACTTTGTCCCATGCCAACAAAATTGTTGTCAGGCCCAGAGTGTGAGACAAGCTGCTTGGCTTCTGAGCCAGGTTGGCTTGCCAATCGAGCCATGACTGCCAACCTGCCCAGCCAGACAACTGTTGCAGTGAAGCGCGCATAAAGGCGTGACAACCACTTTCGGTTTGCCAGGTAGGTTGCCAGATCTCATAGATTGCACCTAATGCTTCAAGCAGTGATTTTGGTAGTTTTTGAAAATAGGGCAGCAGGTCGACGCCAAGCAATGTTTTCATACCTTTGTCGCGGCAAATTACTTCCAGCCAGCTTTGATATAGATGCTCGCCATCTTTGCCATCGGCATCAAAGCGATCCGGATACTGGTGATAGAGTGCGATAAACTGGCTCACTTGCTGAACGATTTCCTGTGCCCAACTGTGCCCTTGTTGTGATGGAATTTCCTCATCCATCAACATTGCCAGAGTTTTCCAGCGTATCAGGCTAGGTTCGTTTCGCTGCAGGTCCTCAATAACTTGCTCATAAGTTAGTACAGAGTCTGATTGCGCAATGGCCTGATGCACATGTTCAGGCTGAATTTGCTGATTCCACAATTCACGATAGTACGCTCTTGGCATCAGGCTGGTTTCACCCGTGATAACCGTTTGTTCAGCAAAGGTTGTTTCAATGGAATTATGACGCTGCGGCCACCACGGGTTCACCGCAATAGATTGATCCAGTGGCCAGGCCGGCGCGATTGATGCGGATACGGATTTAGCAATATCGATATATGGCATATGCAGTTGTTGTTCAATCATGATTTAGCCTCCGGTTTTTCTTGCCACTGAGCGTTCTGTAAGGCAAGTAGTGACTGACTTGGCCACCACTTTAGCGTCAGTCGAGTTGCCCACTCATCGAGATAAACCCCAGCGTTAAGTGAAATAAACAGACGTTTGACCCAGCTGACATGAGGCCAGTATTGCAGTGCCATTGATAGGGCAAATAAACAGATGAACAGTGCAGCCACAAATCCGTCTGCCAGTATATTTAGCGAAGCGTCGAGACCAACAACTTCAGCCAGAGCGTGTTTGGCTGTGGTGTAAAGTGTAAGCAGTGCTGAAGCAAAACATAGAGTAATAACAATGCGTGGCAGACTGGCTCTGTCCCAGCGAGTGACACTTGGCAAAATCAGTGCACTAAGTGCAAACCACACTAAGATGGTTGCTGCCAGGCTAGTCATCACCGAAAATTGCCACTGAGTGATAGTAAGCAAGATAAGAGCAAGGGTGAGCGCAATACACCAATGTTGCACGCGAGGTTTAACCTCGCCAGCCAGTTTCGCTGCCAGGTAGTGATTAACCGTATTGCCGCTATTAAGAAACGAATACGCTTTGTAAAATGAGTGCGCAAATAAGTGCAGCAGAGCCATTTCATAAAGACCTAACGCTATTTCAACCAGCATTAGCCCCATTTGTGAGCTGGTGGACCACGCCAGTTTTACTTTAATAGAAATGCGCGTGGTGCTTACCAGACCCGCAATCACAGTGCTGATTCCCGCCAGTACAATCAGAATGCCACACGCCAAAGCACTTGAAGCAAGTATAGGGGCGAAGAAAAGTAGTAATATTCCGCCAAGGTTAACAATGCCGGCGTGAAGCAGTGCCGAAACTGGGGTTGGCGCTTCGACTACCTGAATCAGCCAGCCATGAACAGGAAGCTGCGCGCACTTAATCAATGCGACGATAGCCAGCAGTATCGCTGCACCTTCAAGCTTGGTACTGTCTGAAGTGAGTGAAACCTGGGCGATGATATCGTTGATGTACGGTGTGTTGAACTCAAGGTACAAAAGGGCAAATGCCACAGCTAACAGTAATTCGCTCAACCGGGCGAGCAGAAATTTTTTGTGTGCAGCAAGCTGTGCACGAGTACGCTGCGGATAAAAAAGAATTAACCTGTTAAGAGAAAGGCTTACGCTAACCCATGCAGCCCAAAATACAAACAGGTGATTACTGATGACCACCATAATGACGGCGCAAATGGTCATGATTAAAGCGCGGAGAAAACGCCCGCGATCCGCTTCACCAGCAAATGCCACCCAACTATAACGAATGATAGTGAATCCGAGTATGGCAATCAAACTGAGTAACATCAGCTTGAGCGGTGTAAGTAAAAACACAGAGAACATGACCAACCTCACATTTCATAATATGACGAGTATTGTGAAAGTTAGTTACACTTAAGTAAAATATATAATAATTGATAAATCATTCTGTTTTTTAGAACTATGAATCGACTCAACTATCATCATCTTTATTATTTTTGGCAAGTGGCTAAGCAGGGTAACCTCACCCAGACTGCGCAGAAATTACATATTTCTCAGTCTGCCCTTTCCTCACAAATCAAACAATTAGAGCAAAGTTTAGATGTTGAATTGTTCATCAGGAAAGGACGTACATTATCGCTTACTGAAAGTGGTTATCATGCGCTAAGCTATGCTGATGAAATCTTCAAAAATGGTGAAGAGCTGGAAAAGCTTCTGACCAGTGGGAAAGCTCTTCCCGGAGCAACGATTCGTATCGGGATCCTATCAACCATTTCGCGTAATTTTATCGAGCAGTTTATCCAGCCATTGATCAATCAGGATGACTGCCGCTACACGCTACAGTCCATGAGCCAGACTGGTTTGTTAACTGCGCTTGGTGAACTCCAGTTGGATATGGCATTGACCAATATTCCGGTGCGTGGCTCAAACAAACAGAACTGGCAAAGCCGTGTGCTCGCGAGACAATCGGTAGCGATTATTGGCCCTACAGGTTTGGAGTTGGGGCAGGATCTAGGTAATAGCTATCGCAACCAGCGTTGGGTGTTGCCATATGGTGAAAACCCTTTGCGTTCAGCGTTTGATGCCTTTGCGGCTCAGTTTCAACTGCAGCCGGAAATTATTGCTGAATCGGATGATATGGCGATGCTGCGATTATTAACTCGTGACACTGGCGCATTGGCGGTGATGCCGGAAGTAGTTGTTAAAGATGAGTTGGATCAGGGGATTTTAAAAAGTTATATGTTGCTACCAAATGTGTACGAGAATTTCTACGCAGTAACGGTCAAGCGGCGAGTGGTACACCCGAAACTGGATATGTTGATTCGGCCTTTGTCTTAGGGCGTGTTTATCTCATCGCGTATTGTTTAAACTAAGAAAAACCATCGCTCAATATCACTGCAACTAAAAAACAGGTTTGATGGCGATGGTTTAAAACGATCTCAGGTTACGTTAAGAGTACCAATTACTCTTGAGGCACAACTTTACCGATGAATGGTAAATGGCGGTATTTCTGAGCGTAATCAATACCCACACCAACCACAAACTCATCTGGAATTTCAAAGCCAATCCAGTCAACGGGTACATTGACTTCACGGCGAGATGGTTTATCCAACAGGGTACAGATCGCGATAGATTTTGGCTCACGCAGAGACAGGATTTCACGAATCTTGTTCAGCGTATTACCGGTATCAATAATGTCTTCAACAAGCAGAACATCTTTGCCTTTGATGTCGTCATCGAGGTCTTTCAGGATACGAACATCACGCGAGCTTTCCATCGTATTGCCGTAGCTTGATGCCGTCATGAAATCCACTTGGTGAGTCAGGTCAATGGCACGGGCTAAGTCAGCCATAAAAACAAATGAACCACGCAATAAGCCAACCAAAACCAGATCTTCGCTACCTTGGTAACGCTCAGTAATTTGTTTGCCTATTTCACGAACTCGATCCTGAACAACTTGCTCAGAAATCATGACTTCTACTGTATGTTTCATACTTTGCTCAATTTATTTGGTGGGTTAAGGTCAATCGCGCGCAAACGATCACCTAATCTTACGGCGTGTAGTGTATCACCACGCTCATTACGTTGAAAGTCACAACCCATTGCGAGGTTTTCTTGGGAGCATAACCTTAATTTCGCAATATTCTGACGAAAAGCATCCACTGTTAGCACATTACTGTCTACAAATCACACAACAAATGTTGACCTTGAGTATATGCACCATTACACTCATCACTTGCTTTAAGCAATTATTAAAATAATCAATTAGGGGGATTTCCCCCCATACAACGAAAAATGGCAAGGTAAATAAAATGGACTCAATTGCAAAGAGAGCCCGTACTAGGCTTTCCCCTATTAAACGCAAGCAACAGCTCATGGAAATCGCGTTAGAAGTATTTGCGCGCCGTGGTATTGGCCGTGGTGGTCATGCAGATATCGCTGAAATCGCACAAGTTTCTGTTGCAACCGTGTTTAACTATTTCCCAACCCGAGAAGATCTCGTCGATGAAGTACTGAACCACGTAGTACGTCAGTTCTCGAACTTCCTGTCAGATAACATCGATTTGGACCTACACGCACGTGACAATATTGCGAACATCACCAGTGCAATGATTGAGCTGGTTAATCAAGATTGCCACTGGCTGAAAGTTTGGTTTGAATGGAGTGCTTCAACGCGCGACGAAGTTTGGCCACTATTCGTGTCAACCAACCGCACCAATCAGCTATTAGTACAGAACATGTTCATCAAAGCGATAGAACGTGGTGAAGTGTGCAACTCACACAAACCAGAACACTTGACCAACCTATTCCACGGCATTTGCTACTCACTCTTTGTGCAGGCAAACCGCTTTAAGGGTGAAGATGGACTGAAGAATCTGGTCAGCTCACACCTTGATATGCTTTGTATTTACGATCGCGGTTAATAAAGATTTAAACCAAAACTAACTAAGCCCAGCTAGCTCAACTACAAACAACATAGTAACACTACCGTCATCCTGGACAGCGACGAAGGAGCGTGATTCAGGATCTACTTACTGAGAGTGTCGGTGTTTAAGGTGTTCGTTTCAGCTCCGTTTTTGACGTGAGTAGATTCCTGGTGTCGCTAAGGCTCCTCGGAATGACACCATAGGGTGCAAGCTATACACTCGATTAGCTTGACCTTCTACTGGGCTTTTTGACTACAAAAGATGAGTTTTACGCACAAAAAAGCCGCTGAATGTTCAGCGGCTTTTATTATTTATTCAGTAAAGAAACTTACTTCTTCTTAACTGCTTTTTTGTTTGGAAGGTCAGTGATAGAACCTTCAAATACTTCAGCAGCTAGACCAACAGACTCGTGTAGAGTTGGGTGAGCGTGGATAGTCAGAGCGATATCTTCTGCATCACAACCCATCTCGATTGCAAGACCGATTTCGCCAAGTAGTTCACCACCGTTAGTACCAACGATAGCACCACCGATTACGCGATGAGTTTCTTTGTCGAAGATTAGCTTAGTCATACCGTCTGCACAGTCAGATGCGATTGCACGACCTGATGCTGCCCATGGGAATGTTGCCACTTCGTACTTGATGCCTTCTTCTTTCGCTTCTTTTTCAGTCTTACCAACCCAAGCAACTTCTGGCTCAGTGTATGCGATTGAAGGGATAACTTTAGGGTCGAAGTAGTGCTTCTTACCAGAGATAACTTCCGCTGCAACGTGGCCTTCATGCACACCTTTGTGCGCAAGCATTGGTTGACCAACGACATCACCGATAGCGAAGATATGAGGAACGTTAGTACGCATTTGCTTATCAACGTTGATGAAGCCGCGCTCGTCGATTTCCAGACCCGCTTTTTCACCGTCGATTAGCTTACCGTTTGGTACACGACCGATAGCAACAAGAACCGCATCGTAGCGCTCTGCTTCAGCAGGTGCTTTCTTGCCTTCCATTGAAACGTAGATACCGTCTTCTTTCGCTTCAACTGCTGTTACTTTTGTTTCTAGCATCAGCTTGAACTTGTCTTTGATACGCTTAGTGAAAACCTTAACGATATCTTTGTCTGCCGCAGGGATTACCTGGTCAAACATCTCAACAACATCAACTTTAGAACCTAGCGAGTGGTAAACCGTACCCATTTCTAGACCGATGATACCACCACCCATGATCAGCAGTTTTTCTGGCACTTCTTTTAGTTCAAGAGCGTCAGTAGAGTCCCAAATACGTGGGTCTTCATGCGGGATAAATGGCAGTTTGATTGGACGAGAACCAGCAGCAACAATTGCGTTGTCGAAGTTAACAACCGTTGACTCACCTTCACCTTCTACAAGGATAGAGTTAGGGCCAGTAAACTTACCGTAACCGTTAACAACTGTTACGTTACGCATTTTAGCCATGCCACCAAGACCGCCAGTCAGTTGGTTCACAACTTTTTCTTTCCAGATACGGATCTTGCTGATGTCTGTTTGCGGCTCGCCAAATACAACGCCGTGATCAGCCATTGCTTTTGCTTCTTCAATTACTTTAGAAACGTGAAGAAGTGCTTTTGATGGGATACAACCCACGTTCAGACACACACCGCCAAGAGTGCTGTAGCGTTCAACTAGTACAGTTTCAAGACCTAAATCCGCACAACGGAATGCTGCAGAGTAACCAGCAGGACCAGAACCAAGTACAACAACTTGGGCTTTAATTTCTTTGCTCATTTTGACCTCTTGTAGTCATTATCCCTAACAGGCTGAGTGTTTTTTTGATTCTTTTTGTTTAAGTAAGATTTTTAAACAGTGACTTTCAGACCGCTAACAGTTTACAGAGATGTTAATGGCGTGAAAAGTAAATCAATTTAGCCTGTGAGCTAGACAACAATTCGATTGAGAAAACCCTGAACTAAGTAGGGGGGAACAACCAAATTGTCGATAATTTTTATTCGTTATTCGCTATAAACAGAGGCGGCTAATTTGCCGCCTCTCTCATCTACTTCTATTAAAGAACTAGACGACGAATGTCAGATAGACATGAGTTTAGGTAAGTGATGAAACGCGCACCTTCCGCACCATCGATCACACGGTGGTCGTATGATAGAGACAATGGAAGTTGTAGACGCGGTTCGAACTCTTTACCGTTCCATACCGGTTTCATCTCTGACTTAGATACACCTAGGATACCCACTTCTGGCGCGTTTACGATTGGAGTAAACGCAGTACCGCCGATGCCGCCAAGGCTAGAGATAGTGAAACAGCCACCCTGCATGTCAGCCGCAGTTAGCTTACCAGCACGAGCTTTCTTAGAAACAGCCATTAGCTCTTCAGATAGCTCGTAGATGCCTTTCTTGTTCACGTCTTTAAATACAGGAACAACCAGACCGTTTGGCGTATCTACCGCGATACCAACGTTCACGTATTTCTTCAGAATTAGGCTCTCACCGTCTTCTGATAGAGAAGAGTTGAACGCAGGGAACGCTTCAAGTGCTTTAGCAACTGCTTTCATGATGAACACTAGTGGAGTGATCTTCATGCCAGTGTCTTTCTTCGCTTCAATCGCATTTTGCTCTTTACGGAATGCTTCAAGAGCCGTGATGTCTGCGTTATCCCACTGTGTAACGTGCGGGATCATTACCCAGTTACGGTGTAGGTTAGCACCAGAGATCTTCTTAATGCGAGATAGAGGTTGAACTTCTGTCTCACCGAACTTGCTGAAGTCCACTTTTGGCCATGGTAGTAGACCAAGAGCTGCACCGTCGCCTTTGCCAGATGCTGCTGCACCAGACTCAAGACGCTTAAGCGCTTCTTTCACGTAGTTCTGAACGTCTTCTTTCAGGATACGGCTCTTACGACCAGAACCTTTAACCTTAGAAAGGTTTACGCCGAACTCACGAGCTAGACGACGAACAACTGGAGACGCATGAGCGTACTCGTCGTTCTCTTTGAACTCGCCTGCGGCCGGCGTCCCGGTTGCTGCTGTAGCTGCTGCCGCTGGAGCTTCTGCTTTAGGAGCAGCTGCTGCAGGTGCTGCCGCTTGAGCTGGAGCCGCTGCAGGAGCTGGAGCTGCGCCCGCCACTTCGAATACCATGATTAGTGAGCCAGTAGACACTTTGTCGCCAGCTGCAATCTTGATTTCTTTAACAGTACCAGCGAATGGTGCAGGAACTTCCATAGAAGCTTTGTCGCCTTCTACAGTGATTAGAGATTGCTCTTCTTCCACTGTATCGCCAACTGCAACCATGATTTCAGTAACTTCTACTTCGTCGCCACCGATATCTGGAACGTTAACTTCTTTTGCCGCAGATGCTGCTGGAGCTGCTGCCGCTGGTGCTTCTACTGCCGCAGGAGCGCCTGAACCTGCTACTTCGAATACCATGATTAGAGAGCCAGTCGATACTTTATCGCCTGCTGCTACTTTGATCTCTTTAAGCGTACCTGCGAATGGTGCAGGAACTTCCATAGAAGCTTTGTCGCCTTCTACAGTGATCAGAGATTGCTCTTCTTCGATGCTGTCGCCGATTGCTACCATGATTTCAGTAACTTCAACTTCGTCACCACCGATATCTGGTACGTGAACTTCTTTCAGTTCTGCCGCTGCAGGAGCTGCTACAGGTGCCGCTTCAACTGCTGGGGCCGCCGCAGGAGCCGCTTCTGCAGCGGCACCTTCAGCTTCGAAAATCATGATTAGAGAACCAGTAGAAACCTTGTCGCCTTCTGCAACTTTGATTTCTTTAACGATACCCGCTTGAGAAGCAGGAACTTCCATAGAAGCTTTATCGCCTTCAACAGTGATCAGAGACTGCTCTTCTTCAACCTTGTCGCCAACGCTCACAAGAATCTCAGTAACTTCAACCTCATCCGCACCGATGTCTGGTACATTAATTTCGATTGCCATTTCTTATCTACCTTCTTAATTAAGCGTATAGCGGGTTTGTTTTCTCAGTGTCGATGTCGAATTTCTTAATAGCTTCTACAACTACAGATTTTTCAACTTCGCCACGTTTCGCTAGTTCAGTTAGCGCTGCTACGACTACGTAACCTGCGTTCACTTCGAAGTGACGACGTAGGTTTTCACGGCTGTCTGAGCGACCGAAACCGTCAGTACCAAGAACTTTGTATGATTCAGCAGGGATGAATGCACGAACCTGCTCTGCGTAGTTCTTCATGTAGTCTGTTGCTGCGATAGCTGGCTCAGTACCCATTACAGTTTGGATGTATGGTACTTGCGCTTCCGCTTCTGGGTGTAGCATGTTGTAACGCTCAGCCGCTTGACCGTCGCGAGTTACTTCGTTGAATGACGTTACAGAGTAAACGTCAGATGCAACACCGTACTCATCGCTAAGGATTTGAGCTGCTTTACGTACTTCGTTCATGATAGTACCAGAGCTCATTAGCTGAACTTTACCTTTAGAACCAGTGTAAGTTTCTAGCTTGTAGATACCCTTACGAATGCCTTCTTCAGCGCCTTCTGGCATTGCTGGCATTGCGTAGTTCTCGTTCATTAGCGTTAGGTAGTAGAACACGTTCTCTTGTTCACCGTACATGCGACGGATACCGTCTTGCATGATTACCGCTACTTCGTAAGCGAATGTCGGATCGTAAGAGATACAGTTAGGAACCGTACCCGCCATGATGTGCGAGTGACCATCTTCGTGCTGTAGACCTTCACCGTTCAGCGTAGTACGACCAGCCGTTGCACCCAGTAGGAAACCACGTGCTTGTTGGTCACCAGCCATCCACGCCATGTCGCCAACACGTTGGAAACCGAACATAGAGTAGTAGATGTAGAACGGAATCATTGGTAGGTCGTTCGTGCTGTATGAAGTTGCTGCTGCAACCCATGAAGACATAGCACCTAGCTCGTTGATACCTTCTTGTAGAACCTGACCTGAAGTCGCTTCTTTGTAGTAAGAAACTACGCCACGGTCTTCTGGTGTGTAAGTCTGGCCGTGCGGGTTGTAAATACCGATTTGACGGAACAGACCTTCCATACCGAATGTACGAGCTTCATCCGCAATGATAGGAACAATGTTTTGACCAATGTTCTTATTCTTAAGCAGAACGTTAAGTGAACGTACGAATGCCATCGTAGAAGAGATGTCACGCTTCTGCTCTTCCAGTAGAGGCTTGAACTCTTCTAGCTCAGGAACAACAAGTTCTTGAGTGAAGTTTGGCAGACGCTGAGGTGTGTAACCGTGTAGCGCTTTACGACGAGCGTGTAGGTACTCGTGCTCTTTTGAACCTTCTTCAAGTTTCAGGTACTTAAGCTCTTTCACTGCTTCGTCAGTCAGAAGATCTTGTAGACCTAGACGATCACGTAGTTGTAGTACGTGAGTCATGTCCATCTTCTTAACTTGGTGCGCGATGTTCTTACCTTCTGCCGCTTCACCCATGCCGTAACCTTTAACGGTCTTAGCTAGGATAACCGTTGGACGGCCTTTAGTATCTGCTGCGTTTTTGTAAGCCGCGTAAAGCTTAGAAGACTCGTGACCACCACGCTTAAGTGCGAAGATTTCGTCATCAGTCATGTCAGCCACTAGTGCAGCAGTCTCTGGGTATTTACCAAAGAAGTGCTCACGTACGTACGCGCCATCTTTTGATTTAAATGTTTGGTAGTCGCCGTCGATCGTTTCGTTCATAAGCTGTAGAAGCTTACCAGTCGTATCTTTAGCTAGTAGAGAATCCCAGTTGTTACCCCAGATTACTTTCACTACGTTCCAGCCAGCACCCTTGAACAGACCTTCAAGTTCTTGAATGATCTTACCGTTACCCATTACAGGGCCGTCTAGACGCTGTAGGTTACAGTTGATTAGGAAACATAGGTTGTCTAGCTTCTCACGCGCAGCGAAAGAGATAGCACCACGTGATTCTGGCTCATCCATCTCACCGTCACCCAGGAACGCGTATACGCGCTGCTCAGAAGTGTCTTTCAGGCCACGACCTTCAAGGTACTTAAGGAAACGAGCTTGGTAGATAGAAGCGATTGGGCCCAGACCCATAGATACAGTCGGGAACTGCCAGAATTCAGGCATCAGTTTAGGGTGTGGGTATGACGGGATACCTTTACCATCTACTTCTTGACGGAAGTTGTCTAGCTGCTCTTCAGTTAGACGGCCTTCAACGAATGCACGAGAGTAGATACCTGGTGAAATGTGACCTTGGTAGTAAACTAGGTCGCCACCATCCTTCTCGTTTGGAGCACGGAAGAAATGGTTGAAACATGTTTCGTAGAATGCAGCAGAAGACTGGAAAGACGCCATGTGGCCGCCTAGTTCTAGGTCTTTCTTCGATGCACGTAGAACGATCATGATTGCGTTCCAGCGGATGATGGAACGAATACGACGCTCAAGTGTTGTGTCACCTGGGTAAGCTGGTTCTTGATCTGCTGGAATCGTGTTGATGTAGTTCGTGGTGATTCCAGTTGGCATGTCAACACCGTCTAGACGTGCTTTATCTAGAACTTGCTCAAGTAGGAACTGAGCACGCTCTACGCCTTCTTCACGTACAACTGACTCAAGTGCTTGTAGCCATTCTTGAGTTTCCAGTGCATCTACGTCATGCTTCATATCAGACATGGCGATCTATCCTTCTATTGGTTGGATCTATAAAACAAGCAAATCGTCGTTACGAGTCATTGCCCTGTTGCATTCGACGTAAAGAGCGTTCACGACGAGACTCTTCTCTGGTCAAATCCAACAATGTTTCTTCAATATAAGCTAAGTGTGAATGAGACATCTCACGCGCCTTTTCTGGCTGACCAGATACAATCGCATCCACGATATTAGCTCGGTGTTTACTTACTTTCTCGACCGCTTCAGGGCGGCGATGTAATAATTTAAAATTCTGTAGAATATTTTGCTCAAGCAAAGGTGCCAGACTGCGCACAATATGTAGGAGTACTACGTTGTGAGCCGCTTCCGTTAAAGCAATTAAGAACTGCATGACTTCCGCCGATTCAGCTGCAACATCATTGTTTGATTGCGCTTGGCTGATTCGTTCAAGACAGGCTTGAATTCGAGCAAAATCTTCTTCGGTACCACGAACGGCTGCAAAGTAAGCGGCAATACCTTCCATCGCGTGACGCGTTTCCAGTAAATCCAGCTGAGTTTCAGAGTGGCTAGACAATAAATTTAGCAGAGGATCTGAAAAACTTTTCCAGATGTTGTCGCTAACAAAAGTGCCACCACCCTGACGACGAGTAAGAAGACGCTTAGCTTCAAGGCGTTGAATTGCCTCACGGATCGACGGACGAGAAACATCAAACTGTTTTGCCAGTTCGCGCTCTGGTGGCAACTGCTGCCCCGGAGACAATGTTCCTTCCACAATCAACCTTTCTAACTCTTGTTCAATAACATCAGAGAGCTTTGGCTGACGAATCCTTTGATAAGCCATAATTTATTATTCTTCTACTCTTGCAGGTAATTGGTAATACCAATTTTAAGTTGGTGCAGAAATTAACATAATTAAAACGTGACTGTCCAGCCAAAAATTGACCTAAATCATAGAACAAGCCTAGCCAAAACACTCTGATAACAATTGGCGGTTAAAACAGCAATAAAATTGGTCTTACCAATTACAATAATAAAACAACTGGGTGAATGACGTGCTAGCAGATATGAAAAGTAAAAACATAAAATGACATAATGTTCAGCACAAATATCGACCTCACCTGGGTACAAACACACGAAAATGTAGTTATTTTTCAACAAAAGGTATTATTTTTTGTATAAAAAAAGGTATGGATAACCCCATACCTTATTGATTTTAGCCTTTGTAATTTACATAATTATCACAAGTTTATTTCAAATTAGTCGTCGATATTTTACCCAGTCAAAGCTTAAGCCAGGATCACTTTTTCGTAGTGGAGCGATGTATTGATGGCCGGTAATTCGTTGGGGGGTGACGTTAGGATATTGCGACATGATTGCTTGAGAGAGCTGCGCAAGTGACTGATATTGTTCATCTGTGTAGGCAACAAACTCTGTCCCTTCCAGTTCAATACCTATCGAATAGTCATTGCATCCAACTCGTCCAGCAAAACTTGATTGTCCCGCATGCCATGCTCTATCAAGAAAGGAAACAAACTGAACAACCTCGCCATTTCTCTTGATCAAGCAATGAGCCGAAACCCCTATTTTGTGAATTACTTCAAAAAATGGATGCGCTTTCGGGTCCAATTTCCCGCAGAAAAAGTCCTCAATATAAGGACCACCAAACTGGCCAGGCGGCAAACTAATGTTATGCACCACTAGCAGAGAGATATCATTTGTATCCGAACGAGCATCAAAAAAAGGCGACGGGACATGCTTTGCTTGCGTCAACCAACCATTCTCGATTATTGGGGGCATATCAACCTCTCTAGTTTGCAAATTAACTGCTGAAATTATTGACACCGGAGAGTATCATTCGTTGCCATCTCCCTTTCAAGACTAGATTTGCGATGAAGAACACACACAACAGCCAAGAACGCCTGGAATACCTGAAACAACAACTTCCTTTGGAGATCGCTCGCTCGGTCGCCGATACCTTAAAAGAAGACCTCGGCGGCACAGTGGATATCAATAACGATATCACCGCATCTCTAATCCCCGCAGATGCCGTTAATACGGCGACGATCATCACTCGTGAGCACGGTGTGTTCTGCGGTCAGGCTTGGGCAGATGAAGTATTTAAACAGCTGGGCGGTAAAGTGACTATCGAGTGGCATGTACAAGACGGTGACAAGGTTGAACCAAACCAGACACTTTGTACCTTATCCGGCCCTGCTCGTGACTTGCTTACTGGCGAGCGTAACGCGATGAACTTTATTCAGACGCTTTCTGGTTGTGCGACCACAACGTCCGTGTACGCAGAAAAGATCGCGCACACGGAGTGCCGTCTGTTAGATACGCGCAAGACTATCCCGGGTCTGCGCAGCGCTCTAAAATACGCCGTCGCTTGTGGCGGTGGCTTCAACCATCGTATCGGCGTATTCGATGCCTACCTAATTAAAGAAAACCACATCATTGCCTGTGGCGGCATCACTCAAGCGATCACAACAGCAAAAGAGTTGAACCCTGGCAAACCAGTCGAAGTAGAAACAGAGAGCTTAGACGAGCTAAAAGAAGCGATTGAAGCCGGTGCAGATATCATCATGCTGGATAACTTTAGCAAAGAGATGATGCGTGAAGCAGTAGCCATCAACGCAGGTCGCGCAGCATTAGAAAACTCTGGCAACATCACTTTAGAAACTATCGCAGAATACGCAGAAACTGGCGTAGATTACATCTCTGTCGGCGCGCTAACCAAGCACCTAAAAGCGATGGACCTTTCGATGCGCTTCAAATAACCAATTGACAAAAACCATATTAAACAAGAAAATTCAACGACTTACAAAACAAGCATTAAATAAGGGGCTCTTTGGCCCTTTATTTTTATCCGTAAAAAGCCAAACCAATCGCAATTCATTGCATATCGAATGTAATTGAGCATTAAAGATATCTATCTGACTCGATCACCCGCAGCCTACCAGTTTTCACCACTTCTTACTCTCCATAATCTTGTGCCAATGCAACAGCATTATCTATCTCATGAGAAGGAAGAGAAAATGAAGTCAAATAAACACAAAAAACAGCAAGGTTTTACGCTGATTGAATTAATGATTGTGGTGGCAATTATTGGCGTACTTGCAGCATTTGCAGTCCCTGCATATCAAAATTACACGAAAAGAGCTCATGCAACCGAAATGCTGAATGCTTCCACTGCATTTAAAACAGCTGTAGGCGTCTGCTTGCTTAACAACGAAACCAATTGTTCCTCAACAGAAGGGGGGGTGCCAGATACTCAAACCTTCAGCAAAGGGGCAAACTCTGGCGATAAGTTCTCTGTTTCCTCAACTGTAACAGTAACTGATGGGGACGTGACAGCAGATACATCCATAACAGCATTAATTGATCCTACAGAAGGAAAGGGAGGACTACCTGCAGGCTTTAAAGTCGTAATGACTCCCAAGTTAGACTCAAACGGCGTTGTTTGGATTGCATCGTGTGATTCAACAGCGGGTGATGATTACGCTGATTTTTGCCCAACTAACTAGCCATGCTAACCAACCTCTCAACGATTCTTCGCCAGATGGGATTAATCAATTTACACCAAGAAGAATCGTTAGTAGAGCAAGTCAACGCTTCTGGTACTTCGATGCCGGAAGCGTTAGTGAGTTCTGGATTATTTACATCAAGCGAGCTCGCTGAGCACTTAAGTTCTCTCTTTGGTTTAAATCGGCCTGAGTTATCTCAATATGAGTACGCTTCTCTTTGTCAACAACTTGGTCTTAGGGAGTTAATCACACGTCATAACGCGCTCCCACTCCACCGCACGCCTTCAACGTTATTATTAGCGGTTGCAGACCCCACGAATCAACAAGCTGAAGATGATTTCCGCTTTGCCACTGGTTTACAAATTGAATTGGTCTTGGCGGATTTTCGAGAACTCAGCGCTGCAATTCGGCGCTTATATGGTCGTTCATTGAGTCATGAGAAGTCGGGCTTAAAAGAGATCAACCAAGAAGAGTTAGCCAATCTGGTTGACGTGGGCGCAGATGAAATCGACAACATCGAAGACTTAAGCCTGGACGACTCACCGGTTAGTCGCTATATCAACCAGATTTTGCTCGACGCGGTGCGTAAAGGCGCATCCGATATCCACTTTGAGCCTTACGAAAAAATGTATCGGGTTCGCCTACGCTGCGACGGCATATTGATTGAGACTCAGCAGCCGCCAAGCCATTTAAGTCGGCGCTTATCAGCACGGATCAAAATTCTGTCCAAACTAGATATTGCCGAAAGGCGTTTGCCACAAGACGGACGTATCAAGCTGAAACTCAATCAAGACACTGCCATTGATATGCGAGTGTCCACCTTACCCACCCTGTTCGGAGAAAAGATCGTATTACGACTGCTCGATAGCAGCTCTGCATCACTGGATATCGACAAACTAGGCTACAGTGACCAGCAAAAGCAGCTGTATTTAGATGCTCTTCGTCGCCCACAAGGCATGATTTTAATGACTGGCCCAACTGGCAGCGGCAAAACCGTCTCGTTGTACACAGGGCTGAGCATACTCAATAAACCAGAGATCAATATTTCTACGGCGGAAGATCCGGTCGAAATCAACCTCTCCGGAATTAATCAGGTTCAGGTTCAGCCCAAAATTGGCTTTGGTTTCGCCGAGGCTCTGCGCTCTTTCCTGCGCCAAGACCCTGATGTAGTGATGGTGGGAGAAATTCGTGATTTGGACACCGCAGAAATCGCGATTAAAGCCGCACAGACCGGGCACTTAGTCCTCTCTACCCTGCACACCAATTCAGCCGCGGAAACCGTTATCCGCCTAACGAATATGGGCGTTGAAAGCTTTAACCTCGCCTCTTCGCTCAGCCTTATTATTGCCCAGCGCTTAGCCCGTAAGCTTTGCCCGCACTGTAAAAAGCCTCAAGAGGTTACCACCGCATTACAACATATTGGCATTCAAGCAACTGACCAGATTTATCAAGCTAACCCCAATGGCTGCAACCACTGTACACACGGCTATTCGGGACGAACTGGCATCTATGAGGTGATGCGTTTCGATGAAACCCTATCCGAAGCACTGATTAAAGGTGCCTCTGTACATCAACTCGAAAAACTCGCCATCCATAACGGGATGAGCACACTACAAATGTCAGGTATAGAAAAGCTTAAGCAAGGCGTCACAAGCTTTAGCGAACTGCAGCGCGTGCTCTACTTTTAATTTCACTTTGAACTAGCAGCCATTTAGCCTATGAAAACGACGACCCCACAACTCAAGAACTTCCTCTGGAAAGGCATTAATAGCGCAGGAAAAAAGACCTCAGGGAAAACGCTGGCCATGAGCGAAGTGGAAGTGCGCGAACGCCTCAACGCCCAGCATATAAAAATAAAAAAACTGAAAAAAAGCAGTATTTCCTTTTTAACCAAACTCAGCCATCGCATAAAAGGCAAAGACATCACCGTTTTCACTCGACAAATCTCTACCATGCTGATTACAGGCGTCCCACTCGTTCAGGCTTTGAAACTGGTCTCCAATAACCATAAAAAAGCCGAGATGAAGTCTATTTTAATGAGCATAACTAGGGCGGTTGAAGCGGGCACGCCTATGTCTAAAGCGATGCGCACCGCCAGCTCACACTTTGACTCGCTATATACTGATCTAATCTCGACCGGAGAACTGTCAGGTAACTTGGCGGAAGTATTTGAACGACTGGCCACTTATCGTGAGAAAAGCGAGGAACTCAGAGCCAAAGTCATAAAAGCCCTAATCTACCCAATGATGGTCATTTTGGTTGCGTTGGGCGTTTCCTATCTCATGCTCACGCAAGTTATTCCCGAGTTTGAAAAAATGTTCGTCGGCTTTGGTGCTGAATTACCTTGGTTTACCAGACAAGTACTAGACTTGTCTGCTTGGATGCAAAATTGGGGTTCATTCATCGCTCTTGGGACACTTAGCCTAGTTATATCAGCAAGAATACTGGTAAAACGTTCTGATTCCTTTCGCTTGATGATGGATCGAGCCATATTGAAAGTTCCCGTTCTTGGCGCAATGTTGTCCAAGGCTGCGATTGCTAAATTTAGCCGAACCCTGGCCACCAGCTTTAGTGCTGGTATCCCAATCCTGACCAGCTTAAAAACCACCTCAAAAACATCAGGAAACCTGCACTATCAGCTAGCAGTAGAAGAGGTCTATCGTGATACAGCAGCTGGTATGCCAATGTATGTCGCGATGCGTAACTGTGATGTTTTCCCGGAACTCGTACTACAAATGGTAATGATTGGAGAAGAATCAGGTAGGCTCGATGAGATGCTCAATAAAGTGGCGACCATCTATGAATTCGAAGTAGACAATACCGTCGATAACCTGAGTAAGATTCTCGAGCCGCTGATTATCGTTTTTCTTGGTGTGGTCGTTGGCGGATTAGTGACAGCAATGTACCTGCCAATCTTTAACTTAATGAGCGTATTGGGCTAAAATGGAGGCTCTAAATCAATCATCAAAACGCGCCTTGCCGTTTGACGCACCGCTCAAGAGACAAATATGGAAGTATTTCAGTACTACCCATGGTTATTCGTTGTATTCACCGTGGTTTTTGGTTTGATCGTGGGAAGTTTTCTTAACGTCGTAATCTATCGTCTGCCAAAAATCATGGAACTGGAATGGCGCCGTGAATGCGCTGAGTCATTTCCTGAATACAATATTGAATCACCTAAAGAAGTACTCACATTAAGCGTACCCCGCTCCTCTTGCCAACAGTGTGGGACTCCGATTCGCATTCGTGATAACATCCCAGTGATCAGTTGGCTACTTCTAAAAGGTAAATGCCACAACTGTAGCGCACCGATTAGCGCCAGATACCCACTTGTAGAAATACTGACTGCAGCGTGTTCTGGCTATGTTGCGTTTCATTTCGGATTCAGCTATTTCACTGTTGCGCTAATTTTCTTTACGTTCATTCTTATCGCGGCGACGTTTATCGATCTCGATACCATGCTTCTGCCCGATCAATTAACATTACCATTAACCTGGGCTGGCATTGCTCTAGCATTGTTCGAAGTTAGCCCTGTTAGTCTGCAAGATGCCGTGATCGGTGCAATCGCTGGCTATTTATGTCTCTGGTTTGTTTATTGGGGCTTCAAGCTGCTTACTGGCAAAGAAGGCATGGGCTATGGCGACTTTAAGCTACTCGCCGCTCTTGGTGCATGGCTGGGTTGGCAAGCTTTACCAATGATCATTTTGCTTTCTTCCATCGTAGGCGTCATATTTGGAATAATTCAGCTACGATTGCAGAAGAAAGGGATCGAAAAGGCCTTCCCTTTTGGTCCTTACTTGGCGATTGCCGGATGGGTAAGTATGCTCTGGGGTGATCAAATTCTAAATTGGTATTTCACATCAATTCTTGGAGTGTAAATGGCTTTGGTTATTGGCCTAACAGGCGGTATTGCCAGTGGTAAAACCACCGTGGCGAATCTGTTCAAGCAGCAATTTAAAATCGACATCGTTGATGCAGATATTGTTGCAAGAGAAGTCGTCGAGCCCGGAACACCGGGACTGACAGCAATTATTGAGCACTTTGGTAGCGATATTGTTCGTGACGATCAAATGCTCGATCGGGCGAAGTTAAGAGAGAAAATCTTTTCGAACCCAGATGAAAAAGACTGGCTTAATAAGCTATTACACCCGATCATTCGCGAAAAAATGGTAGAAGACTTACAGCAAGTCACCTCTGATTATGCACTTCTGGTTGTACCGCTACTGGTAGAAAACCAACTAGAAAGCTTGTGTGACCGTGTACTGGTGGTGGATGTCGATCCTGAAACACAGATATCCCGTACGATGAAGCGTGATAATGTCAGTGAAGAACAAGCCCGAGCGATACTCATCTCTCAGGCTTCAAGACAGCAAAGACTCGATATGGCCGACGACGTGGTTAAAAATAACCCTAATGACCAAGATCTTTTGCTTCAAATCACAGAATTGCATGAAAAGTACCTAGCCATGTGTAAGAAAAATCTGCAAAATTAGAATGAAATTCACCAAGGCTTATGTCGATGACCACGCACAAATTTGAACATCCGTTAAATGAGAAAACTCGTATTTATCTAAGAGTAGAGTCTCTACTGCGTCAGGCTCACTTGGCCTCTGGTTTTGCTGAGAATCACCAGTACCAGCTATTTTTCCGTGCGTTGTTTGATATGGTTGAGATTTTCGAGCAACTACAGCTAAAAAGTGAACTGGCCAAAGATCTTGAAAAACAGCGTCTGTCTTATCGACACTGGCTCCATGTGGAAGGCGTTGATCAAGATGCACTGACTTCACTGCTTAATGATATCGATGTGGTTCACAAACAGTTGATGAGAGCCGAAAGGTTTGGTCAGGCACTTAAAGATGATCGCTTTTTAAGTTCGATCAGACAACGATTTAATCTACCTGGTGGTTCTTGTTGTTTTGATTTACCAGCCTTGCACTACTGGCTGCATTTACCACTTGAGCGTAAAAAGCAGGATGCGCAAAAATGGCTGGAGAGCTTGAAACCGCTTTCGGATGCGTTGAACTTATGGCTAAAGTTAACCCGAGAAACCGGTCAATTTAAAGCTCAAATCGGCCGCGCGGGCTTCTTTCAGAGCGATGCTGATGAAGCAAATATTCTGAGACTCCATATTCCTATGGAGCACGGCGTTTACCCAATGATTTCAGGGCATAAAAACCGCTTTGCGATTAAGTTTATGTCGTTTGAAAGTGGTCAAGCTTGCACCCAAGATGTCGAGTTTGAATTAGCGGTATGTAGCTAGCCGAAACTCACTCAACTACTATTTCATTATTCCTCTCTATTCGAGAAACATTGTTAATTCAGAGAACCAACCCATGTCTAAAATTACTATCGTTCAATGCCCTCAATGTGGAGCCGACGTAGAATGGGGAGAGCAAAGCCCTCACCGACCATTTTGTAGCAAAAAATGCCAGATGATTGATTTTGGTGAATGGGCAGACGAAGAGAATGCCATTGCTGGCGCGCCAGACATGTCAGACAGTGACGGCTGGTCAGAAGATCAATACTAGGTTCTAGATCCTGAATCGTTTCCCCGTCATTCCGAGGAGTCCAAGCGACATCAGGAATCTATTCACAACAATGATCCAGCCGAAACAGGCACCTTCGAATTCAGCACGCGAGGAGTAGATCTTGAATCACGCTCCTTCGTCGCAGTCCAGGATGACGAGCGTTTACACCCAAACATAAAAAAACGGAGCCCTAAAGGACTCCGTTTAATGAGAACGCTAGTTATAGCATTACTTCTTAGCAAGTTTCTCTTTGATACGAGCAGACTTACCAGAACGCTCACGTAGGTAGTACAACTTGGCACGACGTACTGCACCACGGCGTTTAACTTCGATGCTATCAACAATTGGAGAGTGTGTTTGGAACGTACGCTCAACACCTTCACCGTTAGAGATTTTACGTACAGTGAAAGCAGAGTGTAGACCACGGTTACGGATTGCGATTACAACGCCTTCGAAAGCCTGTAGACGCTCACGGTCACCTTCTTTTACCTTAACTTGAACAACAACAGTGTCACCTGGTGCAAATTTAGGTAGGTCTGATTTCATTTGCTCTTCTTCAAGAGCTTTGATGATGTTACTCATTTTTAAAATTCCTAGAATAAACTGATACTAAATAAATTAGGTTACTTTGCATTATGTTCATTAATGAACTCAGCAAGTAATTGTTCCTGTTCGTCAGTCAGAGCTAGGTTTTCCAGGAGCTCTGGTCTTCTTAGCCAAGTTCGGCCCAGCGACTGTTTGAGTCGCCATTGACGAATGTCCTTGTGATTGCCTGACATAAGTACCGCTGGTACCTCTTTGTCATCCAACACTTCTGGACGCGTATAGTGAGGGCAATCTAGTAAGCCATTAGCAAAAGAGTCTTCTTCTGCGGACGAAAAATCTCCTAGTACTCCCGGAATAAACCGAGAAACCGAATCAATTAACGTCATGGCTGGAATCTCACCACCCGTCATCACAAAATCCCCGATCGACCATTCTTCGTCGACTTCGGATTGAATGATGCGCTCATCTACCCCTTCATAGCGACCACAGATAAGAAGCAAATTCTCATTTGTCGCCAACTCTTCGACCCCTGTTTGGTCAAGTTTACGACCTTGAGGAGAGAGGTAAATGACTTTCGTCTTACCCGGTGAGGCTTTCTTCGCGGTATGAATGGCGTCGCGCAAAGGCTGAACCATCATTAACATACCAGGGCCACCACCGTAAGGTCGATCATCGACAGTTCGATGTTTGTCGTGAGTGAAATCTCGAGGATTCCAAGTCTCAATCGACAAAAGACCTTTTTTAACCGCTTGACCTGTTACTCCGAAATCAGTAACAGAACGGAACATTTCAGGAAAAAGGCTAATAACGCCAACCCACATGTTTATCTCGCTCTGTAATTTTGGAGATTAGAATCCAGGATCCCAGTCAACTTCGATCCGTTGAGCTTCGCGATCAACATTAATGATCACTTGCTCTTCAAGGAACGGGATTAATCGTTCCTTTTGCCCGAAAGCATCTTTAAGATTTGCTTTAACAACCAGAACATCGTTTGAGCCAGTTTCCAGTATGTCAGTAACGACACCTAGATCGTAACCTTTAGTGGTTACTACTTGCATCCCAAACAATTCACGCCAGTAGAATTCATCTTCTGACAGTTCAGGTAGTACCGCAGGGTCAATAGCAATTTCAAAGTTAGTCATTAAATGCGCGTCTTCACGAACATCCATGCCTTCCAGCTTAGCCACCATACCTTTGTTATGGCGCTTCCAGCTTTCTACTTTGTACTCAACCCATTTGCCCTTTTGGTTAATGTACCAAGGACTGTAATCGAAAATGCTTTCAGCATTGTCTGTGTAGGAAAAAACCTTAAGCCAACCTCGAATGCCGTAAGTAGCACCAAACTTGCCTACAACAATCTTTTCGTTGCTCATTGTTTCTTTACCTTTCATCGACATAAACTAGTTTCTACTTCTAACAGTAAAAATTAAGCCGCTTTTTGAGCGTCTTTAACTAGCTTAGCAACGCGGTCAGATACAGACGCGCCTTGACCAACCCAGTGGTTAACGCGGTCTAGGTCTAGACGTAGACCTTCTTCTTGACCTTTAGCAGTTGGGTTAAAGAAACCAACTTTCTCGATGAAACGGCCAGTTGCAGCGTTGCGGCTGTCCGCTACTACGATTTGATAAAATGGACGCTTCTTAGCGCCGTGACGTGCCAAACGAATGGTTACCATGTCGTCCTCTTTGCTTTCTCAAAAATAAAATTAACCCCAGAAACTAAAATAGTTTGGGGTCTCGTGCCAAAATAAAGCTCCGGAATTTTACTCTTATACCGGAGCAATGCAAGGGGTTTAGTTATTTTTTCACCAACATAAATTAAAATTAAAGTTTGTGATGTAGCTAACACCCTGAAACTATAGCGTGTGCGGGCAATTATCGACCAAATGGGTTGAAGCCACCGCCACCACCCATGCCGCCCATCATGCCTTGCATGTTGCGCATCATGCCTTTCATGCCGCCTTTTTGCATTTTTTTCATCATTTTTTGCATCTGGGTGAACTGTTTTAGCAGTCGGTTTACGTCCTGAACCTGCACACCTGAACCTGCAGCAATGCGCTTCTTACGCGAACCTTTAATGATTTCTGGACGTTGACGCTCTTTCATCGTCATTGAGCTGATGATCGCTTCCATCTGCTTAAACATCTTGTCATCGACTTTATCTTTGACATTGTCAGGTAGCTGAGACATGCCTGGAAGTTTATCCATCATGCCCATCATGCCGCCCATGTTTTGCATCTGACCCAACTGCTCACGGAAGTCCTCCAAATCGAAGCCTTTCTTCTCTTTGAATTTCTTCGCCAGTTTTTCTGCTTTCTCTTGGTCAACATTACGTTGCAGGTCTTCAATCAACGACAGAACGTCACCCATGCCAAGAATACGTGATGCTACGCGATCTGGGTGGAATGGTTCCAGTGCGTCAGTTTTCTCACCAACACCCAGGAATTTAATTGGTTTACCCGTGATATGACGAACCGATAGCGCCGCACCACCACGTGCGTCACCGTCTACCTTGGTTAGAACCACACCTGTCAGTGGCAGTGCATCACCAAAGGCTTTAGCAGTATTCGCCGCATCCTGACCTGTCATTGCATCCACAACAAACAGTGTCTCAACCGGGTTAATCGCAGAGTGAAGCTCTTTAATCTCCCCCATCATCTGTTCATCAATCGCCAAACGACCAGCGGTATCGACAATCAGTACGTCGTAGAATTTCTTCTTCGCGTGGTCGATTGCTGCATTCGCAATATCAATAGGCTTTTGGTCTGGTGACGACGGGAAGAAATCAACACCGATGTCTGATGCCAGTGTTTCTAGCTGTTTGATCGCCGCAGGACGGTAAACGTCAGCAGATACAACCAATACTTTCTTCTTATCACGTTCTTTTAGTAGCTTGGATAGTTTACCTACCGATGTGGTTTTACCCGCACCTTGTAGACCTGCCATCAAAAGTACGGCTGGCGGCTGAGCGGCTAGGTTCAGAGCTTCGTTAGACTCACCCATGACAGCTTCAAGCTCAGCTTGAACAATCTTAATAAACTCTTGACCCGGAGTCAGAGATTTAGAAACTTCTACACCAACCGCTTTTTCTTTAACGCGATTTACAAATTCACGAACAACAGGAAGCGCAACGTCTGCTTCCAAGAGTGCCATTCGCACTTCACGTAGGGTTTCTTTAATGTTGTCTTCTGTCAGACGACCTTTGCCACTGATATTTTTCAGCGTTTTGGATAATCGATCCGTTAAATTCTCAAACATCTTTGTCTCTTCGCTAAAATGGCGATTAATTAGGGTGAGTATACCTTAGCCAAGGTCTGAGTCATACCCGTACCACTGCTCTATTATTGTCTCTATTTCTATATGGTGGGTAACTTATTAATTTCAATATCTCATCTCTCACGATTGATGTCGCATAGAGCGTAGCCCCAAAGAGTAATGCAAGGTATAATTTCTTCATTGTGCACAACATCATTTAGGATTCATGGATAGCGTAATTGCCATCGCGGCCGCCATACTTTACGTATTAGCGATTGCGACGATCATACCCGGACTTTCACAACAGTCAGTCATCAAAGCAAAAACCGTATTTGCCAGCGCTGCCTGTGCGCTTGTATTCCATGCGTGGTTATTGAGTGATCTGATCCTCGATGGTACTGGTCAGAACTTTAGTATTCTTAATGTCGCCTCTCTTATCAGCTTCATCATATCTCTGGTGATGAGCATTGCGATGCTAAAAAATCGGCTTTGGTTTCTGTTGCCCGTCGTTTATAGCTTTGCTGCCATCAACTTATCTGCAGCGGCTTTTCTACCGAGCACCTTTATCAAACATTTAGAAAACGATCCTAAGCTACTCATACATATTTCTTTTGCTTTGTTTTCTTATGCCACGCTAAGTATTGGCGCACTGTATGCGCTGCAACTGGCTTGGCTTGACCACAAGCTGAAAACCAAAAAGTCCCTAGCAATCAACCCTAACTTGCCGCCATTACTCATGGTTGAGCGTCAGCTGTTTAAAATTATTTTGATTGGTAACTTACTTCTGACAGCTACGCTTATTACAGGCTATGTGTTTGTTCAGGATATGTTCGCAGAAGGAAAAGCGCATAAAGCCATTCTTTCTTTCATCGCATGGGTGGTCTATTCAATCTTATTGTGGGGCCATTATCAAAATGGTTGGCGTGGGAGAAAAGTAACCTGGTTTGCCGTAGCTGGAGCCACATTACTCACTCTAGCTTATTTCGGCAGCCGCTTTGTAAGAGAGATCATTTTGAATTAAGGCATTGATATGTCCTTTATATTCAAAGTTAAATCAAATACAGTACCGTAAATCTATGACTTAACCGTTATATAGCTTTTAAAATAACCCAATACTTACAAGGAACAGCAACGTTTTGGACGACATATCTACGGGTATCTTATTTGCGCTACTCGCGTGTCTTATCGTCATATCAGGTTACTTTTCCGGTTCAGAAACAGGGATGATGTCACTGAACCGTTATCGCTTGAAACACTTAGCCAAGAATGGGCATAAGGGGGCAAGGCGTGTCGAAAAGTTATTAGACCGCCCAGATCGTCTGATTGGTCTTATTCTTATCGGCAATAACCTTGTGAACATCCTCGCTTCAGCAATTGCGACCATTATCGGCATGCGCCTGTATGGTGATATGGGTGTCGCTATCGCGACCGGAGCGCTCACCATGGTTGTGTTGGTGTTTGCAGAAGTGACGCCTAAAACCATCGCCGCTCTGTATCCGGAGCGCGTGTCTTACACCAGCAGTATTCTGTTGACGATCCTGATGAAATTGCTTTCACCACTCGTGCTGTTAGTTAACTTCATCACCAATGGTTTTATTCGTCTGCTAGGAGTGAAGGCCGATCACTCGGTAGAAGATCACCTCAGTTCAGAAGAGTTACGCACGGTAGTAAATGAAGCTGGTGGGCTTATCCCTCGCCGTCACCAAGACATGTTGGTTTCCATTCTGGATCTTGAGCACGTCACAGTAAACGACATTATGGTGCCACGTAATGAAATTACTGGTATCGACATTAACGATGACTGGAAGTCTATCGTTCGTCAGTTAACACACTCACCGCATGGCCGTATCGTTTTTTATCGCGACCAGATTGATGAAGTGGTCGGCATGCTGCGCTTGCGTGAGGCTTACCGCCTGATGCTGGAAAAGAACGAGTTCACCAAAGAGACGTTACTGCGTGCGGCTGATGAGGTGTACTACATTCCTGAAGGGACGCCTCTAAACGTGCAGATGTTGAAGTTCCAGCGTAATAAGCAGCGCATTGGTCTTATCGTTGATGAGTATGGCGACATCATCGGTTTGGTTACGTTAGAAGATATTTTGGAGGAGATTATCGGTGAATTTACCACTTCGATCTCACCAAGCTTATCTGATGAAATTAGCCCGCAAGGTGATGGCAGCTTCTTAATCGAAGGCAGTACGAATATTCGTGACATCAATAAAGGTCTGAAATGGCATCTTCCTACTGATGGCCCTCGTACACTAAATGGCTTGATCCTGGAGCACTTAGAAGACATTCCTGAAAGCCACCTGAGCGTGCAAGTCTCCGGGCACCCGATGGAAATTGTCGAGATCGAAGAGAACCGAATTAAGTTAGTTCGCGTTTATCCCAAACGAAAGAAAGCCAGTAACTAAAAGTAATCTGTTTACTGACAAATAAAAAGAGCCTGACAGTGTCAGGCTCTTTTGGTTAAAACAGTTAATAAGACAACTCAGGTCTTAGTCGATACGCAGTTCTTTCAACATCGACTCTGGTAGAGCAAGCTCATCATTTTTATTCACTGACACACCCGCAGCCAAAATGTTTTTCGCAATTTGTTTTGCTTCATCCAATGAGTGCATTGCAGCTGTACCACACTGGTATTCATTCAGCTCAGGAATTTTGTTCTGGCTCTCTACTTTCAGCACGTCTTCCATTGATGCAACCCAAGCATCTGCGACTTGCTGCTCTGAAGGCGTACCGATCAGGCTCATGTAGAAGCCAGTACGACAACCCATTGGAGAAATATCGATGATTTCTACACTGTCACCGTTTAGGTGGCTACGCATAAAGCCGGCGTAAAGGTGCTCTAGTGTATGGATGCCTTTCTCTGAAAGGATGTCTTTGTTTGGTGCGGTAAAGCGTAAATCGAAGACAGTAATGGTGTCCCCTTTTGGGGTTTGCATGGTTTTCGCGACTCGCACAGCAGGTGCATTCATACGAGTGTGATCCACAGTAAAACTATCGAGTAAAGGCATTACATCTCTCCTGATTGTAATCTCAACACCTTACGGTATTGGTTTGATTTCTGTTTATCCCTATTAGGGTTAAAAGAACCAGCTGCTGTTGTCTTCCAGTTCCTGACGACATTGTTTCAGCTGCCAGCCATAATTCTTCGCGGTTTGTTCTACACGTCGCGCGACTTTAACTAAACTAGGCTTCCTTTTATAAGTTCCACGTTGATAACCCCCTCTTCCTTCATGATAGGCAAGATACTGGTTATATGGATCCCATAAAGAGATACCTAGCTGACGACGGGTTTCGTGGGTATACCAACCGACAAACATCATAGCGTCGTCAAAGTTAGTACGCGATCCACCTTGCCCGGTCGAATCCTGAAAATCGTCCCAAGCGGGATCTTGCGCCTGAGCGTAGCCATAGGCACTACTGACTCTTCCCCAAGGGATAAAGCCCAGCACATAATCTTTGGGTGGTTTTGCGTCGTGTCGGTATCCGCTCTCTTGCTTGATAATCGCCATTGCGACATGGATCGGAGTTCCCCACTCTTCCTCCATATCTTTAGCATCATCATACCAGCCAGATTTTTCCCGAAATATCTCACAGAGATTATCTTGCTGCTTCGGTGGTGCCGTCGCACATCCAGCGAGCAACGCACTACCTAACACCGATACCACTAGAGGCTTAATATTCAATCCCACCCTATCCTTACTATTCTGTTATTGTTTTAAATAAGAAAAATAGTCTGCCAGGAACTCATCAAAAGACATCGTGTCACTCAGTTCTGCTTGTTTTTGCTTCTCAACAGACGCTAACGCTTCCTGTTCCATCACTTCTTGTGAGTAATGCTGGTAGCCGTGATTAAGGTTATCTTCACGATGTTTTAGACCGAGTGAGCAACCTACTTTACCTAAACCGCCTAACTCCTTAGTCAGTTCCAACAATTGACCAGAAGTCGTCAATTCAGGCTCCTCAATCCATCCAGTTAACTTATCGCAAACCTCTTGGTAAGCATTATCACCATTCACCTCATCTATCGTCACGGCAATTTGGCGTAGCTCAGCAAACACTCGGTGAACCCACTCCTGTAGAGGCAGTCGTTCACCTTGGCAACCAATCTGAAGCATCAAGCCTTTTTCACGACCAGAAACAATGACCTTGTTCCAGTTATCGCGCCAACATTCCAGTTCACAGTTATCCATTGGTTCTGAGTCTGACAATGCAGCCCACGTCAGGAACAGATCGAGGAAGCGAACTTGTTCTTCAGTTATGCCTACCGGGCTGAATGGATTCACATCCAATGAACGAACTTCAATATACTCAACACCAGCACGCTTTAACGCTTCTGATGGTTTCTCACCACTTTGAGCCACGCGTTTAGGGCGAATAGGTGCGTACAATTCGTTCTCTATTTGCAAAACATTCGAGTTAAGTTGACGGTACTCGCCATCCACTTTCACACCAATTTTTGCAAACTCTTCTGACGGACGACGAATAGCATCACTTAAACCTTCCAGGTACTGGTTAATACTATTGAAGCCTATCTTTAGCGTGCTCTGGGCATTATTCGTGTAACCAAGGTCACTCAGACGCAAAGACGTTGATTTCGGTAAGAATAACGTCCCACCTAAACTCTCGAAAGGTAAACTCGTTTCTCGACCTTGAATAAACGAACCGCACAGCGCAGGCGAAGCACCAAAGAAATAGGGAATCATCCAACCAAAACGGTAGTAATTACGAATTAGGGCAAAATACGCGTCAGATTTCGTTTCCTGACGAGCGTCTTCATCCTGCTCACCATATAGTGAATCCCAAAATGATTCAGGGAACGAGAAGTTGAAGTGTACGCCCGAAATAATCTGCATTAAGCTGCCATAACGGCGTTTTAACCCTTCTCGGTAGAGGGTTTTCATTCGCGCTGCGTTAGACGATCCGTACTGTGCCAGATTAATATTGTCTTCACTGGCGACATAACATGGCATCGAAAGCGGCCACATTTTTTCTTCGCCCATTTTCGTTTGGGTAAAGTGATGGATATCTTTCAGTTGGGCCATTAGCTCCGGAATATCATGAGAAACCGGAGTAATAAACTCCAAGAGTGACTCAGAAAAGTCCGTAGTAATCCATTGGTTCGTGAACGCTGAGCCCAACCCCTCTGGATGAGGTGTTGTTGCTAGCTGTCCATCCTGACGATAGCGTAAAGTTTCACGCTCAACACCGCGTCCAAACTGCTTAAATACTTCTGGGTTTGATGCAACTTTTTCCAGTCGCGCAGCAAAATCAGTCAAAATGAGGTTCGCTTATATTAGGAGCAGGCCACTTGCCATCCGAAGCAAGTGAAAGCTAAGTTATTGATATTCAGTTCATCTAGATAAAGAACCCATGAAAAGTCACTTATCTAGATGTATAGCGGAGAGCACGCCCTCCGCTATTAGATGTGTACTCTATCGAATGATTTCAAGCTCTTCTACGTCTTTCCCCAACTTTTCTAATTGAGGACGAAGTGATTTAGCATCGCCAACGACAATGATTTGATAGTCATTAGGGTCAAACCACTTCTGTGCCAATGTATTTAGTGTCTGCTTGTCCACGGTTTCTACAATCGCATTTCGCTGCTGAAGATAGTCTTTATCGAGGTTGTACTTAGAGATATTACTGATGAGCTCCGCTTTTTGTGTCGGAGTTTCGTATTTCAGAGCATCTTTTTGTCCCACAGCCTGACGCATAAAGTTCAACTCATCATCCGTCATACCAGCTTGAGAGAATTCATTCAGTTCATTTTTCATCTCTATAAGTGAAGCAACGGTCGAATCAGCACGGACTTGTGCGGTAAATACCACAGAGCCAGTTTCTGGGTTACCAGAGAAATAGCCATACGCACCATACGTGTAACCCTTGTCTTCACGTAAATTTTGGTTGATGCGGCTATTGAAATTACCCGATAAATTGAAGTTAGCCAACTGACCTAAGAAGAACTCCCCTGTCGCATCGTATGGCACGCCTTGACGGACCATCATCACCACGCTTTGCGGTGCTCCCGGTTTGTCGACAAGGTGAACTTTTTGCTTACCCAGCGCAGGTATAGTTTGCGGTGCATACAGCGGTGCTGCATCATCCTGCCAGTTAGTCCAGAACGCTAACTTTTTCTCGATATCTTGTTTACTCACATCGCCGACAACCGTGATCTGAGCACCATGTGGCGTGTAATGCGTTGTGTAAAAATCACGGATATCATTTAGGGTCAGCGCTTTCATCCCCGCTTGAGTACCATCTTTAGGGCGCGCGAAAATGGAATCACCGTATAGTACCTGGCGACTTGCCTGCGAAGCCATCCAACTTGGGCTTTGGTGCTCATACACCAATCCTTCCAGAGCCTGTTCTTTCACCCGTTCAAAGTCCTCTTGTTTGAATGCAGGAGACAACAACATCTCTTCGACGATCTTCAGGGTTGGTTCCAAGTTTTTTTCTAATGCAGAGACACTGATATTGGTCGTATACCCGGTTGCATCGACAGAAATGACACTGCCCAGTTTATCGAGCTCAGCCTGAATCTCTTCCATACTCCGTTTCGTCGTGCCTTCCTGAAGCATTGATGCGGTAAGTTGCGCCAATCCTTCTTTGCCCTTTTCAACATAACGCGTGCCGGCAGGTAAGCTGAATTGCATCATAACGGTAGGCGTTTCATCACTCACGGCCCCTAAAAGCTCAGAGCCATTATCAAAATGCACGTCATACAGATCTGGCATGGTTGCTTTTACCGGTTCACCCATTGGTGGCTGAACAGAACGATCAAAATCATCGCTAGCTCTGCGGTAAGCAAGTTGGTCATCAGTGATCTTTTTATATTCAGGCAGTGTGCGCTCAGGTGTGACAAAAGTTGCTGGTTTAACAGCCAGGTCAGTTTTACCCGTAGGTACCACACTGAGGGTCACTTTTGATTTGCCCTGAATAAAATCACGGTAAACTTTATCAACAGACTCAGGCGTCACCGCGCGAATTTGTTCTAGCTGCTTTTCAATTAAATCTGGCTGACCAAAGAAAGTTTCGTTAGATGCTAACTGTGTCACCTTGCCTTTCACACTTTGCAACGCAAAAATCGCATCGGCTTCAGCCTTACCCGTTAGCTGATCCAGGCGATCTTCTGTTACACCCGTTTCGGCAAATTTCTTCAAAGACTGCTCAAGGTCTTGATACAGCTTAGATAAATCACCCTTGTCGCCAGAATCTCCCATCGCATAGACAAAGAACGTACATGCCAACTCCGCACAATCATGAAATGAACCCGCATCCACCGCTTTCTGGGTTTTCACCAGATCTTGATAGAGCAAGCTATTGGTTCCGCCACCAAGAACTTCGGATAAGGTATCCAGTGAGGCTTGGCTCGCTTCACCATCGTAAGTGGTTGGCCACGCGATCATTACCATTGGCTGCTGAATACGGTCTTCTAACGTAATGTATTTGCTTTCGGCCAGTGTTGCGGGTTGCTTTGGTGCATTATCAACTTCAGGCCCACGAGGAATAGAACCAAAGTACTTGTTAACCCAGTTCAGCGTCTTTTCAACATCCAGATCACCACCTATCGTCAGTGTCGCGTTATTTGGACCATACCAACGTAAGAAGAAGGCCTTAAGATCATTCACGTCAACGCGATCTAAGTCTTCCACATAGCCAATAGTTTGCCATGAGTATGGATGCCCTTCAGGGTATAACGCTTCTGACATGCGTTCCCAGATCAAGCCGTATGGACGGTTGTCGTAACGTTGAGCACGTTCGTTTTTAACCGTAGAACGTTGAATTTCAAACTTATGCTGTGAAACGGCATCAAGCAAGAACCCCATACGATCAGATTCGAGCCAAAGCATTTTTTCTAGCTGATTGGCAGGTACGGTTTCAAAGTAGTTAGTGCGGTCTCGGTTGGTTGTCCCATTGAGTGTACCACCAGCCTCAGTGATGATTTTGAAATGCTGTTGATCACCAACATTCTCCGAACCTTGGAACATCATGTGTTCAAAGAAGTGCGCAAATCCAGACTTACCGATTTCTTCGCGAGCAGAACCGACATGATAAGTCATATCAACGTGCACCAGCGGATCGGAATCTTCTGGCGCAAGAATGACGGTCAACCCATTATCAAGCTTGTATTTTTGGTATGGGATTTTAACCTTGCCTTCTTCCGCATGTGATGACTCGACGAAAGTAACCCCCTCTGGTAGCAACGAAACGGGGGATTGTGATGCACAACCCGTGATCACTAGCAGTGAACACGCGCCAACCCAAAACATTCTCATGTACTTTCCTTAAAATAATCCAAGATAGATGGCTGCTAGAAGACCATATCTAGCGGCCTTTCCAAAAAATATTAACATTACACACGGCAGAATTTTCATCCTTAACCATCCGGCCGCTAAGCACAGCGGGTCGCCAACAATAGGTAACCAGCTGAAAAATAAAGCCCAGTAACCATATTTTGATAACCACTTTAACGCGGTATGAGCATGTTTTTCATCCTGGGTTTTATTTGGAATCCATAATCCAAACCAGTAATTAGTTAAACCACCAAGGGTATTACCAATTGTAGCGACAACGATGATGGAAGAGATGGAATATTGATTTAGAGAGAGGGTGGCGATGAGACTGGCCTCAGAGCCACCTGGAAGTAAGGTAGCACTGAGAAAGCCAGTCATAAAAAGCACCCACAATGCCGACCCAGAAAACCAAAGCGCGATGTTCTCAAAGCCAGCATTGAATGCTTCTAGCATGTCATATCAAGCAAAACCTTGCCTCGAGTACGCCCAGACTCCACTTGTTCATGAGCTGCGGCGACCTCGTCCATTGGATACACATGTTGAACCTCTGTTTTGAGTAACCCTACATCCGCCATGTACAGCAAGGAATCTAACTGCTCAGGCTTAGGCTCAACTAACATACCGTTCGCTTCTAATCCCAACTGTTTCGCTTGTTCGCAAATCTGCTCAGCGGTAATCGTAGGCACAGTAACAATTCTTGCATTGGGCTTGAGACATTTGAGAGCATCCAGCGCTGCATCTCCCCCCACTAAATCTATTAAAACATCTATGTCTTCAACACGTTCTGACACTGGCCCTAGTTGATAGTTCACTGCATGGGCACCAAGTGAAGTGAGATAATCGATATTTCGCTCACTGCAGGTTGTAAAAACCTCAGCCTTGCTTGCCACAGCCAATTGCACCGCAATGTGTCCTACGCCCCCCGCGCCAGCAAGCACTAAAACACGATCGCTTTCGGTGACATTGGCTTTCTCCAGTGCCTGAGCCGCGGTTTGGCCGGCAAGAGGCAGTACTGCTGCTGAATCCAAAGTGACATTACTTGGTACGTGGCTCAGTTCTGATTCGGGCACACAGACATACTGACTGTATCCTCCGCCTTTGACAGGAAAACCAATAAAGCCAGCAACCTTATCTCCAACAGCAAAACGGGCAGTTTGCTCACCACATGATACGACTTCGCCTGAAACATCGTATCCCGGAACCCAAGGCAGGTTATCTTTGTTTTGTGCTGCAGCCCAGCCCAGACCTGCACGAGTCTTTACATCAATAGGGTTAATACCGGAAAAGGAGACTTTAACTAACACTTCACCTGACTGTGGTGACGGTGTTGGAGCGTGTTGAATCGCAAGTACGTTTGCATCTCCAAATTCAGTGATAACTATCTGTTTGTGTTCCATAAACCATTCCTTGAGAGACAAAAAGGGATGCCGAAGCATCCCTTTGACTATAAACCATTTTGTTTAACGAAGTTAATGGTGGCAAGTGGATAATTTAATCCCAAGCACACTCACTGCGTTAGTGGGTTATCTGCTCACTAGCCAACCAGTGCCAATAGAATACCCGCCGCTACAGCGGAGCCAAGAACACCAGCTACGTTAGGGCCCATTGCGTGCATCAACAAGAAGTTTTGCGGGTTTGCATCCAAGCCCACTTTGTTCACGACTCGCGCCGCCATTGGTACAGCAGAAACCCCTGCCGCACCAATCAGTGGGTTGATGTCTTCTTTCGAGAACTTGTTCAACAACTTCGCCATTAGAACACCCGCAGCAGTACCGATACTGAAAGCAATCGCACCCAAAGCCAAAATACCAAGCGTTTCCAAGTTGAGGAACTTATCCGCTTGCAACTTAGAGCCAACACCAAGACCAAGGAAGATGGTCACGATATTGATAAGTTCGTTCTGGGCTGTCTTCGATAAACGGTCCACAACGCCAGCTTCACGCATCAAGTTACCTAAACAGAACATCCCTACCAGAGGCGTTGCAGAAGGTAAAAACAGAATCGTCATCAGAAGTACTGCCATCGGGAAAATAACCTTTTCCCACTTACCAACATGGCGCAACTGAGCCATTTTCATCTGACGCTCTTCCTTCGAGGTTAGCGCTTTCATGATTGGTGGCTGAATAATCGGTACCAACGCCATATAGCTATACGCCGCAACGGCAATCGCACCAAGCAAGTCTGGAGACAGTTTACTTGCCAGGAAGATCGCGGTTGGGCCATCAGCGCCACCAATAATCGCAATTGACGATGCGTCTGCCATGGAGAACTCCATACCAGGCACATAGTTGAGCAAAATTGCACCAAATAGCGTTGCAAAAATACCGAACTGCGCCGCTGCGCCTAACCAAAGCGTTTTTGGGTTGGCAATCAATGCGCCAAAGTCTGTCATTGCGCCAACGCCCATGAAGATCAACAGCGGGAATACACCCGATTCAATCCCGATGTAATAGACGTAGTACAGCAAACCACCGGGCTCGGTGAAGCCCGCATTAGGAATGTTAGCTAAAATAGCACCAAAACCGATTGGAAGTAGCAGTAGTGGTTCAAAACCCTTTCGGATCGCCAAGAACAACAGAGTACAACCAACCAACATCATACAGATTTGGCCAAACTCAAAGTTAGCGATCCCTGTTTCTAACCATAGGGTCATCAATCCGTCCATGATACTCCCTTATGCCAGGCTAAGAAGAGGGGCACCTACGGTCACGGCATCACCTTCTTTGACATTTAATTCCTGAACGATACCACCGCGTGCAGCTCGAACTTCCGTTTCCATCTTCATTGCTTCTAAAATCAGCAGAACATCACCTTCAGCAACTTCAGCACCTGGCTGTACATTAACTTTAAAGATGTTACCCGCGAGTGGAGCTGGTACGAATTCGGCAGAAACGTTGGCAGGTGCAGCAGGAGCCGCCGATTTTGCTGGTGCAGAAGATGGCGTTACTGACGTCAATTCACCTTGCGGTCCAACTTCTACTTCGTAAACCTGTCCATCAACACGAACACTATAAGTTTCTACGCCACCTGCTGGTGTTTGAGCCGCTGGTGCCGGAGCTGGTTGAGCTGTTTCTAGAGTTGGAGCTGGTTCAAACGCTTCTGGGTTACCGCGGTTCTTCAGGAACTTAAGACCAACTTGAGGGAATAGTGCGTAAGTCAGAACATCATCCACTCGCTCACTTGCCAACTTAATGCCCTCTGATTGTGCCTTATCCATTAACTCAACCGTTAGCGCTTCCATTTCTGACTCTAACAAATCAGCCGGACGGCATGTGATAGGCTCTTTACCTTCAAGTACTTTAGCTTGCAGTTCTGCATTGATTGGCGCAGGTGCTTGACCGTATTCCCCTTTCAGCAGACCTGCCGTTTCCTTAGTGATGCTCTTGTAACGCTCGCCCGTTAATACGTTAATCACTGCCTGAGTTCCGACAATTTGAGAGGTCGGCGTCACCAATGGAATAAAGCCAAGATCTTCACGAACACGAGGGATCTCGTCTAGAACTTCATCAATACGATCAGCAGCGCCCTGCTCTTTAAGCTGGCCTTCCATGTTGGTTAACATGCCACCTGGTACTTGAGCAATCAGAATGCGAGAATCCACGCCTTTCAATTGACCTTCCCACTTGGCGTATTTCTTACGAACTTCGCGGAAGTAAGCAGCAATTGGCTCAATCTGTTCTAGTTTCAGGTTAGTGTCACGCTCTGTGCCCTGAAGCATTGCTACCACCGTTTCTGTTGGCGTATGACCGTAGGTACTGCTCATTGATGAAATCGCAGTATCAAGAATGTCGATCCCCGCTTCAACCGCTTTAATTGCAGTTGCCGTTGATAGGCCAGTAGTTGCATGACAGTGCAGCGCAAGTGGCACATCACATGATGCTTTGATACGCGTGATCAGCTCTTCGGCTTCATAAGGTTTGAGTAGACCTGACATATCTTTAATACATAACGAATGGCAGCCTAGGTCTTCCAGACGTTTTGCCAGATCAACCCACGTATCTGCGTTATGTACAGGGCTAGTCGTGTAAGACAAGGTCCCTTGTGCGTGAGCACCAACATCCACCGTCGCTTTAACGGCTTTTTGGAAGTTTCTCACATCATTCATTGCATCGAAAATACGGAAAACATCCATACCATTTGCATGCGCACGCTCAACAAACTTCTCTACTACATCATCAGCATAATGGCGGTATCCTAAAAGGTTCTGACCACGCAGTAACATTTGCATCGGTGTATTTGGCATCGCTTTTTTTAACTCTCGCAAACGCTCCCACGGATCTTCTCCTAGGAATCGAATGCACGAATCAAACGTTGCCCCACCCCAAGTCTCTAGAGACCAATAACCAATCTTATCTAGTTCAGCCGCAATAGGCAGCATATCGTCGATACGCATTCGCGTAGCAAACAATGATTGATGGGCGTCTCTCAGGACCACATCAGTAATCGCTAGTGGTTTAGACATACTCTTAAACTCCTTTTTAATCCTATTTCGGCTACTTCGCGACAGAGGTGCGATGTTGATGAATCGCAGCCGATATCGCCGCCACGATTTGTGGACTAACAGCGGAAGAGGTTGATTGATTATTGGTATTAATTTTTGGTGCAGCGATCGGCTCTAGTACTTCTTCTGGTACTAATCTCGACATAAGCCGAACGAGAAAAACAAGAATAGTGAGGAAAATAAACACGACCGCCATCCCAGTAATCATGAGAGTGGCCGCATCTACTAGCAGGCTTCCTATATTAGTCATGTTGCTTCCTTTCATTGTCATCCTGACAGGCACAGGACTTTAATTGTGTTATTTCCCGACCAAAGGATTATCTCGACTGGTTAAACTTTGTCAATTTTGTTTAAGGAAGGTTTGTAGTAATCCAGACAAATGATTATTCATTCACTACCCAGATCACATTTCAGGTGCAACACAAAAAAGGAAGATGTTAAGGAATTAACAGAAATGCAAAATAAAAGATACAAAACAGTGTCGTATCGGAAAAATCGCTAACAGCAACATGCAATTGCAGCCATGGGTTATTGAGGTCGAAACCCTATAACGATTCCTTTGGAAACATCGGCTATCAGCGATTTTAACCACTAAGAGTGTTCAACTGCTTATTTAAATTAAGATTATTTAGAATACGCTCCTCCACTTACTGAGCTGTCAACCCGCCATTCAAGCGAGCTAACTTTACCGCGTCATGTCGAGAGTGGACATCAAGCTTTTTATACAACTTGTATATATGGCTTTTCACGGTACTTTCGGATAAAAACAAGTGTTCCGCGATTTTTTGGTTCGATACGCCATAGACCAGTAGCGCTAAGATTTGTCGCTCTCTGCATGTCAACATGTCGTGTTGAGAATCTTTATTTGAGTTGGCACAACGATAATCGTTAACCAGTTTCTCTAGATAGCTTCTCGGTAACCATAAGCCACCATTGAAAATATGCTCCACACAATCACGAATAGCGGCGACAGGGGCATTTCTAAGTAACACGCCTTTCAGCAAAGTCCAGCGCAGTATATTTGCGTGAACGCCCTGGTTAGGAACATTGTGGATCATTAATGGCCAACCAAGTACATCAAAATCAGGTATTTGATTACTCAACTCTAATTGATGAATAAAGTCATAATCCATCAGAACTAAGTCAACATTTAGGGAGTGACAATTAAAAACAACATCCTCAGGTAACAGCGTTTTAACGTTCACGTTAGGTATTAGCGATAACTGCTCCTCGATAAGTCTGCTCTGCAAGTTATCTTCTCCAAGTATGAATAGGTGTTTAGTTCCCATAATTTCCACCACTTATTCTTAATTAATTAATTACATTGGTTTTTTTTATGAAATTTAAGGTGCCTTGCTTTTCTCTTACCTCTTTATAACAAGAGATTTAATACGAGGAACTATAGCAGATGAGAATGAGGCTGAGGCCTAAAATAAAACAATTGAGTCATTAAAAAGTATTAAAAGAAACTCTGCCATGACCAACTATTTACCCACTATCTTTTTATCAACCCATTAATTTTTAAAACTAAAATTCACTCTTACTCATATTTACAAACCAAAATACCCAATAGATCCCTACCTACTGTTCGTACCAGAGAACTCATACTATTTAAGCCTTAATATAAATTTACTTTCATACTTATTATGCACTATCGTTCGGGGCTTATATAACTAAATGATTACAAACAATTTCCACTACAATTTAGGCCCATTTTATCTGTAAACCCTTCCTCCCCCCAAAATGCTCACGAATTATCTTATCTATAATATCAACGCTGCCCTAGAGAACATCAGGAAGCAATCAGAAATCATTAGTAAGCAAACAGAAGTTGTACAGTCTTTTCAAAAATGAAAATGGAGTAATCATTATGATTCTTAGCAAAACAGGATTAGCTATCGCAGTATCTGCACTTCTATTTAGTGGCTCATCTTTAGCTTTTAATGGGGTCGACGACGGTGACGGTAATGCGCAGTGGGATGACAGCCTAAACACAACTAACGTTGTCAATGACAGTTTCAAAGCTACTGATAACAGTACTGATGTCGGTGTGAACGATAGCTTTAAAGCTACAGACAACAGAGATCAAAGTACTGATCTCGGCGTCAACGGTAGCTTTAATGATGACAACGATACCTTAACCAATACAACCACCAATACAACCACCAATACTTCTAATGACAATGACTTAGGTATTGGTATTGCAGATAGCTTTAAATCATACGATAACGATTACACTGATAACAGTGACACGTTGAACGTAGGTATTGATGACAGCTTTAACGATAACAGTACTGACGACAGCTACAATACTACCAACAGCTACAACACACTATCTGTTAGTACTGATATGGTCGTAGCAAGCTCGACTCTAAGTGGTACTGCTGCTGGTCTGGTAATTAATACAGCATGGGATGACGAAGCCTATGTCGACGTTACCAATATCAACAGCCTAGATGGTATGGATGGTGTAGCTGGTATTACTACTGTGGGTCAAATCGCTGGTTCAAACTCACTTGTCCAACAATCTGTCGTAACCAATGCAAACCTATTTACTGGTGAATAGTCATTTATAACTTGGAGATCGCGATGCGTTTGGCAGTCTTTACCTTGAGTATGATCATTGCCGTTTCTGCATTCGCTGACGACCTAGAATTATCTGACGAAGAAGTGATTGGTACGAATGTTCTGAGTGAATCGAGAGGGGGTCATCTAGTAGAAATAGAGATCGACTCGATTTACTCAGACACAGATATGACCGGTATTTCGTCAGATAATCTCGCGTTAAATACAGTGAGCGGAAATAACATTCTTGCGCCAGGAGCGTTTGCAGGGAGTTCTGGGATTTCTAGTGTGATTCAAAATACCGGGAACAATGTCGTTATCCAGAACGCAACCGTCGTTAATCTAACACTCAAGTAGATAATATGAACCTTTTGCGTAACTATTCTTGGCTGATACTCATTTTCTTTTCGGTATCAGCCAATTCGTTAGAGTTTTTACCTTCCCGAGCACACTATTCGGTACCGGTAAAAAGCTACAAAGAGATGGTGTTTGGCGATATCTTTCGTCAACAGTATGACTTCAGCTGTGGCTCTGCGGCTTTGGCATCACTACTGAATTATCACTACGACACCAAATCATCAGAACAAGACATTTTCAAATCAATGTATGAGCGAGGTGACAAAAAACAGATTAAAGAGAAAGGCTTTTCTTTACTTGACATGAAGCTCTACCTAGAGTCGATCGGTTTACGTTCAGACGGTTTTCAGGTGAGCATAGAAAAAGTCCGCGATCTTGGTGTACCAGGGATAACTTTGGTTAACTTTGATGGCTATATGCACTTTGTCGTTATCAAAGGCATTAATAGTCATTCCGTCATTTTAGGCGATCCTTCAAGGGGCACTATGGTCATGAAGCTTGAACAATTTCAGAAGTTTTACCAAGGCATTGTTCTACTCGTACGTAGCGAAGCTAAAGCCGGACGCTCTAGTTTCATCACAGACGACAAATTTGCCGTTTATCAACGCTCACCGTTAGATACAGGAGTATCACGAGACTCATTAGGGATCTTTAGTACCACAGTACCAGTATCAGGTGAAAACTTCAGTATCAGGTGAAAACTAACGAACGGTTAAGGCTGGATAACATGTTTTTCAAAAAGGGTCTATTTTTAAATCAGATTCTGTTCCTTAAAAAGAACCTAGTCGCACTGTGCTTACTCATATTGGCACACTGCTTTAGTCAAGCGGTGAGTGCAAGAGAAGTCATTGAACTAAAGGGACTAGAACCATTACCTCAAAGTTCACTCGCGCAATATCGTGGAGGGTTTCAAGTCACCAGCGACTACGTTATCAACATTGGTTTGAGCGTCATTACAACCATCAATGGACAAGACATTTTCAATTCCAGCATCGCTAATTTAGTCATTGAAAATGGCAACTTATCCAACATCAATACAAACCAAGGTGCCTTAGATCAAAGTTTGGTTAACATAGTTCAGATTGGAGAAGGGAACAGCATCGAAGATGAAACCATCTCGGACCATATAACGGGTATGCCGCAAATCCCCAACTTCCAACAATCAGATATTATTAATTCTGAATTTATCAACTCAAGTATTGTTAACATTATTCAGAATACAGCCGATAATAGCGTCATTGGTCTGAGCACTATTATCGACATTGATGCGCAAGTTAGTGGAGTGATTCAACAAATTCAAGCGAATAGTCGGCTGGAAGATGCCTTACTTAATCATCTCGACTAGTGCATCCCCCCACAGTAAAGGCGTTACTTTTTAGTTTATTCACATTTAAAGTGTTAAAAAGATGATAAAAGATAGATATAACGAGATCGGTATAAGTCATCGTCATCAAACCTAGTTTTCACTAGGAATGATATTAAGCGGTGGCTTTTCTTTTTTTAGTTAATAAGATATTAATCCACTTTAATACCAATCTACATAATTATTACGCAGTAAAACCGATTAAAGCAAGCAGGTCAGGTATAGATTTCCTTCACTCGTGATTCTAATTGTAAAACAAAACCTATAACACAGTTGTCAGCGGTATTAATTAGCAAGAGTGATCAGGTACTTATGTAGCTTGGCATAATAAGCTAGTTTGAACAGTTGTTTACTACAACTGGTGCAAGGTCAATATAACAAAGAATTCTGCTAGTTTGTTTGTACGTGATTGGCTCCTTTGTGGGGAGCCATTCTTGGTCGAAAGATCTGAGCACAGAAACCGCTTTTAGTTCCTTTCTATTTATTATTCCGAGCCTAGATTAAATATTATAAGGGACTCGAATGGTTAGTTGGAAATCTGGCGTATCTTCAGTTAATCCCGCTTGAGCACTGACATTGAGCGAAGAACTCTCACTAAATGCATAGTTTATACCAAAGATGAATGAATCCAACTGCAGCAATTTGGCATCTTCTGAATAACTGCCATTTATCTTACTCTTCAGTATGGTCTTATGGCTCAAGCCAAGAGAAAAAGACAGGTCTGGATTGACCGCAAAGCCCATACCTCCCGACAATGCAATGGTATCACCAAGTTCAACTTCTACCTTTTGTTCCTCTTCGCCTTCTCCAATTGAGACATCATCTTCAAAATTGTAAATATAACTAAGACTTGCAAATAAAACTGCAGGATCAGCGGGATGGATCATAGTAAGACTTGGTTCAATGCTCCAAAAGCCCGATCCTGTTGGCACATCACTGAACGCGTTACTGTCTGGTTCAATAGATACATCGTAGGGAGAGCGACCTGTATCGGACTTAACTCTTAAACCACCAATCCAATAAGGGACTGATTCAAAGTTGAACTGATGCCTTAGAGCAAGCTCAACATCCCCCAGCCCTCCACCATCAACGGTGGTATTTACGATTTCTTGGTTCGCACCATCTTGAATAGGACGCGTTGCAACTTGATCGTTACGATAGACATAAGGAATACGAAGCTCCAATTCTGTCGCATTGGTTAAGCCATAACGAGTAGTGAGGCCAGCGGTAATCGTCGTTCGGTCTGCATCACTTACCTCAATACGTCCAACAATTAACGTCGGTAAGATGGTGTAACCAACAACCGAGACCTTATTTGAAGAGTTTTGCGTGTAATTGAAAGAAGTATCAAATGACCAGCTTCCTTTAGGGGTAAGGACGCCTGGCCGTTCAAAAACGTCACTAACCGTTTGGGCTCGTTGCGGAAGCTCATCACCTTCCGCTCCTTGAGCCATGGGAACCATACATACTAAGCCAAGAGTACTTCCCAACAGAGTGTTTCGTATCATCATAACCTCCTTTTCTTTGGCGGTTATAAATGAATAGGTCAGAACCAATGGATTAGCAATATCCCAACGAAATAAATCAACGACTTTCAGGCTAGCGCACAAAAAAGTAAGTGGGGAAAGTAACAGGGGATGACGGTATGACTATAAACGAAAAAACCTCGCAGATGCGAGGTTTTTAATAGATGGCGCGTCCTGGAGGATTCGAACCTCCGACCGCCTGGTTCGTAGCCAGGTACTCTATCCAGCTGAGCTAAGGACGCGCAGTTTTCGATATCAACGCCTGTAAACAGGGTTTTAATATCAGGGCATTACCCTGTCTTTCGTTTTCAAAAGAAATAGTGGCGCGTCCTGGAGGATTCGAACCTCCGACCGCCTGGTTCGTAGCCAGGTACTCTATCCAGCTGAGCTAAGGACGCGCAGTTTTCGATATCAATGCCTATAAACAGGGTTTCGATATCAGGGCAATACCCTGTCTTTCGTTTTCAAAGAAATAGTGGCGCGTCCTGGAGGATTCGAACCTCCGACCGCCTGGTTCGTAGCCAGGTACTCTATCCAGCTGAGCTAAGGACGCGCAGTTTTCGATATCAATGCCTGTAAACAGGGTTTCGATATCAGGGCAATACCCTGTCTTTCGTTTTCAAAAAAAATAGTGGCGCGTCCTGGAGGATTCGAACCTCCGACCGCCTGGTTCGTAGCCAGGTACTCTATCCAGCTGAGCTAAGGACGCGCAGTTTTCGATATCAATGCCTGTAAACAGGGTTTTAATATCAGGGCAATACCCTGTCTTTCGTTTTCAAAAAAATAGTGGCGCGTCCTGGAGGATTCGAACCTCCGACCGCCTGGTTCGTAGCCAGGTACTCTATCCAGCTGAGCTAAGGACGCGCAGTTTTCGATATCAACGCCTGTAAACAGGAAATCAATATCAGGGTAATACCCTGTCTTTCGTTTTCAAAGAAATAGTGGCGCGTCCTGGAGGATTCGAACCTCCGACCGCCTGGTTCGTAGCCAGGTACTCTATCCAGCTGAGCTAAGGACGCACACGTTTCGATATCAACTGTAGTCAATATCAGGGCAATACCCTAAATTCTTTTTCAAAAAAGTCAGACTTCTTTGAAAGTGGCGCGTCCTGGAGGATTCGAACCTCCGACCGCCTGGTTCGTAGCCAGGTACTCTATCCAGCTGAGCTAAGGACGCGCAATTTGTGAAGCGTATCACATTGATTTTCTTTAAGAACAAAAAAATTGACTGCTACGTCAATAAATGGCGGTGAGGGAGGGATTCGAACCCTCGATACGGCTACAAACCGTATACTCCCTTAGCAGGGGAGCGCCTTCAGCCTCTCGGCCACCTCACCGTTTTATTTGTTCTAAAGAGTGGCGCGTCCTGGAGGATTCGAACCTCCGACCGCCTGGTTCGTAGCCAGGTACTCTATCCAGCTGAGCTAAGGACGCATAATACACTTTTCAGTTCGCAAGAATGGCGGTGAGGGAGGGATTCGAACCCTCGATACGGCTACAAACCGTATACTCCCTTAGCAGGGGAGCGCCTTCAGCCTCTCGGCCACCTCACCGTCTTGCGGAGGCACATATTACGTTTTACCGAAAATATGTCAAACATTTTCTTTAAAAAAATCCGCCAAAAACACTTAACCGTTGCTGATTTAATCAAAGTGACTATTAAACGAACTTTACCACCCTATTATGATGAAAAAAAGAGACTCTTCTATAAAAAAATAACATTTATCAATCAACTAAAAAGGCCAGCCCTTTGGCTAGCCTTTTTCATTTAAACTAAGCTCTGTAACAGAAGAGACTTAGTAGTTACCTGAAGCAACGTTACCATTACCTTTTTCAGCTTGAATGCGCATGTAGATTTCTTCACGGTGAACTGATACTTCCTTCGGAGCGTTAACGCCGATGCGTACTTGGTTACCTTTAACACCCAGTACAGTTACAGTTACCTCATCACCAATCATCAGTGTTTCGCCTACGCGGCGAGTCAAAATTAGCATTATATGCTCCTTGAGTAATCTCTAAATTTTCTTACTATCAAAGCTATTATCCAACAAAAGTTATATTTTCGTAAACTACCTTGTTAGCGAAAATCATCCTAATAGGGCATGTTTTTGCTGGATGCTTAACGCTTCATTAGCTGTAATGTAAGCATCATGAAGAATATTTGCCGCCATATCCACACAGTCAGGTGATAATACTAGCATCATGGTGAGTGCATTCGTTGCGCAGAAGTTGATCGCAACACCTTGCTCAGCCAGCAAATCGCACGCATGCTCTACCATTCCATTGGCCTCAAGCCCTACTGCGGTCAACAGGCTTACCATTTCACTATTACGGATTTTATCGCTGAACACCAGTTCGAACTTGGCACATGCATCTTGTTTTATCATGATACCTGTCCGTTCTGTTTCCTCGATCACATTCCAAAGGTCGATACCTAGCATCTGACATTGCTTTGTAGCGCTGGATAAGTGTTCTTTATCTACTTCAACAATGGCAAGGTCACGTTGAATAGCTATACCAGAGATGGCTTGCGTGCCTGTCTCTCCCTTAACTAGACTACCTTCATTCACATCGAATGTAGAAAGCACGCGTAGTGGTACATTGTTCTTCCATGCATATTGCACTGAAGGTAAGTGTAAAACTTTAGCGCCACGACTTGCCATTGCTTCCATTGAAGGAAAGTCAATCACAGCCATTTTTTGCGCCGTTTTTACTACACGTGGGTCACAAGTATAAATACCATCAACGTCGGTAAAGATTTGACACTCAGCCGCGCGTAGTGCACCTGCCAGTGTCACTGCACTCGTATCTGAGCCTCCTCGACCTAATGTGGTGATATCCCCATTTTCATTCACACCTTGAAAACCCGCGACGATAACGATTTGCTCTTGTTCAAGCAATGCCATTACGTTCGTAGTATCAATGTGTTTAATCGTTGCGTCATTGTGTTGGTTATCCGTCACAATGTTCGCCTGTGCTCCGGTAAGTGAGCGCGCGGGATGACCTAATTTGTTCAGTGTCATCGCCAACAGTGCCATCGACACTTGCTCACCAGCAGAGAGCAAAACATCAAGTTCTCGGGCTGTAGGAACACTATCTACCTGTTTAGCTAGGTCCATAAGCCTATTTGTCTCGCCTGACATAGCAGAAACAACGACAACAACTTGATTACCACCATTTTTCGCCTTAATGATGTGTTCAGCAACTTGGTGGATTCTTTCAATTGAACCCACTGAGGTTCCGCCAAACTTTTGCACGATAAGGGGCTTTTTCACCAGTCTTCACCTTCCCAAGACCGAAGTCTCATTCGGACCACCTACATTCTGTTGATAAAAAATTAAATAAGTGGCAGTTACAACAAAAACCAAGCAGCTTAGATGACTAGGTTCGTTTCCGGTCAATTAAACCACTTGGTTAACGCAAAAAAATTACGCCCAATCAAAACAAGTTGATTGAGCGTAATTTTGTTATTTAATGCTTGTTATAAGCGTTCTTCTAGCCAAGGCTGAACAGTTTTGATTGCTTCAGGAAGTGCCGCTACGTCAGTACCGCCAGCTTGCGCCATATCAGGACGACCGCCGCCTTTACCACCAACCTGCTCTGCGACCATTTTAACTAAATCACCCGCTTTGACTTTGCCAACCAGATCTTTAGTTACACCAGCGATCAAACCAACTTTGTCACCCGTGATGTTAGCCAGAAGTACAACACCAGAACCCATTTGGTTCTTGATGTCATCAACCATAGTACGTAGGTTTTTGCTGTCAGCACCTTCTAGAGCCGCAACCAATACTTTTGTACCGTTAACTTCTACCGCTTTACCCATGATGTTTGCACTTTCTGCGGCAGCCATCTTGTCTTTCAGCTTTTGAATTTCTTTTTCAAGCGCTTTAGATTTTTGCGCAGATTCTGCCAGTTTCTCTTCGTACTTAGCTGTTTGAGCTTCGATCACGTCTAGGGCTGCTTCACCGGTTACCGCTTCAATACGACGAATACCCGCAGCGATACCGCTTTCCGACGTAATCTTGAACAAACCAATGTCGCCCGTGCTAGATGCGTGGATACCACCACAAAGCTCTGTCGAGAAGTCACCCATCGATAGTACGCGAACTTCATCGTCGTATTTCTCACCGAACAATGCCATCGCGCCTTTCTGCTTCGCAGACTCGATGTCCATGATATTGGTTTCGATAGCGTGGTTACGACGAATTTGAGCATTAACCAGACGTTCCACTTCTTTTAGCTCTTCAGCGGTTACCGCTTCAAGGTGTGAGAAGTCAAAACGTAGGTTTTCAGGTCGAACTAGAGAGCCTTTCTGTAGCACGTGTTCACCTAATACGCGACGTAATGCCTCGTGCAGTAAGTGTGTAGCAGAGTGGTTTAGTGAAGTTGCAGCTCGGCGCTCAGCGTCAACGATTGTTGCAACATCATCACCTTTCGCCAGAACGCCTTCAGCCATCACACCGTAATGCGCAATTGCATTACCTAGCTTCTGAGTGTCTTCTACACGGAATACGCCAGACTCTGTGCGAATCTCACCAGCGTCACCACACTGACCACCTGACTCAGCGTAGAATGGTGTTTCACCTAGTACGATGATCGCTTTATCACCGGCAGACAGTGATTCAACTTCGTTACCTTCAACGAACATGGCTTCTACTGAACTTGAACCTTTTGTGCCTGTGTAACCACAGAATTCAGTGTCTGCGTCCACTTTAATTGTCGCGTTGTAGTCAGTACCAAACTGGCCAGCTTCACGAGCACGTTGACGCTGCTCTTCCATTGCTTTCTCAAAACCTTCTTCGTCGATAGTGAACTCACGCTCACGAGCAACGTCGTTAGTTAAATCAGCAGGGAAGCCGTAGGTGTCGTAAAGTTTAAATACGGTTTCACCATCTAGCTCTTTGCCATCCAGGTTATCTAGCGCTTCGTTCAGGATGGTCATACCACGATCAAGAGTACGACCGAAGTTTTCTTCTTCGATACGCAGTACTTTCTCTACAACCGCTTGTTGACGCTTTAGTTCTTCACCCGCAGTACCCATGACTTCTGCAAGTACACCAACCAGTTTGTAGAAGAAAGTACCTTGTGCACCAAGCTTATTACCGTGACGGACAGCACGACGAATAATACGGCGTAGAACATAACCACGACCTTCATTTGAAGGCATCACGCCATCAACGATCAAGAATGAACATGAACGAATATGGTCTGCGATAACGCGTAGAGACTGGTTAGATAGATCTTCGTAACCAACTACTTCAGCCGCTGCTTTGATCAGAGTTTGGAATACGTCGATTTCGTAGTTTGAGTGAACGCCTTGCATGATCGCAGAGATACGCTCAATACCCATACCTGTATCAACAGATGGTTTTGGTAGCGGCTCCATAGTACCGTCGGCATGACGGTTGAACTGCATGAATACGTTGTTCCAGATCTCGATGAAACGGTCACCATCTTCTTCAGGAGTACCAGGGCGACCACCCCAGATGTGCTCACCATGATCGTAGAAAATTTCAGTACATGGACCACAAGGACCTGTGTCACCCATCTGCCAGAAGTTATCTGACTCGTATGGTTTACCACCTTTTTTATCACCAATACGGATGATACGGTCTGCTGGAACGCCTACCTTTTTGTTCCAGATATCAAATGCTTCATCATCGGTTTCGTAGATGGTAACCAGTAGACGCTCTTGAGGTAGTTTCAGTACTTGAGTCAAAAATTCCCAAGCAAATGAAATCGCGTCTTCTTTGAAGTAATCACCAAAGCTGAAGTTACCTAGCATCTCGAAGAAAGTATGGTGACGGGCTGTGAAACCTACGTTTTCCAGGTCATTATGTTTACCGCCAGCACGTACACAACGTTGAGCCGTAGTCGCTCGAGTATAGGCTCGTTTTTCCAAGCCTAAGAAGCAATCTTTAAATTGGTTCATACCTGCGTTTGTGAACAGCAGGGTTGGGTCGTTATGTGGTACTAACGATGAACTTTCTACGATTTGGTGTCCTTTGCTTTCAAAGAACTTGAGGAACGAGTTACGAACCTCGTCAGTGCTCATGTACATGCAGCTCTTCCTGAAAATAGTCGAGTTAGAATTTCGCCGTATTGTAGATCATGCAATCAGCTACGACTAGTTTTCTTACGGAAAAGAGGTCTTAGAGGAATAATTTTGAAGAAAAACAAAAAAAAATGCTGGTGAACCCTGCTCAATCGTGATCGTCAAAGCTCAGTGCATAACTAATTTGGTCAAAACTGTATCCACGATACTGCATAAAACGCACCTGTTTGGCGTACTCTTTCTGGTCTTTGGCTTTTATTCCTTTGAATTTTTTCTCCGCCGCCATTCTTGCCAGTTCAAACCAGTCTTGTGGCTCTTCCGTCATCGCCTCATCGATAACCGATTCCGCTACGCGTTTTTGGCTTAATTCCTGACGGATCCTGCGTTCACCATGACCTTTATAAACATGTTGGCGAATCTGGCTTTTGGCATAACGCAAATCATCAAGATAATTGTGATCCAGACAAAAATTGATCGCGGCTTCGATATCGGACTCTTCATACCCTTTCAAAGTCAGCTTTTGATATAGCTCGTACTGTCCGTGGTCACGACGGCTCAGTAACTGAATAGCCGCTTCTTTACTTGATAGAGTCGGCGCTTGACGCTTTTGGTACATGATGATCCTAAACCTATTTTTCCTGTACAGGCTTTCTGAACAGCCCGGTAACTTTAGATATAGCAGATACAACAAAGCCCCGCATCGCAGGGCTTTGTTGTCTTTTACTCAAAGTAGAATTTAAAACTCTTCTTCTTTCTGCTCTGGCAATTCACCGCCTTCTGGCTCGGCCACAGCCGGAGCTAAAAGCATCTCGCGCAGTTTCTTATCGATAGTCTGAGTGACTTCTATATGTTCACGCAGGTAATTACAAGCATTCGCCTTACCCTGACCGATCTTGTCGCCATTGTAGCTGTACCAAGCACCCGCTTTCTCAACCAATTTGTGCTTCACGCCTAAATCCACTAGCTCACCTTCACGGTTAAAGCCTCGGCCGTACATAATCTGTGTATTAGCTTCTTTAAATGGAGCCGCAATTTTATTCTTAACCACTTTGATGCGAGTTTCGTTACCCACAACTTCGTCGCCTTCTTTGATTGCGCCAGTACGGCGGATATCAAGACGAACCGATGCGTAGAACTTAAGTGCATTACCACCCGTCGTTGTTTCCGGATTGCCAAACATCACACCGATCTTCATACGAATTTGGTTGATGAAGATACACATACAGTTAGACTGCTTCAGGTTACCAGTTAGCTTACGCATTGCCTGAGACAGCATACGTGCTTGCAAGCCCATGTGACTGTCGCCCATTTCGCCTTCGATTTCCGCTTTTGGCGTTAGTGCAGCAACAGAGTCGACAACCATTACGTCGATAGCACCAGAACGCGCTAATGCATCACAAATTTCCAGCGCTTGCTCACCTGTATCTGGCTGAGAAACCAATAGCGCATCGATATCTACGCCAAGTTTCTTAGCGTAGACAGGGTCCAGCGCGTGTTCCGCATCGATAAACGCACAAGTTTTGCCTTCACGCTGTGCTGCTGCAATCAATTCCAACGTCAGCGTTGTTTTACCTGAAGATTCCGGACCGTAAACTTCAACAATACGACCCATTGGTAAACCACCAGCACCCAAAGCAATATCAAGAGAAAGAGAACCCGTTGAGATGGTTTCTACGTCCATTGCGCGGTTATCGCCAAGGCGCATGATAGAGCCTTTACCGAATTGTTTTTCAATTTGACCTAGCGCAGCGGCGAGCGCTTTCTGTTTGTTCTCGTCCATTACTTTCTCCGATTTATTCATCTTTTTGGGCGACGAATAGTCATTAAACTTTTCTTGAGCAGTTAATCGCTCAGCAATGAAAGTTATTATACTGTTGATTCATACAGTGTCTATACCTGTATAGAAAAAACTTTAGCTGATCTACGTATAACTTTGCTGCAGAGCTTATCACGTCTGGGCTAACGTACTTTTAAATTTTCTCATCCAGATGCTGATAGATTCGAGTCAGTGCATGAAACACGGCTTGTTCACGAACAGCTGCCCGATCACCGTCAAAATGCATGGTTTCAACCAACAGCCATTGTTGATTATCTGCGAATGCAAAACATACCGTCCCGACCGGCTTTTCTTCGCTGCCACCACTAGGTCCGGCAATGCCACTGATCGAGACGCCTATCGTTGCATTCGAGTGCTCAAGTGCGCCTTGAACCATTTCAATCACCACTGGTTCACTGACTGCACCATGCGTTTCCAGTGTGTGAGCTTGCACGCCAAGCATTTCCATTTTCGCTTCGTTGCTGTAAGTCACAAATGCACGATCCAGCCAGCCAGAACTGCCAGCAATGTCTGTAATGGCGGCAGCAACACCACCTCCAGTGCAGGATTCCGCGGTCGTCATCACATGTCCGTGCTGCTCAAGTAACACACCTAAATCTGCGCTTAATTTTGTTGTTCTTTCCATAGCCAAAATGCCCTTTGTCTCTTTTTACTTGATAGGGATTCACGTATCCTAAGCCGCTCCGGAAATAAACAAAAGAACTTACCTGTGAAAGCTGAACAAAAACACACTCCGATGATGCAGCAATACCTCAAGCTAAAGGCTGAGAACCCTGATATTTTGCTGTTTTACCGCATGGGCGATTTCTACGAGCTCTTCTATGATGATGCTAAGCGTGCCTCTCAACTGCTTGATATCTCATTGACCAAACGTGGTTCATCTGCAGGAGAGCCTATTCCTATGGCGGGTGTGCCATTTCATGCCGTAGAAGGTTATTTGGCCAAACTTGTTCAGCTTGGTGAGTCGGTCGCAATCTGTGAGCAGATCGGTGATCCCGCGACCAGTAAAGGTCCAGTAGAGCGTAAAGTCGTACGCATTGTTACTCCGGGTACCGTCACGGACGAAGCACTTCTCTCTGAACGCCTTGATAACTTGATTGCGGCGATTTATCACCACAACGGTAAGTTTGGTTACGCGACTCTGGATGTCACTTCAGGCCGCTTTCAATTAACGGAACCTGAAACCGAAGAGGCGATGGCGGCTGAACTGCAACGCACCGCCCCACGTGAGTTACTTTTTCCTGAAGATTTTGAACCCGTCCATTTGATGTCGAGCCGCAACGGTAACCGTCGTCGCCCGGTATGGGAATTTGAATTAGATACTGCAAAACAACAACTGAATCAGCAATTCGGTACCAAAGATTTAATCGGCTTTGGCGTAGAACACGCGGCACACGGATTATGTGCTGCTGGTTGTTTGATCCAATATGTAAAAGACACGCAACGTACCGCGCTACCACACATTCGTTCTTTAACATTTGATCGTCAGGATCACTCCGTTATTCTGGATGCCGCCACACGTCGCAACCTCGAAATTACTCAAAACCTTGCAGGTGCAACTGACAATACATTGGCTGCAGTACTTGACCACTGTGCGACCCCAATGGGCAGCCGAATGCTCAAACGTTGGCTACATCAACCAATGCGCTGCATCGATACACTAAATAACCGTCTTGATGCAATCAGTGAAATTAAAGATCAAGGCCTCTTTGCCGATCTTCAGCCAACTTTAAAACAGATTGGCGATATTGAACGAATTTTAGCACGTCTGGCGTTACGCTCAGCACGCCCGCGTGATATGGCTCGTCTGCGTCATGCGATGCAGCAACTGCCTGAGCTGGAATCTATTACTAGCTCACTCTCTCATCCATATCTGGTGAAACTGGCTGAGTTTGCTGCGCCCATCGATGAAGTATGCGATTTACTCGAACGTGCTATTAAGGAAAACCCACCTGTGGTGATCCGCGACGGTGGCGTTATTGCAGAAGGCTATAGCGATGAACTGGATGAGTGGCGAAAACTCGCTGATGGCGCAACGGAATACTTAGAAAAACTTGAAGTGGACGAACGTGAGCGTCATGGCATTGATACGCTTAAAGTAGGTTACAACAATGTGCATGGGTTCTACATTCAGGTTAGCCGTGGTCAAAGTCATTTGGTACCGCCACACTACGTGCGTCGCCAAACGCTTAAAAATGCAGAGCGCTACATTATTCCTGAGTTGAAAGAGCACGAAGACAAAGTACTTAACTCAAAATCAAAAGCACTGGCGTTAGAGAAGCAACTTTGGGAAGGGCTGTTTGATCTGCTGATGCCAAATCTTGAACAATTACAGAATTTGGCTTCTGCGGTTTCTCAACTGGACGTGCTGCAAAATCTGGCAGAGCGTGCAGATTCACTCGATTACTGCCGCCCGACATTAGTAAAAGAGCCCGGTATCCAAATCCAATCGGGTCGTCATCCAGTCGTAGAGCAGGTCACCAGCGATCCATTTATCGCCAACCCAATAGAACTTAACCCACAACGTAAGATGTTGATCATCACAGGTCCGAACATGGGGGGTAAGTCGACATACATGCGTCAAACGGCGTTAATCGCTCTCATGGCTCACATCGGTTCATACGTTCCAGCAGAATCGGCTCAGATTGGTTCGCTAGATCGCATCTTCACTCGTATTGGCGCATCTGATGACTTAGCTTCTGGACGATCAACGTTCATGGTTGAGATGACAGAAACGGCGAATATTCTGCACAACGCAACCAAAAACAGCTTAGTCCTGATGGATGAAATTGGTCGAGGCACCAGCACCTATGATGGTTTATCTTTAGCATGGGCAAGCGCTGAGTGGCTGGCAACACAAATTGGGGCGATGACACTGTTTGCTACGCATTATTTTGAATTAACCGAGCTGCCAGGCCAGTTGCCAAATCTGGCAAACGTCCACCTGGATGCCGTCGAGCATGGAGACAGTATTGCCTTTATGCACGCGGTTCAAGAGGGTGCAGCAAGTAAATCATATGGCCTTGCCGTGGCTGGGTTGGCTGGTGTCCCAAAAACCGTAATCAAAAACGCACGTGCGAAGTTGTCTCAACTTGAGCAATTAAGTCATGGTAACGACTCCCCTCGCCCAGGAGCCGTCGATGTGGCGAATCAGCTCAGCCTGATTCCAGAGCCGAGTGAAGTTGAGCAAGCCTTATCAAACATTGATCCCGATGAGATGACGCCTCGTCAGGCACTTGAAGAGCTGTATCGTTTGAAAAAAATGCTTTAGTAGTAATTAGATGCACTGCTTAAAACGTAAAAAGGCTATGGTGATAACCCATAGCCTTTTCTCTTTAAGAGCGTAGATTAATCATCTTCGACGTTAAACAGGTTTTCCATAGTCAGACCTTGTTTAATCAATACTTCACGCAGACGACGTAGGCCTTCCACTTGAATCTGGCGAACACGTTCACGGGTTAGACCGATTTCACGACCGACTTCTTCCAACGTAGACGGTTCATAGCCTAATAGGCCAAAACGACGCGCCAGCACTTCTTTCTGTTTCGGGTTCAGTTCTTCCAGCCATTGAATCAGAGAAGACTTAATATCGTCATCTTGTGTCGAAACTTCCGGATCTGAGTTATTTCCATCTGGAATGATATCGAGTAGTGCTTTTTCACCATCGCCACCAATTGGCGTGTCGACAGAACTGATACGCTCATTTAAGCGAAGCATTTTGCTGACATCTTCGACAGGGATATCAAGTTGCGCCGCTATCTCTTCGGCTGTAGGTTCGTGATCGAGCTTCTGAGAAAGTTCCCGTGCGGTACGTAGATAAATGTTCAGCTCTTTCACAACATGAATCGGTAAACGAATAGTACGTGTTTGGTTCATCAACGCACGTTCGATCGTTTGTCGAATCCACCATGTCGCGTAGGTAGAGAAACGGAAACCGCGTTCAGGATCGAATTTCTCAACGGCACGGATCAAGCCTAGGTTACCTTCTTCAATAAGATCCAGAAGGGCTAAACCACGATTGCTGTAACGGCGAGAAATTTTTACCACCAAACGTAAGTTGCTTTCGATCATGCGTTTACGAGCAGCTTCATCGCCCCGTAATGCACGTCGAGCATACAGTACTTCTTCTTCCGCGGTAAGTAGAGGTGAGAAGCCAATTTCACCTAAATACAATTGGGTTGCATCTAAGCTTTTGCTGCTCGCATCAAATTCTTCACGCGTAGCGGCTTTGCTTTCTGTGGATGATGATTTTCCGAGTTGACTGGCAACGGTCTTCACTGACTCATCGTCAAATTCAAACTCTTCAACTTTGGTTACTGTGTTGCTGATACTCATAACGCCTCCCCCTGGCGAGTTAGCAAGACATGACAACTCAATATGTTGCTAAATGGTTTCGCAAGTTGTGTTTCAAAGTTTTACGGCAAATAGCGTTTTGGATTCACTGATTTACCTTGATAGCGAATTTCAAAGTGCAGCTTGACTGATTTCGAACCAGAACTACCCATGGTTGCGATTTTTTGTCCACTGTTGACACTTTGTCCTTCGGATACCAGCAGCTTGTCATTATGGGCATATGCGCTTAGATAATTGTCATTATGCTTCACTATAATTAGGTTGCCATAACCTCGTAGTGCATTGCCTGAATAAACAACAGTGCCGGCTGCGGTTGAAACGATAGGCTGACCACGCTGTCCTGCGATATCAATACCTTTATTTCCCTGTTCTCCCGCCGAAAAGTTCTTGATTACTCTCCCTTTTGTTGGCCACAACCACTTCGATACGTTCGCATTTTTAGTAGTCGTTGTAGACGGATTTTTCTTCACATTTTGGTTATCTTTTGAACCAACATACTCCTTTGTTTTGGATTGTTCAACCTTCTTTGGAGGCTGTTTTTGCACCACTTTAGGGGTAGTTGGCTGCACTTTTGGAGTAGAGCTTTTACTTGAATCAATAGGCTTGGATACCGTTGATATTTTCGTCACGGGAACTGGAGTCTTTGCAACTATAGGTGCCACAACGGGTTCCACTTTTTGCCCGTATTTCGGAGCAATATATTTCGGAGCCCAAAGTTTTAGGCGCTGACCTGGATAGATAGTGTAAGGTTGAGCAAGCTCATTGTAACGAACGAGGTCATTTACATCCTTATCTGTGACGTATGCTATGAAGTAAAGTGTGTCTCCTTTCTTTACTTCATAGTAACTCCCTCTATAACTGCCCCGCTCAACATTTGAGTAATCTTTTTTTAAGCTAGAAACAGGCGCTGGTGAGTGAGCCGCACAACCGAGAAGTCCTGCAGCTAACATAAAGCTAATACTAGTTCGACGTAATAACTTACTCACCAATCTTTAACCCTTACGCTAAATCACCCGCCACTAAAGGAACGAACCGCACCATCTCCACCACGGTGGAAAGGTACTCATCGCCTTTACGTTCAATCTTCAATAGTTGTTGTTCCGTTTCACCAACAGGGATAACCATCCTACCGCCGTCTTTCAACTGCGCTAAAAGTGCTTGGGGAATGACTTCAGCAGCAGCAGTGACAAGAATGGCATCAAATGGACCTTTCGCTTCCCAGCCCAGCCACCCATCTCCATGTTTAGTCGAAATATTATATATATCAAGTTGCTTGAGGCGACGCTTGGCTTCCCACTGTAAAGACTTAATGCGTTCAACGGAGTACACACGCTCGACAAGTTGCGCTAAAACCGCAGTTTGATAACCAGAGCCAGTACCAATTTCCAAAACGTTACTTGAAGGCTCGAGTTCTAATAACTCCGTCATGCGCGCAACAATGTAAGGCTGAGAAATCGTTTGTCCCTGACCAATCGGCAATGCATTGTTGTCGTAGGCTTGGTGCATCATCGCTTGAGAGACAAACCGTTCTCTCGGCAAGTGATGAATCGCATCCAGAACACGTTGATCTTTAATGCCACTGGCGATGAGATATTCAATCAACCGGTCAGCATGTGGATTACTCATTACTTCTCTTCCTTCAACCAACTATCCATAGCACGCAGTGATTCATGAGCCGTGAGATCAACTTGTAGCGGGGTAACAGAGACCCGACCACGCTCAATTGCATAAAAGTCAGTACCTTCACCTGCATCTTGCTCTTTGCCAGGAGGCCCTAACCAGTAAATATCATGGCCTCGTGGGTCTTTCTGCTTGATCATGTTCTCTGCGTGATGACGCGCCCCTAAGCGAGTCACTTCAATTTGATCCAGTTGTTCCAGAGGAAGATCAGGGACATTAACGTTCAGTAAACGATTAGTTGGAATTGGCATAGCAAGATGTTGTTGTACGAGTCTGCGTGCAATTTTTGCCGCGGACTCAAAGTGGCGCTTTCCAACCAACGAAAATGCAACAGACTGAACACCGAGAAAATGCCCTTCCATTGCAGCGGCAACCGTACCTGAGTACAGCACGTCATCACCTAAATTTGCACCATGATTGATCCCTGTCAGAACAAGATCAGGCAGGTTATCCTTCATTAACTCATTTAAAGCAAAATGAACACAATCTGTCGGTGTGCCTTGTACAGAGTAAGTACTCGGTGCAATCTTGGTTACTCGAAGTGGCTGCTCTAAGGTCAGCGAGTTTGAAGCACCGGAACGGTTTCGATCTGGTGCAACAATAGTTACTTCAGCAATGTCTCTCAATTCATCGGCAAGCGCATGAATTCCCTGAGCATAAACCCCATCATCATTGCTAATCAGAATTCGCAATGACTTGGTGTTTGATGAATCTTGTTCCATTAGTATTCTCTTTCTACTTTTACCTCGTTGACTAACTCACGAACAATGGATGTAGCAAACGAGCCAGCATCTAATGAGAAAGTCAGCGTAATATTGTTACCTTCAACGCTCCAAGCAAGATCTTGCGGCTTTAATACAATATTACGGCGATCATGACGCATACGGTTACCACGAATAAGTGCCATCAAGTCCGGCTCCTCATCCAGAAACGGTTGCTCTAATGCCAAAGCATCGGCTTGAGTTGGTAATGCGTTATCACCAGCCAAAGCAGCGGTAATCACGGCCTCTCCGTCGATAAACTTAGCTTGCATATCCGCCATATTGCTCGCGTCCACTGTGACGCTACCTGTTGGCGTTTGTGCGATATCACCCTCGATAAACTTATCGAATAGATCCTGCTCTAAACGCGCAGAGACGATACGGTTAAAAATCCATGATCGCGCGGCAGACAGGTACATACTGCGCTTATTTTGATTACGCGTACGTACGTTTTCACGCCCCCAACGACGGGCTTCTTCCAGATTATTCCCATCGTTGCCAAAGCGCTGAGCACCAAAGTAGTTCGGCACCCCCACTTGTTTTATTTTTTCAAGGCGTTGCTCTACGTCTTCAACATCGGTCACTTCAGATAAAGTGACGACAAACCCATTGCCCACCAAATCACCCGGGCGTAACTTCTTGTTGTGACGATCCGTTGCCAGAATTTCAATAGTTGGGTATTGCGCTAAAAACGCGGAAAAATCCGGTGTGTCACCTTTTGGTAAATGAACGCTCAGCCATTGCTCTGTCACCGCATGGCGGTCCTTTAAGCCAGCCCAGCTCACATCCTTAGATTTAACACCACACGCTTTAGCTATCTCGTTAGCAACAAAGCTGGTGTTTTCACCCGTTTTTCGAATACGCACCATCAAATGCTCTCCTTCGCCAGTAAAGGCAAAGCCGAGATCTTCGCTAACCTGAAAGTGCTCTGGCTGCGCTTTAATTTTTGCTGATGCGACTGGCTTACCCGTTAGGTAAGCCAATGAAGATAAAATATCTGACATGATTGAATTCCACTGCTCTTGCAGCATTAGGGAACAAGTTAATTATTATTGCTTAAACAGAAGAACGACGGCTTCTGTAGCGATACCTTCTTTACGTCCTGTAAAACCTAGGCGTTCGGTTGTGGTTGCCTTTACGTTGATATTACCGATATCCGTTTCAAGATCTTGAGCAATGACTTCACACATCGCTTCAATATGCGGTGCCATTTTTGGTGCTTGAGCCATGATGGTAATGTCTGCATTACCTAATCGATACCCTTGTTCTTTTACCCGGCGGTAAACATCTTTCAGCAACTCGCGACTGTCAGCACCTTTCCACTTGTCATCAGTATCAGGAAAATGGCGGCCAATATCACCAGCCGCAATGGCACCAAGTAACGCATCACTCAACGCATGCAAAGCCACATCGCCGTCTGAGTGCGCGATAAGCCCTTGTTCATAAGGTACAGAGACACCACCGATAATAACTGGGCCTTCGCCACCAAATTTGTGTACGTCAAAACCGTGACCAATTCGAATCATTTTCTATCCTTACTTATTCGCCGCGCTCACGGCTTAAATAAAACTCAGCTAATGCGAGATCTTCGGGTTGAGTAATTTTTATATTGCTCGCATTGCCCTGAACTAAAGCGGGGTATTCTCCCTTCCACTCCAAAGCGGAGGCTTCGTCTGTGATGGCGATACCTTGCTGTAAGGCGTCGCTCAGAGCGTTTTTTAAGGGCTGAGTTTTAAACATTTGTGGGGTTAGTGCATGCCACAATGCTTCTCTGTCGACAGTATGAGCAATATTTTGTGCTGAGTTAGCACGTTTCATCGTATCTCTCACAGGTGATGCAAGAATGCCTCCAGTGGGATGACCAATACAAACATCAATCAAACGGTCTATGTCAGTTAAAGTGACGCAAGGCCTTGCAGCGTCGTGAACCAGCACCCACTCACTGGAAAGATGCGCACTTACATAGTTTAGTCCTGAAAGTACCGAGTCGGCTCTTTCTTTCCCGCCAGCGACTCTAATCACATCGGGATGATTTGCTATGGATAACGCTGGGTAATAGGGATCACCTTCGGTAACCGCCACCACGACTTTAGCGATTTTACGATGGGAGAGAAGCTTCTCTACGGTATGCTCTAACACCGCCTTTCCATCAATCAATAAGTATTGTTTGGGGCGATCGGCTTTCATTCTGCTACCGACACCAGCAGCGGGCACAATGGCGATATGAGATGGGACAGTATCCAACATCTTACTGGTTTTCCTCACCAACAATTCGGTAGAACGTTTCACCATCTCTGACTAAACCAAGCTCATGACGTGCTCTTTCTTCAATAGCATCAATGCCTTGTCTCAGGTCATCAATTTCAGCAAACATTTCATTATTACGAGCTTGTAGCTTGCTGTTTACTTGTTGCTGTACTTCGATTTCATCTTCTACTGCATAGTAATCAGACACCCCGTTTTTGCCGAACCATAAAGTGTATTGAAGTAAGCCAAACAGTAACGTAAGGGCTATAACAAAGATTCGCATATCGTTGCTAACATTCTGTACCGGAAGGAATTAGATAAGATGCTATATATAGCATAAATGCGTGATGGCCTCTAGGGCAGAAAGGAAGACTCACAGACTCCTCACATGAAAGAGTGTAAAGAAAAGCTTTTGGAAGCGTGTTCACATAAAGATTCTGCAGATAAAAAACGCTCCAATCGAGGTGGAGCATTTCTAAAAGCTATTTAGCTAAACTTTATTCAATTACGAATTAAGCTTGACCTTTAACTTATTTAAGACCGCTTTCTTGTGAAAAAAGGGGGAGCGCGCTCACCTAGAGCTTCCTCGATACGGATTAGCTGGTTGCCTTTTTTAGGTATAGCAGCAACACGGTCTGAACGGCTCATTGCTCTTAAGCTTCTGCTTTTAAACATCCCCAATAAACAAAAACCCCCGCCGTAGCGAGGGTTTCAAAAAGCTATTTAGCTAAACTTTATTCAATTAAGAATTAAGCTTGACCTTTAACTTCTTTAAGACCGTTGAAAGGAGCGCGCTCACCTAGAGCTTCCTCAATACGGATAAGTTGGTTGTACTTAGCAACACGGTCAGAACGGCTCATAGAACCAGTCTTGATTTGGCCTGCAGCAGTACCTACCGCTAGGTCAGCGATAGTTGCATCTTCAGTTTCGCCGCTACGGTGAGAGATTACAGCTGTGTAACCTGCGTCTTTAGCCATCTTGATTGCAGCTAGAGTCTCAGTTAGAGAACCGATTTGGTTGAACTTGATAAGGATAGAGTTAGCTACGCCTTTCTCGATACCTTCAGCAAGGATCTTAGTGTTAGTAACGAATAGGTCGTCACCTACTAGTTGAAGCTTGTTACCTAGTAGTTCAGTTTGGTGCTTGAAGCCATCCCAGTCAGATTCGTCTAGACCATCTTCGATAGAAACGATTGGGAATTGGTTAGCTAGCTCAGCTAGGTAGTGGTTGAACTCTTCAGAAGTGAAAGTTTTACCTTCGCCTTTCATGTTGTAGATGCCAGCTTCTTTGTCGAAGAACTCAGATGCTGCACAGTCCATAGCAAGAGTAACGTCTTTACCTAGTTCGTAACCAGCAGCTGCAACAGCTTCTGCGATAACTTCTAGAGCTTCAGCGTTAGATTTAAGGTTAGGAGCGAAACCACCTTCGTCACCAACTGCTGTGCTGTAGCCTTTAGACTTAAGAACTTTAGCTAGGTTGTGGAATACTTCAGCACCGATACGTAGACCTTCTTTAAGAGTTTTAGCACCAACTGGTTGGATCATGAACTCTTGGATGTCAACGTTGTTGTCTGCGTGCTCACCACCGTTGATGATGTTCATCATTGGTAGAGGCATAGAGAATTGACCTGGAGTGCCGTTTAGTTCAGCAATGTGCTCGTATAGAGGCATGCCTTTAGCTGCTGCTGCAGCTTTAGCGTTTGCTAGAGAAACAGCTAGGATAGCGTTAGCACCGAATTTAGATTTGTTTTCAGTACCGTCTAGTTCGATCATTACTGCGTCGATTGCAGCTTGGTCTTTAGCATCTTTGCCAACTAGAGCTTCAGCGATTGCGCCATTTACAGCTTCAACAGCTTTAAGAACACCTTTACCTAGGAAACGTGCTTTGTCACCGTCACGTAGCTCAAGAGCTTCGCGAGAACCAGTAGATGCACCAGATGGAGCTGCTGCCATACCTACGAAACCGCCTTCTAGGTGTACTTCAGCTTCTACTGTTGGGTTACCACGTGAGTCGATGATTTCACGACCTAGAACTTTAACGATCTTAGACATTAATGTTTCCTCTCGTTTCAAATATAAATGTCAATTTTAAAGGGCAGCAGCACAACCTTCGCCGCTGCCCGCATCCCTTTACTTACTTCTCGAACTCGCCGCGTGAGAATTGACCCGCGGCCTTAACGAAGCCTGCAAACAATGGATGTCCATCGCGAGGCGTCGATGTAAATTCTGGATGGAACTGAGCCGCTACAAACCATGGGTGTGCTGGGTTCTCAACCATTTCCACTAGCTTCTTGTCCGCAGACAAGCCAGACACTTTAAGGCCCGCTTTTTCGATTTGCGGACGAAGATTGTTGTTTACTTCGTAACGGTGACGGTGACGCTCATGGATCGTCGCGCTACCGTATAGTTCGTAAGCTTTTGTTCCTTTCTGTAGGTGACAAAGCTGCGAACCAAGACGCATAGTACCACCGAGGTCAGACTTTTCAGTACGCTCTTCAACGTTACCTGCTTCGTCTACCCATTCTGTGATCAAACCTACCACAGGGTATTTGGTTTCTTTGTTAAATTCTGTTGAATGTGCACCTTCCATTCCCGCAACGTTACGCGCGTATTCGATTAGGGCAACTTGCATACCAAGACAAATGCCTAAGTAAGGAACATTGTTCTCACGTGCGTATTGAGCTGCACGGATTTTTCCTTCAACGCCACGATCGCCGAAACCACCAGGAACCAAGATTGCGTCTAGCCCTTCTAATAGCTCTACACCTTTGGTTTCAATGTCTTGTGAGTCTACGTACTTGATGGTCACGTTTAGACGATTTTTCAAGCCTGCGTGTTTAAGCGCTTCGTTTACTGATTTGTAAGCATCTGGTAGTTCGATGTATTTACCTACCATACCGATGGTTACTTCACCAGTTGGGTTTGCTTCTTCGTAAATAACCTGTTCCCACTCAGAAAGGTTAGCTTCAGGCGCGTCAATACCAAAGCGTGCACACACAAGATCATCTAGACCTTGCGATTTAATCAATTGAGGGATCTTGTAGATAGAATCCACGTCCTTCATTGAAATTACCGCTTTCTCAGGAACGTTACAGAATAGTGCAATTTTCTTACGCTCGTTCGCAGGGATCATTCGGTCGCTACGGCAAACTAGGATGTCTGGCTGGATACCGATCGATAGCAGCTCTTTTACAGAGTGCTGAGTTGGCTTAGTTTTTACTTCGCCAGCTGCTGCTAGGTAAGGAACAAGCGTCAAGTGCATGAACATGGCGTTTTCACGGCCAACTTCGATAGCCAACTGACGGATCGCTTCCATAAACGGTAGCGATTCGATATCACCGACAGTGCCGCCAACTTCAACGATAGCCACATCGTGACCTTCAGAGCCAGCGATCACACGATCTTTAATTGCGTTAGTGATATGAGGGATAACCTGAATCGTTGCACCTAGGTAGTCACCGCGACGTTCTTTACGAAGTACGTCGGCATAAACACGACCTGCTGTGAAATTGTTACGCTTGGTCATCTTAGTGCGAATAAAACGCTCATAGTGGCCAAGGTCAAGGTCAGTTTCAGCGCCATCTTCCGTGACGAACACTTCACCGTGTTGAATCGGGCTCATAGTGCCTGGGTCAACGTTGATGTAAGGGTCAAGCTTCATCATAGTCACTTTAAGACCACGAGCTTCTAGAATAGCCGCAAGAGATGCTGCTGCAATACCTTTACCTAGAGAGGATACAACCCCGCCAGTAACAAAAATGTAATTTGTCGTCATGTTTAACCTGAAATTGGTTGAATGAGGGAAATGGAGTGCTTCTGGACGGGAGATAAATATACCAGAAGCTCCTTACCGCCACAACGTGAAATCTATCACACCGCAATTTTTTATTTTTTGCTTCAAATCAAAGTGAACAAAGAGAAGACGGATGCATATTTATCTTCTTCGTCAAACTGGTCTCAAAACCGCTTCTTGTCACTTGACGCTCACTCTACTCTTCTTTTTTCACTTCATCCCAGAACTTATCAAGCTCAGCCAAAGAACAATCTTTAAGTCCCCTGCCAGATTGTGCCACCTTCACCTCTACTTGTTTAAAGCGTCGCGCAAACTTTAAATTCGCTTTACCCAAAGCAACCTCTGGGTCTTTACCAAGATGTCGAGCCAAGTTAACCGTAGCAAAAAGCAGATCACCCAGCTCGAGTTCTACTTTCTCTTCGTCTGGGTCAACTTGAATCGCTTCTTCCATTACCTCATCGATTTCTTCCTGAACCTTTTCCACAACAGGCCCAAGTGAGTCCCAATCAAATCCGTATTTCGCACATTTTTTCTGAATCTTTGTAGCACGAGAAAGCGCAGGCAAAGAGTTTGGTATTGAGTCTAGAATACTTTCTTCTTCTTTGCCTACTTGTGCTTTTTCTTTGGCTTTTTCCGCTTCCCAGTTGGCATGAATTTCGGCATCCGATTCAAACTCAACATCGGAAAACACATGAGGATGACGACGAGTTAATTTTTCATTTACGGTTTCGACCACATCTGAAAAATCAAACAGATCCTGCTCTTTTGCCAATTGGCTGTAAAAAATCACCTGAAACAGCAAATCACCCAGCTCTTCTTTGAGGTTCGGCCAATCACGATTTTGAATTGCATCCACAACTTCGTAGGTTTCTTCTATGGTATGCGGAACTATGGTGTCAAAGCTCTGCTTCAGATCCCAAGGGCACCCTCCCTGCGGATCACGCAATTGCGCCATGATCGCTTCAAGCTGTTCAATTGGATGACTCATATGCTTTCCCTTAAACAAAGTGTTCCTTTAAACAAAAAGGCGAGCAGCATAACCACTCACCTTAAATTGATTCATTGGTACGTTTTTACTAAACAGTTGGCTCTTTTAGCAAGGCAGCAAACTTATGAGACTCCTGAGCATAGCCCGCTATGTGATGGAGCGATATAAGAGCAGCTAACGCAGATAAAAAGCCAAATGTGACGTAAAAACTAGCCTAGGCGTTTTACAGACATAACATCTTTTATTTGCTCAACACGTTTAGAAACGCGCGACAGCGCCTCAATATTGGTCACTTCGAGATCAAAGTCCATGATGGCTAGTTGTCGACGGTAATCGACACGGCTCTTCATACTGGTGACTTTGATTTTCTCATTGGCAAACAAAGTTGTGATGTCTTTGAGCAAGCCTCCTCGCTCCATCGCTTCTACGCGTACTGTGAGAATGTACGAACCAACAAAGCCACTACCCCAGACGGTATCGATGATTCGCTCTGGTGCGTGATGTCTTAGTTCTTCTAACTGTTCACAGTCACTACGGTGTACTGAAATGCCACGACCTTGAGTGATATAACCACTGATGTCATCACCTGGGATTGGCTGACAACAACGTGCAAGGTGTGTCATTAGGTTATCGACCCCTTCCACCACCACCGCGTCTTTCTTCGGTCGGCTTTGTGCTGGCGCTTTGTGCTCCGCTTCCTGAAGTTTTTCAAGCGCTTGCTGGTCTTCTTCTTCCGCGGTCGGCTTGTTGACCAGTGCATTGATGTGGTTGATGATCTGGTTGATGCGTAAGTCACCACTTCCCACACCAACGAACAACTCGTCAGGCGTCCTAACGTTGAATCGCTTAAGCGCGTAACGCTCAGCATCTTTCATGGTTGCGCCAATTTTTACCAGTTCGTGCTCTAAGATCTCACGACCTGCCTCTAGGTTTTTCTCGCGACTTTGCTTGCGAAACCAAGCATTGATCTTGGCGCGAGCTCGACCCGAATGAACGAACCCTAATGAAGGATTTAGCCAATCACGTGATGGGTTTGGCTCTTTGGAGGTAATGATTTCGACCTGATCGCCCATATGTAATTTATGGGTAAACGGTACAATACGTCCGCCGACTTTGGCACCAATACAGCGATGGCCCACTTCGGAGTGAATATGATAAGCGAAGTCCAATGGTGTCGCGCCCATTGGTAAGTCGACGACATCACCACGAGGCGTAAAGGCATAAACGCGGTCATCGAAGACTTGGCTGCGTAGCTCATCCAACATTTCACCCGAATCGGACATTTCTTCTTGCCAATCCAGAAGTTTACGCAGCCAGGTGATTTTCTCATCGTACCCGCTACGTACTGTTGCCCCTTCTTTATATTTCCAGTGAGCAGCAACACCGAGTTCCGATTCTTCATGCATTTGCTTGGTTCGGATCTGGATCTCGATGGTTTTCCCTTCTGGACCCAGGATGACGGTATGGATGGACTGATACCCGTTTGGTTTTGGGTTCGCGACGTAGTCATCAAACTCACTTGGCAAGTGCTTATATTTGGTGTGTACCACACCTAACGCGGCATAACAGTCTTGCAGCTTATCGGCGATGATACGTACCGCTCTGACGTCAAATAACTCATCAAACGCCAGGCTCTTCTTCTGCATTTTTCGCCAGATACTGTAAATGTGCTTTGGTCGACCACTCACTTCAGCATTAATACCAGAGGCTTTCATCTCTTCGGTGAGGTCTTCAACAAAGTCTTTGATGTACTGCTCGCGAACAATACGACGCTCAGATAACTGCTTCGCAATTTGTTTGTAGGTTTCTGGCTGTTGGTAGCGGAATGCGTAGTCTTCGATTTCCCACTTGAGCTGACCAATACCTAATCGGTTAGCCAAAGGCGCATAAATGTTTGCACACTCTTTTGCCGCAGCACGACGCACTTCATCCGGCGCTTTCTTAACTTCAATCAGGTTGCAGATACGTTCTGCGAGCTTGATAACCACGCAGCGGAAATCATCCACCATGGCAAGTAACATGCGACGCACATTGTCTACCTGAGATGACGCCTCTCCGCCATCCATCGAGACATTAAGCTGACCGATAGCGGCCATTTCCTCAACGCCATCAATCAGCTTTATGATTTCTTTACTGTATTTTTCTTCCAGCAGTTCTCTGTTGAAAGCACCACTTGAAACCAATGGGAACAGTTGTGCTGCCACTAAGGTCGCTTTATCCATAGACAAGGTGATCAGAATCTCGATCATTTCTCGTCCACGCCACAGCAATAATTCCGCTTGCTCGTGATCCACCAAAATGTTTTGGCAGTCTCTGTAAACCTCAATTAAGCGTGATGCTGTGTTTTTCTCTTGCCCCAGGCTAGCCACCCATTGCTCGAGTTCAAACTGTTCATTTTGATTTAAATGCGCGCTTCTTACCGCAACCATCTCATCGTCCTAATTATTATATTCGTGTGGTTTGACTAACACTGTCCAGATTAGTTCTTCAGTCAGCATTGAGCGCTGACTTTTGGGCCCCACCACAAGTAAAAGGGCCAGGGTCCTATGTGCTAGGACTTTTCAAACAAGGCCATTGATTCTAAATGACTGGTATGCGGGAACATATCCAGCATACCCAATTTGGTTAATTTGTAGCCTTGTTCGATTAAGCTCTGACTGTCCCTTGCAAGGGTAGCAGGATTACAAGAAACATAAACCACGCGCTGAGCCCCAAGAGCGGAAACTTGATCGATGATCCCACTCGCCCCGGCACGTGCTGGATCGAGAAGTACTTTATCAAACTTCTCTGCCGCCCAAACCTGTCCTTCAAAATCCTGCTCTAGGTTAGCGTGATAAAATTGTGCGTTGTTGATTTGGTTCAAGGATGCATTATTGGTGGCTTTTTCCACCATGTCAGCAACCCCTTCGACACCCACAACATGTTTGGCTAACTTAGCGATTGGCAGGCTAAAGTTACCCAGTCCGCAGAACAAATCTAACACTCGGTCACTGTCTTGCGGGTCTAACCACTGGATCGCCTGATCCACCATTTTTTGGTTTACCGCTTGGTTAACTTGAATAAAGTTATTCGGCGTAAATGGCACCTTCACGCCTGCTTCTGAATAGAACGGCGCCTCGCCTGCAATTAAATCGAGTTGATCAGTCTGTGGCATCAGGTATAAGGCCGCATTATGGCGCTTAGCAAGCGTAACCAAAGCATCCATTTCCGGTTCAGTCAGTTTACTCATGTGGCGCAGCGTAATACACGGCCCGTTATCGCCTAACACCAGCTCAACATGGCCCAGTTGCTCAGGCTTTTTAAATTGCTTTAGCACCGCGTAAATTTCCGGTAGCAAAACGTTCAGTTGCGGGGCTAAAACCGGACAATCGGTCACTTGAGCAATCTGTTTGCTTTGCTTTTTGCGGAAACCAAAATGCAGTTGGCGTGTCTTTTTATCCGCAAACAGGCTCACGCGAGCACGACGTCGGTATTGTCGCTGCTCCCCCAATACCGGATCATCAAGCTCGATATCACTGCCGGAAAATTTTCTCATCAACTGACGCAGAGTCTGCTGTTTGTGTGTCAATTGTTGGTCATAATTCAAATGCTGTAAATCGCAGCCACCACACTCATGGTAATGCGGACAGAATGGTTCAACACGTGCGTCACTTGGCTGCAAAATTTTGATCAGTTTACCGCGAGCAAACTTACTTTTCTCTTCCACCAGCTGTGTCACCACTTCCTCATCGGGCAGCGCGCCATCAATAAATAGCGGCTTTTTCTTAAGGTAAGCGATACCCGCGCCATGATGGTCCAAACGTTCAACGTGCACCTGCTGGTGACGAGTGTTGAGTTGGGTTTTCTTTTTCGGTTGAAAGATGCGTGCCATGCTCTGTGCCTGATTTGTGTCTAATTGCCCTACGGCTTCACTATTCTTGATTGCAGCCGTTGTGTGATTCGAGTGACTTGATTATGCTTACCGTTTATTCGGTGACGTCACTTCTTTACTCAAGGCTTTATCATGCGCTTGAGAAATAATGCGTTATTTTCCCATATCCAGACTCCGATGTAATTAGATAACATGACCAGATATGGCTTACGAGCACGTGTAATAACACTGACTCTCGCTCCCACTCTCATTATTGGCTTATTACTGAGCGGCTTTTTCTCATTTAACCGCTACCAGGACCTTGAGAAGCAAGTTATCACCACAGGCAATAGCATTATCGAACCGCTCGCGATTGCCAGTGAATCTCACCTACTTGCAGAAAGCCGAGAAGCTGTCCGTCGCCTTATTAGCTATGCGCACCGCAAAAACTCTAAACTGGTTCGAAGCATTGCTGTCTTTGATGCTCACCATGAACTGTTTGTCACCTCAAACTTTCATCCTAACTTTGAAGCCTTGATGTTTCCGAAAGATAAGCCTATTCCTCAATTAGGCAATTCGGAAATCTACGATAATTACCTGATTTTACGTGTGCCTATTTTGTCTGAAGGGCACTACCTGACGGATCTGTCTAATAAAAGCCAAGCAACCAAAGCGATCGGCTATATTGCCGTAGAGCTTGATCTCTCCTCTCTGCGTCTTCAGCAGTATCAAGAGGTCTTCTCTGCCTTTTTGGTGCTGATTTTAGGACTTGGCCTTGCCAGTGTCTTCGCCTCCCGTTTAATGCACGATGTGACTCAGCCGATCACACACATGAAAAATGTTGTAGACCGTATTCGACGCGGCCACCTTGATGTTCGTATCGAAGGGAAAATGCACGGTGAGCTTGATCAGCTGAAAAATGGTATCAACGCCATGGCCGTATCACTTTCGGAATACCACGTCGAGATGCAACACAGTATCGATCAGGCCACCTCTGATCTGCGTGAAACCTTAGAACAGCTGGAAATTCAGAACGTTGAATTGGACATCGCGAAAAAACGGGCGCAGGAAGCCGCACGTGTGAAGTCAGAGTTCTTGGCCAATATGTCGCACGAACTGCGTACCCCACTGAATGGCGTGATTGGCTTTACGCGCCAGATGCTGAAAACTCAACTTTCTAATAGTCAAACGGATTACCTACAGACGATCGAAAAATCGGCAAATAACTTACTCAATATTATTAACGACATCCTCGACTTTTCTAAACTGGAAGCGGGTAAGCTGGCTCTGGAAAACATTCCGTTTGATTTCCGTGAAAGCTTAGAAGAAGTTGTTAATCTTCAAGCCACCAGTGCTCATGAAAAAGGACTGGAAATCACGCTCAAAGTGGATCCTAAAATCCCATCAGGTTTGATTGGCGACCCTCTTCGTATCCAACAAGTCCTGACCAACCTTGTCGGGAACTCGATTAAATTTACTGAACGTGGCAACATCGACATCAGTGTAGAGATGCGCTCTCAGTCCGGTGACTCCGTTGAGTTACAATTTATGGTTCGCGATACCGGTATTGGTATTTCAGAACGTCAGCAAGCACAGCTCTTCCAGGCCTTTAGTCAAGCCGATGCCAGTATCTCACGCCGTTACGGTGGTACAGGGCTTGGTCTGGTGATTACCCAGAAACTGGTTAGCCAGATGGGGGGAGAAATCAGCCTGACCAGTCGCTTACACCAGGGTTCTACTTTCTGGTTTACCCTACGCCTCAACTCGACTGATATGCCGATGAGCGATCTGCTCGAAATTGAACTGCTTATAGGCAAACAGTTGTTATTGGTAGAGCCAAATATGCAGGCTGCATCGGTAACACAACAGATCCTGAGCCAAGAGGGTATCCTAGTAACTTATCGCTCAACTTTACCTGAAGCGAATGAGCACTACGATTACGTCTTACTTAATCTGGCCGCGAACCAGACTTATGATGAGCAATCGGTTCAAGCCTGGATAGAACAAGCGAAGCAGATGGCGCCAAGTGTGATCATGGGGACACCAAGTACAGAGCTTGCCCTCGCCGATCAAATCATGACGGAACATCACATCCAGTGCTTGACCAAACCTCTGTCACGACGCCGGTTGCTACAAAGCCTGATCAGCGAACATGTTGAATCGCCTCAACCTCTTCTGAGCGCACCAATTAAGACCCTAGAGGAAGAACGTTTACCGCTGCATGTTTTGGCGGTGGACGACAATCCGGCCAACTTAAAGCTTATTTCAGCCTTACTGAAAGAACGGGTTGAAACGGTGACGGCATGTAGTAACGGTCAACAAGCCGTGAACCTGGCTACCGAGAAAAAGTACGACATGGTATTCATGGACATCCAAATGCCACATATGGATGGGGTGACGGCCTGCAAGCATATCAAGCAGATTGAGCTCAACAAAGATACGCCTGTCATTGCGGTAACCGCTCATGCTATGGCGGGGGAGCGTGATCGTCTACTCGCCGCTGGTATGGATGATTACCTCACTAAACCAATTGAAGAGCACGTGTTGCAACAGGTTTTGGTTCACTGGAACCCAAATGCCTGCGCAGAGAGCATTGGTAAAGTCACGCCGTCTTACATTGATGAACAAGAAAGTGAAGCGGTAAGCGCAACAGAAAATGCTCATCAGGATGTCATCATCGATTGGCAAGCCGCATTGAAGCAAAGCGCGAACAAAGAAGATTTGGCCAAAGATATGCTGCGTATGTTGATAGACTTTATCCCGGAAGTGGATGATGTGGTTGCTCAAGCACTGGAAGAAGAAAACTTTTCCCGTGAGGAGCTCATTCATGTCATTCACAAACTCCATGGCAGCAGCTCGTATTGCGGCGTACCAAGGTTAAAGTCGTTGTGTGCGACGCTGGAGCAGGCTCTTCGCTCAGGCGCGGAACTTGACGACATTGAGCCCGAAATGTTTGAGCTACAAGATGAAATGATTAAGGTCACGACCACGGCTAAGCTCTATCTAGAGCAGTAAATGTCCGCTGACTAAAACGACAAAGCCAGAGCAGATGATCTAATGCGTTTCGCTCAAGGACTCTCATCGGGTCATTCCAGCGAGCCCTAGCGAGACTAGGAATCTAATATCAGTGCGCTGAGAAGTTCTAGATATTGTTGCAGCAACAAAGTGCTTGGATAGTAGATCCTGAATCACGCTCCTTCGTCGCTGTTCAGGATGACTGGGTAGTGCTAATGCCTGTTCTAAAGATGCCGCTCCATGCTAAATGAGCGGCATTTAGGTGTTTTCTCTGGCTTTAGATCAGGACTCTAAAATCACGGTCGCAACAGCATAGTGTCTCTCATCGGAGAGTGAAAGATGAACATGACTCACCCCCATGCTTTGCGCTATTTTCTGTGCCGTACCAGACAGGGAAAGTACCGGCTTGCCAAGTTCATCGTTAGTCACACAAAAGTCGTGAAAGGTCACGCCTTTTGCAATGCCAGTCCCCAGCGCTTTCGATGCCGCTTCTTTCGCAGCAAAACGTTTGGCAAGATAACGCCCTTTTTGCTTTAGCTGTGAAAACTTCAGAATCTCTTCTTCACAAAGAATGCGCTGAGCAAATGACTCTCCTGTGCGAGCCAGCGCTTTTTCAATGCGCTCAATTTCCGCGATGTCCGTGCCTAAACCCAAAATAGCCATTGGTAACGCCTGATTACTTACGAGCTTCGATCATCAAAGCTTTCATATCAGCCACAGCTTTATCCAAGCCATCGAAAACCGCACGTCCGATGATAGAGTGACCAATGTTCAGTTCATAGATTTCTGGCAGTGCCGCGATAGGTGCAACGTTGTGGTAAGTCAAACCATGACCCGCATTGACGATGATACCCAGGTCGTCAGCATAGCTCGCACCTGCTGCAATTTTTTTCAGCTCAGCTTGCTGCTCTTCCTCAGTTGTCGCATCGGCGTAATGACCAGTGTGCAGTTCAATGTATGGCGCACCGCATTGCTTTGCTGCATCAATCTGTTGACGGTCTGCATCAATAAACAGTGAAACTTTAATACCAGCTTCGGTTAGTTTCTCAGTCGCCGCCTTCACTTTAGCCAGTTGACCAACCACATCGAGGCCACCCTCTGTCGTCAGCTCTTCGCGCTTTTCCGGTACTAAACAAACGAATTCAGGTTTGGTTTTCAGAGCAATCTCAACCATTTCATCGGTTACGGCCATCTCTAGGTTCATGCGCGTCTGCAGAGTTTCACGCAGGATACGTACATCACGGTCCAAAATATGTCGGCGATCTTCACGCAAGTGAATGGTGATACCATCGGCACCTGCTCGCTCGGCAATTTCAGCAGCATGCACCGGATCCGGATATTTAGTACCACGTGCATTACGAATAGTAGCAATATGATCGATATTAACGCCTAAATAGATTGAGCTCATTTTCCATTACTCCGTGCTCTGGGTGTGTGAATAAACAATTCACGACTTTTTAAAGGTTTGCCGCCAAGATACGGCTTTAAGGCTATACGTGTAAAGCGTTTTGCCGCTTTTAACTGCTCTTTAGTGACGAAGCGCCGCTCACTGATTGCAATCAATTCATTGCCTAAAAACGTCAGGTTGTCACGCCTCACTGAAGCAATGAATCCCTTCTGCTCACGATAACGGTAGGTCATGTCCGCATCGACAGGTTCACCCGTCCCGGCACAGTGCATAAAGTCGACGCCGTACCCCATAGAAGAGAGCAAGGCCAGCTCAAAACGGCGTAGTGCAGGCTCAGGATTCTCACACTGAGCAAGCTCGGTTAATACATGCAGATAATCATGAAACAAGGCTGGCATTGGCACCTCTGCCATCAATACACGTCCAATCAATTCATTAACGTACATAGCGGAGTAAAGGTTAATACCTGTTAAGGGCAAGCCAAGGCTGATAGGTTCGGCCTGACGTAAGGTTTTCATCGACCCTTTGCCTGACCATTTCAGTAACAGTGGTGTGAATGGCTGTAGCGCCCCTTTCAGGTTGGAACGTTTGCTACGCGCGCCTTTGGCCATCAATGTGATGCGGCCATACTCCTCACTGAACACATCAAGTATCAAGCTCGATTCACTGTAAGGTCTTCGGTGCAAAACAAAGCAGCGTTGTAAGCCTTCAGAGGACTGGTTACTCATCTATATCGGCGTGCCTAATCGTCTAATTACTGAGCAATAAAAAATAAGGAGCCAAGCGGCTCCTTATTCTAATCGATGTGGGAGCGAAGTGTCTTCGCTTCAGGTTTATAGATCGTCGATGTAACCTAGTGAGCGCAGCGCACGTTCGTCGTCAGCCCAACCAGATTTCACTTTAACCCAAGTCTCGAGATAAACCTTACGACCAAATAGCTCTTCCATATCCAGACGAGCTTCACGGCCAATCGTTTTGATCTTCTCGCCACCTTTACCAATCACCATTTTCTTCTGGCCATTACGTTCAACCAGAATCAGGGCATTGATATGGAAACCATCGGTTTCCGGGTTGTAGTCAAAACGTTCAATCTCTACCGTCACTGAGTAAGGAAGCTCCTCACCCGTGAAACGCATCAGCTTCTCACGAACAATTTCGGATGCCATAAAGCGCTGTGAACGGTCTGTCACGTACTCTTCTGGGAAGTGATGCGTCGCTACTGGTAAGTGGTCGCGTACATGTTTACGTAGCACATCGATGTTCTTACCTTGCTTCGCTGAAATTGGCACAACGTCGACAAAGTCCATTTTCTGAGACATCTCCGCCATGTGCTGCATCACTTCAGTTCGATCTTGCACGTTGTCGACTTTGTTGACACACAGTACAACCGGGAAGTTCGATTTTTGCAGCTTAGTCAGTACCATCTCGTCGTCTTTAGTCCAATGAGTACCATCGACTAAAAAGAAAACCAGATTCACATCACTCAAAGATGAGTTTGCCGCACGGTTCATCAAACGGTTGATGGCACGCTTTTCTTCAATATGAAGCCCAGGTGTATCAACGTAAATTGCTTGGTAATCACCGTCAGTGTCTACACCCATAATACGGTGACGAGTGGTTTGCGGCTTACGAGAGGTAATAGATATCTTCTGACCTAAAATTTTGTTCAGAAGCGTTGATTTACCTACATTTGGACGACCAACAATGGCGATAAAGCCGCAGTGCTGGTTTTCTGGTGAACTAGTTTCACCATGTGATGCAAAGTATGCATCGATATCGAATTCGTTATCAGCCATTAGTTAATTGCTCAAGTGCTGTTTCCGCTGCCGCCTGTTCTGCCTTGCGGCGGCTGGTGCCTTTACCGATTACAGGTTTATCCACACCTGCGACTTCACACTCAACCGTAAATTCTTGGTTGTGCGCTTCACCCTTAATATTAGTCACTGTATACACAGGCAGCGGTTTTCTTCTGCCTTGCAGGAACTCTTGGAGGCGAGTTTTTGGGTCTTTTTGTGATACACCAGGCTTAATGGCTTCAAGACGAGACTTGTACCAGCTCAGTACAATGCCACGCACTGCTTCAATATCACTATCTAGGTAAATTGCACCAATAATGGCTTCCACCGCATCGGCGAGAATAGAGTCGCGGCGAAAGCCACCACTCTTCAATTCACCTGGACCTAATTTTAAATAATCTCCTAGATCGAATTCACGACCCAGCTCCGCCAATGTGTGTCCGCGAACCAAAGTAGCACGCATACGGCTCATGTCACCTTCGTTCACTTTAGGGAAACGATGGTACAGATCATCAGCGATGACAAAACTTAAAATTGAATCGCCCAGAAACTCAAGACGTTCGTTATGCTTACTGTTGGCGCTGCGGTGAGTCAGCGCCAAGTTGATAAGCTCGGCATCTTTAAACTGGTAGCCGAGCTTTCGCTCTAGTTTATCAATTGGAGAATTCATACTCTCTCGATATTAATGTTTATTTCTCTATATAGTTGGAGTTGCAGCTAGGCGACAAATAAATTCAGCCCTATGAGCATAGATGTACTATGTGATTAGGGGGTATTTATGCAGTCAACAACGCTGCGACTTCAAATATGACGAGAAGTTAGTGAATACCACCGATGCGGTTAAAACGCACACCAGTTGGAATCCATGAAGGTAGAACGCTATCTGTGCCACGCTCAAACTCGAAGCTGATCCAAATGGCGACAGCTTTGCCGACTAGGTTTGCTTCAGGAACAAAGCCCCAGTAACGGCTGTCTGCACTGTTGTCACGGTTATCACCCATCACAAAGTACTGACCTTGTGGTACAACCCATTCTGTTGTGCCGCTACGTGGGAAGTATTGCTCCACATGGTTGCGAACCAATGGGTTAACCAAAATATTGTGCTCAACGTTACCCAGTTTTTCATCCAATTGGATCATCGGGATACCATTGGAGCTAAATTGACTCTCTTCGACATTACTCAGTTTTACTGGCTTACAGCTGGACTCACCTTTACTTTGAATACATACCTGCTTGTCATTTGAGTAACGCACAATATCACCTGGCAAACCAACCACACGTTTGATGTAGTCAATGCTAGGGTGAGGAGGATACTTAAACACGACGATATCGCCACGTTCTGGTTTACCGGTTTCTACTAGCTCAGTGCGCCATACTGGATCTTTTATCCCGTAGGCGTATTTCTCTACCAGAATGAAATCCCCGACCAGCAAGGTAGGCATCATTGAGCCTGACGGGATTTGAAACGGTTCATAGATAAAAGAACGTAACACGAGTACAAACGCGATCACTGGGAAGATAGATACACTATTTTCAACCCACCAAGGCTGGCGCTCTACTTTTTGTAGGGTTACTGCATCTAAACCATTGGTGGTTTGCGCTTCGATCTCCGCGACTTTTGCCTGACGTTTTTTCGCAAACACCAGCTTTTCCAAAAGCCAAACCACACCAGTTACCAAGGTCACGATAACCAGAATCAGTGAGAATGTATTCGCCATTAAATTCCCTTATCTAAAAATGCGAAAGTGAAAGAGCGTCAACTCTTTCACTTATTTTAAGTTCTAACGTCTTATGACCAGCAAGAATGGAACAAAGTTCAATTCTAGTCTTTGCCCACGTGAAGAATCGCTAGGAAGGCTTCTTGAGGCAGTTCTACGTTACCGATCTGCTTCATACGTTTCTTACCTTCTTTCTGTTTCTTCAGAAGTTTCTTCTTACGGCTCACGTCACCACCGTAACATTTCGCGATTACGTTCTTACGTAGCTGCTTAACCGTAGAACGCGCAATGATGTGGTTACCAATCGCCGCCTGAATAGCGATATCAAACATCTGACGAGGGATGAATTCTTTCATCTTCTCTACCAGCTGACGACCACGAGTCTGAGACTGGTCTTTGTGTGTGATCATCGCCAATGCGTCAACGGTGTCACCGTTCAGTAGAACGTCTACACGAACCATGTTCGACGCTTCAAAGCGCTGGAAGTTGTAGTCCAGTGAAGCATAACCGCGAGAAGTCGATTTCAGACGATCAAAGAAATCAAGCACCACTTCTGCCATTGGGATGTCATACGTCACTGCAACTTGATTACCGTGGTAAACCATATCAACCTGCATACCACGTTTCTCAACACAGAGTGTGATAACGTTACCTAGGTATTCAGACGGTACCAGGATGTTACAACGTGCGATCGGCTCGCGGATTTCTTCGATGTCGTTTACCGCAGGCAGTTTCGCTGGGCTATCGACATACAGCAAATCACCATCGGTTTTCTCTACTTCGTAGACTACCGTAGGCGCAGTCGTAATTAGGTCTAGGTCGTATTCACGCTCTAAACGTTCTTGGATAATTTCCATGTGCAGCATGCCAAGGAAACCACAACGGAAACCAAAGCCAAGTGCAGCTGAGTTTTCTGGCTCGTAGAATAGTGACGCATCATTCAGGCTTAATTTACCTAACGCATCACGGAAGTTTTCGTAGTCATCCGATGATACAGGGAACAAACCAGCGTATACCTGAGGTTTTACTTTCTTAAAGCCTGGTAGTGGTTTGTCACTGCCGTTTTTCGCCAGTGTCAGCGTATCACCTACTGGCGCGCCAAGGATGTCTTTAATACCACAAACAACCCAGCCTACTTCGCCAGTATTTAGAACCTCAGTGTCCACTCGCTTAGGTGTGAAGATACCCAAACGGTCTACACCCCAAGTTTGACCGGTGCTCATGACTTTGATCTTGTCGTTCTTCTTCAGTGAACCATTTTTGATTCGTACTAAAGAAACAACGCCAAGGTAGTTATCAAACCATGAGTCGATGATCAGCGCCTGTAACGGTGCGTCTGGATCGCCTTCTGGCGCTGGAATCGCTGATACGATGTTTTCTAGTACGTCTTCAACACCCAAGCCTGTTTTCGCAGAACAGCGGGTTGCTTCCATCGCATCGATACCAACGATTTCTTCAATTTCTTCTGCAACCCGTTCAGGATCGGCGGCAGGAAGATCGATCTTGTTTAGGATTGGCACAACTTCCAGATCCATTTCGATAGCGGTGTAACAGTTTGCTAGCGTTTGCGCTTCTACGCCCTGACCAGCATCAACCACCAATAGCGCGCCTTCACAAGCCGCAAGAGAACGTGACACTTCGTATGCAAAGTCTACGTGTCCCGGAGTATCGATGAAGTTCAGCTGATATGTTTCACCGTCTTTAGCGGTGTAGTTTAGCGTCACACTCTGAGATTTAATGGTGATACCACGCTCACGTTCAAGATCCATTGAATCCAGAACCTGTGCGGCCATTTCACGATCGCTCAATCCTCCACAAACTTGGATTAGGCGGTCTGATAGGGTCGACTTACCATGGTCGATGTGGGCGATAATCGAAAAGTTACGAATGTGCTTCATAGATTTAGGCTGACTAACTCTTTACAAAATAGGGACAGTAAGAAAGCCATCATCTGATGGCATTTCAATCAAGTTGGCAGATTCTACCGAATTTCGTTAGCGGGCGCACGTAATTTAAAGTACATAAACCCAAGTGACTGAAAGGGGCGAGGTCAAAGCTTACTGGATCGGCTCTCCAAGCACTCTCACTAAAGTAACTTGGCGCTGTGATTCATCTTCAAGTGGTTTGGAAACACGCTTCGCTAACCAAACACCTCCGGTAGCAAAGAGTACTGAAGAGAGAATAATGACTCCTTCACCACCAGCGAGTAAAGGAGCGAATAGTAGATGACCGAAAAGCGCACCGAGTATCAAACCAAATAGCGGCAATAAGTACACCGCCATCGCAGATTTAATCAAGCTGGATTCAGGGAAACCAATTTCAACCACTTGCCCAATTTGAACGGACTTTTCGGTACGCAAATGCCAGGAAAGGCTTTTGTTGCCAATGGCTTTGGTGACCACACCTGTGCCACAACTTTTTTGCGATGAACAGCTGCTGCAGCTGGTTTGCTGCTCGCAGCTCAAATCAAGATCATATTGCTTACCGTGACGTTTAACATCCGTCACTGTCGCTAACGCAGTCATCATTGCACGTTACTCATGTTTATTAGTTACTGGTTACTTTAAATGTGACAGATTGAGCAATGCGCTGTGCGGTTGCTGGTGGTATATCGCCCACGACGGAGATTTCATAATCACCACTGACGAAACTGTGCAACGTTCTGCGGCCTTGACGAACAAGCTGACCTTTCAATGAATGTTCATCTTTGCTCGCGACGTAGACAGAAAAATTAAAAAGCCCATCGGAATACATTTGGCTTTCTACCATTTGGTCACTGACTGCCATGCGATAGCGATTGAGCTCGTTAGGCTCAAAACCATCAGGTGTCCAACCAACAGTCCAATCACTGGTGCTCACTTCCCCTTTCGGCATAGTAAGTACTGCAGGGAGCTGAACATCTTCTAAACCGCTCATGAGCTCGGCGATTCTAGAATTTACTGTGTATGAGATCGTACGGTATTGTTCCAACACCTCTCCATCACGATCAATAAGATCCGCTCGCAACGGAAGCTTGCTCTTTTCATCAACCCAGAGGATGTATGAATAACGTAAACCGTCTTTCGGTACGATACGCAGCACCAGGGTAGCAACCCCCGCTTCACGTGCTCGACCAACCTGAACATAATCATAATAACGATTTAGTTCATCAATATTGGTGTTTAGCATTGGGATGGTAGGGGCGACCATTTTCCCCGACTCTATCGTGAAAGGCTCAGAACCCGTTTCGATGTAACTGACTTCACGACCTCGGAGAATCACTTCACGCACGGGGCCGCTTAAATAGACAAGGTGTGCGTATTGATCTTCACCGTGAGTCGCGTGGCGGTACAGCAAAGGTTCAATACTGTTTTTTTTGATGAGGATATAAGAGAGCTCGTAGCTTAAATTCTTACTCGCCTCGCTCATTTGATGCAATAAAGCCTCAGCTGGTTTATCACTAGCAAAGGCTTGTGAAGACATCACACTGAACAGAGCGCAAGCGCTGATCAGAAATTTTTTCATTCAACATCCGGAGTTACAGGAGCATCTTGCCGAGATGCATCGCTGTTAATTCTTAACTGTAATTCGTAGTCTCGCAGCATAGCATGAACACGCTCACGTTGCTCCTGCATATTTGCCTCACCCATAGAACGCTCTACAGACTCACGAGTTAAACTCACAGGTTCTGCACTACCCGCGAATGGAACGGTTTGCAATACAGGTAATTGCTCAGCTTGAGGTACCGCAGAACCACTTCCACCATACTGCTGTACACCTAAAATGACAACTAGCGATACACACGCAGCAACAGCGACTTGGCCAAATTGAGTCAACCAGCCTGGTAGCTGACGTTTGGCTTTTTGCGGTTCTGGTTGCGACTCTTTAGGTGCATCCGTAATTGAGATTACGTTGGCACTATGCGAGTCAACGGCACGATGCACTGGCTCGTTTTCTAACGCTAACGCCACGCTTTCAGCAATATTCCATTCAGGTTTTGCTGGCGCTTCACCTCGCATCACATCACCAATCAGGTGATAATTCTGCCAAGCTTTACGGCTCTCTTGATCTTGCCCTAATTCTTGAATTAAAGCCTTATCGATCAATTCTCCATCCATGAGAGCTGAAAGTTTTTCTTTGTCAGCCATTGTTTTCACCATAGTTATTACTTGTACTAGCGCTGTAAAAGAGGTTTGATTTTCTTTTCCACCGCTTCACGAGCACGGAAGATACGTGAGCGTACCGTTCCTACCGGGCAATCCATTACTTCAGCAATTTCCTCATAGCTCAAGCCATCAAGCTCTCGCAATGTCATTGCTGTTTTTAAATCTTCAGGTAACGCTTCGATTGCACTGAACACCACCCGTTGCAATTCTTTGGACAACGTTAAGTTCTCAGGGTTCGAAATTTCTTTAAGTGCACTACCTGTTTCGTAAAATTCAGCATCTTCAGCATCAACATCTGTCGCTGGGGGTCTTCGCCCTTGAGCCACGATGTGATTTTTCGCAGTATTCACTGCAATGCGATACAGCCACGTATAAAACGCACTTTCCCCTCGAAAACTGGGGATAGCTCGGTAAGCCTTGATAAACGCTTCTTGTGCTACATCTGGAACATCGCCAGGATTACTTACGTATCTGGAGATAAGATTACATACCTTGTTCTGATACTTCGTTACCAGCAGGTTGAATGCTTGCTTATCGCCATTCTGAACTCGCTCAATCAATACTTGATCGGTCAGCTGCTCGTTCATTCGAGCGGATACTCCTATTTGTTATGCCCCTACTCTATCTCAGATATGGGTACTATCTTTGCAAAACGTAGTATTGACACCACTGCTTACTTGAGCACTATTGTGACTGCAATATGAATGAGAAAGTTCCATGACTTCCGCAATTTTTGTCATTGTTTATTCACAGTGTGATGTCATGCGCCCAATCCCTAGTCTTTTAAACTTAAATCTAAGTTTGTCAGGCGAGCAAATTAGGGGGAAATGGGTATAATAATCGCCCTCAGTTTAAATTGTGCTGGGTAGAGCATGGAAAAGCAATGATATTGATAAACTATTGCTTATCATTTACATGGCTGTTGGCTGTCTGAATAACTTTTTTAATAAAGCTCAAAAATATTCGTATGTGATTTGGGGTCTAGGGCCTATACATACTAAAAAGAAGAGTGGCTCAAGTCACCAGAGTAACTGTAATTTAGATGAACCTCCCAACTTAGCCCTGAGTGACGGATGTCACGCTAATGGAAGTGCACATGGTGTGCAAATAATACACAAGATAACGTTGTTGTCTTAGCTTGGGATTATGAAAGTTATATGAACACAAATCGTGAACATGAATGTGATGTGTTAGTGGTAGGGAGTGGAGCCGCAGGTTTGTCGTTGGCTTTGCGTGTCGCAAATCACTGTAAAGTAATGGTACTTAGTAAAGGGCCACGTAGCGAAGGGGCGACTTATTACGCCCAGGGTGGTATCGCAGCGGTGTTTGATGAATCAGATACGATTGAATCACACGTTGAAGACACCCAAATCGCAGGCGATGGTATCTGTGATGAAGAGACCGTGAGATTTATCGCAGAGCACTCAAAAGAATGTGTACAGTGGCTCATTGATGGCGGTGTTCCATTCGATCGTGAAGAAGACGACTCCGACGAAGAACCTCGTTACCACCTAACCCGAGAAGGCGGACACAGTTGTCGCCGTATTCTGCACGCTGCAGATGCAACGGGCATGGCGATGCAAACTTCCTTGCAAGATAATGCACACAATCATCCAAACATTCATGTTCTTGAGCGACACAATGCGCTTGACCTGATCACGGAAGATAAAATTGGTGGTGACAAAAATAAAGTCATCGGCGCTTATATCTGGAACCGCAACGAAGAGCATGTAGAAACCGTTCGTGCAAAATTTGTGGTGCTTGCGACAGGTGGTTCTTCGAAAGTATACCAATACACATCTAACCCGGACGTTTCTTCTGGTGATGGTATTGCGATTGCGTGGCGTGCTGGATGCCGTGTGGCAAACTTGGAATTTAACCAGTTCCACCCAACCTGCTTGTACCACCCTGAAGCGCGTAATTTCCTGCTAACTGAAGCACTACGTGGTGAGGGTGCGTATTTACGTCGTCCTGATGGTTCTCGTTTCATGCCCGATTTTGATGAACGTAAAGAGTTAGCTCCACGTGATGTTGTTGCTCGTGCCATCGACTTTGAAATGAAGCGCCTGGGTGCAGATTGCATGTATCTCGATATTAGCCATAAGCCGGCGGATTTCATTACCAAGCACTTCCCGACCATCTACTCTCGCTTGATGGATCTGGGCATTGATATGACTAAAGAGCCAATTCCGATTGTTCCAGCCGCTCACTACACCTGTGGGGGTGTCATTGTCGACAGAAACGGCAGTACAGATCTTAAAAACTTATATGCAATTGGTGAGGTGAGCTACACCGGCCTGCACGGCGCAAACCGCATGGCGTCCAATTCACTATTAGAGTGCGTGGTTTACGCCTGGTCTGCAGCTAAAGACATTCTAAAACACAGATCTGAAGTCGAGCTCGCTCCTCAATTGCCTTGCTGGGACGAAAGCCAAGTCACCAACAGCGATGAAGAGGTTATCATCCAGCATAACTGGCACGAATTACGCCTATTCATGTGGGATTACATGGGTATTGTGCGTACCGATAAGCGTTTGGAGCGAGCACTACGACGCATTCAGATGCTGCAGCAAGAGACGCACGAGTACTACAGTAATTTCCGCGTATCGAATAACTTGCTTGAGCTACGAAACCTGCTTCAAGTTGCTGAACTGATGGTACGCTGTGCGATGCAACGTAAAGAGAGTCGCGGCTTACACTACACACTAGATTACCCAAACCAATTGGAAAACAGTGGCCCGACTATCCTAACCCCTGCTAAGCAGCTATCTGAACAATAAACTTAGGTAAGGTTATTAACGCAACACCTCAACAGGGAGTATCGGCTCCCTGTTTCATCTCCCACTGACGCAGCACCAGACTTAACTGGCGGTATTGTGTATCTCCGCAGCTGTCTCGCCATACCGTCACACGCTCACCAGATTCCAGCGTAATTACGGTCTTAAAAGGCAGTGTCGACAAATCGACCCGCTGAATCAAAGTCTGTGTAGACTCGCTTCTTACCGTGCCATCACAATGAACATACCAGATACCTAAGCTGGCAGGCGCAACCAAAAGCTGGTCAGAGTGCAGCTTAGCAATCATTAGTAACAGATAAATAGATAGTACAATTGGTGTATCAGACAAGATGACCGCCCAAGTCACTGAGAAAAGAAGAGTGAAACTCATGACTCGGGCAGTAATTGAGGGTGCGAGAGTGAGATTAACGAACTTTGCTGAGGTTGTGGGCGACAATTTTATCAACCATTGAAGCGTGGCTCAGGTTTTCACTACGGCCATGTCCCATAATCCAAGTGAACAGATCAGGATCATCACACTCAAGCAAAGAAACAAAATGTTGCTGTTCCTGTTCGCTCAGCGCATCAAAGCACTCTTCAAAGAACGGCATAATCACCACATCAAGTTCAAGCATACCTCTACGGCAAGCCCATTTAATACGCGCCTTTTCTTCCGGAGTGTACATTCATTATTCCTTCATAGATGTCTTGTTATAAGTGCGGAGTGTAACAAGGGATATGCTACGCAACTAGTGTATCGGTCACAATACGCGAACCAAACACAGTGAGGTTGCTTGAGTATAATCAAAGCTGACAAATGCTTATTCTCGAATTACCATAGCTGAAAAACATCTTCAAAAGGCATTGTAATCATGGAATGGCAAACTCGCTTCTCAGCACTCCCCCTCTCAACTCAAGATCCTTTACCTGAGCTCTCTCTCTCACTGTTAGAGAATGTAGGTATGATCACCGTAGTCGGTGATGACAAAAAGTCATACTTACAAGGCCAGGTAACCTGCGATGTCGTCTCTCTTGAGAAAGACCAATCAACACTTGGCGCGCATTGTGATGCAAAAGGCAAAGTATGGAGCGTGTTCCGTCTGTTCCATCACCAAGATGGCTACGGCATGATCCAGCCGAAATCGGCTATTGACGTTGAGCTGAAAGAAATCAAAAAATACGCAGTGTTCTCCAAAGTGACTATCGAAGAGTCCAGTGACATTATCCTCGGCGTTGCAGGCATTAAAGCCAATGATTTTATCGATAATATTAGCGATGATACTGGCGATGTACGTGCGATTAACGGCGGTACTGCAGTCAAAGTAGCGGATAACCGCTGGCTATTGCTATTGAGCAACGATACCGCTCAATCAGTGATTGAAAACAGCGATGCGACGCTAACGACGCAAGAACTTTGGAATCGTTTTGATATTGAAGACGCACTGCCAATTGTGCCAGCAGCAGCACAAAACGAGCACATTCCACAAGCACTTAACTTACAGGCTGTTGGCGGGATCAGCTTCACGAAAGGTTGTTACACTGGGCAGGAAACCGTCGCTCGCGCTAAATACCGCGGAACCAATAAACGTGCGATGTACATAGTGCAAGGCGCAACAGCGACAAACCTCAATGATGAGCCAGTCCAACTAGAACGTAGTGTTGGCGAGAACTGGCGTTCAGTCGGTGCTCTACTGACTCATTACCAATTTGCAGATAACCAAGCAATTGGCTTGATCGTCTTACCAAATAACTTAGATGACGACACACGACTGCGTCTGGTTTCGCAACCAGAATGTGAATGGGCAATCGCCGAACTGCCTTACAGTCTTGATGATGAGTAAGCTCATTGATACGCCTTTAATGCAGTTTCTTGCAGATCAAAACATCGCGTTTCGTTTGCTTCCCCATCAAAGGCCCTCCACCACAATTGAGGATGCCGCGCAACAGCGTGGCATTCGCCCCTCTCAAATGGTTAAAGCTATCCTGCTCAGAGATATGGGGAATCTTTATGCACTTGCCTGTGCGCCAGGTGACCGAAGTATTGACCCTAAAAAGGTACGCTCGCTTTTGCAATGCCGACGTATGACTTGTGTCGATCAAGCAGATGTCGAAAATATTACCGGGTATAAAATTGGCACGGTGACACCATTGCTATTGAAGCGAAATATGCCTGTCGTATTCGACCCCAGCCTTTTAAAAGAAAGGGAAGTGACCATCAGTAGTGGTGATCGAATGGCAGGCATCGCTTTATCAATAGATGATCTCATCGAGCTATGTCAGCCCGTCGTTGCTGATATTTGCCGATAATTTAGATAACAAACGTAATCGATTACAGCCCAGGCCACAAATCGTGACACAGATCACACCAAACGCAAATTGACAGGGAATTTTTAATCATTTTTAAAACATAAATAGTCAATAAAGAAAAACTCGTATATGATGCCTGTGTTGGTTGAGTTTTCAACAGGACTCAAGCGATATAAAGTGAATCCGCTGATTTCGATAGCAGTCTTTGTTCAGTCAGCAATCCACTTTTGTGTAATGCATCTGTGACTATTCGCCCGCTGAAGCGGGCTTTTTTTTGTCTGAACTTTTTATCTGTCTTCATACTCTAAAATTAAGTAGATAAGAGAAGACGGAATGAGCGTTGAAAAATGAACATTTAGCAAACATTCTATCTCCTTCTATTCTTAATTCTGTAACAAAACTATTGCTTAATGCGCCACGTATAAAAGAACACAGAACGAATAACGTTCATTAATCGGTGATTTTTGGGGTAATCCTCACGCAATTTTAGACTTAAAGGTGTCACTTTGCCTAAGACAGCACAAATCTCTAAGTTGTTACATCTCACCTGCACTTAGTCGTACTGCTATCACAATAATTTGGCTTAAAAAACGTAGAATATCCTGAGCTAGGTAAGAGAAAAGGAAAGTAAATATGAGACTGTTTAAGCGCTATACACCAGGTATGATTGCTAAACATATAAGTCGTCTTTTTAAAGGAAGAATTTATATTTACGGGGTCGGTAAATTCGAGTTTGATAACGGTAAACTGATGTTACCTGAAAGAGCAGAGCAACGTCATTTCAGAGCCGTAAAAGAAATCAACCAAGAAATCATGAAACTCCGATGCGCATATGCTTAGCTAAAATTCATTGATAAAAAGGCTGATTAACTCAGCCTTTCTTTGTTCTTAGGATAAGCGACTACTGACGAGCCAACGCTGGTAGCTCACCTTTTAGGCCCAATGCTCGTCTCATGATCTCATCTTTCGCACCAGGCAACTGCCCTGCCAGACTTAAACCAATACCTCGCACCAACTTCTTAGCCGGATTATCCCCAGAGAATAAATCACGGAAACCTTGCATCGCGGCAATCATTTTGGCAGCTTCTGCTTTACGCCAGCGCTCATAACTACGCAGGTTACGTTTACTGCCAATGTCTTGGCCTCGTTTCCATAACTCTAATACTTCCTGAGCTAAACTTGCCGCATCCAGAAGCCCCAAGTTCACACCTTGGCCCGCAAGTGGATGAATAGTATGTGCTGCGTCACCGACTAACGCCACTCGCTCGACGACAAAGTCTCGTGCATAACGCATTTTTAACGGAAATGCGGTGCGCGCTCCCATCACTTCACACAAACCAAGACGTGCATCGAATTCGCTGGTTAACGCTTTATTGAATTCATGTTCATCCATAGCAAGTAATTGCTCAGCCCGGTCCGGCTCTGTCGACCAAACAATTGAGCACATATTAGGTTGAGACATTGGTAATAAAGCCAGTGGGCCATGCGGAGTGAAAATCTGACGCGCAATATGGTTATGAGGCTCGGTTGTTCGAACATTCGCAACTAGCGCGCTATGGCCATAATCCCAGTGAGTAAGCGGAATATCCACCTGTTTACGTAACCAAGAGTTTGCTCCATCCGCACCGACCACTAATTTCGCGGTCATCGCTTGTCCACTGTCCAGCGTTAGCCAGCTTTCTTGCTCACCAATTGCTATGGTGGCGCACCGTGCCGGCATAAACAGCGTCACGTTGCCCTGTTTCTCAACTTGCTCCAGCAGTGCCAGTTGAATCACTCTGTTCTCAACAATGTGACCCAAATCAGGCTGTGCCATACTTTGCGCATCAAACTCTATTTTGGCAAAGCTGTCTTGTTCCCAAACCTCCATGCCATAGTATGGAGACGATCTACGCTGCTCAATACCTTGCCAGGCCCCTAGGTTGCGTAATATGGTTTCACTAGATCGACTCAATGCAGACACGCGCACATCGGGTAGTTCATTCAGTTTATCATCAGGAACGCTACCTTCTATGACAGCGATACGCAAATCACTGTCTTTGAATGCGGCGGCAAGCGCTAACCCAACCATCCCTCCGCCGATGATGGCGATATCTACACTTTGCATCATTGCTTTTACTTACCTAATAACTAATGGTTATCTAATTCTTTGCAACCGTTTATCTTTTTACTAAGCCAAGAGTATGACGTAGGAGAGGCTGCTTAAAAATGGAAAGGTTATCCATCGCTGCTAAAGCGACATTGCGCCCAATTCGCATCGCGGGTAAATCATTTGAAAAAATATGTACGAGCGAGCTCGTTAACCAGATGGTTTCGCTACGATCAGCTTCACGGCGCTGGCTAAAACGCATTAAGCCCTGATAACACCCGGCGTCATCACTTTGCTTAACCACCTCTTCAGCTAGAGACACCACATCACGAATCCCAAGGTTGAAACCTTGTCCCGCAATCGGATGCAGGGTTTGAGCAGCGTTACCCACAATCGCAAATCGATGTGAAATATTCTGCTTACGATGACGGAGCAATAGTGGGTAGCTCGCGCGCAGACCGACTTTATTCAAAGCTCCCAAACGCCAGCCAAAGTCATGCTGCAAACGCGTAAGAAAATCACGGTCAGAGAGCGCTAATACTCTCTCAGCTTCATCGGGATGCAAGCACCACACGAGCGACATACGATTGTCACTCATCGGAAGCAGCGCGACAGGCCCGTTCTCAGTAAAACGTTCAAATGCACGCCCTTGATGCCGCTCCTGTGTCTGAATGTTAGCGATCACAGCAACTTGCTCAAAGTCGTGTTCGGATAACTCTAGTCCAACTAGCTGACAGCAACGTGAAACCGCGCCATCAGCCGCAACTAACAGCTTCGCTTCAAGCTTTTCGCCGCTGCTTAGCTCAACAGTCGTATGAGCTTGCTCTCGCTCGATATAAGTAACAGAGTCTGGACAGAAGAAATCTATTGAATCACTCTTCGTAAGTAGCTCTTGATACACACGCCCTACATCAGCTAGCTCAACAACGTATCCGAGCGCCTCTACCCCGGCCTCTTGCTTCGTAATCTCCGTCATTCCGGCATGAGACCGGTCAGAAACATGAATATCCTCAATTGGCGTAGTAAACGGCTCAATGAAAGACCAGAGTTGCAAATGACGCAACAGGTTTACCGTACCATAAGACAACGCTATCGAGCGTGAATCAAATCCCGGATGGGCATCAGACTGAGCTTTAAAAGGCTCGACGACAGCAATGCGTAATGCGGCTTGGGATAAGTGTTCAATCGCCAGTGCCAACGTCGCACCAGCCATAGCACCACCAGCAATGACTACATCATATTGCCTCATGCTTACTTACCTCTGAACAATCGGTGATTAATGGATCGTTGGTTTGCTGTCACTGCTATCAGGTCGCGCACCAAACTCTGCATGAATGGTCAGCACACAAGCTTTAACATGTTCGATCACTTGCTCAAGCAATTGTGCTTGCTCACCAAGATCGTCGTCTTCATCAATACCAAGCTTGGCAATTTCTTCTAAGTCAGCCAATGCTTCTTTCACATCATCAGAAGCTTTACTCATGACAATGCCGGCCAAGCCAAGACCAGAGATAAAGTGATTTACGAAGTCGGATAAGCCATCAGCTAATGCAAACAAGCCTTCTTCGCCAGATTCGTCTGGCAATAGTAATGACAGTTCCATTGAAGAGCCGGTAAGCTCACTGACAGAAACTTTGAATACGCTCTGTGCAAACGCCAATGCCGTGGCAGGCCAGCCCATACCATCATTGGTGTAATCAAACAGGATTGGTTGCCAGGTTTGATCGTTAATCGCCAATCCACCACTGAGCATGCCGACCAATAAACCGTGTAACTCGGCTGGAGTAACCGCCAGATTTGCAGATTGTAACTCGGCAGCAATAGATTGGTATTCAGGAAGGGTGATTTCACTCATAGCTTGGCTCATTCTTGCATAATATTGTTTCGATATATCCTACCATCAAGCCTAGTCGTCCGAAACGACTATCAAATTCATTTTGAACACCATTTGCTCAATTTGCCGAATTCCTGTGTGATCGTGCCATCATTTCTCTTTCTGTGATGGGAAATGCTTGAATCTTAATAGCGCTTTTCCTATAGTTTCCTCCTCGGTAGTTGTATAGAGCAATACCTTAGATAGCGCGAATATAGAGTTTATTCATCATGAGCAATCAAGCGATCGACGTTTCAATACTAGGCAAAGTAACTCGAGTAAATTGTCCTGCGGGGCAAGAGGAATCTCTCGTTGCAGCAGCAAAAGATCTCGATAGACGATTGAAAGAGATGAGCGAACGTACTAAGGTAACCAATGAAATTCAGCTACTGACGTTTGCCGCACTAAATATTTGCTATGAGTTGCAGACCAAGTCATACGAATCGAGCGGTCAACAGCAAGAAATTACTGAGCGAATGGAACAGCTCACAGCGTCTTTAGAGAACGCATTAAGTAAAGTTACGCAAGGACAGCAGTAGATACAAAATTTACCCTGGGGTGTGCGTCAGCAGGATGTAAGTCCCTGAGCCGATAAGCAATACCTAAGGGTTAGTATTTGGTAACTATTGAGCAAGCTTGGCATGTACCGAGAAGCCTACGGTTATCAGTGCTGATCCGCCTTGAACCAGCTGGTTCAAGGGCCACAATCCTCAACGGCACCCTGGGGTATTCCTCTATGTCAGAACTTTCTCGACAAGACTTCCGCAAGCTGATTCGTGAGAAACGCAACGCGCTATGCAGCGACACGCAGTTTCAAGCGGCTCTTGACTTAGTCAGTCAATTTTCTCAACTCCCTGAAATCCAGCGATCTCAGCATATTGCGATTTATCTCTCAGCTGATGGTGAACTGGATACCAAACCACTTATTGAGTGGCTGTGGCAGCAAGGGAAATCAATCTATCTGCCCGTTATTCACCCTTTTTCAAAAGGTCAGCTGCTATTCCTGCAGTATCTGAGTGACGATCAACTCATCTACAACAAATATGGCATTCTTGAGCCAAAACTCGATATTCGCCATCTGATCCCGGTCAGACAGCTCGATCTTATCTGCACACCTTTGGTGGGTTTCGACAGTATCGGCCACCGTTTAGGCATGGGGGGCGGCTATTACGATCGCACCCTTTCACATTGGTTTGCGAGTGGTGAAGGTGCCGCGCCTGTGGGTATCGCCCACGATTGCCAGCATGTTGAACGCCTGCCAATTGAAAGTTGGGACATTCCACTGCCTAAGATCGTGACGCCAAGCCGAATCTGGCAATGGGAAAGTGAGAAGTAAGCCGCTATAATCTGCCGAAAATGTTAACGGACATCTATTCAGGAGATAGGCATGACTCAAGATGAAATGAAAAAAGCGGCTGGTTGGGCAGCATTAAAATATGTTGAAAAAGGCAGCATTGTCGGTGTAGGCACTGGCTCTACCGTGAATCACTTCATCGATGCACTAGGGACTATCAAAGACGATATCAAAGGTGCAGTCTCTAGCTCTGAGGCTTCTACTGAGCGTCTAAAAGAGCTGGGTATTGAAGTATTTGAGTGTAACGACGTAATTAAGTTAGATGTTTATGTTGATGGCGCGGATGAAATCAACCCAACACGTGACATGATTAAAGGTGGTGGTGCCGCGCTAACACGCGAAAAAATCGTTGCAGCCATCTCAGAGAAGTTCGTGTGCATTGTGGACGACACAAAAGCGGTCGATGTTCTAGGTCAGTTCCCATTACCTGTAGAAGTTATCCCAATGGCTCGCTCATACGTAGCACGTGAGCTAGTTAAACTTGGTGGTGATCCAGCTTACCGCGAAGGTGTTGTAACCGATAATGGCAACGTGATTCTGGACGTACACAACATGAAAATCACTGATCCAAAAGATATGGAAGATAAGATCAACAGCATCGCTGGTGTAGTCACTAATGGTCTGTTTGCTCATCGTGGTGCTGATGTGGTTATTACTGGCACGCCTCAAGGTGCCAAAATCGAAGAGTAAAAAACCGAGCTGATTAGCCTATCAGGTTCATTTTTCGGTTATTTCATTACATACGGTGCTGCAAAGCACCGTTTTTCATTCTTTCACCAAATAAAATTATTCCTTATTCCGTAATTTTCTTACCCAAAGCTATTTTTTTTTGTTACTTTATTGAACAGAAGACGCACAAGGAAACGTTTGTCCTCCTACAAAACTATTAATTATCCCCTTTTTAATGGTTTTGCCCAATGTGCGCCATATTAGCCCACCTTTCCATTTTAAGGACGAGAAAAAATGGCCAAAGTTTCGCTGGAAAAAGACAAGATTAAGATCCTTTTACTTGAGGGGCTTCACCCTTCTTCAGTTGAAGTTCTTCAAGCAGCTGGTTACACCAATATTGAATACCACAAAGGTTCACTTCCTGAGGAAGAACTGATTGAAGCGGTTAAAGATGTCCACTTCATCGGTATTCGTTCCCGCACTAACCTATCGGAAGAAGTGATCAATGCGGCAAACAAGCTGGTTGCTATTGGCTGTTTTTGTATCGGTACTAACCAAGTCGATCTCGACGCAGCTGCCAAGCGTGGCGTTCCTGTGTTTAACGCACCTTTCTCAAACACACGAAGCGTAGCAGAATTGGTTCTTGGTCAGATCTTATTGCTTCTTCGAGGCATTCCTGAAAAGAACGCGCTTGCCCATCGCGGCATCTGGAAGAAGAGTGCAGACAACTCTTACGAAGCTCGTGGTAAGCGTCTCGGTATTATCGGTTACGGCCATATCGGTACTCAGTTGGGCATCATTGCAGAAAACCTTGGTATGCGCGTTTACTACTACGACATTGAAAACAAGCTGTCACTGGGTAATGCAACACAAGTTCACACCATGAGTGAGCTACTGAATAAATGTGATGTTATTTCATTGCATGTTCCAGAAACACCTGAAACGAAGAACATGATGGGTGAAGAAGAGTTTGCTCGCATGAAGCCAGGCGCAATCTTTATTAACGCAGCTCGTGGCACTGTTGTTGATATCCCTGCACTTTGCAGCACGTTAGAAGCTGGTCACCTAGCTGGTGCAGCTATCGATGTATTCCCTGTTGAACCAAAAACAAACGCAGACCCATTCGAATCTCCACTAATGAAGTTCGACAATGTTATCCTGACACCACACGTCGGTGGTTCTACCCAGGAAGCGCAGGAAAATATCGGTGTTGAAGTTGCTGGTAAACTAGCGAAATACTCAGATAACGGTTCAACGCTTTCAAGTGTTAACTTCCCTGAAGTATCTCTACCTGTACATGGTGGTGAATGCTCTCGCTTGCTACACATCCACAAAAACCGTCCAGGTATCCTTACTCAGATCAACACCATTTTTGCTGAGGAAGGCATCAACATTGCAGCACAGTACCTACAAACAGCTGCAGAGATCGGCTACGTAGTTATCGATGTAGAAACTGAACGTTCAGAAGAAGCACTCACCAAGCTGAAAAGCATCGAAGGCACAATTCGTGCTCGTATTCTTCACTAAGAAGAACAGAAACAACAAAGGCAGGGTGGTTATACCCTAATGCCGTTCACTTAAGGTGAGCGGCATTGTTTTTTCTAGGGTATCGGCTTGGCTTTTTCTTAACGACTCTAGGGAAGGATCTTTCTCGCCTAGGTCCAAGTATTAAGCTCTCACTCATTGAGTAGAAGTTTTGGAGTTGCCTCGGGATTGCTCCTGGTGACGAGTATGGAAGTCCCACTATCAGGCGCATGATGTGAGCTAATGCCCCATTGAAGCTAAGTTGGTAGGGTAAGTAGTCTCCATTCAACGTATTACACATCTGCACCATTTGATACCTGACCAAGTTATAGGTCAGTAGTATTCCCCAGAGTTCTTGCTTCACTAATTCAGGGAGTCGACTTCGAAGCGTGAGTCGGTTACCAAGCATGTACTGTTTTTGCTCACGGTAGCCGAGTTCAATTTCCCAACGATACCCATATAAGCCTACGATATCTGACTTTGGGTAGAGCATAGGGTCAAGCATTGAAGTGAGAACATCGTATTGCCTACCATCTTTGACTCTCGTGATTAAACGTACAACAACTTCTTGTCCTAGCTCTGGCCACTTCTTACGCGCTTGCGGATTACTCTTCAGTTTTATCAGTTTATCTTGGCGGCCAAGAGACTGAACGACGTCATAAGTGAGTCCTTTTTTCATAGGGATAAGCCAATGTCGATTTATCCCTTGCGAGCTCCACGCTTGAAGTAGGCCAAGGGAGTAAAAGCCTTTATCAAAAAGGGTTAAGCTATTATCAGGTGTCGTCTCTATAAGCTGCTCTGCTAACTTCATTTCATTGACGCTATAACAGTCAAAGGCACTGCCTGTGATTAAATGGCTGCTCAATTCCATCTGACATACCATACGTACTTGTGGATACTGTGTTTCTTTACCGTCACGATTGGTAGGCTTTGCAAACGCTTCAGCGTTCTCTTTTGAGTCCTCAGTTCGCCACAAGACACCATCAACGCCAAGAAGAGTGAGTCCGTTCCAGTTTGGTAAATTAGCCTGCTTAAACCAATGACTTTGCGTACACTCAAAAAGAGCTTTAGCCGCTGACTCACCGAGGTTTTTTCTTCGCTGTGTTAATGCACTTGGAGCAACAAATGGTTTACCTGTTCGGTCAACAATATCGAGCATATTTACAATGTCAGCCATGGACTTATCGTTATAAATTGCCATGCCAACCAGTAACCACGCCATCGACTCTAAAGTTAGCTTTCGTTTTCTTAGAGTAACGGTGTCAGTAAGCTCGTAAGCACTATTGATGAGTTCAATTGGCAGGAGATCTGCGAGTGTCTCAACTTGATTTGGTTTGTAGCTGTTGATGATGTTGAGGGCTTGAGAAACGTGCATAAAAAAATCCGATAAACAAGGTCTATCGGATTTTTACATACAGGGAGGATCATTCAACTGATCTGCCGATTAAAGTCTTAACTGATCGGCATTAGGGTGGTTATACCCTGCCTTTTTTACATCGGATAATTATTCGCCTTATTTCAGCTTGTAGATAACCTCTACCTGATCGCGAATTACCATCGTAGAGTCCTGATAACTATTGCTGTTCTGCGAGCCTTCCATCGCCATAGAGCGCATTAATACTGGCGCTGGGTAAGTATTGTTATAATTGACCCGCCAGATTTCACCCAGCTGTTTGTCGAAACCAGATGCTAATGAAGCCGCACTTTCTCGTGCGTCTTTGATCGCAGCCATACGTGCTTTCTGTTGATACTCTGATTGATTACTTACCTTAAGCTGAATATTATCAACCTGGTTAATGCCCGCTTGTATCGCCATATCCAAATATTGATTTAGATTAGCTAAATCCGTCACCGTGACGTTAATGCTACGAGAGGCACGATAACCAACCAGTTCTGCCTTACCTGATTTTGGATAATGGTATTGTGGCGCTAAGTAGAGATTCGAACTGGCGATACTGTCTTTAGATAATCCTGCCTCTGACAAATTTTGCAAAAATTCATCAACTGTCTTATCCACCGACAGCTTCGCTTGCTCGGCAGTCATCGTGGTATCCACCACTTTGACCGAAAAAGTCGCCATATCGGGCGTTGCAATTACCTCGCCATAGCCTGTTGTCGTTACATGTGCAAATTCAGGTGTAGTAGCTAGAGCAGAAACACTGGTAAGGCTGAGCAAAGACATCAGCAAACACGAATACAGTTTCATTCGACAGATCCATCCATATATAAAATACATATCCCAAAGCAAGCATGCAGAAGTACGCACTCCGAAGTCACCAGGGGGAATACTCAAAAAACCCAGAGATGTTTGAGCATATAATGCTTGATAATAGGAATTTTCGGCGATTATCCAACCACCCTCGCTCACTTCTAACACAACTTTGACTGTGTAACTTTGATGTGATTTTTAACCAAATCAAGGTAGAAAGCCCTTACTATCGTCATTACTATCGTGCCCTACTGTGGTAAATGACGCTGAGCATAGCCGACGATTGCCTGGGAGATTTCTTGCAAAACACCCGTTTCTAGTTGCCAATGATGCCAGTAAATTCGATTGGTCATCAAAAAGCCCGGTGTGATATCAATCAGCGAGCCCTGTTCCAATTCGTCCGTGATCTGCAAACGGGGAATCAAACAATAAGCCACGCCAGCTAAAGCCATTTTGAGAAAAGCTTCGGAACTGCTGATATTATGGTGGATGACACTGTCAGGGCGCACATTAAAGTGTTCCGTCAGAAACTTCTTGTGCAGCTCGTCGTATTGGTCGTAAGAAACAGCCGGAGCCTCAGCAAGCGTTTTATTATTTACGCCAGCAGAGAAATAGCGTTGATAAAATTCAGGGTTTGCAACGCAAACATAATCGATACGCCCTAAATAGTCAGCTCGGCAACCTGGAATGGCCTGTGATTCTAGACTGATGGCTCCAACGACTTCACCACTCCTTAGCTTCTCAATAGAGCGAGACTCACCATAAATGGCAAGTTTTAACTCAACTTGGCGCGTTTTCATTACGTCCTGCAAAGCGGGGAGTAGCCATGTTGCCAGACTGTCCGCATTCGTCGCCAATGACAATTGGACAGGGCGCGTTGTCGTGTCATTTGTTAGCTCGGGTAGAATTTCATGCTCCAGTAATCGAACACGACGATACAGCCCAAGTAACTTCTTGCCTATTGGTGTCGGCTTAGGAGGCTGCTCACGGATCAGTACCGGTTGAGCTAGGAACTTTTCTAACTGTTTTATTCTTTGAGATATCGCGGATTGAGAGACATACAGGCTCTCTGCTGCACGCTCAAAGCTTCCTTGATAAACCACTGCATCCAGCGCTTCTATCCACTTGTAATCTAGCCCTCGCATGAAGCTCCTCTCTCAACATCGAACACATAAGCCTTACTAATAATATATTAAAATCATTAATTATACTTATTTTGTAAAAGCCTTTATCTTGCTCTTCTTCGTGATTTTAATGACTATTTTAGAGGTGAGTTGTGAGCTTTTGGGTTGTATTGCAAGGGTTTGGATTAGGGGCATCAATGATCATTCCGATTGGAGCACAAAATGCGTATGTCTTAAATCAAGGTATCAAACGTAATCACCATCTCACCACAGCAACCATCTGCAGCATTCTGGATATGCTGTTTATTTCTTTAGGTATTTTTGGTGGTGGTGCGGTTTTATCGCAAAATGAAATACTTCTTACCTCTGTAACACTTGGCGGTATCGCCTTCCTAAGTTTTTATGGCTACCTGTCACTGAGAAGTGCGTTCAGGCCAGAAAATGAATCGGAAACAAAAGGGGAAGTAATCGCGCGTGGTCGTCGCACAGTGATTCTCGGCGCACTCGCCGTAACGGTATTAAACCCGCACCTGTACTTGGACACCGTCGTCATTCTTGGATCTATTGGCGGTCAGTTTGAAGGTCACGACCGTATCGCCTTTGCTCTCGGCACCATTATGGCTTCATTTGTGTGGTTCTTTACCCTCTCTCTTGGAGCAGCCAAACTAGCACCGACTCTGTCTCAACCTAAGGTCAAAAAGGGCATAGATATTGGTGTGGCACTGATGATGTTTGCTATCGCCTATGTGTTGGCCAATGAGTTGATCGCTAAGTACTGGTGATCATTCTTATCCTGTAATAACAAACATAGTTTGATCTAAGCACAAAAAAAGCGAGGCATATGTGCCTCGCTCTCAAAATAGCAAATCGTTTTGATTACGCTTCTACTTTGTTCAGATGAACATCCATTTGTGGGAATGGAATTTCGATACCATTTGCATCCAGAGCTTCTTTGATACCTTGCATCGCATCAAAATAAACACCCCAGTAATCTTCAGTCTTAACCCAAGGGCGTACAACGAAGTTCACAGAAGAGTCAGCTAACGCTAATACGCCGATCGTCATATCCGGATTTTTAAGAACTCGCGGATCTTTTTCTAGTGTTTCACGGATAACTTTCTTCGTTAGTTGTAGATCCGCTTTATAAGAAACCCCAATGACTAAATCAACACGACGAGTCGAGTGGCGAGAATAGTTAGTGATTGCACCGCCTATAACAGCAGAGTTAGGTACGACAACCATTTTGTTATCCGGTGTTTTTAGAATCGTTTGGAAAATTTGAATCGCTTCAACACTACCTGCAACACCACCAATCTCTACATAATCACCAGACTTAAATGGACGGAACGCTACGATCAGCACACCTGCGGCAAAGTTTGATAGCGATCCTTGTAGAGCAAGACCAACCGCAAGACCTGCCGCACCGATTACTGCAACAACAGAGGCAGTTTGAACCCCGACGCGACCAAGAGCAGCAATAAGAACAATCACGAATAACAAGTAACGAACAAGACCGTGAATAAATTCAACGACCGCCTTATCCATGTTTTTCTTTTCAAGTACTTTTGCCACACTACCAGCCACTGCTTTAACGATAATATTACCGATAAATAGAATAATCAGTGCTGAAATAATGTTTACACCATACTGAACGAGAAGGTCTGAATTGCTTGAAAGCCAATGCTCAGCTTTAGTCAGCCCATTCGTTAATGTGTTATCGATATCCACCGATTCACCTGCCATAATACTTATCCTCAAATCAAGATATATAAAACCAATTGCCGTTTCTATGTGAACCTTGTCTTTTATAGGCTCTTATCTGTCACAATATCACTATTGTCAAACTGAACAATGTCAGAATTTTGGCACGATATATTAACTTTGACGTTTTGCAAAGTCAGAATTTCGCAAAGAGATGCAAAACAACACGTTATCAAAGTTTTCCTATATCTGCCTGTTACAGATTACGCAATGCTATCCTATTTCGCTACTTTTATTACCTAAATCCAAACGCGCAGTACAAAAAGCAACCTATTGTATACAAACCATATACAAATTTTGCTATTGATAGGTTATTCAGTGACAGTCTTGCCTTTATAGGTCGTGGTATAAATGTAGACAAAGACTGAATGAAGATATAAAAAAACCCGCTCAATGAGCGGGTTTTCATCAACTTTAATTCAATCGAATTATAGTACGTCAACTGCGTTAAGGTCAGCAAATGCTTGCTCTAGACGAGCAACCATTGAAGCTTGACCAGCACGTAGCCATACGCGAGGGTCGTAGTACTTCTTGTTTGGCGCGTCTTCACCAGTTGGGTTACCGATTTGACCTTGTAGGTAATCGTGGTTTTCCGCTTCGTACTGACGGATACCATCCCAAGTTGCCCACTGTGTATCAGTATCGATGTTCATTTTGATAACACCGTAACCGATAGACTCTTGGATTTCTTCTTGAGAAGAACCAGAACCACCGTGGAAGACGAAGTTTAGAGAGTTCGCTGGTAGACCGAATTTCTCAGAAACGTGTGCTTGAGAATCACGCAGGATAGTTGGAGTAAGAACAACGTTACCTGGTTTGTAAACACCGTGTACGTTACCGAAAGATGCTGCGATAGTGAAACGTGGGCTAACAGCGCTTAGTTTCTCGTATGCGTAAGCAACGTCTTCTGGAGAAGTGTAAAGCTCAGATGCGTCCATGTCAGAGTTATCTACGCCGTCTTCTTCACCACCAGTACAACCTAGTTCGATCTCTAGAGTCATGTTCATCTTAGCCATACGCTCTAGGTATTTAGCACAGATTTCGATGTTCTCTTCTAGAGACTCTTCAGAAAGGTCAATCATGTGAGAAGAGAATAGAGGCTTACCAGTTTCAGCGAAGTGCGCTTCACCAGCATCTAGAAGACCGTCGATCCAAGGTAGAAGTTTCTTAGCTGCGTGGTCAGTGTGTAGAATCACTGGCACACCGTAAGCTTCAGCTACAGTGTGAACGTATTTAGCACCAGCTACAGCACCAAGGATTTGAGCACCTTGACCTTCAAGTTTCACGCCTTTACCAGCGAAGAAAGCTGCGCCGCCGTTAGAGAACTGAACAACAACTGGAGCTTTAACTTTAGCTGCTGCTTCTAGTACTGCGTTTACAGAGTCAGTACCTACAACGTTTACAGCTGGAAGTGCGAAGTTGTTTTCTTTCGCTACTTCAAAAACTTTCTGAACGTCATCGCCAGAGATAACACCTGGTTTTACGAAGTCGAAGATCTTAGACATGGATGTAATCCTATTTATCTGTCGTTTTTAAACAAAACTTATTAAGTTGAAAATCTTGCAAACGTTTGCTTACAACTGAGGCTATTTTAGCAGAGTTCCTCACACGTTGCAGCAAACAAGAAAGCGGGAGAGAGACTCCCCCGCTTTGCTTTAATTACTTAGCGCGTGCTTCTAGCATTTCTACTGCTGGAAGAACTTTACCTTCTACAAACTCAAGGAAAGCACCGCCGCCTGTAGAGATGTAAGATACGTCAGCTTTGATACCGAACTTGTCGATAGCTGCTAGCGTGTCACCACCACCTGCAACAGAGAAACCTTCAGAAGCTGCGATAGCTTCAGAGATACCTTTAGTACCTGCTTCGAAGTTCTTGAATTCGAATACACCTACAGGACCGTTCCATAGGATAGTTTTCGCGTTTTTAAGAATTTCAGCCAGTTGCGCTGTTGAATTTGGACCAAGGTCGAAGATCATATCGTCGTCTTGAACTTCAGAAACGTCTTTAATTTCTGCTTCTGCGTTCTCGTCGAATGCTTTCGCACATGCAACGTCAGTTGCTACTGGAATTGCACACTCGTCCATTAGCTTCTTAGCAGTGTCTACTAGGTCAGCTTCGTATAGAGATTTACCAACGTTATGGCCAGCAGCCGCGATGAACGTGTTTGCGATACCACCACCAACAACCAGTTGGTCAGCGATTTTAGATAGAGACTCAAGAACAGTTAGCTTAGTAGAAACTTTTGAGCCACCTACGATAGCAACCATTGGACGAGCTGGCTTGTCCATTGCTTTACCTAGTGCTTCTAGTTCGTTTGCTAGTAGAGGACCAGCACAAGCGACAGGAGCGTGCATACCAACACCGTGAGTTGACGCCTGAGCACGGTGAGCAGTGCCGAATGCATCCATTACGAATACGTCACAAAGTGCTGCGTATTTCTTAGATAGCTCTTCTTCGTTTTTCTTTTCGCCTTTGTTGAAGCGAACGTTTTCTAGAACAACAAGTTCACCAGCGTTTAGCTCTAGGCCATCTAGGTAGTCTTTTGCTAGCTTAACTTCGCAATCAAGTGCGTCGTTTAGGTAGTTAACAACAGGTTGTAGAGAGAACTCTTCAGCGTATTCACCTTCAGTTGGGCGACCTAGGTGAGAAGTAACCATTACTTTAGCGCCAGCTTCTAGGCAGTGCTTAATCGTTGGAAGAGATGCGATGATACGTGCATCAGAAGTTACTTTTCCGTCTTTTACTGGCACGTTTAGGTCAGCACGGATAAATACACGTTTACCTGCAAGATCCAGGTCAGTCATCTTGATTACAGACATGTTGTGTCCTCTCAAATATTTAAAAATTAAAGTTTTTGAAAACTCGGCAACCCTGCCAAGCCTGTTAATTCTTCAAACTGGTTATAGAATATGGAGACATTCAATATTTATTTCAAGGTTAAAAATAAATATTTCTCCATCGCCACATAACTACTGTCCCCTATATAGGTGTCGGTGCAGCTAGGCGACAAGTAAATTCAGCCCTATGAGCATAGCGGTACTATGTGATTAGGGTGGATTTGCGCAGTCAACAACGCTGCGCCGTCAATTATGACGGGGAGCGGCTTGCATTGCTAAAGCGGTATCCAGCATCCGATTAGCAAAGCCCCATTCGTTATCGCACCATACGAGCATCTTCACGAGCTGCCCATTACTCACTCTAGTCTGAGTTCCATCCACAATTGCACTATGGGGGTCGTGATTAAAATCGATGGAAACGAGTGGCGATTCAGTATAGTCAACAATGTCACGTAATGTACACTGAGATGCATTAACAATGGTTTGATTTACGTCATTAACTTTCACATTTGTACTAATCGTGACACTTAAATCCATTGCTGTGACGTTAACCGTCGGAACTCGAACCGAAATTGCTTCAAATTTGTTAGAAAATTTCGGGAAGATTCTTTCAATCCCTTTATGCAACTTGGTATCAACGGGGATAATAGACTGGCTTGCAGCACGTGTACGGCGTAAATCGCTATGGTACGCATCGATGACCTGTTGATCATTCATGGACGAATGGATAGTCGTAATGGTGCCGGACTCAATGCCGAATGCTTCATCTAGGACTTTAATGATAGGCACGATACAGTTCGTCGTACAAGAACCATTAGAAACCACAACATGTTCGTCTTTTAGAGTTTCGTGGTTTACCCCGTAGATAATGGTGTTATCGATGTCGGCAGAGCCAGGGTGAGAAAACAGTACTTTTTTAGCCCCGGCTTCGATATGCGCTAAGCCGTCAGCTTTACAGCCATAGACACCTGTACAATCTAATACGATATCGACTTCCAGGTCACGCCAGGGAAGAAGATCAATTTCGGCTAGGTGAAGGATACGAATGGCATCATATTCGCCCGCATCTTGATGACACGAGCTGTGGTGAACATATAAATGTTCTTGGTCATGAGAAATTTTTTTTCCAAAACGGCCATGACTGGTGTCATATTGAAGTAAGTGCGCCATCGCTTCAGGCTGAGCCAGCTCATTTACCGCTACCACCTTGATCTGCTGATGTTTGCCGCTTTCATAAACAGCTCGCAGAACATTACGACCTATACGCCCAAATCCATTGATCGCAACCTTTAGCATCTATCCTTCGCCTTACCTGAAATTTCGTGTCACAAATAGTACCCGATGACAAACAAAAACGCATTAAGTATGTGCCTTTACCAACACCGCAAACATAAAAACCGAGCATGACAGCTTGAATCTGGATTACTAAGGCATAGCTTATTTCGACGGTAAGTCATCTGACACATCAAGAACTAAGTCAAATTGTTAGTACCTAACATCTCCCCCCCCCAGATTTTGACCAAAGACTTCCTGTGTTTTTTAACATCGATTATTAGACGGAGTAATTTTCCTTATATTGATTTTCAACACGGGCAAACAGCGATACCGAAAGGCAGAGCGCAATATTACATTGTGGTTTATTGCACGGTATCCGTTCGCGGTAAATGTTCTCTTTTCGTCTTAGTTTCAAGTGGTCTAATTTCATTGATATATCCGCAGGCGTAGACTCGCGCCGTGCACCGATCATCATGTGCATAACTTAAAATTAAGGCTAAAAATCAAATAATTGCCGTCATAAATATAAAAGAACACCTCTCATAACCCTACATTATAGATCTGTTTTATTTACCTGCGTCCACTGTAGATAACATAGCCAATTGACCACGCATAAACCCGGTAACTAGGCCTGTTCCATCAGTGCATATAGGTAAACAAATAAGCAGATACTGCTACACTCATTGTTGCCGCATTTGAAACTATCCGGAGACAAATGCCTTGCTTACGGAAAATTTTTCTCACCGTAGCCTCGTTAGTAACCGGAATGCAAAGTTTCAACGGCAAAAATAGTTCAGCACTTCATCAAATTATTCTAAAAAACATTTCAATGTTAGGAATCAATGGAAGCTATGAATAAAAAATCTCCTCACCTGGAGGCATCCGCTCAACAGATGTCACGCAGGAATATACTAAAGGGGATGGCGTCAATTGGCATAGTCACGCTTGTTGCCCCACTCCCCCTGAGCGTAATGGCGCAGGAATCAACACCAGCCGACCCCATAACTCTCTTCACACTCGTTTCAGAGCGTTTGACTCAACACCAAGGTCTCTCTCCTATTCTCTCTGAACGTTTCTTCCAAACACTGCAGGATCACAACCCAAGGTTCGAAAACAACCTGAGAGCCTTGGTTAAAGAGATGGCACAAATCGAGACTCAGTTACTGACGACCACTCTGACACCTGCGGCACAGCAAACGGCCAAAACCATCATTTCAGCCTGGTATACCGGCATCGTAGGCTCTGGTACTGAGGCGCAGGTTATTACCTACCGTCATGCGCTGCAATTTCAAGCCGTCGATGATGTTCTGGAAATTCGTTCATATTGTCCAAACAAGCCTGGTTTCTGGGCTGAAAAACCGATTGAGAGGAAAGCATAATGACCACCACCCAACAAGCAGATGTCGTTGTCGTAGGCTCAGGCGTAGCGGGCGGATTGGTGGCGCATCAATTGGCTCTGGCCGGCAAATCTGTCATCGTACTGGAAGCTGGTCCACGTTACTCCCGTGGCGAAATTGTCGAGCGCTTTCGTAACCAGCCGGACAAAATGGATTTTATGGCGCCTTATCCTTCGACTCCCTTCGCACCACATCCGGAATTTAACCCAGATAATGGCTATTTGGTGCAAAAAGGCGAACAAACCTATGACGCGCAGTATATTCGTGCCGTTGGTGGTACCACTTGGCACTGGGCAGGATCGGCCTGGCGTTATATCCCCTCGGATTTTAAACTCAAATCCATCTACGGGGTCGGCCGCGACTGGCCACTGGAATATAAAGATCTCGAGTTGTGGTATCAGCGCGCCGAAGAAGAGCTTGGTGTCTGGGGACCAAGTGATGAAGAGCTTGGCTCTCCGCGCTCCAAACCTTACCCGATGGCACCGCTGCCGATTTCTTACAACGAGAAGGTCATCAAAGATCGCCTCAATGACAACGGCTTTTATGTCGTCACGGAGCCGGTCGCCCGTAACAGCCGCCCGTACGACAACCGCCCTACCTGCTGCGGTAACAACAACTGTATGCCGATCTGTCCGATCGGTGCGATGTACAATGGCATCACCCACGTCGAAAAAGCGGAAGCCGCAGGGGCCAAGTTGATCGATAAAGCCGTTGTGTACAAGATAGAGAAAGGTGCCGATAACCGTATCGTCGCAGTGCACTATAAAACCCCGGAAGGTGAATCAGTCAAAGTAGAGGGTAAATACTTTGTTCTAGCCGCTAACGGTATAGAGACACCGAAACTGATGCTAATGTCCGATGTGGGTAACAGCTCAGACATGGTCGGCCGTAACCTGATGGATCACCCGGGCACTGGCATCCGCTTCTTTGCCGATGAAAAGCTATGGCCAGGCCGCGGTGCTCAGGAAATGACTTCAATCATTGGCTGGCGTGACGGCGATTTCCGCTCCGAATACGCTGGTAAGAAAATCCACCTGTCAAACATGTCACGTACTGACCAGATGGCGAAAGAAATTCTGGCACAGGATCGCTTGATGCTGGGCAATGTACTGGATAATGAAATCCGCGATAAAGCGGCCCGTTATGTCCAGTTCGATAGCTTCCATGAGCTGTTGCCACATCCGGAAAACCGCATTGTCGCCAGCAGTTCAAAGGATGCAATGGGCATTGCCAAACCTGAGTTCTATTACTCCATCGATGATTACGTGAAGCGCAGTGCGGTGCATACCCGTGAAGCCTACACTAAAATCGCTCAGTTAATGGGCGGTACCGAAATACAGTACAGCGACGACTTCTCCAATAACCAGCATATCTGTGGCACCGTAATTATGGGTGACAGCCCGAAAGATAGTGTGGTGGACAAAGACTGCCGTACCCACGATCACGATAACCTGTTTATTGCCAGCTCAGCCACCATGCCTACCGTCGGCACGGTCAACTGTACTCTGACCATCGCCGCACTGTCACTGCGCATTGCTGCCACACTGAACAAGGAGGTGTAAGCCATGACACTGAAACGGTTAATCCTGTCAGTGATTGCACTGGCTGTCATCGCCCTTGGCCTGATTGTCAGCGGAGTTTGGGGTCCAAGCGGTCACAACCCGGCGCCTGATCAGCAAGTACAGACCATGCAAGTGCCACAGGGCATGAACCGCGGTGAGTATGTCGCCAGAATGTCCGACTGTACCGCCTGTCATACCACGGAGAAAGACAAACCTTTCGCAGGTGGTTTAGGCATGCCATTACCGATCGGCACACTCTACTCGACCAATATCACACCAGATAAAGAGACAGGGATCGGCAACTACTCGCTCGGCGATTTTAAACGCGTCCTGCGCGAGGGTATTCGCAAAGACGGCAGCCATCTGTACCCGGCTATGCCATATACCGAGTACACCAAGCTATCTGATAGTGATATTGAAGCCATGTATGACTACTTCATGAACTCAGTTCAGCCAGTCACACAAGCCAATCGCACGAATGATATCCCGGCACTGATGTCCATGCGCTGGCCATTGGCTATCTGGAACTGGATGTTCCATGAGCAAGGTGCGTATCAGACCCAGCAGGAGCAAAGTGAGGAGTGGAACCGTGGTGCCTACCTGGTACAAGGTTCAACGCACTGTGGTACCTGTCATACCCCGCGTGGCTTAGCAATGCAGACTACCGCCAATAATGAATCGCAACCGGTCTTCTTGTCCGGCGCAGATCTCGCTGGTTGGCATGCGTTTAACATCAGCAATGATGGCGCGAATGGTTTGGGTAGCTGGAGTAATGAAGAAATTGTGCAGTACCTGAAAACTGGCTCTGTAGCAGGGAAAGCGCAGGCAGCAGGACCAATGGCTGAAGCTGTGGAAAACAGTTTCCGCCACCTGACTGACGATGACCTGAATGCGATTGCCGTTTATCTGCGCTCGGTTCCGGGTGTCTCCGAAAGCGACACATCGCGTTATACTCAGGGCGAAGCTACACCGCAGGATCTACAAATGCGCGGACTGCCGATAGAAACAGCGCGCCAAAAAATGCCGGGTGAATACCTGTACATGGCGAACTGCAGCACCTGTCACGATGCAGATGGCAGTGGCTCACCAGATGGCTACTACCCTTCTGTTTACCACAACAGCGTGGTCGGCAGCGAGAAAGCGGGTAACCTGATTCAGGTCGTGCTGCATGGTGTGAAACGTCACACCAACGAGGGAGAAGTGTTTATGCCATCCTTCGGCCAGCATCTGTCTGATGATCAGGTTGCCACTCTAGTTAACTTCCTGACCGATACCTATGGTCAGGGCGATGCTAAAGTGCAGCCACAAGATGTCGCCAAGATGCGTGCCACAGCAGAATAAGCTTTTGGTAAAGTAAGTATTATTTAGCACTTACTAGGGTCTGTTGACCTTTTGCGGTTAAATTTTGTTCGAGATAAAAGCGTTTTAATCGCGGCGAGAGGTTTGTAGCCTAGTCACTCTAAGCAAAACACCTCTCAACAAAGAGTAAAACGCTTTTAGCCGAACCCTTCGGGCAGCGTTTGTGGCTCCTTTCTACTGCGTTATCGGCTTATCAGGTAGGTCAACTACATTTCAAAGCCTCTGCCTTGTATAAATAACCCACAAACTGCTGCAAAAATCAGCTCAAAAGGTCAACAGACCCTAAAAGGCCTTGTCATACGACAAGGCCTTTTTCATGTAGCTCGAACTTTCAGTTGCGTATTTTCTTACGCTAGCAGTTCTTTAGCAGTGTTCACTACATTTTCAGTAGTAAAACCAAACATCTTGAACAGTTCGCCTGCTGGTGCAGATTCACCGAAAGTGGTCATGCCGATGATGCGACCGTCGAAGCCAACGTACTTGTACCAGAAGTCTGCGATGCCCGCTTCGATAGCGATACGTGCAGTGACGTCTGATGGCAGTACTGCTTCACGGTAAGCCGCGTCTTGCTTGTCGAATGCATCCGTTGATGGCATTGAAACAACACGTACTTGCTTACCTTCTGCGGTTAGCTGTGCTGCTGCTTCTACCGCTAGCTCAACTTCAGAACCTGTTGCGATAAGGATAAGCTCTGGCTTGCCTGCACAATCTTTCAGGATGTAAGCACCTTTCGCGATGTCCGCTACTTGCTCTGCGCTGCGCTCTTGTTGTGCTAGATTCTGACGAGAGAAAATAAGCGCCGTTGGTGCGTCTTTACGCTCGATCGCCAGTTTCCAAGCCACTGCTGATTCCACCTGGTCACATGGACGCCATGTGCTCATGTTTGGCGTTAGACGTAGAGACGCCATTTGCTCAACGGGTTGGTGAGTTGGGCCGTCTTCGCCAAGACCGATAGAATCGTGCGTGTACACTTGGATATTCTGAATCTTCATCAGAGCCGCCATGCGCATTGCGTTACGTGCGTATTCCATGAACATTAGGAATGTCGCGCCGTAAGGAACGAAACCACCGTGTAGCGCGATGCCGTTCATGATAGCCGTCATACCGAACTCACGTACACCGTAGTGGATGTAGTTCCCTGAGAAGTCGCCCGCTTCTAGAGATTTAGAGCCAGACCACATGGTTAGGTTTGAAGGCGCAAGGTCTGCAGAGCCACCCATAAATTCAGGCAGCATTTGACCAAATGCTTCTAGTGCGTTTTGCGATGCTTTACGTGACGCAATGTTTGCTGGGTTAGCTTGAAGATCAGCAATGATTTGGTTTGCTTTCTCTTCCCACTCTGCTGGTAGCTCACCGTTTAGACGACGCTTAAGTTCTGCCGCTTCTGCTGGGTAAGCCGCAGCGTAAGCATCAAACTTCTCGTTCCAAGCCGCTTCTTTCGCTGCGCCAGCTTCTTTAGCATCCCACTCTGCGTAAACGTCTGCAGGGATTTCAAATGGACCGAATTCCCAACCAAGGTACTCTCGTGCCGCTTGAACTTCGTCTTGGCCTAGAGGTGCGCCGTGACAGTCATGAGATCCAGATTTATTTGGAGAACCAAAACCAATGATCGTTTTAGTACAGATCAACGTAGGTCGAGGGTCTGCTTTTGCCGCTTCAATTGCTGCGTTGATCGCTTCAGGATCGTGACCGTCTACCGCTGGAATTACGTGCCAGCCGTACGCTTCAAAACGCTTAGGCGTATCGTCAGAGAACCAGCCTTCAAGGTGACCATCGATAGAGATGCCGTTGTCATCCCAGAATGCGATCAGTTTGCCAAGACCTAGTGTACCCGCCAGAGAACAAGCTTCGTGCGAAATACCTTCCATCAGACAGCCGTCACCCATGAAAGCATAAGTGAAGTGGTCAACGATATCGTGGCCTTCTTTATTGAACTGAGCCGCCAGTGCTTTTTCAGCCATCGCCATACCTACAGCGTTGGTGATACCTTGACCCAAAGGACCTGTTGTTGTCTCAATGCCCGGTGCGTAACCGTACTCAGGGTGACCCGGAGTTTTTGAATGAAGCTGACGGAAATTCTTCAGATCGTCGATTGATAACTCGTAACCCGTTAAGTGTAGTAGCGAGTAAATCAGCATTGAACCATGACCATTTGAAAGCACAAAACGGTCACGATCAGCCCATTCTGGGTTAGATGGGTTGTGGTTTAGGTGAGAGCGCCAAAGAACTTCAGCGATATCAGCCATACCCATAGGTGCACCTGGGTGACCTGAGTTAGCTTGTTGAACACCATCCATGCTGAGAGCACGGATTGCATTGGCAAGATGTTTACGAGACGACATGTCTGCTCCTGAGTACGTTAAGCGAAACGAAAAAATTGGTCATAATTCTCTCAAAGCCCCTCTAGGTGTGCAAACGATTTCCATCCCAAAACCTCACAAATATTACATCTTTGATTTTAAATCCCCTGAAACTCCCAAAATAATAAATATCGCAGGCAAACGTTTAGTTGTGACAAAAACCAAAAAAGAGCTTGTAATTCGAGCAATCAAACTTAGAATAGCCGTCTAGATGTAGATACACCTGCATATATTAGTATTATTTTGCGCTGGAGCGTTTATCATGCTCCAGTTTTAAACCAGATATAGTGGAGCTAACATGGCTAAGCACCTGTTTACTTCTGAGTCAGTATCAGAAGGTCATCCAGATAAAATTGCAGACCAGATTTCTGATGCGGTTCTTGACGCGATTCTAGAGCAAGATCCAAAGGCTCGTGTTGCCTGTGAGACTTACGTTAAAACCGGTATGGTAATGGTCGGTGGTGAGGTCACGACTTCAGCATGGGTTGACATTGAAGAGCTAACTCGTGAAACCGTTCGTGAGATCGGCTACACTCACTCGGATATGGGTTTTGATGCGGACTCTTGTGCGGTACTCAGCACAATTGGTAAACAGTCGCCAGATATCAACCAAGGTGTTGATAAAGAAGATCCAAAAGAGCAAGGCGCTGGTGACCAAGGTATTATGTTCGGTTACGCATGTAACGAAACTGAAGTTTTAATGCCTGCTCCAATTACTTACTCTCACCGCCTTGTTGAAAAACAAGCAGAAGTTCGTAAGAACGGTACACTACCTTGGTTGCGTCCAGATGCGAAATCTCAGGTAACGTTCCAGTACGACCAAGGTAAGATCGTAGGTATCGACGCTGTTGTTTTATCAACTCAGCACTGTGATTCAATCTCAACGCCTGAACTGCGCGAAGCAGTAATGGAAGAGATCATCAAGCCAGTTCTACCTTCAGAGTGGATTAGCAAAGAGACTAACTTCTTCATCAACCCAACAGGCCGTTTCGTAATCGGTGGCCCAATGGGTGACTGTGGTCTAACTGGTCGTAAGATTATCGTAGATACTTACGGCGGTGCGGCTCGTCACGGTGGTGGTGCGTTCTCTGGTAAAGATCCATCAAAAGTTGACCGTAGTGCAGCATACGCAGCGCGTTACGTAGCGAAAAACATCGTTGCAGCTGGTATGGCTGATCGTTGTGAAATCCAACTTTCTTACGCTATCGGTGTTGCCGATCCAACATCAATCATGGTGGAAACGTTCGGTACTGAGAAAGTATCTCACGACATCATCATCGAAGCAGTACGTCAGTTCTTCGACCTACGTCCATACGGTCTACAAGAAATGCTTAACCTTCTGCAGCCAATCTACAAGAAGACAGCAGCATACGGCCACTTTGGTCGTGAAGAGTTTCCATGGGAATCGACTGATAAAGCGGCACTTCTTCGCGAATTCGCTGGCATCAAGTAAACGAGCCAGTTTAGAATCTCCAAAGCCCTCGCCACATGGCGTGGGCTTTTTGTTTCCTCCTATTCTCTCCTCTTCCATCCACCAGCCCTAGTTATTGCGAACAAATTTCAGACAAATAGTTGTAAATTGTCCCAACTCCGCCAATAGTTAAAATATTGTTAAATACGATTTCAATAACAACGTGGATGTAAGCTAGTGTGACTACAGCGACCTTGGGAAAAACGTTAGCCAGGCATCCTTTATGACTTAAACCTAGTAGGGGTTGGTTAGGTCATGTTTCAGATAACTGCGAAGGAATAAGCCAAGGAGGAGTTATGCCTCGAACCGTCAATTCATCCGACTTCCATAGTAAACGAAAGGAAGTCCCTGATAATGAATACGCTAAAACCATTCCGTGCAATACGGTAAATCTTAGCGCGCCTTTCCACTGGCTCGCTCTAGGGTTGCATGATTTTGTGCGCATGCCGCTCATTAGTGCCTTTTATGGGCTGTGTTTCATGGCAGCGGCCATCGGTATTGTGTTGCTTGTGCAATGGCAAGGCACCCATCTTGTCGTAATGCCGAGCTTAATCGTCTATATGCTTATCGGTCCGTTTTTAGCTTTGGGCTTGTATGATGCCAGCTGGGAGAGAGAACGCGGACACAAAGCTCGCCTGTTCCACTCAATGAAAGCGATCGGTCGTAACTCAAGCTCGCAATGGGCATTTGCGGTTCTGCTCGCGGTTTGTATGATTTTCTGGATGCGAATTGCCGCACTACTCCATGCGTTGTACCCATCCGTTCAAGGTGCGCCGCTGACGGAGTTCTTACCCTTCTTAGTGATTGGCTCACTTATTGGTTTCGTTCTGGCAAGCGTGGTATTTAGCATTTCAGCTTTCTCAATTCCATTAATGATGGAGCGAAGAGTCGACATGATGACCGCGGTATTCACCAGCTTTAATGCGGTTAAATCCAACATTCCGGCAATGATCGTTTGGGCTGCAATTATCTGTGGTGGCATCTTAATTGGTTTCGCCACCTACGGAATCGGTATGCTGTTTACTATGCCTATTCTCGGCTACGGTACTTGGCATGCTTACCATGCTACGATCAAGAAAAAACACACACCTTAAATCAGTAATGCTATGATCCAGCCCTCGCAACTGCGGGGGCTTTTTATTGAATTGGTGAGGAAAGAGTGGACATAGAACTAAGCTACCAAGCAAAACAGGTGATGGCACACTACATCGCATTAGCTGAACATGCTTTTAAGCGCTCATTCCCTCTTCCTGACATTGCGTTTACTGTGCGTGGTAAAGCGGCCGGTAAAGCGTATCTTCAGCTCAACGAAATTCGTCTCAACCCGGTTTTATTTAAAGAAAACACCCAAGCGTTCTTACAAGAAGTGATACCGCATGAGGTTGCCCACTTAATCACGTATCAGCTATACGGTCGCGTCCGGCCTCATGGCAAAGAGTGGCAAAATGTAATGGAATCCGTCTTTAACGTTCCGGCCAAAACCACACATAGTTTCGAAGTCTCTTCTGTTCAAGGCAAAACCTTCGAGTACCGTTGTTGCTGCACAACGTATCCACTGTCCGTTCGCCGTCATAACAAAGTACTTCGCAAACAAGCCGTGTATTCATGTCAAAAATGTCGACAGCCTCTTAACTTCACGGGCGTTCAGCTTACTTAGTCTCTCACTCAATTCTCCCACCCGCGTTGAAAAGATTGACCAACATTTCTTTTTTATTATTAACTTGCTTATTACGAAAGCTAATATCTGAGTGATAGAATGGATAAAGTCATACTTTTTAAAGACTTTAACCATGAAATATCTGCTCTCTTTATTTATTCTCGCACTGTCCAGCGCCGCTGTGGCCGCGCCCCCAAGTTCCTTTTCAGCCGCTAAGCGTGAAGCAGTAAAAATCTATCAAGATCATCCCACCAGCTTCTACTGTGGTTGCAATATTCATTGGCAAGGCAAAAAGGGGCTGCCTGACCTTAACTCTTGTGGCTACCAAGTTCGAAAACAAGAGAGACGCGCCTCACGCATCGAGTGGGAACACGTCGTTCCTGCTTGGCAATTTGGACACCAACGGCAATGCTGGCAAAACGGCGGACGCAAAAACTGCACACGTCATGACAAGATATTCCGTTCAATGGAAGCCGATCTGCATAACCTGACCCCAGCAATTGGTGAAGTCAATGGTGATCGATCTAACTACAATTTCAATCAGTGGAATGGGATCGATGGTGTAACCTATGGACGTTGCGAAGTTCAAGTAAACTTCAAGCAACGTAAAGTCATGCCACCCGATCGAGCACGCGGTTCAATTGCTCGTACCTACCTTTATATGAGCAAAGAATATGGTTTCAAACTATCCAAGCAACAAACTCAACTAATGAGTGCATGGAACAAAACCTACTCTGCTGATAGGTGGGAGTGCGAACGTGACAAACGCATTGCCGAAGTACAAGGCAACCATAATCCATTTGTTCAAGAGGCCTGTCACACGCTGTAATCATCACCAACAGCGACCATCACTGTCTTTCCTGTTTAAGGCGTTTCATTAACTCCAACTGAAACGCCTCTTGCCCCTTGTTTTTTCGATGGAAAGCATCCATGTTAGGAACTAAGTTTATCTCTTGCCGGAAATCTCATGCGTATCCCTCGAATTTATCATCCAGAAACCATTCACCAACTTGGTACCACCCCTTTAAGTGAGGACGCCGCTGGCCATATTGGCCGCGTACTTCGGATGAAGGAAGGCCAGGAAGTTCTCCTATTTGATGGCAGTGGCGCAGAGTTCCCGGCAGTTCTCACCGAAGTCAGTAAAAAGAATGTCCTGGTCAACATCACTGAACGCGTCGAGAACAGCATCGAGTCCCCTTTAGATCTCCACTTAGGACAAGTGATTTCACGTGGTGACAAGATGGAGTTCACTATTCAAAAGTCGGTAGAGCTTGGGGTTAACACCATCACTCCACTTGTTTCAGAACGTTGTGGCGTGAAGCTCGATCAAAAACGATTTGAGAAAAAACTGGCCCAATGGCAGAAAATCGCCATCAGTGCTTGTGAACAGTGTGGACGTAACATCGTTCCGGAAGTTCGCCCAATCATGAGCTTGGAAGAGTGGAGCAAAGAAGAGTACGATGGACTGAAGCTCAACCTTCACCCTCGCGCCAAATACTCGATCAACACCCTACCAACACCGGTTGAAAAAGTGCGTCTGCTGATCGGCCCAGAAGGCGGGTTGTCGTCTGAAGAAATCGACATGACTCGCGAATACCAATTTGAAGAGACGCTTCTCGGTCCGCGAGTGCTGCGCACCGAAACAGCGGCTCTGACCGCAATTACAGCTTTACAAGTTCGTTTCGGCGATCTTGGTTAAAACGGAGAAAAATAATGATCAAACTCGGTATTGTTATGGACCCAATTTCGTCCATTAACATCAAGAAAGACTCTAGCTTTGCCATGATGCTTGAAGCGCAACGCCGCGGCTACGAAATCCACTACATGGAAATGAATGATCTTCACCTCGACCAAGGTGTCGCTATTGCCGACACTAAAGTGGTCGAACTGAAAGAAGATCCAAACGGCTGGTACGAGTTCAAATCAGAACAAACTATCGAGCTGTCTGAGTTAGACGCTGTTCTGATGCGTAAAGATCCTCCGTTTGACACTGAGTACATCTACGCGACATACATTCTTGAGCGTGCAGAAGAGCAAGGCACATTAATCGTCAACAAACCTCAGAGCTTGCGTGACTGTAACGAGAAGCTATTTACGGCATGGTTCCCAGAATTAACGCCAACAACCATCGTGACTCGTAAAGCCGAAAAGATTAAAGCATTCCGTGAAGAGCACGGCGATGTGATCTTAAAGCCTCTTGATGGCATGGGTGGTGCGTCTATTTTCCGCGTGAAAGAGAACGATCCAAACGTATCAGTGATCATCGAAACGCTGACTAACCATGGTCAGAATTACGCGATGGCACAAACTTTCGTGCCTGATATCAGCAATGGCGATAAACGTATTCTCGTAGTCGATGGTGAGCCAATGCCGTACTGCCTGGCACGCATTCCTGCGAAAGGCGAAACGCGTGGTAACCTTGCAGCTGGAGGCACGGGTGAAGCTCGTCCTCTCAGTGAGACAGACATAAAAATAGCCCAAACCGTAGCCCCAACTCTGAAAGAAAAAGGGCTTATTTTTGTGGGCCTTGATGTGATTGGCGATAAGCTGACAGAAATCAACGTAACCAGCCCTACGTGTATCCGTGAGATCGAAGCGGCATTTGACGTTTCAATCACTGGCAAACTAATGGATGCAATTGAACGTAGACTTAAGAGCGAATAACTAAATATATAGTAAAGTTATAGTAGAGAGCCAAAAATGATAACTTAAGCAAATTCATGCATATAATGCCAATTTGCTTAAGTCTACTTCTGAGTCGTAAGGATCAGTATGAATATGAACCTCACAAACCATTTTTTAGTTGCCATGCCTGGAATGAAAGATCCCTACTTTCAGAACAGCGTTATCTACGTTTGCGAGCACAACGAAGAAGGCGCAATGGGGTTGATAATCAATGCGCCGGTCGATATCACTGTGGGTAACATGCTTAAGCAAGTCAAAGTGCAACCGGTACACCCGCGCTTGTTCGAAGCTAGCCTAGACAAGCCTGTATACAACGGCGGTCCGATCTCAGAAGATCGGGGTTTTATTCTGCATAAACCGAAAGATTACTATGAATCTAGTATTCAGATGACCGATGATCTTGCCGTGACAACCTCGCGAGATATTCTTACCGTGTTGGGTACCGAAGCAGAACCGAGTGACTATTTAGTTGCTTTGGGCTACGCAGGTTGGAGTGCTGGACAGTTGGAAAATGAGTTAGTTGAAAACTCCTGGCTGACCATTGAGGCGACGCCAGAAATCATCTTTGATACTCCAATTACAGACCGTTGGAAAAAAGCAGTAGAAAAACTGGGGATCGATCCGAGTCAGCTGTCTTCTGATGCAGGACATGCCTGATAAAGCAGACTGTTCCCCTAGATTGAGATTTGAGACACCTTATGTCACGTACAATTATGGCTTTTGATTTTGGAACCAAAAGCATCGGCAGCGCGATTGGCCAGGAAATTACCGGTACCGCTTCTCCGCTCAAGGCTTTCAAAGCCAATGATGGCATTCCAAACTGGGACGACATCGAAAAACAAATCAAAGAATGGCAACCAGATTTATTGGTTGTGGGTTTACCAACAGACCTACACGGTAAAGACTTGGAAACCATTACTCCACGCGCGAAGAAGTTTGCTAATCGTCTACAAGGTCGTTATGGCTTACCAGTCGAGCTTCACGATGAACGTTTGTCCACGGCAGAAGCTCGTGCAGACCTATTCGAAATGGGTGGCTATAAAGCGCTGTCGAAAGGGAATATCGATTGTCAATCTGCGGTCGTCATTCTAGAAAGCTGGTTTGAAAACCTTTGGAATGAGTAAATTGTTTCAAAAAGAAAAGGTTGGCTTGTGCCAACCTTTTTATTGCCTGTCACGTCCTAATCCATATCAATCTTAACGTTCGCCAAACTGCCTGTTGCCAGAGGCTCTCCACGTTGAGTTTTCAACATGAGACGCAGATCATTTGCCGAATCTGCACTGTGTAATGCATCTTCTTCACTGATTTTCCCTTGCATCACTAACTTGTAAAGCGACTGGTCAAAGGTCAGCATACCAAACTCGTTTGATCGAGCCATGGTCGACTTCAATTCATACAGATCGCCTCGACGGATCAGATCCGATACTCGCGGGCTATTCAATAAGATCTCAAACACGCCATGACGTCCCTGGCCACTTTTATCGCGGATCAACTGCTGGCCAATCACCCCTTTTAAGTTCATAGAAAGATCAAACAAGAACTGCTCTTTTTGATCTTTGGGCACCAAATGAAGAATACGTTCTAACGCTTGGTTGGCGTTGTTCGCGTGGAGAGTCGCCATACACAAATGGCCGGTTTCAGCAAAGGTCATCGCATATTCCATGGTCTCTCTACTACGGATTTCGCCGATCAAAATCATATCCGGAGCCTGTCGCAGGGAGTTTTTCAGTGCCACTTCGTAACTTTCTGTATCTAAACCCACTTCACGCTGAGTGACGATACAACGCTGGTGTTCGTGCACAAATTCAATCGGATCTTCTACCGTCAGAATATGCCCGGTTTTGTTGCTGTTTCGGTAGCCCGTCATCGCCGCCATGGTAGTTGACTTACCCGAGCCTGTTGCACCAACCACCAGTACTAAACCTCGCTTGGCGATCGCTAAATCTTGCAACACTAAAGGCAGCTTTAACTGTTCAAAAGTAGGGATTTCAGTTTCAATACGACGAATCACTGCACCCGGTAATTCTCGCTGGAAAAAAGCACTGACACGGAATCGACCACAGTCTCTGACGATAGCAAAGTTGGATTCACGACTTTTCCGAAACTCCTGACGACGCTCTGGCTCCATCGCATTGTCTAATAACTGAGCCACATCATTTTCTGTCAGCTTATTACCCTGCGGACGCAACTCACCGTCCACTCGAAACAAAATAGGTGCGCCGACAGTGATATAAAGATCCGACGCTTTCTGCGCCAACATACCTTCAAGAAATTTATTCAGATCCATCTTCCGTATTCACCCTTACTTATATGAATGTTACGAGAATTGCTGTACGTCAAGCCCAACTTTACTGTCGGCTTCTTCGTGAGAAACAATACCTTGAGCTAATAACTGACGAGCGTGTTGCTCCATCGTTTGCATTCCGTGAGCCGCTCCGGTTTGGATAATCGAATACATCTGAGCGACTTTATCTTCACGAATCAGGTTGCGGATCGCTGGTGTCGCCATCATGATCTCATGGCAAGCGACTCGGCCACCTCCATTACGCTTAAGTAACTTCTGGGCAATCACTGAACTTAACGATTCTGACAACATCGAACGCACCATGTCTTTGTCGCTACCCGGAAAGACATCGATAATACGGTCGATGGTTTTTGCAGCTGAGCTGGTGTGTAGCGTTCCAAAAACCAAATGACCGGTTTCTGCGGCGGTCAATGCAAGGCTGATGGTTTCTTTATCACGCATCTCACCAACTAGGATGACATCCGGGTCCTCACGCAACGCACTGCGTAGCGCATTTTGGAAACTGTGAGTGTCACGGTGAACTTCACGCTGGTTGATCAAACATCTGTTATTGGTATGAACAAATTCAATTGGATCTTCAATTGTGAGAATGTGCTTATTGTGATTACGATTGATGTAGTCGACAATGGCAGCTAGGGTCGTCGATTTACCAGAGCCTGTTGGCCCTGTTACCAGAACTAAGCCTTTTTGCCCGCTGGCAATCTTGCTGAAGATTTCTGGCGCTTCAAGTTGATCAAGCGTTGGTATGCTGCTTGGAATGGTACGAAATACCGCCGCGCAGCCGCGGGACTGGTTAAATGCGTTGACACGAAAGCGACCAACGTTCTGTAGTTCAAAAGAAAAGTCGACTTCGAGTTTTTCTTCGAACTCACTGCGTTGAGCGTCATTCATTATTTCGAACACCAAGCGATGTACCTCTTGGTGTGTAAACGCTGGAATACCGAGCTTTCTCACATCACCATCAATTCTGACCATAGGTGCTACACCTGCAGAAAGATGTAGATCTGAGGCATTATGTTTTACACTAAAATCCAGTAACTCAGTGATATCCATTTAAATTCCTTAAGTCTAAAGTACAGCTATGAGTAGTATTCAACAAAATATTGAACATATCACCTCTCAAATTCGCAACGACGAGCAAAAATGCGGTCGTGCTCCGGAGTCAGTGCAACTTCTAGCGGTAAGTAAAACTAAACCCGTTGAAGCCATTCTTGAAGCTTACCAAGCGGGTCAAACCGCATTGGTGAAAACTATGTGCAAGAGGGCGTGGATAAAGTTCAGCACTTTGCACAGCATTATCCAGATAATTGCATAGAATGGCACTTCATCGGCCCGATTCAGTCCAATAAATCACGTCTTGTCGCTGAACATTTCGATTGGGTTCACACCATTGACCGTGCAAAAATCGCGCAACGCCTTAATGATCAACGCCCTGCTGAACTAAAGCCGTTACAGGTACTGATTCAAGTGAATACCAGTGGCGAAGACTCAAAGTCTGGCGTAACCGATGCAGAAATATTCGAACTGGCTGAGTTGATTTCTCGCCTTCCGAACCTCACCTTAAGAGGATTGATGTCTATTCCTGCTAACGTATCGGACTATGATGCACAACTTCATGAATTCCAGAAGCTGGCGGCATTGAAGCAAGCGCTTCAGCAGCAGTATCCGGACATCGACACATTGTCCATGGGGATGAGTGGCGACATGACGGCGGCGATAGAAGCTGGCAGCACGATGGTTCGCATAGGAACGGCGATTTTTGGCGCACGTGACTATAACTCAAAAAGTGAATAGCCATTACCAGTAAGCGAAAAAGCTCAATATTCGCCTCACAAAGTTAAGCGGTAAGACTTAATTGTCACTATGCACACCCATGCATTATAAATAGTAAAGTATCACAATGGAAATCAGACAAATGGAACATAAAAAGATTGCCTTCATCGGTGCAGGTAACATGGTGAGAGCCATTATTTCTGGCTTAGTCTCAAATGGTTACCCGGCACAAGCTATTGTGGCAACCGCCCCTTCAGAAACACGCCGCTTGCCACTCGAGCAAGATTTTGGCATCCGTACTACTAGCGATAACATCCTCGCTGCATCAGAAGCGGATGTGGTAGTGTTGTCTGTGAAACCACAAATGATGGCGGAAGTATGTAAACCACTGCAATCTGTCGATTTCAGTAACAAATTAGTGATTTCTATCGCGGCTGGCATTAATTGTTCACGTTTAGATGAGATGCTAGCGACTAAGTTGAACTTGGTCCGTGTGATGCCAAATACGCCTTCCCAACTCGGTTTAGGCATGAGTGGTCTTTTCGCTCCACAACACGTTACTGAGCAAGATAAAGACTTTGCCGCTCAATTAATGCAAGCGGTAGGAAAAGTGTGTTGGGTAGAACAAGAGTCTGGCATCAACAACGTGATTGCGGCTGCAGGTAGCGCGCCGGCTTACTTCTTCTTGTTTATGGAAGCAATGCAAGCAGAAGCAATAGCGCAAGGTTTTGATAAAGACACAGCTCGTCTGCTGGTTCAGCAAGCTGCATTAGGTGCTGCAAGCATGGTTGTAGATAATCCAGAGACTGAGCTATCCACATTACGTGAAAATGTCACCTCTAAAGGTGGCACAACAGCAGAAGCACTACGCACATTCAACGAACATCAACTTTCTGATATCGTAGCAAAAGCAATGCAGGCAGCGGTTGCTCGTGCGGAAGAAATGGAAAAACTATTTTAATTATCTGGATGCTTACAGAGAAAAAGCCATCCACCACTTGTTAAGGGTACCTTATGAATTCAATGAGTTTTCTCATCTCAACCCTATTTGACCTGTATATCATGGTCGTTATATTGCGTATTTGGTTGCAAGCTGCGCGCGCAGACTTCTACAATCCTTTCTCGCAATTTATCGTTAAAGCTACTCAGCCTGTGATTGGTCCTCTGCGTCGTATTATTCCGTCTGTCGGTAATATTGACCTGGCTACTGTTCTCTTTGCGTATCTATTGTGTGTACTTAAGTTCGTTGCACTGATCCTAATCGCATCTAGCGGTTCAGTGTCTTTCAGTATCGAGTTCCTATTCCTGGGCTTACTGTCTCTGATTAAAGCCGCTGGCGGCTTGTTATTCTGGGTATTGCTGATCCGTGCCATCCTAAGCTGGGTTAGCCAAGGCCGCAGCCCTATCGAATATGTATTCCACCAGCTAACCGAACCAATGTGCGCGCCGATCCGTCGTATTCTTCCTGCATTCGGTGGTCTGGATCTTAGCGTCTTGGTTCTGTTTATTGGTCTACAATTCGCCAACTTCCTGATGGGCGATATTATTGGCCCTATCTGGTTCCAACTGTAGTGTCAGCCGCAGTTTGGCGCGATGGCGAGGACATTGTCCTAAGACTCTATATTCAACCCAAAGCAAGCCGCGATAAAATCGTCGGCTTGCATGGCGAAGAGTTAAAAATAGCCATTACTGCGCCGCCTGTCGATGGTAAAGCCAATGCGCATCTCACCAAGTTCTTGGCTAAGCAGTTTAAAGTCGCTAAAGGTTTGGTTCACATAGAAAAAGGCGAACTGGGACGACACAAACAAATTCGGATAGAATCTCCCACACAGATACCTACTGACATAGAAGCCATCTTATGATGGCTTTTTATTTAACCTTCGAGCCGGTTATTTAAATTAAACTTAAATGGAAGTGTCTCCTTGAGGATTTCACAATGAACAAATGGATTACCGCATTACTGATCAGCCTGTTGTCTTTCCCAACTTTCGCTGAACAGTTCAAAAACATGAAAGACATCGAAGTACATTACGTGGCGTTTAACTCTACCTTTTTGACGCCTAAAATAGCGCGAAGCTATGACATCAAACGTAATGGCTATCTTGCCATCATCAATATTAGTGTGCTGGACAGAGCCTCACTGGGAAAACCGGCGTTAGAAGCACAAGTTGCTGGGCAAGCTAAGAACCTGATTGGTCAAACTCAGCAGTTAACCTTCCGAGAAGTCAAAGAGGGTGACGCCATTTACTACCTAGCGGAACTGCCTGTCACTCATGAAGAAACTTTTACCTTCGATATTGATGTAAAATCGGGAAACAAAGGCTCAGGAAAGCTTCAATTCACTCAGAAGTTTTATGTTGAAGAGTGATATGTCGAAAGTAACTAGATCATGATGATCTAAACGCGTTTGGACACCTGCAGACCAAAAGCCTTACAACGTTAGAAATAAATCGATAAGGAGAACGATATGTTCTCCTTATCACAATGAAAAGAGAACCCCATGAAAAAGATTGTGTTAGCAACCGGCAACCAAGGCAAAGTACGTGAGATGGCTGATTTGCTGTCCGATTTCGGATTCGAAGTATTAGCACAAAGCGAATTCAACGTCTCTGAGGTTGCCGAAACGGGCACCACGTTTATTGAAAACGCGATCATCAAAGCTCGCCACGCAGCGCAAGAAACAGGTCTACCAGCAATCGCTGATGATTCTGGTTTAGAAGTCGACTACCTTAACGGTGCACCAGGCATCTATTCTGCGCGTTACGCTGGCGAAGGCGCGACAGATCAAGACAACTTAGAGAAGCTGTTAAAAGCAATGGAAGGTGTGCCAGAAGCAGAGCGCACTGCACGTTTCCACTGTGTCTTGGTATTGATGCGTCATAAAGACGATCCAACCCCTGTTGTTTGTCACGGTATGTGGGAAGGTCGTATCTTGACAGAAGCACAAGGTGAGAATGGCTTTGGCTACGACCCAATCTTCTTCGTGCCAGAAGACGATTGTGCATCAGCAGAGCTAGAGCCGGTGCGTAAAAAGCAGCTATCGCACCGTGGTAAAGCGCTGAAATCCCTTTTTGCTCAGCTGTCTGCAAAAACAGCTCAGTAAGCACACTGCGTAGTAATAATAAGCGAGTTTATCCATGTTAACCCCCCCTGCACTCAGTCTCTATGTCCACATCCCTTGGTGTGTACAAAAGTGTCCATATTGTGATTTCAACTCGCATGAGCTCAAAGCAGAGATCCCAGAAGAGCAATACATCAACGCCCTGCTGGAAGATCTGGATACCGACATTGAGAAATACGGCTTAAACGATGTACCGCGTCCTCTGCACTCAATATTCATTGGTGGTGGTACGCCAAGCTTGATTTCAGCACAAGGGATTGAGCGCCTGTTACAAGGTATTGAAGCACGCATTCCGTTCAAACCAGATATCGAAATTACGATGGAAGCCAACCCGGGAACAATTGAAGCGGAACGTTTTGCCGGCTACCGAAAATCAGGCGTAACGCGAATTTCCATCGGGGTACAAAGTTTTGAGCAAGAAAAGCTGGAGCGTCTTGGCCGTATTCATGGTCAAGACGAAGCCGTCAATGCCGCTAAGCTTGCCCATCAAATCGGCTTAAACAGCTTTAATCTGGATTTAATGCACGGTCTGCCAGATCAAAGTATTGAGCAGGCTTTGGCCGATTTGGACAAAGCGATTGAACTCGCACCACCACATCTGTCTTGGTATCAGCTCACCATCGAGCCAAACACCATGTTCTACTACAAGCCGCCAACGCTACCTGACGACGATGACTTGTGGGATATCTTCGAGCTGGGACACCAAAAGCTGGCAGCAGCCGGGTACGTACAGTACGAGATTTCTGGTTACAGCAAGCCGGGCTTTCAGTGTCAACATAACCTTAACTACTGGCGCTTTGGCGATTACCTCGGCATCGGTTGTGGCTCACACGGTAAGCTGAGTTTTGCTGATGGACGGATCATTCGTACCACGAAAGTAAAACACCCTCGTGGGTATCTGGCGGCATACCAAAATATGGTTAAGCCATACCTGCATACTGAACAATTCGTCGAAGATGAAGACCGTCCGTTTGAGTTCTTTATGAACCGTTTCCGTTTAATGGAAGCGTGTCCAAAACAAGACTTTATCGACACCACAGGGTTACCACTGAGTAGCATTCAAGACACCATCAACTGGGCGTTAGAGCTGGGGTATTTGAGTGAAACCGACACACACTGGCAGATCACAGAGAAAGGGAAGCTTTTCTTAAACGACTTACTCGAAGCCTTCATGGCAGAAGAAGACGAATAAGCGAATCTGATATCAAGAATGCCTCTCTGTTTGAGGATGCCGTTCGTTTCACAGCGAACGGCATTTTAAATCTCCCGTCATCCTGAACAGCGACGAAGGAGCGTGATTCAGGATCTTCTATCCGAGCACTTTGTTGTCAAAGCGTTTTCTATCTATTCTCAGCACGCTGATATTAGATTCCTAGTCTCGCTAGGGCTCGCTGGAATGACCCGATGAAAGTCCTTAAGCGAAAGGTATTTTCTCTATGTGAGAGGCATTTTTGTTTGTGCTGAGAAGAGTAAACAACTCTAGAAAATAGAACGACCGATTCGCTCTGAAAGCAATTCCAAAGCTTTCGTTCCTGCCAGCGAGTTACCCGCGGGGTCGAGCTCCGGGGACCAAACCGCAATACTCATTTCTCCCGGAACAACAGCAACAATGCCACCGCCAACGCCAGACTTACCCGGCATACCGACACGGTAAGCAAACTCACCTGCACCGTCATAAAGCCCGCACGTTGCGAGCAGCGCATTCAACTGCTTAGTTTGCGTCGGTGAGACAATCAGCTTACCTGTATGCACAGACGTACCTTTATTGGCCAAATAACTAAAGGTTTTCGCCAAATCAACACAGCTCATTTTCAATGCACAAGCGTGGAAATAGTTTTGCAGCACAGGAATGACTTCATTGTCGAAGTTACCAAAAGAGCGCATTAGGTAAGCAATCGCGGCGTTGCGATCTCCATGCATCATTTCTGAAGCCGCCACCACTTTGTCGTACACACTGTGGGTATCGCCGGAAAGCTGGCGAACGAATTCTAGCAAGCGCTGACGAGGTGCAGACAAACGGCTTTGCAGCAGATCGGCAACCACTATCGCACCCGCGTTGATAAACGGGTTACGTGGAATGCCCTGTTCCATCTCTAGCTGGATTAAAGAGTTAAAGGCCTGACCTGATGGCTCTTTCCCCACTCTTGTCCATATTTCTTCTTGCTTATACAAGCACATTGCTAGTGTCAGACTCAAAGCTTTAGAAATAGACTGGATAGAGAAAGCTTCATCGGCGTCTCCCGCCTTAATCACTTCACCTTCATTGGTGTATACCGCAATACCTAACTTGTTGTTGGGTACTTTTGCCAGAGCGGGAATGTAGTCTGCTACTTTACCCTGACCGATCAAAGGACGAACTTCGGTCAGAATATCTGTCAAAATTTCCACTGTAGGTTTCATTGTTCACCTTATTATTGTCACTGCTTTTATTCAGAGGTAAAAAAAGCCAACAGAGTGTTGGCTTTTCAAAGATTCGTTATCGAACAATCGATTATGGTTTCACCGCCACAATAATGTTGCGGTTGATGGATTGATCCACACGGTGAAGATAACCGATATAGGGCTCTTCTGAAAGCACCTTCCACCCCTGCTCTTCAAACAGTGCCGCAACATCTTTCCATTTCAACGTGAACTCATTGAAAGACAACACCACAGAACCTTGCTTTTTCAGTACCACTTTCCATGCAGGCAGGGCTTCTTTTAAAAGCTCCAATGGGCTGCGGTTCAGTTTGCTGTCTTTGGCATTTTTACTGCCATGCTGTACGCCATAAGGCAAGTCAGACACCATAACATCCACTGAGTTCTTCTTCACAACTTGGTCTGCGATACGGGTATCAGCCGAGTACAACTTCATGGTCTGAAGATGACCTTGGTTGTAATCCTCTTTGCTCGCTGCGGCTTCAACCACGAAACCGTCTGCCACTTTCTTACCCGCAGAAGTGCGCTTTTCTTTGCTCACTTTATGCTTGAAGCGGCCATTTTTCATAAACTTAACGATGAAGGTTTGGATCTCTTGCACCCATTTGGCATTGATCTCTACACCCACTACATTCAAACCATGAATTAAACCTTCGAACAGGGTCGTACCTTTGCCACACATCGGGTCCATTAGGGTCAGTTGCTCACTTTCCGTATTGGACGCACTAATACCAATATTCACCATCAAACGGGTAAACTGTTCGTTTGTTTTCCCGGTATAACGCAGGATCTGGCTCATGCTCTCCGGAAAAGTATTGAATGCAGGCGCTTGAATTGGTCGCAGCAAACCATCTTCACATACTTCAAATAGTGCATAGTAAATAGACGAGGCAGCGATTCTTCGCGTCTGCTCATCATTCAGCGCTTCCTGACAAGAAAACACCAACGCGGCAGGTAGACCAACATCTTTACTACCAACCTCTGTCACATCCACGCCTTGCGAAGCTAAAATCGCTTTTAGCTCTGAACAGGCGATGGTCATTGCGCTATCAAAGTAAATTCGGTTATGGCCCGGATTCGCTAATATCGCGTAAAGGTACATCCCATGAACTCCTCTGGTTACGCAATACGCTTGTATTTGATGTCCCACACGCCGTGACCAAGACGGTGACCACGAGCTTCAAACTTGGTGAGCGGACGATCGTCTGGACGAGGCACAAAATCACCGTCTTTGGCAATGTTTTCAAAACCAGGTGCTTGGTTCATGACTTCAATCATGTGCTCTGCGTAGTTTTCCCAGTCCGTTGCCATGTGGAAAATACCTTCATTAGGGATAAGCTTCTCACGAACCATTTCTGCAAATGCTAACTGGACGATACGACGTTTGTGGTGACGTTTTTTGTGCCACGGATCAGGGAAGAACAGTTGCAGTGTTGCCAGGCTACCATTCGGGATCATGTGCTCAAACACTTCTACCGCGTCATGACACATAACACGCAGGTTAGTAATACCCGCTTCACGCGCATCAGACAGACAAGCACCAACACCCGGGCTGTGCACTTCAATGCCAATAAAGTTTTTTTCAGGTGCATTCTTTGCCATTTCAACCAGTGAAGCGCCCATACCAAAACCGATTTCAAGCACGACAGGGTTATCATTACCAAACACTTCTTTCCAATCAAGAAGTTCTGCTTTGTAATCGATGCCCATCGTTGGCCAGCACTCATTCATCGCGCTCTCTTGGCCCTTAGTTAGACGACCTTCGCGACGAACGAAACTGCGGATTTTACGGATCAGCTTGCCGTCTTCGTTGTATTCGTTAGTGGTTACTTCACTCATTGATTTTGCCTGCACATTGATTAATCAAAGCGGGGATTATCCAAAGAATTTACTCAGGTGCAAGTTTTTGTTGAGCTCTTGGTCTACCACGACTCAAAAGCTATGATGCTCCCTGTAATATCCCCACACTTTAACAGTTGTACTTATCCCCCATTCGTGGTGCAATTTTGCCCCTAACCAATAATAGAATACAGAGCAAGTCGTGACCCCTTTCGCCAGTGCCATTTTAGAGTGGTATGACTCATATGGAAGAAAAGACCTTCCATGGCAACAAAACAAAACCGCATACAGTGTCTGGCTGTCTGAAATCATGCTTCAGCAAACCCAGGTCACTACGGTAATTCCCTACTACCAACGCTTTTTGGAGCGTTTTCCGACCGTGGTTGACCTTGCCAACGCAGAGCAGGATGAAGTGCTGCATCTATGGACTGGCCTAGGTTACTACGCCCGCGCTCGTAACCTGCATAAAGCAGCCAAAGAGGTTGCCCAAAAATATAATGGTGAGTTCCCGCTGGATATCGAGCAAATGAATGCACTGCCAGGAATTGGTCGTTCAACCGCAGCTGCAATACTGTCATCCGTACATAAACAGCCGCATGCAATTCTCGATGGTAACGTTAAGCGAACGCTTTCCCGATGCTTTGCGATTGAAGGATGGCCGGGTCAGAAAAAAGTGGAAAACCAGCTCTGGGACATCGCCGAGACACACACTCCACAAACTGACGTCGACAAGTACAATCAAGCCATGATGGATATGGGTGCCATGGTCTGTACACGCAGCAAACCTAAATGCACACTATGTCCTGTTGCTGATCTTTGTGTAGCGAAAAAACAAGGCAATATCCTCGACTACCCTGGTAAAAAGCCCAAGAAAGACAAACCGGTGAAGCAAACCCGCTTTGTCATGCTGCATCATAAAAATGTAAATGGGCATGAAGTATGGCTAGAACAAAGACCTCAAACTGGAATTTGGGGCGGACTATTCTGCTTCCCGCAAACCGAGCATGTTGATGTCGAAAGCGATATTGATTTGCTGTTGGAACAACGCGGCATCCAAGCCAATGACATTAAAGCGCAGCAAACGCTGATCACTTTCCGCCATACCTTTAGTCATTACCATCTCGATATCACACCAATTTTGATTGACCTATCAAAGCAACCCAATGTGATAATGGAAGGTGACAAAGGTCTTTGGTATAACTTATCTAAACCTGAAGAAGTAGGCTTAGCCGCGCCGGTCAAACTATTGCTGGAAACGCTACCCCACGAACTTCGTTAATTGAATGCAAGGAGTCATTATGAGCCGCACTGTGTTTTGTGCTCGACTAAAGAAAGAAGGTGAAGGTCTGGACTTTCAACTTTACCCAGGTGAACTAGGCAAACGTATTTTTGATAATATCTCTAAAGAAGCTTGGGCTGAATGGCAACACAAACAAACCATGTTGATCAACGAAAAGAAGCTCAACATGATGGATCCAGAGCATCGTAAACTGATCGAAACTGAAATGGTGAACTTCCTATTCGAAGGTAAAGACGTTCACATCGATGGTTACACGCCACCTAGCGAATAAAGCAACTTGTTAAAATAAAGTAAGTTTATTCAAAAACAATGACATCACATAGAACGTTGTGGTGTCATTGCCACACCATCCCATCTAATAATTAGCCATGAAAAAAATTGTCTTTATCGTTGCAGCCCTTCTATTAACGGCAGGTTGTAGTCGCGAGGTCGTCGAAAAGTTTTATGATGTCGATTACGAGCCAACCAATCGCTTCGCCAATCACTTAGCCGAGTTACCAGGACAATTTGAGAAAGACACCGCCGCTCTAGATTCATTAATCAGTAGTTTCTCTGGCAATATCCAAAAAAAGTGGGGAAAGCGAGAAATAAAGTACGCGGGTAAGAGCAACTACGTAAAATATATCGATAACTACCTGAGTAGAGCTGAAGTCGATTTCCAAAAAGGTGTCATCACTATAGAAACCGTTTCGCCAACCGAACCACAAAAGCACCTCAAAAATGCCATCATCACAACACTACTCACTCCTGATGACCCGGCGAATGTTGACCTGTTTTCTTCCAAAGATATCAAACTTGAAGGGCAACCTTTTCTCTATAAACAAGTCGTCGACCAAGATAACAAGCCTATTCAGTGGTCATGGCGAGCGAACCGGTTTGCCGACTACCTAATTAGTCACAAAATAAAAACCAAAGACGTTGACTTCAAAAAAGCGTACTACGTAGAAATTTCCATGGTGGAAGATCACTTTATCCAACGCAGCTATCAATATGCGAGCATCGTACGCCAAGCAGCAGAGAAATACGACATCCCCGAAGATTTGATTTACGCCATTATCAAAACAGAAAGCAGCTTTAACCCCTATGCGGTCAGCTGGGCGAATGCCTATGGCTTGATGCAAGTCGTACCCAAAACAGCAGGCAAAGATGTTTTCGCGCTGGTAAAAAATCGCTCGGGGCAACCAAGCCCAAAGTACTTGTTTAATCCACAAAACAATATTGATACTGGTACGGCTTACTTCTACATCTTGAAGAATCGTTATTTAAAAGATGTCAGTCACCCCACATCGCTCGAATACAGTATGATATCCGCGTACAACGGCGGTACTGGTGGCGTCCTCAATACCTTTAACCGTAACGACCGAAAACGTGCGATGCAGGATCTCAATTCTCTGCAACCTAACCAGGTTTATTGGGCACTAACTAAAAAACATCCCAATGCAGAAGCACGACGCTACCTAGAAAAAGTTACAAATTTCAAAAAGGAATTTAACTCCGTGCAAACTTTCTAGCACCAGTTGAACAAAAAGCGTTCGAACAACCACTTTTTTGAAATTATTTAAAAAAAGTGGTTGACGAAAAGCAGGAAAATCCGTTTAATAGCGCTCCGTTGCCCGGATAGCTCAGTCGGTAGAGCAGAGGATTGAAAATCCTCGTGTCGGTGGTTCGATTCCGCCTCCGGGCACCACAATTTAAGGTTGTTGGTGTTATACACGGACAACAAGCAAAGAATAATAGTGTGCCGACTTAGCTCAGTAGGTAGAGCAACTGACTTGTAATCAGTAGGTCACCAGTTCGATTCCGGTAGTCGGCACCATTCTTTTGCCTCGATAGCTCAGTCGGTAGAGCAGAGGATTGAAAATCCTCGTGTCGGTGGTTCGATTCCGCCTCGAGGCACCATATTAAATTATCGGTGTCGAAAACATTAACTTTTAAAGGTTTTGTTGAAAAGCATCGGTCAGTGCCCTAGGCGGGCCCGTTATTCCGCCTCGAGGCACCATTATTTGGTGCGCTTGCTTAATCTAATTTGATTCGCAAGACACAAACAATTTTTGTTGTTAAAAAAACAATTCCTCCTTAGCTCAGTTGGTAGAGCGACGGACTGTTAATCCGCAGGTCGCTGGTTCGAGCCCAGCAGGAGGAGCCACTTTCTAGAGTTTCATTTAGTTGGAATTCTAAAAAAGAAGAGTTCACTCTTCTAAAAAGAATATAGTGTGCCGACTTAGCTCAGTAGGTAGAGCAACTGACTTGTAATCAGTAGGTCACCAGTTCGATTCCGGTAGTCGGCACCATTCTTTTGCCTCGATAGCTCAGTCGGTAGAGCAGAGGATTGAAAATCCTCGTGTCGGTGGTTCGATTCCGCCTCGAGGCACCATTATTTGGTGCACTTGCTTAATCTAAATTGGTTTGCAAGACACAAACAGAATAGTTCCTCCTTAGCTCAGTTGGTAGAGCGACGGACTGTTAATCCGCAGGTCGCTGGTTCGAGCCCAGCAGGAGGAGCCACTTTCAAAAAGCCGTATCACTTGATGCGGCTTTTTTTGTATCTATACATTCTCCCCTACCCAATCACGACTTTCACTCATTTCACCAGCCCCACATATAAAACTCGCTTGTTTAAAAACTTATTTCACGATAAAAATTTAATCTCCCTCATAATTTAAACAAGCACTTGTAGGCGCTCATTTCCTTCTTCAATAAGATGCCTTGTCTATTCAATTTCTAAATTAAACCATGCTTTGCATAACAACTAAAAAATTTTGTGAGCCCAAATATGAAACTAAAAACTCAAGCCTATTTACTGTCTGCGATTATATTACTGGCGTTGCTAGCATTAACCGCCACAGGCTTATGGACTCAGAGAGTTGCAAGTAATCTTGATAACAAAGCTCGAGTGACAGAACTGTTCAAGAGCGCATATAGCATTCTGACCGAAGTAGAAGCAATGGCTGTAAGTGGTGAACTGGCGGAAGATGAAGCAAAAGCACTGGCGACTCGCCTGCTTCGAAACAATATCTATAAAGACAATGAATACGTTTATGTCGCCGATGAAAACATGATATTTGTCGCCGCACCTCTCGACCCACAATTGCATGGCACCAGCTTCCATGACTTCAAAGACAGCAATAATAATAGCGTTGGCCAATTGATATTAGATATTTTGAATAACAAAACAGGCCAGATTGTCGAATATACCTGGAGCCAAACACAAACCGACGGAAGCATTGAAGAGAAGCATTCAATAGCAGAAAAAACGCCGCACTGGGGATGGGTTGTAGGTACGGGTATTGGATTTAACGAGGTAAATGCGCGTTTCTGGGCAACCGCACAATGGCAACTCATGCTATGCCTCTTCATCGCAGGTGCTATTCTCGCCAGCCTAATCATCGCCATCCGCAAGATGTTGAACGTACTAGGAGGAGAGCCTCATGACGTACGCCAAGCCGTTCAGGCGGTCTCTCAGGGCAATATCCAGACAAGTTTCGATACGGTAGCCCCAAAAGATAGTATTTATGATGCTGTGCAGAACATGAGTCAGTCTCTGGCTACAATGGTGACGAATCTCGATAGCGCCATGCTCGCGTTACGCTCAGAGTTATCCGCCGTTGAATCACGTTCTGGAACCATTGCTGATTTGACCTTATCGCAGCAACAATCAACCGCTATGATTGCGACAGCGATGACAGAAATGGCCTCATCTGCCAATCAAGTCGCAAGTTCAGCAAATGATACCGCGCGAAACACGGATGAAGCGGACAAACAAAGCCAACAAACCCAATCACTGATCTGCAGCACCGTAGATAATATCCAGGGGCTTGCGAATCAGTTAAATACAGCTAGTCTGGCGGTAGCCAATTTAGATCAGGATGTAAACAACATCGTCAAAGTTTTAGATGTCATTGGTGATATCGCAGAGCAAACTAACTTACTGGCATTAAACGCAGCTATTGAAGCCGCTCGAGCGGGTGAGCAAGGCAGAGGATTTGCTGTCGTGGCCGATGAAGTTCGCAAACTCGCAGGTCGTACTCAAGACAGTACAAAAGAAATCCAGAATATGATCTCAAATCTCCAGCAAGGTTCTCGTCATGCAATCCAAACAATGGAGATCTGTGCCGAGACCAGTCAAAGCACTGTCACACAGTCCAGAAGTGCTTCTGAAGCCCTACAGCAAATAGTGACGGCATTAGAAGCCATTACGACGATGAGTCAACAAATCGCAACGGCGGCTGCGGAGCAAACTCATGTCAGCGACGATATCTCACAGCGTATAAACCTGATTGAAGAAAGTGGTTATCAGCTAAATTCAGTGGTTACAGAGAGTCAATCAAGCACTCAAAGCTTAACTTCTTTAGCTCATGATCTGGAAGGATGGGTGAATAAGTTCTCTGTAAAGCACTAGCTTAAGGCCAATTTACTAACTTAAAGCACGTTTTCAAACGTGCTTTATTATTTTTGGCTTACTTATCAGGCAAACAAACTCGTCGTCTAATTCCCAAGAACGCTTAAAGCAAGGTGTATCACCATTTAAAACGCATAAAAACAGCCCACTCCGAGCACAATTTCATCAAACGATATTTTATTTGAATTTTATTGTTGACCTAAGAAGCGAAAAACCGTTTAATACACCTCGTCGCCCGGATAGCTCAGTCGGTAGAGCAGAGGATTGAAAATCCTCGTGTCGGTGGTTCGATTCCGCCTCCGGGCACCACAATTTATTAATTGTTGGTGCTTAGCACGAACAATAGTTAAAAGAATAAGGCATGCCGACTTAGCTCAGTAGGTAGAGCAACTGACTTGTAATCAGTAGGTCACCAGTTCGATTCCGGTAGTCGGCACCACTTTCTTTATAGATAAGAATCTTAAAAAGACAATTCCTCCTTAGCTCAGTTGGTAGAGCGACGGACTGTTAATCCGCAGGTCGCTGGTTCGAGCCCAGCAGGAGGAGCCACTTTCAATTAGCAAGATTATTGCTTGTTAATGAAAATGTGCCGACTTAGCTCAGTAGGTAGAGCAACTGACTTGTAATCAGTAGGTCACCAGTTCGATTCCGGTAGTCGGCACCACTTTCTTTATAGATAAGAATCTTAAAAAGACAATTCCTCCTTAGCTCAGTTGGTAGAGCGACGGACTGTTAATCCGCAGGTCGCTGGTTCGAGCCCAGCAGGAGGAGCCACTTTTGGAAAGCTGCATCACTTGATGCGGCTTTTTTTTCGTTTAAAAATCCCGAAGAGCTCTTCTTATCTTCGCCAGCAAGTCTGTGTTCCTGCGTCATTAGATTTATAAGCTTTGCTTAGCCAATATACTGCCAGAAAGATTATCTTTACTCCTCCTCCCTTCTTCAATCGCGATATAAACAAAAAGTATTGCTCCTAAGGCTTAGCAATAGCACAAATCACATTTGCCTCTTTCGTTATACACTTCACACCCAACCTCAGCTCCAACCATCTATAGATACTCATCAAAGCCCAGCATTGACTCTCTAGCGGCCCTTTAATGGCTGTATAAGTTGTTAGCGCGTAATTTCACATAATGATCGTGATCGCCAACCTGTGACGCTCTAGAGAGCTTACCGAATTAGAAACAGACTTTAAGATTAAGTTCTTTCTTCAGACCTATGAATCAAGAAAAACATTCACTACGAGCCCATAGAGAGTGCTGTTAAAGCGGAGAAATTCGCTGGTTCATTCACAGCAGAGAAAGCTCTGTAATTGATTACAAGCAGTTCTATCAGTACTTCTTACGCCAACGCTGTAAATATAGATCGGCTAGAGATTTTACCATACAGGGGCCAACCACACGCCACATGCAAGCGTACAAGCCATCTTTGAAATTCCACAGTAATAAGTATTACCTTTCTAACTAAGACTTAAGATAAGTAACAAACCAACGGAAGTTACCCATTAAAGCCGCTTGCTACAGATCTTGTTGTTCAACAAGCAAAGTGACAGCGCACAAGAGCGTAGGGTTTCTTCTGACGTTCAAAATAAGTAGAGGATCTGTAGGGCTTGAGATCAAGCAAGATCCCAACACGAGGAACTCATAGGTTTGAGTAAAGTCACTCAATACAAAATAAAAGACCCTGGCATTTCTGCTAGGGTCTGGAATAAATGGCGGAGTGGCTTAGTCGACATTCCGACGGGACGCTTTCGGCTGAAGGGCGAACATAAACTTAAATGAAAAAAGCCCTGCTATTTCTAGCAGGGCTTTAGAATAAGTGGCGGAGCGGACGGGACTCGAACCCGCGACCCCCGGCGTGACAGGCCGGTATTCTAACCAACTGAACTACCGCTCCGCATTGGTCAGACTATTGAGTCTAATTAGAACCTGGCGATGTTCTACTCTCACATGGGGAAGCCCCACACTACCATCGACGCTACTTCGTTTCACTTCTGAGTTCGGCATGGAAATCAGGTGGGTCCAAAGCGCTATGGTCGCCAAGTAAAATTCTGATTATAAATGGTGCTGATACCCAGACTCGAACTGGGGACCTCATCCTTACCAAGGATGCGCTCTACCACCTGAGCTATATCAGCATCAAGATGTCCCTGAAGACTAAAAAAGCCCGCTCTTTCAAACGGGCTCTTTAACTATTGTCTTCACCTTTTAAAAGGTAAAAACTAAATTTGAGCCTGGCGATGTCCTACTCTCACATGGGGAAACCCCACACTACCATCGGCGCTATTTCGTTTCACTTCTGAGTTCGGCATGGAAATCAGGTGGGTCCAAAACGCTATGGTCGCCAAGCAAATTCTGTTTAAACCTGCCTTTTGAGCAAGCTTAATAATCTGGAAAGCTGTTTTTGTGTTCTCTACACATTCAATTCTGTTCTTGCTTTGAGTCCATCAAAACCCCTTGGGTGTTGTATGGTTAAGCCTCACGGGCAATTAGTACAGGTTAGCTCAACGCCTCACAACGCTTACACACCCTGCCTATCAACGTCGTAGTCTACGACAACCCTTTAGGATACTTAAAGTATCAGGGAGAACTCATCTCAAGGCTCGCTTCCCGCTTAGATGCTTTCAGCGGTTATCGATCCCGAACTTAGCTACCGGGCAATGCGTCTGGCGACACAACCCGAACACCAGAGGTTCGTCCACTCCGGTCCTCTCGTACTAGGAGCAGCCCCTTTCAATTCTCCAACGCCCACGGCAGATAGGGACCGAACTGTCTCACGACGTTCTAAACCCAGCTCGCGTACCACTTTAAATGGCGAACAGCCATACCCTTGGGACCGACTTCAGCCCCAGGATGTGATGAGCCGACATCGAGGTGCCAAACACCGCCGTCGATATGAACTCTTGGGCGGTATCAGCCTGTTATCCCCGGAGTACCTTTTATCCGTTGAGCGATGGCCCTTCCATTCAGAACCACCGGATCACTATGACCTGCTTTCGCACCTGCTCGAATTGTCATTCTCGCAGTCAAGCGGGCTTATGCCATTGCACTAACCTCACGATGTCCAACCGTGATTAGCCCACCTTCGTGCTCCTCCGTTACGCTTTGGGAGGAGACCGCCCCAGTCAAACTACCCACCAGGCACTGTCCTCATCCCCGATGAGGGGACCAAGTTAGAACATCAACACTACAAGGGTGGTATTTCAAGGTCGGCTCCACCAACACTGGCGTGCTGGTTTCAAAGCCTCCCACCTATCCTACACATGTAGGGTCAATGTTCAGTGCCAAGCTGTAGTAAAGGTTCACGGGGTCTTTCCGTCTAGCCGCGGGTACACTGCATCTTCACAGCGATTTCAATTTCACTGAGTCTCGGGTGGAGACAGCGTGGCCATCATTACGCCATTCGTGCAGGTCGGAACTTACCCGACAAGGAATTTCGCTACCTTAGGACCGTTATAGTTACGGCCGCCGTTTACCGGGGCTTCGATCAAGAGCTTCGTACAAGTACTAACCCCATCAATTAACCTTCCGGCACCGGGCAGGCGTCACACCGTATACGTCATCTTACGATTTTGCACAGTGCTGTGTTTTTAATAAACAGTTGCAGCCACCTGGTATCTGCGACTCTCAATAGCTCCATCCGCAAGGGACTTCACCGTCGAGAGCGTACCTTCTCCCGAAGTTACGGTACCATTTTGCCTAGTTCCTTCACCCGAGTTCTCTCAAGCGCCTTGGTATTCTCTACCCGACCACCTGTGTCGGTTTGGGGTACGATTCCTTACAATCTGAAGCTTAGAGGCTTTTCCTGGAAGCATGGCATCAATGACTTCACACCCGTAGGTGCTCGACATCGTGTCTCAGCCTTAGAGAGAGCCGGATTTACCTAACTCTCAAGCCTACGCACTTGAACCTGGACAACCGTCGCCAGGCCCACCTAGCCTTCTCCGTCCCCCCATCGCAATTGTAAGAAGTACGGGAATATTAACCCGTTTCCCATCGACTACGCCTTTCGGCCTCGCCTTAGGGGTCGACTTACCCTGCCCCGATTAACGTTGGACAGGAACCCTTGGTCTTCCGGCGAGGAGGTTTTTCACCCCCTTTATCGTTACTCATGTCAGCATTCGCACTTCTGATACGTCCAGCATGCGTTACCACACACCTTCAACCGCTTACAGAACGCTCCCCTACCCAATGCACAAAAGTGCATTGCCGCAGCTTCGGTTTACTACTTAGCCCCGTTACATCTTCCGCGCAGGCCGACTCGACCAGTGAGCTATTACGCTTTCTTTAAATGATGGCTGCTTCTAAGCCAACATCCTGGCTGTCTGAGCCTTCCCACATCGTTTCCCACTTAGTAGTAATTTGGGACCTTAGCTGGCGGTCTGGGTTGTTTCCCTCTCCACGACGGACGTTAGCACCCGCCGTGTGTCTCCCGGATAGTACTTACTGGTATTCGGAGTTTGCAAAGGGTTGGTAAGTCGGGATGACCCCCTAGCCTTAACAGTGCTCTACCCCCAGTAGTATTCGTCCGAGGCGCTACCTAAATAGCTTTCGGGGAGAACCAGCTATCTCCAGGTTTGATTGGCCTTTCACCCCTAGCCACAAGTCATCCGCTAATTTTTCAACATTAGTCGGTTCGGTCCTCCAATTGATGTTACTCAATCTTCAACCTGCCCATGGCTAGATCACCTGGTTTCGGGTCTATATCCAGAGACTGAACGCCCAGTTAAGACTCGGTTTCCCTACGGCTCCCCTAGATGGTTAACCTTGCCACTGAATATAAGTCGCTGACCCATTATACAAAAGGTACGCAGTCACACCACGAAGGTGCTCCTACTGCTTGTACGTACACGGTTTCAGGTTCTATTTCACTCCCCTCACAGGGGTTCTTTTCGCCTTTCCCTCACGGTACTGGTTCACTATCGGTCAGTCAGTAGTATTTAGCCTTGGAGGATGGTCCCCCCATATTCAGACAGGATATCACGTGTCCCGCCCTACTCGATTTCACTGAATATGCGTCGTCAGTTACGGGGCTATCACCCTGTATCGCCAAGCTTTCCAGCTTGTTCACCTAACGCCTATAAAGCTTAAGGGCTAGTCCAATTTCGCTCGCCGCTACTTTCGGAATCTCGGTTGATTTCTTTTCCTCGGGGTACTTAGATGTTTCAGTTCCCCCGGTTCGCCTCCTGTTGCTATGTATTCACAACAGGATACTTACTTATGTAAGTGGGTTTCCCCATTCGGAAATCCCAGACTCAAGTGGCTTTTACTGCCTAATCTGGGCTTATCGCAAGTTAATACGTCCTTCATCGCCTCTGACTGCCAAGGCATCCACCGTGTACGCTTAGTCACTTAACCATACAACCCGAAGGAGTTTCGAATTGATGTTAAACAACCAAAGTTGCTGTCTCATTATTTGAATGAGCGAGACAGCTTTCGATTTTGCCGGACTCAAATATGTTTTGCTTTCGCAAAACCCAAGAACACTTGAATGTGTTTTTAGTTGTATTCAAATACATGAATACTTTGAGAACTTTACAAATAATCTTAAAGATTATTTTGTCAGCTTTCCAAATTGTTAAAGAGCTAATCACTTCTAATGAAGTAACCATTTTTAAAAGCACTCTACTTTCTATTTCAAAGAAAGTGCGCTTAAAGATGGTGGAGCTAAGCAGGATCGAACTGCTGACCTCCTGCGTGCAAGGCAGGCGCTCTCCCAGCTGAGCTATAGCCCCATCAAGGTGTGTCGATACTGTATGCCAATTCCTTGGGAAGGGAATTGGTGGGTCTGAGTGGACTCGAACCACCGACCTCTCGCTTATCAGGCGAACGCTCTAACCACCTGAGCTACAGACCCAGTATCGTCTCTTTTACATAAACCGTATCAATCTGTGTGGACACTCATCGTGACTCATTTGTCTTCACTTTAAACAGTGAAAACAAACTATCCATCGTATATAAGGAGGTGATCCAGCGCCAGGTTCCCCTAGCGCTACCTTGTTACGACTTCACCCCAGTCATGAACCACAAAGTGGTAAGCGTCCCCCCGAAGGTTAAACTACCTACTTCTTTTGCAGCCCACTCCCATGGTGTGACGGGCGGTGTGTACAAGGCCCGGGAACGTATTCACCGTGGCATTCTGATCCACGATTACTAGCGATTCCGACTTCATGGAGTCGAGTTGCAGACTCCAATCCGGACTACGACGCACTTTTTGGGATTCGCTCACTTTCGCAAGTTGGCTGCCCTCTGTATGCGCCATTGTAGCACGTGTGTAGCCCTACTCGTAAGGGCCATGATGACTTGACGTCGTCCCCACCTTCCTCCGGTTTATCACCGGCAGTCTCCCTGGAGTTCCCGACATTACTCGCTGGCAAACAAGGATAAGGGTTGCGCTCGTTGCGGGACTTAACCCAACATTTCACAACACGAGCTGACGACAGCCATGCAGCACCTGTCTCAGAGTTCCCGAAGGCACCAATCCATCTCTGGAAAGTTCTCTGGATGTCAAGAGTAGGTAAGGTTCTTCGCGTTGCATCGAATTAAACCACATGCTCCACCGCTTGTGCGGGCCCCCGTCAATTCATTTGAGTTTTAATCTTGCGACCGTACTCCCCAGGCGGTCTACTTAACGCGTTAGCTCCGAAAGCCACGGCTCAAGGCCACAACCTCCAAGTAGACATCGTTTACGGCGTGGACTACCAGGGTATCTAATCCTGTTTGCTCCCCACGCTTTCGCATCTGAGTGTCAGTATCTGTCCAGGGGGCCGCCTTCGCCACCGGTATTCCTTCAGATCTCTACGCATTTCACCGCTACACCTGAAATTCTACCCCCCTCTACAGTACTCTAGTCTGCCAGTTTCAAATGCTATTCCGAGGTTGAGCCCCGGGCTTTCACATCTGACTTAACAAACCACCTGCATGCGCTTTACGCCCAGTAATTCCGATTAACGCTCGCACCCTCCGTATTACCGCGGCTGCTGGCACGGAGTTAGCCGGTGCTTCTTCTGTCGCTAACGTCAAATAATGCAGCTATTAACTACACTACCTTCCTCACGACTGAAAGTGCTTTACAACCCGAAGGCCTTCTTCACACACGCGGCATGGCTGCATCAGGCTTGCGCCCATTGTGCAATATTCCCCACTGCTGCCTCCCGTAGGAGTCTGGACCGTGTCTCAGTTCCAGTGTGGCTGATCATCCTCTCAGACCAGCTAGGGATCGTCGCCTTGGTGAGCCCTTACCTCACCAACTAGCTAATCCCACCTAGGCATATCTTGACGCGAGAGGCCCGAAGGTCCCCCTCTTTGGCCCGTAGGCGTTATGCGGTATTAGCCATCGTTTCCAATGGTTATCCCCCACATCAGGGCAATTTCCTAGGCATTACTCACCCGTCCGCCGCTCGACGCCGTTATCGTCACCCGAAGGGTCAGATAACTCGTTTCCGCTCGACTTGCATGTGTTAGGCCTGCCGCCAGCGTTCAATCTGAGCCATGATCAAACTCTTCAATTTAAAGTTTTGATTCCCTAAATTAATAGGGGAGGCTCAATGAATTCTGATTTACTGCATTACTAATGTAATGTTGAATTGACTGTGCCAAGTCTTTCGACTCGTTTGGTCACTCAGTTCATTGAAACCTAATTTGAAACCGCTCTTTATTAAGAGAAATTTCTAATTGGATTATCATCAACGAGTGCCCACACAGATTGATAGGTCTATATTGTTAAAGAGCTTGCTTTTCGAGAAGTTTTTCTTTCAAAGCGGAGGTGCATTCTAGCGATTTGGTTGTTAGTGTCAAACACTTTTTTCAACTTATTTTTCGTAGAAGCTTTTTACCTCTCCGACCCTGCTGAAGCCTTATCGCGTCTGCTGTGTCGGTGGATGCGCATTATAGGCAGAAGAATTTCTTTGGCAATAGAAAATATGCATTTTTTCTAAAAAAACATGCCAAGCGGACACTTTTCATTCAACCTTAAAGTTACCCCAAAATAACACTCAGGATTTCTACACATTACCCACAAAACACTGTGGATAACTAGCTATCGGTATCAAAAAAATATGAGATTCTAGAACGGGGATTAAGGTACTCTTTTATTTTCTCCGGCAATTTAGACGGATGGATTGCGTTTACTATCCTTAAATCTTTCGACACCAAATCTAGTATTGGCGCTTGGGTCCTTGGTACCGAGGGGTCATAAAGCAAAACATTAGGAAATAATAGATTCGAACCATTTACTGAGATAACCAAGCCAACCATATTGTTAGATAGCTGCACAACGGTACCAGGAGGGAAGACACCCATGAATTTAATCAGAATATTGAGGTTTTCTTCTTTATATAGGTGCTTGCAGTTTTTATAGAGATGAGAGAGCGCGGTATACGGGATCTTTTGTTCTGAGGTAATGGGTGTGTGGCACAAGTTATCAAACGCATTGGCCACAATAATGACTTGAGCAATCTCGTTGATCTCATCCCCTTGCAATCCTTTAGGATATCCAGAACCATCTCTTAACTCATGGTGTTGCTCAATAACTATCTTAGCCGTTTCAGGGAAGTCCTCTATTTGGTTAGCCAGATCCAAGCCATACTTGGTATGTAACTTTAGATAGTTCGTTTCGGGAACTGTCAGAGGGGCTTGTTTTCTTAAAATGGCGGTTGGGATTTTTACTTTTCCAATATCATGAAATAAGGCTGCGAAGGATAGCTCTTTCAATTGCTCAGCGGAGTAACCTTTTGCACGTCCGATCATCATGGCAATAACCGCAACGTTCAACGAATGAAAATAGATATCGTCAAATTCGCTTTTGCCATTCATTAAATGCAGTGTGACATTATCGTCACACATTAGCTTATCAACAATGTCTTCGGTTAATTGCTTTGCTTCTTCAACCGCAGCGGCCGGGCGATTGCGAATCTTCATCATTACAGAACGCATACGAGCAAGAGAACGCTCAAACTCTTTTTCACATTGAATCACCCTGCGTCGGTAAGCACTCAGCTTTTCTATACGTTTCTGCTTCTCTTGCCACAACTTTTGCGTTTCTAAATCCAACGACTCATCATTCTTGACCCTATCCACTCTATCTTGATTGGCTGGTAACGGTAATAAATCACTCTGATCCGGATTAAAGTACACAAACTTCACGCCGAGGTGACGAATCATCTCAACCTGTTCCTGATCTTTAATTTTAAAGCTATTGAGTAAAAATGGGTGATCGTTCCATTTCAACGGTAGACGGATATGTAACCCGGGCTGAATGCGATCGACGGTAAGTTTAATTGCTGCCACTGTTCACTACTAACTGGGGTTTCAAGATAAGCTCACAATTTTAAAGGAATTTATAATAGAATTCATTAACAATGATTATCAATAATTACCAAACCATCCACCATATAACTACTTTGCCTTCTGCCGAGCCGCAGAAGGCTTATCATTTAGTAAAGTTCAACCTACAGGTTATTAGTTGCATATTCAGCTTTACGCTAGAACCTAGGGCAACTTATACCCTGACAGCATAATTACCAGTGAAAATTACAGACTTGATAAAAAGAAGGGTGATATTTTACAAATATCACCCTTCTTAAATTTATGCCATTACATTAATTTTGTTAGCAATAATATCTTGGCATCTATCAAATTATTTTTTTGCATGCAGAGCATTGTTCAGCCAAGTACTTAGTCTAAGCGTGTAAGGCTCGGAGCCAGGCATAACTTTTTGGATCATAGTGAAAGCATACTTATCAACCGGTATCATATGGGCCATAGCATAAACAGTTCCCGTTGGGTTGTAAGGCTTATTAGCATCACCACGCTTTAGATCCGGTTTCCAACCTGTGTTAACAAATTCAATGTGCACATTCTTCTCTGGCTCGGTAAAGTAAGGTTTCCAGAAATCATATGCGTCTTTAATACTGCCGTGGCCTTTCTCTTTGTAGGTAAACAGACGTTGTGCTTCCTCTTCACCTTTATAGATCTTAACCGCCTTTAGAATACGACCATAATATTGCTGATTATAAGCATGGTAAGTAAAGGCATCGCGATTAATAAAGTCATTGGTTTTACCGTCTGGCTCAATATTAACTTTTACAAAACGTTTCAACGCCCCAACACTATAATCGTACAGTTCTTCATCACCCAGGGTTAAGGCAATATTAAACAAAATGGATATGCGTACGTTTTCCCAGTTGTTCTTGATCAGAGTTCCGGTTAGCTGATAATTCTTAAAGTACTCTCCCTGTCTTCTCAACCATCTATCAACTATTTCAGTATCTTTTAACGCCATTTCCGGACGTAACAATGAATAAGCTTCATAAACACTATGAAGTATAGATTCGTTCGGGGTATGCGTTCCTGGGCTTATATGTTTTGCTATAGATACGATCAGCTCACTTGCCTTTTCAAAGTATTTTCTACGCTCTGAATCTTCTGTTGATAAGTTCCACTTAAGCGTAAGCGCATATATACCATCTACGCGCACTTTCAGATCTTTGCGTTCATAACTCACATGAGGAAAATGCATAGGTTCCAGAGTTAATGCTTCCAATGCAGGAGTGCTCACCCATTTTTCAAATGAAGTTGCAGCCTCTGGCAACTGCTTGATCTGTTGTTTGATCGACGTCGCCGCATACTCAGGCATTAATAGGTTTGTGTGAGTTACACTGTCCGCCAGTGTAGAAAAGCTCGTAAAACCAACAGTAGAAAGCATACAGGACACAAGGGCTCGCTTCATTTTTATTTTCCTTAATTTCTTATTAGACAACACTCCAAGCGCACTGGCCTGGTTACAATCTATATACTCAATATAACAAAATGCCATTTCAATATTTTTGAGTTTTTATTTTAATCTTAAATCATTAAATGTGAGTCTACGCAAAATAAACGGACCAGACCAAATCAGGATTATTTATTCTCCATAAAAAGACGCGCCCGCATTTCCGCTTTATTGCGCAATTCGGGCAGAAAACCAAACCTCCTAAATTATACCCGTTATCATTGAAGATACTTGATTTTCGATGAAGTCAGGATCATGCTACGTACCATGAAAATAATACTGACTCCTCAACAGAAGCAGCAACTCGAAGAGATGCACGATTCAACTCGTGATGGTCGAGTGCGTGACCGCATCAAAGCGGTTTTACTCGCGTCTGAAGGTTGGAGTCAGACGATGATTTCTCAAGCTCTTCGTATTCACGAATCGACCGTTGCTCGTCATCTTAGTGATTATGTTCTCTCTGAAAAACTTAAGCCTGAAAATGGTGGTAGCCAAAGCCGACTTTCTGCTGGGCAAACCATGCAACTTATCGAACATCTGACTGAGAAAACGTACTTTCATACCCACCAAATTGTCGCTTATGTACAAGCTGAGTTTGGTATCCGTTATACCGTTGCTGGAATGAACAAGTGGCTACATCATCACGACTTCTCATATAAGAAGCCGAAAGGTGTGCCGCACAAGTTTAATCCAGAAATGCAGCAAGCCTTTATCGAGCATTACAACGAGACGCTAAGAAACAGCGAAGACCCTGTGTTGTTCATGGATGCCGTTCATCCTACGCAGTCAACAAAACTCAGTTATGGCTGGATACGAAAAGGCCAAGACAAAGTGATTGAGACAACGGGCAGTCGAACTCGCCTTAATGTTATCGGAGCATTACCACTTCAAAATATTGGTGCAACGGTGACAGAGACATATGACACTATAAACAGCGAGAGCATCGTTCGCTTCTTCTGGAAGCTCAAAAAAGAGCATTACCCGTTGGAGCAAAAAGTTCACTTAGTTCTTGATGGTGCAGCCTATCATCAGTCAAATTTGGTGAAGGATGCGGCAAAGGTGCTTAATATCCAGCTTCATTATTTACCGCCTTATAGTCCAAATTTAAATCCAATAGAGCGGCTTTGGAAAGTGATGAATGAGCATGTGAGGAATAATATTTACTTCTCCTCCAAGTCTGAATTTACTTCAGCCATCAAAGAGTTTTTCGATGTAACGCTACCAGAAGTTGCAGGCTCACTGGTGTCCAGAATTACGGATAATTTTCAGATTTTAAAACCTGCATCTTCAAGTTGAACGAGTATAGATAATTATTATTAATCAAAATATTGAGTTTCAGGCATTGTAGTTTGTTGGATTGACTGGGATTCCCTTGCGCACAGGATCGGCATGCGATGAACCATAGATGGACCATGGGAGAAATTTTAAGATGGACAAAGAGAGTTCAATGGAGCGAAAAAAGATGTGACAACAGAAAAGGGAAACTGAGGTAAGCACCTGAAAAATCGAACATTTTCAAGCATCTAAAACGACGAAAGGCCGCTATAAAAGCGACCTTTCTATGTATGGTACCGGTGGGCGGACTTGAACCGCCACGCCCGAAGGCAACGGATTTTGAATCCGTCGTGTATACCAATTTCACCACACCGGCATCTTTGGGCTATTGCCCTTTGATGTTTGGCATTATACGTAAGCTTTTGACCTGCGCAAGCAGAAAAACCTTTAATAACTATCGTTTGCTGATAATTTCGCCACAAACTGTGACAAAGGAGAGCTCGAGCCCCGCAATCTTATCTACGCCCACCTAGTTTACAGCTATCTTTCCAATATCTATGGCGTTTATAACCGGTTAACCGTGATATCAGAAACATAGCCGTTGCCAATGCTCGACACCGCATCGTGAATCATTTGCGCGGCATCTTCTGCTTGCATAAAACTACTGAGATCTAATGACTTGCCACTGGTCTGCCAAAACTCCGTCGCCATCCCTCCCGGATAGACCGCAATAATTTTCATCGGTTTGCCCTTTAGTTCTAAACGAACCGATTCAATCAGACCTTTTACCGCCCACTTAACTGCACAGTAAGTGGACTCCTGCGCTTTTGGCTGCTGTGCTGCGGTCGACATAATCATAATCACATTAACTGGGTACTCTTTGTATCGCTTAACCAACTCTCGCAATACATTAATCGCAGAGTTAAGGTTGTTGTTAATTAACTTTTGAACCTGTTCTGGCTCTTGGTCTTCCAACAGCCCAAAATAACCACTTCCCGCACTATGAATCACTGTTTGGGGAGGCTGGTGTAATTGATCAAATAATTGTTCAACATCCTGATGCAAAGAGAGATCACAAGCTTGGTAACCAATGTTGTTAGACAGGCTGTCTGTGATTTCAGAGAGTTTACCCTCGCTTCGTCCCGTAAGGTATGTTGGCTGACCATCGGAATCGTAAAGCTTAGCCAATTCAGCACCAAGTCCGCTACTTGCGCCTGTAATTAGAATCATTTTTTACCTCTTTACTTCACATACTATCTGTACGTTTGAAAATATGCTGATATACGTACCTTGTCATTATGGCTCATCAAACATTAATCAGACTTCAGAAAATTTAATCTATGCTTTAGCAATAATAACTTTTTGAATTTTCTGACCACTTTCGAGTTAGTCTCTGATAGGAGTCCAATAATGACAGGATCTAAATGGCAGTGGTTATTAAAACAGATAACACGCAAACTGTGGGTTAGGACATCACTTTTCGCCTTACTTGCGGTCGCTACTGCTCTGATATCGATTGTTTTAAACAAATTCGTCATCTTACCTCCCGCTATCAACGTCAGTAGTGAACTACTGAATAACATACTCAATATTCTTGCCACCTCAATGTTGGCGGTAACTACCTTTTCTCTCAATATTATGGTCTCAGCATACAGTGCAGCTAGCGCAGGTGTGACACCTAGAGCCACGAAGCTATTGATGGAAGACAGCACAACGCAAAATGCACTGGCTACTTTTCTGGGCTCGTTCTTGTTTAGTCTGGTCGGGATTATCGCCCTTGGTATCGGGGCGTATCACGAACAGGCACGTATCTACCTGTTTATCGTGACTATGGTAGTCATCGTCATGATCATACTCACCCTATTACGCTGGATTCAGCATCTATCCGTACTTGGGAGAGTTGCAGAAACAACGTCAAAGGTCGAACAAGCCCTGTTAAGTGCGATTCGAAAACGTGGCGACGAGCCCTGGCTTGGCGCTCGCCCCTGGAGTCACCCGGAGCATAAGCCGAGAGGGAGCAAGCCGATTCTCAGTCAGGAAATTGGTTACTTACAACATATCGATATGCACCATCTGGACAACCTTGCCGAAGACAGCCAAAGTACGATCTACATTGAGCGACAACCAGGAAGCTTTGTATATCTAGGTCAGCCACTCGCTTGGGTTTGTGGTGAATTGGAAGAAGAGAGTGAGATTTTGCATGCGTTCACAATAAGAACTGAACGTTCATTCGACCAAGACCCTCGATTTGGATTGGTCGTGTTGGCCGAAATAGCCTCAAGAGCGCTTTCTCCTGCAGTAAATGATAACGGCACTGCCATTGATGTGCTCGGACGTGCTATACGGGCGCTGTCACTATGGGGAGAGTTGTTAAAGCAAAGACCAATCAAAACGCGCTTTCCGCAGCTATTTGTTCCCTCATTAAGCTGCCAGGATCTATTTGATGATGTATTTTTACCGATAGCACATGACGGCGCAACCCAACTCCAAGTTCAGATTCGTCTGCAAAAAGCATTGTTGGCGCTATCCAGTATGCACCCCAAATTGTTTGCCTCTCCAGCCAAAAAACTTTCTGAAAAAGCATTGGAACTCGCACTGTCTCAACATTATACCGAAGACGAAAAACACCAACTCTCTCAGCTTTCGCATCAGGTAACGGACCAGAGGTTTCATGGCTGAAAGCCAACACCGATCCACAGCTTTTTGAACAGAATGCCCAAACGATTCTGCTTGTGGCCATACTTATCAACGATAAGTACGGCTGTAAAAGGCTAGATTTCGCCACAATTGGAGAGTCTGTGCGTTGGCTCTCTTTTCACATGGGAAGGGAATCTATATTCTGACGCACAATTTGTTAAGGTAAGTGATGGAATTATGACTACTTCTACAACTCTTCCAACAGCAGGACTCTTTCGTCGATTAGCTGCTTTGGTCTATGACTCGTTGATTGTCATTGCGATAGAAATGATGGCAGCAGGAGTGGTTATGGCCATTGTCTTTGCACTCAATGCAGCAGGGTTACTGAGCTATGGGGAATATGTGGATGCTGCGGATATGTTATCGAAGCACCCTGTAATAAGCCCGATCTTTACGCTGTATTTAGCGGTAGTTTGGATCTATTTCTTCGTTTTCTTCTGGACTCGCGCAGGTCAAACACTTGGTATGCGTGCCTGGAAACTTCAAGTACGTAACGCCGCTGACGATGCACCAATCACTGTCACTCAAGCGCTGATTCGTATTGCAACTTCAGGGTTCGGTTTAGCCAACCTGACGGTACCCATCGATCCGCAGAAACGCGGTTTCCACGACATGTGGGCCAAAACTAAAGTGGTTGTGTTACCGAAAGCACAATAAAAAAAGGAAGGCATTGTCCTAATGCCGATCAGTTAAGACTTTAATCGGCAGATCAGTTGAATGATCCTCCCTGTATGTAAAAATCCGATAGACCTTGTTTATCGGATTTTTTTATGCACGTTTCTCAAGCCCTCAACATCATCAACAGCTACAAACCAAATCAAGTTGAGACACTCGCAGATCTCCTGCCAATTGAACTCATCAATAGTGCTTACGAGCTTACTGACACCGTTACTCTAAGAAAACGAAAGCTAACTTTAGAGTCGATGGCGTGGTTACTGGTTGGCATGGCAATTTATAACGATAAGTCCATGGCTGACATTGTAAATATGCTCGATATTGTTGACCGAACAGGTAAACCATTTGTTGCTCCAAGTGCATTAACACAGCGAAGAAAAAACCTCGGTGAGTCAGCGGCTAAAGCTCTTTTTGAGTGTACGCAAAGTCATTGGTTTAAGCAGGCTAATTTACCAAACTGGAACGGACTCACTCTTCTTGGCGTTGATGGTGTCTTGTGGCGAACTGAGGACTCAAAAGAGAACGCTGAAGCGTTTGCAAAGCCTACCAATCGTGACGGTAAAGAAACACAGTATCCACAAGTACGTATGGTATGTCAGATGGAATTGAGCAGCCATTTAATCACAGGCAGTGCCTTTGACTGTTATAGCGTCAATGAAATGAAGTTAGCAGAGCAGCTTATAGAGACGACACCTGATAATAGTTTAACCCTTTTTGATAAAGGCTTTTACTCCCTTGGCCTACTTCAAGCGTGGAGCTCGCAAGGGATAAATCGACATTGGCTTATCCCTATGAAAAAAGGACTCACTTATGACGTCGTTCAGTCTCTTGGCCGCCAAGATAAACTGATAAAACTGAAGAGTAATCCGCAAGCGCGTAAGAAGTGGCCAGAGCTAGGACAAGAAGTTGTTGTACGTTTAATCACGAGAGTCAAAGATGGTAGGCAATACGATGTTCTCACTTCAATGCTTGACCCTATGCTCTACCCAAAGTTAGATATCGTAGGCTTATATGGGTATCGTTGGGAAATTGAACTCGGCTACCGTGAGCAAAAACAGTACATGCTTGGTAACCGACTCACGCTTCGAAGTCGACTCCCTGAATTAGTGAAGCAAGAACTCTGGGGAATACTACTGACCTATAACTTGGTCAGGTATCAAATGGTGCAGATGTGTAATACGTTGAATGGAGACTACTTACCCTACCAACTTAGCTTCAATGGGGCATTAGCTCACATCATGCGCCTGATAGTGGGACTTCCATACTCGTCACCAGGAGCAATCCCGAGGCAACTCCAAAACTTCTACTCAATGAGTGAGAGCTTAATACTTGGACCTAGGCGAGAAAGATCCTTCCCTAGAGTCGTTAAGAAAAAGCCAAGCCGATACCCTAGAAAAAACAATGCCGCTCACCTTAAGTGAACGGCATTAAAGGCATTGTCCTTCCTTTTTCTTTTACAGTTTTCTTCTTAGTAGCGATACCGCGATAGCGAGGAATACCAGGCTTGGTGCCAATGCGCCAAACACGGGAGGTATCCCATATACCAGAGTCAACGGTCCGAAAAACTCACTGGAAATATAGAAAGTAAAGCCCGCAACCACCCCAGACAACACCCGTGCGCCCATCGTCACGCTACGCAGCGGACCAAATACAAACGACAATGCCATCAACATCATGACCGCTATGGAGAGTGGCTGGGTCAGTTTACGCCAGAACGCAAGCTCGTAACGTGAAGCATCCTGTTCTGATGCTTTCAAGTACGTCACGTAATCGTACAAACCGCTAAGTGACAGCTCTTCTGGCTTAACCGTCACGACGGCAAGCTTGTCTGGTGCCAGTGACGTTTGCCATTCCATTTGGTCGACACTTTGCTTGGATATGATCGTCTCACCCTGCATGTCGGTGATTTGTACATCTTTCATGACCCAGTTGTTGTCTTGCTCATAATCCACTTCTTCAGCAAAGATCACTTTTTGGAGGTTATTATCGTCATCGAAGCGCCACATATTAAGCGCATATAATTTGTCGTCTTCGACTTTACCGATAAAGATAAAATCGTTCGCATCACGGGCCCAAACCCCGGCTCGAACGGAAACAATACTACCGCCAGATATCGCAAATGAACGTAAGTCACGCGCCATCTTTTGCGCTTCTGGTGCGCCCCACTGACCTAACGTCATGACAATCAGCATGAGAGGTACAGCGGTCTTCAAAACTGATAAGCCGATATCCAACTTGGAAAAGCCTGCAGCCTGCATCACCACCAGCTCAGAGCTGGACGCCAGCATCCCTAAGCCAATCAATGCCCCCAACAGTGCCGCCATTGGGAAAAACATTTCAATATCACGAGGAATACTCAACAGCACAAAGTAAAGTGCATGCATTAGGTCATACACACCTCGACCGACTTTACGTAACTGTTCTACGTATTTGATGATGCCAGATAAGCCAACAAAGGTTGCCAAAACCAGGGCGGTGGTCGAAATGATGGTTCTACCGATATAAAGGTCTAAGATTTTGAACACAGCTTACGCTAGCCTCTTCTTGCGGAATTTTTCTTTCATACGTCGAGCTGGAACGCTGTCCATCATGTTGGCAAAAATAGCGACGACCAGTAACATCGCATTAATCGGCCACATTCCGACAGTCGTCGGTATTGCTCCATCTTCCAGTGCCGATTTCGTCGCACTGATCGCCAGGAAGTAAGCCAAGTAAATCAGAATTGCCGGGCCCATTTTTGCGAATCGTCCCTGACGTGGGTTAACCGCAGACAACGGAATAACTAACATCGTCAGTAATGGAATACACACAAACAGTGAAATTCGCCATTGCAGTTCCGCTTGCGCTTCAGGATCCGGGTGGCCAATTAAATCAGCCGTTGGGTAAGCTTCCCAATCTCTGCCCTTCTTCTTCACTTCTCGCTGACCAATAACCCCTTCGTATTCATCAAACTTAGTGATCATATATTCCACGCGAGTAGGAATCCCTTCATAGCGTGTTCCTTCTTTCATCGTAATAATCTGTCGACCATCCGACAGTTCTTTCACTTCACCAGAAGAAGAAAACATAACGCTAGGCAATACAGAGTCTCGAGGACGCATCTGAGCGACAAACACATTGCTCAGCGTGTTGTCTTTAATATCATCGATGAACACCACAGAAGAGCCATCTGGCGTACCCTGGAATTGGCCTTTTTGTAGAAGGTCGACGCTATTTTCAGCCGCAACCTGTTCGTAGAGCTGCTCCACTCTGTCTTGAGACCAAGGTGACAACCATAGAGCGTTAAATGCCGCTACGCCAGAAGTGATCAGTGCCAAGTAAAGTGCCGCCTGCACCAAAAACTTGTTTCCAATCCCCGTCGCATTCATTACGACAATTTCACTCTCCGCATACAAACGGCCAAAAGTGATCAATATGCCGATATACAAACTCAACGGCAGCATCAATAAACCCATTGCTGGCATGTTCAAACCAACAATTGAGAAGATCAATCCAGCCGGAATATCCCCGTCAGAAGCGTCTGCGAGAACACTGATGAACTTTTGGCTCAGAAACACCAAAAAAAGTACGAAAAAGATCGCAAATTGACTCTTGAGTGTTTCGCGGATCAAATATCTAACAATAATCACGCTGAAATTACCTATACAAAACTTGTTTTTTTGGTCGAATCACTATAGTTTCCCGTTGAACCATTTATTTTTTGAAAAATTATAAACTAAATGTTAGTCGCTCAATTAGCTCTGTATGTAAACCAAGAGCTAAAATTCAACAAGTAAGCGATCATTATCTAACATTTAGAGCAATTTGTCTTCAGGATGTAGGAGTACGCATGGAGTTCAGTGTAAAAAGTGGCAGTCCAGAGAAACAACGTAGCGCATGTATCGTTGTTGGTGTGTTTGAACCACGTCGCCTTTCTCCAGTAGCCGAGCAACTTGATAAAATCAGTGACGGTTACATCAGTTCACTACTTCGCCGTGGTGATCTAGAGGGTAAACCAGGTCAGATGCTACTACTGCATCAAGTGCCAGGAGTGTTGTCAGAACGCGTTTTACTTGTCGGTTGTGGTAAAGAACGTGAGCTTGGCGAGCGCCAGTACAAGGAAATCATTCAAAAGACGATCAGCACACTTAACGAAACCGGTTCGATGGAAGCCGTGTGTTTCCTAACTGAACTGCACGTTAAAGGCCGCGATACTTACTGGAAAGTTCGTCAAGCTGTTGAAGCGACTAAAGATGGTCTGTACACATTTAACCAGTTCAAAAGTGTTAAGCCAGAAACTCGCCGTCCACTGCGTAAGCTTGTTTTCAACGTACCTACACGTCGTGAATTGAACTTGGGTGAAAAAGCGATCACTCATGGTCTTGCTATCGCTTCTGGCGTAAAAGCGTCAAAAGACCTTGGCAACATGCCACCAAACGTAGCAAACCCAGCCTACCTTGCTTCACAGGCTCGTCGTCTAGCGGACGATTACGAAACCGTGACCACCAAAATCATTGGTGAGCAAGAGATGGAAAAACTGGGCATGTCATCATATCTGGCAGTCGGTCGCGGTTCGAAAAACGAATCGATGATGTCTGTCATTGAGTACAAGGGTAACCCTGACTCTGATGCAAAACCGATCGTACTGGTTGGCAAAGGCCTAACGTTCGATTCAGGCGGTATCTCATTAAAACCTGGTGAAGGTATGGATGAGATGAAGTACGACATGTGTGGTGCAGCGTCTGTATTCGGCACCATGAAAGCGTTAGCGAAACTAAACCTGCCAATTAACGTAATTGGTGTTCTGGCAGGCTGTGAAAACATGCCAGGTAGCAACGCTTACCGTCCAGGTGACATTTTAACCACTATGTCTGGTCAAACCGTTGAAGTACTTAATACCGATGCGGAAGGCCGTTTAGTACTGTGTGACGCACTAACGTATGTAGAGCGTTTCGAGCCAGATTGTGTCGTAGACGTTGCAACGCTAACAGGTGCTTGTGTTATCGCACTTGGTCACCACATCAGCGGTGTTATCTCTAACCACAACCCGCTATCTCACGAGCTGGTTAACGCTTCTGAGCAAGCAAGTGACCGCGCTTGGCGTCTACCAATGGCAGACGAATACCATGAGCAGCTGAAGAGTCCATTTGCGGATATGCAAAACATCGGTGGCCGTCCTGGTGGTACCATTACTGCCGGTTGTTTCTTGTCAAAATTTGCCAAGAAGTACAACTGGGCACACTTAGACATCGCAGGTACTGCTTGGAAATCAGGTGCAGCGAAAGGCTCAACAGGCCGTCCTGTCTCAATGCTAGTCCAATTCCTTTTGAACCGCAGCGGCCAAGAGACAGAAGAATAATTTCTGAACTGAATCGAAAAGGGCCGCAAGGCCCTTTTTTATTATCGCCATATTCTTTATAACAAGAGTGATTAGGTGAGATCAGAACCAAGCGAGAGAAATGATGCAAACTGCGACCTTCTACATCATCCAAAAAGATAGCCCACAAGCGCAGTCCGATGGCTTTAACGATTACGTCGTATTTTTAGCCCAGCACTTTGCCCGTCAAAGCGCTAAGGTATATCTGAACTGCAACGACAAAATGCATGCCGAGCAGCTCGCTGAAGCTTTCTGGCAAATTGATCCTGATAAGTTCATGGCACATAATCTCGTAGGTGAAGGTCCTAAATACGCGACTAATATCGAAATTGGCCACGAGGGTGTAAAGCCATCCTGGAACCGTCAATTAGTAATTAATTTGGCGGAAAATGAGACAACCTTTGCGAACAAGTTTGCTCAAGTGGTAGACTTCGTGCCCTGCGAAGAAAAAGCAAAACAACTCGCAAGAGAAAGATATAAAATTTACCGACAAGCAGGCTACCAACTGCAGACGATCGAAATTCAATATCCTTAACTGTCAATCCTTATAGTTAAGCTCTCTCTTTAGAGAGTTCACTTATAGAGATTGACTAAGATTTACCATTAACCAGAATCGAACCTCTAAATAGTTGGGCTTAGAGCAAGGCAACAAACGAGTAACCCCCTATGAGCATACATGCGGTATTTGATTAGGGTTTACGAATGCAGTGAACGCCGCTATCAGCCCAAATATGACGAGGAAAAATGAGCGCTATGGAAAAAACATACAACCCAACTTCAATCGAACAAGCTCTGTATCAGACTTGGGAAGAGAAAGGCTACTTCAAGCCACACGGTGACACTACTAAAGAATCATACAGCATCATGATCCCGCCACCGAACGTCACTGGTAGCCTACACATGGGCCACGCGTTCCAAGATACGATCATGGATACGCTTATCCGCTGTGAACGTATGAAGGGTAAAAACACCCTTTGGCAAGTAGGTACTGACCACGCAGGTATCGCAACTCAGATGGTTGTTGAGCGTAAGATCGCGGCAGAAGAAGGCAAAACCAAAAACGATTACGGTCGTGAAGCTTTCATTGACAAAATCTGGGAATGGAAAGGTGAATCTGGCGGCACTATCACCAAACAGCTGCGTCGCCTAGGTGCATCAGTAGATTGGGAGCGTGAACGCTTTACGATGGACGATGGTCTGTCTAACGCCGTTCAAGAAGTTTTCGTTCGTCTGTACGAAGATGACCTAATTTACCGCGGTAAGCGTCTGGTTAACTGGGATCCAAAGCTACACACAGCAATCTCAGATCTAGAAGTAGAAAACAAAGACACTAAAGGCAACATGTGGCATTTCCGCTATCCACTAGCGGATGGCGTAAAAACGGCTGACGGTAAAGATTACATCGTCGTTGCAACCACTCGTCCAGAAACCGTACTTGGTGATACCGGTGTTGCTGTAAACCCAGAAGATCCGCGTTACCAAGATCTTATCGGTAAAGAAATCATCCTTCCTATCGTTGATCGTCGCATCCCTATCGTAGGTGACGAGCACGCAGATATGGAAAAAGGCACGGGTTGTGTGAAAATCACACCTGCACATGACTTCAATGACTATGAAGTTGGTAAGCGCCACCAGTTACCAATGATCAACATTCTGACTTTCGACGCCAACATCCGTGACGCGGCTGAAGTATTCAACACCAACGGCGAAGCAAGCGACGCATACAGCACAGAGCTTCCCGCTAAATACCACGGCATGGAGCGTTTTGCTGCACGTAAAGCTGTCGTTGCTGAATTCGACGAGCTAGGTCTACTTGAAGAAGTGAAAGATCACGACCTGCAAGTTCCTTACGGCGACCGTGGTGGCGTGGTTATCGAACCAATGCTAACTGACCAATGGTACGTACGTACTGCGCCTCTAGCGAAAACCGCGGTTGAAGCAGTCGAAAACGGCGATATCCAGTTCGTTCCTAAACAGTACGAAAACATGTACTTCTCTTGGATGCGTGATGTTCAAGACTGGTGTATCTCTCGTCAGCTATGGTGGGGTCACCGTATCCCAGCTTGGTACGACAACCAAGGCAATGTTTATGTAGGTCGCACTGAAGAAGAAGTTCGTAACAACAACAACCTAGAGTCAGTAATTGAACTACACCAAGACGAAGACGTACTGGATACCTGGTTCTCTTCGGCACTATGGACGTTCGGCACTCAAGGTTGGCCAGAGCAAACTGACGATCTGAAAGTATTCCACCCGTCAGACGTACTAGTAACGGGTTTCGACATCATTTTCTTCTGGGTTGCGCGCATGATCATGATGACCATGCACTTCGTGAAAGACGAAGACGGCAAGCCACAAGTACCATTCAAAACCGTTTACGTGACAGGCCTGATCCGCGACGAAAACGGCGACAAGATGTCTAAGTCGAAAGGTAACGTGCTTGACCCAATCGACATGATCGATGGTATCGACCTAGAGTCTCTGGTTGAGAAACGCACTGGCAACATGATGCAGCCTCAGCTAGCGAAGAAGATCGAGAAAAACACGCGTAAGACGTTTGAAAACGGTATCGAAGCATACGGTACCGACGCACTACGTTTCACCCTTGCAGCAATGGCATCAACAGGTCGCGATATCAACTGGGATATGAAGCGTCTTGAAGGTTACCGCAACTTCTGTAACAAACTATGGAACGCTAGCCGTTACGTAATGATGAACACAGAAGAGCAAGATTGTGGCTTCAACGGTGGTGACATTGAATACTCACTAGCGGACAAGTGGATCGAGTCTCAGTTTGAACTAGCAGCGCAAGCGTTCAACAACCATATCGACAACTTCCGTCTGGATATGGCGTCGAACACGCTTTACGAATTCATCTGGAACCAATTCTGTGACTGGTACCTAGAGCTAACGAAACCGGTTCTGTGGAAAGGTACTGAAGCACAGCAACGTGGTACACGTCGTACGCTCATCACCGTTCTTGAGAAGACGCTGCGTCTTGCGCATCCTGTAATTCCTTACATCACTGAGACTATCTGGCAGAGTATCAAGCCACTGGTTGACGGCGTTGAAGGTGAGACCATTATGCTACAAGCGCTGCCTCAATACGACGAAGCGAACTTCCACCAAGAAGCGCTAGACGACATCGAGTGGGTGAAAGCGTTCATTACCAGCATCCGTAACCTACGTGCTGAGTACGATATCAATCCAGGTAAACCGCTTAACGTAATGCTGAAAGCAGCAAGCGAAGAAGACGCGTCTCGTCTGGAAGCAAGTAAGCAAGTACTGATGTCTCTGGCTAAACTAGAAGCGGTACGCGTTCTTGAAGCGGGCGAAGAAACCCCTGCATGTGCAACAGCACTGGTTGGTAAATCTGAGCTAATGATCCCAATGGCGGGTCTGATCGACAAAGACGCTGAACTTGCTCGTCTAGATGGCGAGATCAAGAAAACTCACGGCGAGATCAAGCGCATCGAAGGCAAACTTGGCAACGAAGGTTTTGTTGCAAAAGCACCTGAAGCGGTTGTTGCTAAAGAGCGTGAGAAGCTTGAAGGCTACAAAGAGACACTCTCCAAGCTAGAAGAGCAAAAAACCACGATTGCAGCGCTTTAAGCACTAGAGTAAAAGCAAAAGCTCAATGCTTTATGCTTGAATCAAAAAGGTTGGTCATCAAGGCCAACCTTTTTTGTATCAGCCCTTCTCAATACACTTATTAATAGCTTTTCCCTATTGAATTAATACTCACCATCCATTGGCGACAATGAGAATTATTATCGATAATGAACTCATCGAAACAAACACGATGAGTAATTATCATGAAAAAGACACTAACTTTCGCTACATTACATTTTACTATCGCATTTAGTGTCGCTTACGTACTTACCGGCGACATCTTAATTGGTAGTTTAATTGCCATGATCGAGCCATCAGTAAACACGGTCGCCTTCTACTTTCATGAAAAAGCATGGACAAGTATTCCTGCTCTTAAGGCTCGTCAGTCAAGAACAAAAATAAAAACCGCCAGCTTCGCAACCGTGCACTTCAGCGTCGCTTTCACTGTGGTTTACTTACTAACAGGTGATGCGTTTATTGGTGGTATCATGGCAACGCTAGAGCCATCATTAAACACGGTAGCCTATTACTTCCACGAGAAAATTTGGTTACGTAAATCGGCAAGCCAGACGCCTGTGTCTCACTTTGGTTTGCATCGACATGCCTAAGCGCAATATATTGAGCCCTTAAGGGCTCAATTTTTGTAGGCAAAGCATGGAACAAATCGCACACTTCACTCTCCGCTCTCTCACACCAGAAGATAACCCAAACATAGCAAACGTCATTCGTCAGGTCTCAGCAGAATATGGACTCACTGCAGACAAAGGCTATGGTGTGGCAGACCCAACGCTTGATGACATGTATTCTGTCTACAACCAACAAGGTGCCGCCTACTGGGTGATTGAAGAAAATGGACAAATCGTAGGTGGTGGTGGTTTTGCGCCACTGGTAGGAGAGCCTAACGTGTGCGAGCTGCAAAAGATGTACTTCTTGCCACAAACTCGTGGACACGGGCTGGCCAAACGTATTGTGGCTCTGAGTCTGCAATTGGCGAAGCAACTTGGCTATCAGAAGTGTTATTTGGAAACCACCGAGTGCTTAAAAGAAGCTATTGGTTTGTATGAGAAGCTGGGGTTTGAGCATTTAGATGCCCCGCTTGGACAAACAGGGCATGATGCGTGTGAAGTCGTGATGCTCAAATCGCTGTAAGGATTAAAGTACGCAAGTGTTAAAGTACTAGGTGGGTAACACAAAGATCCTGACTTAATGCCACGGAAAACTCTTGGCGTTGTCCGTCTAGTTCTACAGACAATTGATAGAGATCGCTTGGATTTGGGTTGTTGAGATCGGCATATTTAGGTGCTTCTATCTGAAACAACGCACTCGCATGATCCGTGCGTACGTCGATTGGAATATGGTAAGTCATACCATTGAATTTGACCGATGCCGATACTAACCCAGGAGCGAACGTCTGATAATAAAGATCAACCTTAAACTCACAGCCACCACCATGGTGCCAGATCTGTTCTGTTGCCACACGCTCTAAACGAACATTGCGAATAAACTGCAGGTAAGGCTCCTGCCATACACCAATACGATCATCGCTTTTCTTATACTCATGATCAGAAAGAGAACACAACTCAGGCCGATCTTCCTCCAGAAGGAGAGCTTCTTCTTCCTCTAAAAATAAGATCTCGAAGCGATTACGCCCTAACTGCATGAACGGGCGAATGTCTTTCCTGTAAACGTTTTGGGTACCATCACAATCAAACAGTGCGATCCCGTTTAAACGCACTTCAGCATGGTAATCGACACCAGCTAACACCATATCTACCGCGGGGAATGCGAGCATCGACTCATCCACTTCGATATCATGCATAAGATGCCATTCTTGCTGGCGAATTGCCTCTTCTGTCAAATGGTCAGGAAGTACCTGACTTAATGGTGCAGGAAACGTGATGTCATCCTGAGGGATAGATAGGTCCGTAAGTGGAGAGACTTGCCATAAACCGGCGAGTGACTGTTGCATATACACCTTGAGCTGGATCAATTTTTTACGCATTATGGTAAAAAAACCACATAAGCTCAATGTGAATTAGTTTCATACCTTATCGTTATCAATTGTTAGACATAAAAAAACCAGCTAAATAGCTGGCTTTTTCAATCGAGGAGAGACTATTCTTCGTCTTCATCATCTTCGTCAGGGTATAGAGCGTCCTCGCCCTCGTAATACGTACCCCAACCGTCATAAATAATGTCGTACTTTTCAGCAAGGTGAACCAGCTTCTCTACTTGAGCATCAATCGCTTCTGCATCGAGTGCAGACTCCATGGTCGCATCGCAGCAAAGCAGTTTGTTGCCGTCTTCGTCTTCTGTTTCTTCTGCTTCAAGGACTTCAAAGCCCATCTTAAATGCTTCAACCACCGCTTTCTCTAGCGTATCGAAATCTTCTGCAAATAGGTGGTGCTCAATTTCGTATAGCGAATCTGGATCGCTGCCATCTTCTAGCAATGCTGCAATGATATCGCGAGTCTCTTCCTTTTGAATCTCAATTAATTGTTCTACTGATAGATATTCATCTTCGTGAGACATGTTTTGGCTCCAGATTAGTTACTTGGTGGAAACGATCCGGTGAAATATGGCACGGATTGCGACGAAAAGCCACTAACAAACACCAAACCACAGTGATTGTTGTCAATTATTGCTTGATAAATATTAAACCCCTCTCACAAGGTCACAAAAAGTTAACAAGAAATGCTATTTTGTAATATTCAGAAGATCCTAATTAGCATAATTAAGGCGCAAACCGGCTCTCAATGCGTGTTTATGGTCCTATATTGAATACCGAGACGCCTTGCATTCTCTACTCAGCGAATAAAGAGAACCAAAAAAATGCATATTTTAGAATACATATGCACAATTTATGCACTAAGCATGTAATATACTCAAGTCGGGTTAAAAGAATAAAAACGCACTTCATTGCCAAGCAAAAAAACAATACAAAAAACTTAATTTTATCACCAGTAAAAACTTATATAGAATTTTAATTTAAAAACAAAAGAATCTACAGAATATAATCAAAGTTAACCGACTTGCATCTTATCCATAAGATTGTCATAAATGACGGCTGGATAATCTGTAAGGATACAAAATGAGTAAGCTGTACGTTGGATCAGAAGTTGGTCAACTAAGACGAGTTCTATTAAATCGCCCAGAGCGCGCCCTAACCCACTTAACACCATCTAACTGTCATGAATTATTGTTTGATGATGTTCTTGCGGTAGAAGCGGCAGGCGAAGAGCATGATGCTTTCGCTCGTACTTTACGCGACCAAGATGTGGAAGTACTTCTACTTCACGATTTACTCGTCGAAACCCTAGCGGTTCCAGAAGCGAAGAAGTGGCTATTGGATACTCAAATTTCCGATTTCCGTTATGGCCCAACCTTTGCCCGTGATCTTCGAGCGTATTTTACAGACATGGACAATGAACACCTTGCTTCAGTATTGCTGGGTGGTTTAGCCTACTCTGAGCTGCCAATCAAATCATCTTCTATGCTACCGAAGATGAGACGCCCTCTCGACTTCGTTATCGAACCACTGCCAAATCACCTGTTTACCCGCGATACCTCATGTTGGGTATACGGCGGTGTTTCTCTCAACCCAATGATGATGCCAGCACGTCAACGTGAAACAAACCATTTACGCGCAATTTATCGCTGGCACCCAATCTTTGCAGGTCAGGATTTTATTAAATACTTTGGCGATGAAGATCTACACTACGATAACGCTAACGTTGAAGGCGGTGACGTTCTGGTTATCGGTAAAGGAGCCGTACTCGTCGGTATGTCTGAACGTACCACAGCACAAGGTGTAGAGAACCTGGCAGCAAACCTGTTTAAAGCGGGCCAGGCTACAGAAGTCATTGCGATTGATCTTCCAAAGCACCGCTCATGCATGCACCTGGATACGGTCATGACACACATGGACGTCGATACCTTCTCGGTCTACCCAGAGATCATGCGCAAAGATTTAGATACCTGGCGTCTGACACCTAAAGGCACTGACGGTGAAATGAATGTTGAAGCATCGCACAACTACCTGCATGCGATTGAATCTGCGCTTGGCCTGGACCAGCTAAAAATCATCACAACGGGTGGTGACAGCTATGAAGCAGAGCGTGAACAGTGGAATGATGCCAACAACGTACTGACGGTGAAACCAGGAGTGGTGATCGGTTACGAACGTAACGTCTATACCAACGAGAAGTACGATAAAGCTGGCATTCAAGTATTGACGGTTCCAGGTAACGAGTTAGGTCGTGGTCGCGGTGGTGCTCGTTGTATGAGCTGTCCGATCGAGCGAGACGATATTTAATCTCTTTCCGAATCAGTGAATAAAAACTAAGGTTGATGTGAATACATCAACCTTTTTTAGTTTTTAATTAAAATAATTATTCACAATAAAAGCATTTATATGTTTTAATGCAGTGATTCAAAATCAATCACACGTACAAAGGGACGAGCTATGGCTTTCAATTTACGAAATCGCAACTTTTTGAAGCTATTAGATTTCTCAAGCAAAGAAATCCAGTTCTTGCTCGAACTGTCTGCAGAGCTAAAAAAAGCCAAATATGCAGGAATAGAGCAGAAGACACTCCAAGGTAAAAATATTGCACTCATCTTTGAGAAATCTTCTACTCGAACCCGATGTGCGTTCGAAGTTGCGGCTTTTGATCAGGGGGCTCAAGTCTCTTACATTGGCCCTTCTGGTTCTCAAATCGGCCACAAAGAGTCAATGAAAGATACCGCGCGAGTATTAGGTCGTATGTATGACGGCATCGAGTACCGTGGCTTTGGTCAGGCGATCGTGGAAGATCTCGGTGCTTACGCGGGCGTGCCTGTCTGGAACGGTCTGACTGATGAGTTCCACCCAACTCAAATCCTCGCTGATTTCCTCACTATGCAGGAGCATGGACGAGGAAAACAGCTGCATGAAATGACCTTTGCCTATTTGGGTGACGCTCGTAATAACATGGGTAACTCACTGATGGTGGGCGCGGCTAAAATGGGCATGGATATCCGTTTGATTGCTCCAAAAGCATTCTGGCCGGAAGAAGAGCTTGTCGCTACTTGTCAGGAAATCGCGCAACAAACTGGTGCTAAAATCACGTTAACCGAAAGCGTTGAAGAAGGCGTGAAAGGTTGTGACTTCTTGTACACCGATGTTTGGGTATCAATGGGCGAATCCGCAGAAGCCTGGGATGAACGCGTTGCGCTGATGACACCTTACCAGGTCAATATGGATGTGATTAAACAGACCGGTAATCCACATGTGAAGTTTATGCACTGTCTACCCGCTTTTCATAACGATGAAACAACCGTTGGTAAGGAAGTCGCTGAGAAGTACGGTATGAAAGGTTTGGAAGTGACGGAAGACGTGTTTGAGTCTGAGTACTCTATCGTCTTTGATGAAGCAGAAAACCGCATGCACACGATTAAAGCAGTAATGGTAGCAACACTAGGAAGTTAACGGATTTTAGTGGCAAAAAGCATGATGTAATCGCTTGCACTAGTAAAAGTTAAGCGTATAATGCTCGGCAATTTGTCTGAGGATTAAGAAATGACCACGCTGATTGCTGCCGTAACAACGCGATTTGCTCTAACTAAGCGACTACGCTTACGTGGTGTTATTTTCGTTAATTCTATCGATTTTTAAACCTCCCCATTTGGGAGGTTTTTTTATGTCCAAAATTCCTCAATGGCCATTTTGGAGATAGTCATCACTGTTATAGGGAAGAAGATCATGGCGAACTCGCTTTACCAGAAGCACATCATCTCTATTCCAGAGCTTTCACGTGAAGAGCTGGAACTTATCGTCGCAACCGCAGGTAGCCTGAAAAAGGAACCTCAACCAGAATTGATTAAAAATAAAGTCGTTGCGAGCTGTTTCTTTGAGCCATCGACGCGTACACGCCTGTCATTTGAAACAGCAATTCAACGCGTAGGTGGTGACGTTATTGGTTTTGATAACGATGGAAATACTTCTCTAGCGAAGAAAGGCGAAACCCTTTCCGATTCTGTGCAAGTTATCTCTTCATACGTCGACGCTTTCGTGATGCGTCACCCTCAGGAAGGCGCGGCACGTCTGGCTTCTGAGTTTTCAAACGGCGTACCGGTGATTAACGCAGGTGACGGTGCAAACCAGCATCCAACTCAAACTCTGCTAGACCTTTACACCATCGCAGAAACGCAAGGCCGCTTAGACAACCTTAACGTGGCATTCGTTGGTGACTTAAAATACGGCCGCACCGTTCACTCGCTGACTCAAGCACTTGCTAAGTTCAATAACGTCCGTTTCTTCTTTGTTGCTCCAGAAGCCTTGGCGATGCCTGATTACCTCTGTGAAGAACTGGATGAAGCCGGCATTGAATACAGCCTGCATACCGACATGGAAACCGTGATTCCTGATCTTGATATCCTGTACATGACTCGCGTACAGAAAGAGCGTTTTGATGAGTCAGAATACGCACACATCAAATCCGCTTACATCCTGACAGCCGCAATGCTGGAAGGTGCGCGCGAAAACCTTAAAGTACTGCACCCTCTACCACGTGTGGATGAAATCACGACGGATGTGGATCAAACACCACACGCTTACTACTTCCAGCAGGCACAAAACGGCGTATACGCACGTCAGGCTTTGTTGGCGCTAGTTCTTAACGAAACACTGTAATCGAGGAGAATAAACATGGCTAAAGAAACTCAATTGCAGGTAGAAGCAATCAAAAACGGTACCGTCATCGATCACATCCCGGCACAAATCGGCATCAAAGTGCTGAAGCTGTTTGATATGCACAACTCGTCTCAGAAAGTGACCATCGGTCTTAATTTACCGTCGTCAGCACTAGGTCATAAAGATCTGCTGAAAATTGAAAATGTCTTCATCAACGAAGAGCAGGCGAGTAAATTAGCACTGTATGCACCGCACGCAACCGTGAATCAAATAGAAAACTACCAAGTAGTGAAAAAGCTCGCGTTAGAGCTGCCAGAAAAAATCAACGATGTCTTTGAATGCCCTAACTCAAACTGTATTTCTCATAACGAACCCGTAGAGACCAGCTTCAAGGTATTTGAGAAAAAAGAAGAGATTCGCCTGAAGTGTAAATACTGTGAAAAAGTGTTCTCAAGAGAAATCGTTACCGAGCGATAATCCAGTAAACATTTCAGACCTCTAATAAGTTCAAATGCCCTGTATTTACAGGGCATTTTGCTCTTTACCTGCCATAGATTTAGAGGCACACTGAAACTCTTTATTCGCTAAACAGATGGAACAAATAAAATGACAAAAGTACTTCACACGGAATCAGCACCAGCAGCAATCGGCCCTTACGTACAAGGCGTAGATCTTGGCAACATGGTTCTTACTTCTGGCCAAATCCCAGTTAACCCAGCAACAGGTGAAGTATCTGCAGATATCGCAGAGCAAGCGCGTCAGTCTCTAGACAACGTAAAAGCAGTGGTAGAAGCGTCTGGCCTTAAAGTGACGGATATCGTAAAAATGACGGTTTTCGTTAAAGACCTCAACGACTTCGGTACAGTGAACGAAGTGTACGGCAAATTCTTCGACGAGCACCAAGTAGCAAACTACCCTGCTCGTTCTTGTGTTGAAGTTGCTCGCCTACCAAAAGATGTTGGCATCGAAATCGAAGCTATCGCGGTTCGTAAATAATACCTCTAACTATTGAGTTAGAACGCCGAATACAACGATACAGCTTACTGGATCCAAGCACCCCGTCATCCTGAACAGCGACGAAGGAGCGTGATTCAGGATCTGCTAACCGAAAGTTGCGGTGTTGAAGGGGTGAATTCCAGGAACGAGCTTAACGTGGATAGATTCCTGATGTCGCTCAGGCTCCTCGGAATGACACAGACAAAAAAATGGGTAGCCTGAGCTACCCATTTTTATATGCTTGTATTTGGAAGATTAAGCAGCATTACGCTGTTTCACTTCTTCATCTAACTCTTGCAGCTTCGCTTTCATTTGCTCACGGCAAGTGTTCGCTAATTCACGAATGCTTTCCTTTGTACAGCCTTCTGTGCTTACTGGTGGCAGCATTTCCACAATGACGTGACCGTTATTCCAACGATTCAGTCTAAGTTTATCGGTAGAGCTACAAACGATCGGGATAATTGGCACTTGAGCACCAATCGCAGCATGAAATGCGCCAGTCTTAAACGGCAGTAAACCACGACCACGTGAGCGAGTACCTTCTGGGAACATCCAGACCGATACATCACTCTCTTTCATGCTATTGACTACCTGATCAATCGTCCCTTTAGCTTTTGAGCGGTTAGCACGGTCAATCAGAATATTACCTGTCAGCCAGTATAACTGACCAAATAGTGGCATCCAGGCCAAGCTTTTTTTACCGACCGTGACCACCTTTGGCGTGACCGCTGCAGAAACAGTAAACATGTCCCAGTTGTTTTGGTGGTTAGCAATGTAGATATGTTGACCACGAGAGTAAGCATCTTCAGGAAGACGAAGTTCAAGTTTAACCCCAAAAACACGTGACATCTTGGCAAACAGACGGCCAAAAGTGAATACATGCTTAGGATTCCTCGGACTTAACAGGCAGTAACCACAACCACCAATAAACATCACAATAGCAAAAATTGCGATAGCAAATACACGTAACAGTGCAATCATTCTTGTTCTCCAGAAACCGGCTTCTGCCAGATACAGCTATTAACTTTTCTTACTATGGAAAAGAGAGTGATATAAAAAAGCCGAAACCTGAGTTTCGGCTCTTCATATCCAAATCATCTGCTGTGCAGTTTAACTTGTCACGCTCACACGCTCAATATTTGCGCCAAGTGCAGCCAGTTTATTTTCAATTTTGTCGTAACCACGGTCGATGTGGTAGATACGATCGACGATGGTTTCGCCTTTCGCAATACAACCCGCAATAACCAGACTTGCAGAAGCACGTAAATCCGTTGCCATTACTTGTGCTGCGCTCAAAGATTCAACGTCACCACAGATAACCGTATTGCCTTCGATCTCTGCTTTTGCGCCCATGCGCATCAGTTCAGGAACGTGCATAAAACGGTTTTCAAAAATGGTTTCCGTGATCACGCCACCGCCCTTCGCCATCATATTCAATAGCGTGAATTGCGCTTGCATGTCGGTTGGAAAACCCGGGTGCGGAGCAGTACGGACTGTTACTGCTTTTAGCTCACGATCGGTCATATCAACAGAGATCCAGTCTTGACCGGTTTCGACCAAAGCGCCCGCTTCTTCAAGTTTCGAGAGTACCGCTTCAAGCAAATGTGCGTTGGTATTACGACACACAACTTTACCGCCAGATACCGCAGCAGCAACCAGGAATGTTCCCGTTTCGATACGATCAGCAACCACACTGTGCTTACAACCGCTAAGACGTTCAACACCTTCAATCGTGATGGTGTCAGTGCCTGCACCAGTGATTTTCGCACCCAACTTGTTTAGGAACTCAGCAGTGTCCACAATCTCAGGTTCACGTGCAGCGTTGTCTAGCGTTGTCTTGCCTTCAGCAAGCGTTGCTGCACACATAATGGTAATGGTTGCGCCTACGCTCACTTTATCCATTACAATATGCGCGCCTTTCAAGCGACCATCCACTTCTGCTTTTACGTAACCATCTTCTAACGTAATGGTTGCGCCTAATTGCTCCAAACCAGAAATGTGCAGGTCAACCGGACGGGCACCGATGGCACAACCACCTGGTAAAGAAACCTGTCCCTGGCCAAAACGCGCAACTAACGGGCCTAATGCCCAAATTGATGCACGCATAGTTTTCACTAAGTCATAAGGAGCGCAATATTCATTGATGCAGCTTGGATCGACGTGAACCGAACCGTTTCGGTCTACTTTAGCGCCGAGACGCTTGAGTAATTCCATGGTTGTATCAATATCACGAAGGTGTGGAACGTTAGCCACTTCTACTGGCTCTTCAGCCAAAATAGACGCAAATAAAATCGGCAGTGCTGCGTTTTTTGCACCTGAAATGGTCACTTCACCGACTAACGGTTTGTCTGACCCAATAACTCGAAACTTTTCCATCAAAAAACCTTAAAGTGACATCAGTTTCTTATCACGAGCCCACTCTTCTGGTGTGAACGCTTTAATTGATAATGCATGAATGTCATTACGCTGGATGTATTCCATCAGAGGAGCATAAATTAATTGTTGCTTCTTGACGCGGCTCATTCCATCAAAGCTAGCATCAACAGCAACCACTTCATAGTGACTACCTTCACCTTTTACATGCACTTCTTGAAGGTTTAGTGCTTCTTCTAATAACTGTTGTACTTTTGCGCTGTCCACAATTTACCCCTGATAATTCTGTATGTGTTTGTTCACTAACGATTCAACATTACTCAGTTGAAACAAAGTGCGCAGTTGTGCGGGCACGAAACTGAGCATTATATGACAGTTTTGCTTTTTTGCATGCTCTAATAAGTGAATTAACATCACCATTCCCGCAGAGTCGACTCGCACAACGTCTTTTAGAGAACACTCCATCTCGGCCTTATCTGGCTGCCATTGCTGAGCATGAGCCCATAATGACGGCACTGAATCTCGGTCTAGCGCTCCTGAGAGCTGCAGATTATTGCTGGTCAAATTCCACTGAGCGTGAGACTGCGCCATTATTTTTTCGCCTCAAAGCGAATCGGTTCCGCGGCCAATTTCTCAAGATCTTTCGCTACTGACAAAATTCCTTCCTGACGAATTTTTGTGTTCCACTCCGACTGCTTACTTGATAGCAGGCTAATACCCTCAGCAATCATATCGAACGCTTCCCACTCACCAGTTTTGTTGTCTTTGCGCAATTTGAACTCTAGTTTGATGTTCGGGCGCGGAGCGTCAATGATATCGACTTTAACACTCGTAATACGATCAGATGGATCAAGCTTTGGCTCTGGGCCAAACTCAATTTTCTGCTCGCTGTACTGAGTCAGTACTTGAGCGTAAGACGCAATCAGGTAGCCGTTAAATGCATCGATAAACTTTAGTACATCTTCGCGTTTTGCCCCTTTCAGATTTGAGCCTAACAATTTTAACGCTGCGTAACGGTGGTTGACGTAAGGCATCAACTCCTCTTCCACAACGTCTTTAAGATAGTTGGGATCTTGTTTGATTTTTGGCTGTTCCGCTTTCAAGCGATCAAATGTGACTTCTGCAACCTGTCTCATCATTTGATAAGGCTGAGTTTTATCAACTTCTGCCGCATGCAAATTAAAAGCGGCAAAAACTGCGACAACTGAAAGTAGTAATCTCGTTAACATAGTTATTCCTTACTTGAATTGTCTGAACCGCCCACGCTGTAAAGCACCTGACCAATTAAGTCTTCAAGTACTAATGCTGATTTGGTGTCTTCGATGGTATCGCCATCAGTCAACATCACTTCGTCATCAAAAACGAAACCAGGTACTAAGCCGATGTATTGCTCACCAATCAGCCCTGATGTCAAAATCTGTACACTTGATGTTTCAGGGAACTGATTGTACTGGCTGTTGATCGATAAGCTGACTTCTGGCAACAGGTTATCTGGATTGAGCGTAATATTACTCACTCGACCAATAACCACACCGCCAACCTTAACTGGGGAGCGGACTTTCAAACTACCAATATTATCAAACTCGGCTTTGAGGGTGTAAGTATCACCAGAGCCCATACTTTTTACGTCAGCAACTTGAAAAATCATCACAAGAATCGCGCAAATTCCCGCTAATACAAAGCTGCCAACCCATAATTCTGTTTTACGTGTTTGTTGCATGATTAGTTCCCAAACATCAATGCTGTCAGTACAAAGTCTAGCCCCAGTACTGCTAAAGAAGAATGCACAACAGTGCGTGTAGTTGCTCGGCTGATCCCTTCCGAAGTCGGAATCGCGTCGTAGCCATTAAACAGAGCGACCCAGGTAACGGTAATCGCAAACGCAACGCATTTGATCATACTGTTGCCAATGTCCTGCCCCAGCTCGACTGAAGATTGCATGGCCGACCAAAAGCTGCCATGGTCGACCCCTTTCCAGTCCACACCGACAAGCTGAGCGCCCCAGATACCGACCGCCATGAAGATCATTGCAAGCAGAGGCATCGAGATAGCACCAGCCCAAAAACGCGGTGCAATGACTCGTTTCAACGGATCGACCGCCATCATCTCCAGACTGGAAAGTTGTTCCGTTGCTTTCATCAAACCAATTTCAGCCGTCAACGCAGAGCCTGCGCGGCCAGCAAAAAGCAGTGCGGTCACAACAGGACCAAGTTCACGAAGCAAAGAAAGTGCAACCATTTGGCCAAGACTGCCTTCTGCGCCGTAATCGACCAACACAACATAGCCTTGCAGACTTAACACCATGCCGATAAATAAACCGGATACGACGATAATCGCAAGCGACTGAACACCTACGGAGTAAAGCTGTTTGATGAGCAAAGGAAAACCTTTCGCAGGTTGAGGCTTTGCTAGCAGTGCGCCCAACAGCATTAACGTTGCTCGGCCAAAAGCTTCACAGATGGCTAATGTGCGTTTACCTAATGAAGCGACAAAATGAATAAAGTTATCGACCATCAAAGAGATCCTTTTCGATACTTTGAGAAGGGAAGCGAAACGGCACCGGGCCATCTGCCTCGCCTTGCAAGAACTGCTGCACACGAGGGTCAGGGTTCTGTTTTAGATCATCAGGTGTACCAAAAGCGATGATTTTGCCATCCGCCATCAGATAAACCCAATCGGCAATGCTCATCACTTCAGGCACATCATGAGAAACGACAATAGAGGTCAAACCCAAAGCTTGGTTCAAGTTACTGATAAGTTCGACCAGAACGCCCATTGTGATAGGATCTTGTCCGACAAATGGCTCGTCATACATGATCAAATCAGGATCGAGCGCTATCGCTCTGGCCAGTGCTGCGCGACGTGCCATACCGCCAGAGAGTTCGCTTGGCATTAACTGAGCCGCGCCGCGTAGGCCAACCGCTTCCAGCTTGAGCAGTACCATTGTGCGAATCAAATCTTCCGAAAGGTTGGTGTGTTCACGCAGAGGAAAAGCAACGTTATCAAATACGTTTAGATCCGTGAACAAGGCGCCAGATTGGAATAGCATGCTCATTTTCTTCCGAGCATGATAAAGTTTTTTACGCGACAGGGTTGGAATGTTATCACCATCAAACCAGATCTCACCTTGCTCGGGGTACAACTGACCACCGATCAGACGTAAAAGCGTGGTCTTGCCGATACCTGATGGCCCCATAATTGCGGTCACTTTACCTTCGGGAACGTGCAGATCGATACCATCAAAGATCGTGCGATTTCCGCGTGAAAAAGTGAGATTGTTAACGGTGACTAAATCGTTGTTCGACATATCATCCCTTCTACTATCGGAGTATTGAAACTCGATGTATCATCAAGCCAACGCTCATCCGAATGTTTTTAATTTGTAACCTTCCCGTTCAAACAACGTTAAGGTGCATGATTGACAACCTTTGTACACAGAGCGGCGGCTAAAAAGTGAAAAACGGCTTCGGTTCATTTATTAGGCTGCAATCATAAGCACATTAGCGGCGAATTAAAAGCACTGTTCGATTAAATAAAGTCGCTCAAATTCAATCAATTCTTGATGAACAATGACGGAGACATGGCTTCATATTTCAATCTGAATGCAGAATCATTGCTTTAACAGTAGTGATTAATTGAAAGAAAACTAAACACAATTTCGTTACTAACCTTTAATTTATTCGTTGTTTATCTTCCATTTTCCGCTGCAAAAGGTCAAAATTAGCGGTTACTCATCACTCTCATTTAATAAGTTAGGAATTATCATGCTCGAAGCCGTAGCGTTGCTTATCGTCGGTCTTGTTTTACTTGTCTGGAGTGCAGATAAATTGGTTTTTGGTTCTGCAGCCATAGCCCGCAACGTTGGCATTTCACCTCTTGTGATTGGTATGACAATTCTAGCTATGGGTTCATCCGCTCCAGAAATGATGGTATCCGCCACCGCAGCATTGGATGGTAAAACCGACACTGCTGTCGGTAACGTTCTGGGTTCTAACATCGCAAATATTGCCTTAATTCTCGGGATTACTGCGTTGATTAAGCCTCTTTCGATCAGTTCTGGGGTTATTCGTCGCGAACTGCCTTTGATGATAGCAGTCACTTTACTTGCGGGTGTGATTCTTTGGAATAACCACCTCGGCTTTTACGAAGGTGCCCTTCTATTTGTGCTGTTCGGTGCCTTTTTATTTGTGATGTTACAGATCAGCCGAAAAGAGCAAAAATCGGGGGACGCCTTCCTTGATGACCAGGAATCTGAAATCCCTGAAGGTGTAACCAACTCAAAAGCTGCGATATGGGTCGTGCTTGGATTAGTATTACTGCCTGTATCTGCAAACATTTTGGTGGATAACGCGGTTATCATTGCTAAACATTTTGGTATGAGCGATCTTGTGATCGGCTTAACCATCATCGCTATTGGTACCAGTCTGCCAGAGCTTGCCGCTTCTCTCGCTGGGGTACTAAAAGGTGAAGACGACATGGCAGTGGGCAACATCATTGGCTCGAACGTATTCAATATACTCGCGGTAATGGGCATTCCTGGCATCATCAATCCATCAATGTTAAGTGAATACGCCATGGGTCGTGACTTCTGGGTCATGCTGGGCGTATCCCTACTACTGGTTGCTATGTGTTTGGGTAAATCACGTAGTATTAACCGTTTGGAAGGCGCAATTCTATTCGCTTGCTTCATTGGCTACCAAGTTTACTTGTTCGCAAACATGGCCGCTTAACCTCAATTTCTATCATTAGTAAACACAAATTGGAGCACTGATATGTCCAATCAATTTGATTTTCGCGCTGCTGCAAAGCAAGTACTTGATATTGAAGTTGCCGCTCTGCAAGATCTGGGTAAATACTTTGATGAACAATTCGAACAAGCTTGCGAAATGATACTTTCCAATCGCGGAAAAGTTGTCGTCATGGGTATGGGCAAATCAGGTCATATTGGAAAGAAAATTGCGGCGACTCTTGCAAGCACTGGGACATCGGCATTTTTTGTTCATCCCGGAGAGGCTTCCCACGGTGACCTGGGCATGATCAGCGCCGGAGACATCGTGATTGCCATTTCAAACTCTGGCGAGTCCCATGAGATCTTGTCTCTGTTTCCGGTATTGAAACGCTTGAACATCAAGATCATCAGTATGACGGGCAAACCAGAATCCAACATGGCGCAACTTTCGGATTTGCACTTGCAGACCACGGTAGCACAAGAGGCCTGCCCTCTTGGTTTAGCACCAACCAGCAGTACAACGGCAACATTAGTCATGGGGGACGCCTTAGCAGTAGCGCTGCTTCAAGCTCGTGGATTTTCTGCTGAAGACTTTGCGCTGTCACATCCCGGTGGTGCATTGGGAAGAAAATTGCTTCTTAAGTTGTCTGATATTATGCACTTTGGTAGTGCTCTGCCGAAAGTCTCTCCGGATGCGCTGATTCGCGACGCACTTCTTGAGATTTCAGAAAAAGGGCTGGGGATGACCGCCATTGTTGACGAGCACGATGCTATGCTTGGTATATTCACAGATGGTGACTTACGTAGAACCTTAGACAAACGTATTGATATTCATACTACTGCCATTGGTGAAGTGATGACTAAAAGCCCAACAACAGCGCAACCAGAAATGCTTGCTGTTGAAGGCTTGAACCTTATGCAAAGCAAAAATATCAACGCGCTGATTTTATGCAGTCACGGTAAAGTTGTTGGTGCACTGAATATGCATGATTTACTTAAAGCAGGTGTGATGTAAACTCATCGCAACCACTTATTACACAGATTAAGGCAGTGGTCAGGTAAGTACTGAGCTAGAAGATAGGCCTCTAATTTATGAGTTTTACTCGCCTTGTTTATTTGCTCTTGATTTTCGTTATTGCGTGGTGTGCTTATTATTTAGTGACACCAAAAAGCACAGATACGATTCAAGTCGCACCAGATTCGGAACTGCCCATGTTCAGTGGCACTGGACTGGAAAATATCACCTATGGTGAAAATGGTGTTCGCAGTTACATCATTCGCTCCACCCACTTAGATTATTTTGCTAAGAGTGGAGAAACAATTTTTAACAACCCGACATTAATGGTTTACCGTGAAGGTAGTGTCGTTGAGTGGAAGGTGACAGCTGCAAGAGCTGTGTTAGATGAAAGCCAAACGCTGACCTTATATGACAAGGTATTAATGCAAAACCTATTAGCAGGGGCAAGTTTTGATACCATGGCAACGGACAAGCTGGTAATTAACCTGACCAATCGTGATTTTAAAGCTGATCAACAAGTAATGTTGGTTGGACCACAATTTGAAACTACAGGAGGCGCAATGCAAGGGAACTTGAAACAGCATACTGCGACTCTGACAGATAACGTTCAAGGTCGATATGAAACCGTTACACCTTAGCCTACTGGCCCTGGTTTTGGCTGCGCCTCAAGCGCTGGCACTTAAGTCGGATACTCAACAACCGGTTTACATTAACTCGGACACCCAACAGGTGGACATGAAGAGTAACCAGGTGATTTTCAGTGGTGATGTATCTCTTAAGCAAGGTAGCATCAATATCGATGCTGATAAAATCGTGGTGACTCGCGATCCGAAAACAGAAACGATTAATCAAATTCAGGCGTTTGGCCAACCAGCAACGTTCTCGCAACTGATGGACGACGGTAAGACATTGAGTGGGCAAGCGACAGAACTGGATTACCGCATATCGACTGACGAATTAACCATGAAAGGCCATGCTCAGCTAGCCCAAGACGGTAACACCATAAAAGGTTCCACTATCCGTTACCAAATCGGCCAACAAAAATTGGTGGCAGACAGCTCTGAAAATGAGCGTGTCACGACTATTTTGCAACCTAATCAGCTAGAGAAATAATATGGCGGTACTGAGTGCGAAAAACCTGGCGAAAAGCTATAAAAAACGCAAGGTTGTTACCGATGTCAGCTTAGAAGTAGAATCTGGTCAGATTGTTGGTCTGCTAGGTCCTAACGGTGCAGGTAAAACGACATCCTTCTACATGATTGTTGGATTAGTACCTCGTGATGAAGGCATCATCACCATTGATAACCAAGACATCAGTATTTTGCCAATGCACAGTCGTTCGCGTCTTGGTATTGGCTACCTTCCTCAGGAAGCATCCATTTTCCGTAAGCTGTCTGTTGAAGACAACATTATGGCCGTTCTGGAAACCCGTCAGGAAATGACCAGAGAAGAACGCCAAGATAAATTGGAAGATTTGTTAGAAGAATTCCACATCCAGCATATCCGAGCTAGCGCAGGCATGGCACTATCGGGGGGTGAGCGTCGTCGGGTTGAAATTGCGCGAGCTTTGGCGGCCAATCCACAGTTTATTTTATTGGACGAACCTTTTGCTGGTGTTGACCCAATTTCGGTTGGCGACATCAAAAAAATTATTGAACACCTGCGCGACAGAGGTCTTGGTGTACTTATCACCGACCATAACGTACGCGAAACACTAGACGTATGTGAAAAAGCTTATATCGTCAGTCAAGGGCACCTAATTGCGTCGGGAACTCCGGATGAAGTTCTCAACAATGAGCAGGTGAAACAAGTTTATCTCGGCGAACAATTCCGTCTATGATTATATTAGGAACGGTAAGATTCTGAGCATTACAAGGTAAGTAACACTGAATGAAACCTTCATTACAATTAAAGCTAGGTCAGCAATTAGCCATGACACCTCAGCTGCAACAAGCGATCCGTTTATTGCAGTTGTCGACCCTCGACCTTCAACAAGAAATTCAGGAAGCGTTGGATTCAAACCCACTGCTGGAAGTTGAAGAGGGCCAAGATGAGCCTCTAGCTAACGGTGAAGATAAATCAGAGCTGGATGCATCTGAAAATAGCACCAGTGCTAACGAACCAACAGAAATTGACGTTCCAGACAGTTCAGATGTGATTGAAAAGTCTGAAATCAGTTCAGAGCTTGAAATCGATACCACTTGGGATGATGTTTACAGTGCGAATACTGGCAGCACAGGGCTTGCTCTGGATGATGATATGCCGGTATATCAAGGTGAAACCACAGAGTCACTGTACGATTACCTGATGTGGCAGTTAGATTTGACCCCTTTTAGCGAAACCGACCGCACCATCGCAATGGCCATCATTGATGCCGTTGACGAATATGGCTATTTGACCCTCTCTCCAGAAGAGATTCATGAAAGCTTCGATAACGAAGATATTGAGCTTGATGAAGTGGAAGCGGTACGTAAGCGCATTCAACAGTTCGATCCTCTTGGCGTCGCATCGCGAAATCTACAGGAATGTCTGTTACTTCAGTTAGCGACTTTCCCTGAAGATACGCCATGGCTTGAAGAAGCCAGGATGATTCTGACCGATCACATTGATCATCTCGGTAATCGTGATTACAAACTGATTATCAAAGAGACCAAACTAAAAGAAGCGGATCTGCGTGAAGTTCTGAAACTCATTCAGCAGTTGGATCCTCGCCCGGGAAGCCGCATCACCCCGGATGACACCGAATACGTTATCCCTGACGTGTCGGTATTCAAAGATAATGGCAAATGGATAGTTTCCATTAACCCAGATAGCATTCCAAAATTAAAAGTAAATCAACAATACGCCCAGCTAGGGAAGGGCAACAGTGCGGATAGCCAGTACATTCGTAGCAATTTGCAAGAGGCAAAGTGGCTAATTAAGAGCTTAGAGAGTAGAAACGAGACGCTACTCAAAGTTGCAAGATGTATTGTTGAACATCAACAAGATTTCTTCGAGTATGGTGAAGAAGCCATGAAGCCGATGGTTTTAAATGATGTAGCCTTGGCAGTCGATATGCATGAGTCCACGATTTCTCGTGTTACAACGCAAAAATTCATGCATACGCCACGTGGTATTTTTGAATTGAAGTACTTCTTCTCCAGCCATGTTAGTACAGATAATGGCGGAGAATGTTCATCAACGGCAATTCGTGCACTCATTAAGAAACTGGTCGCGGCAGAGAATACTGCAAAACCACTTAGTGACAGTAAGATTGCTGCTCTTCTGGCTGACCAAGGGATTCAGGTCGCAAGACGTACGATAGCAAAATATCGAGAATCCTTGGGTATCGCCCCTTCAAGTCAGCGTAAACGCCTACTTTAGGCACTAACTGAAAAGGAAAGTCTATGCAAATCAATATTCAAGGCCATCACGTTGATCTTACCGATTCAATGCAAGACTATGTTCAAACTAAGTTTCAGAAGCTCGATAGATTCTTCGACCATATAAATCAGATCCACGTTGTACTAAAAGTTGAAAAAATAACTCAAATCGCGGAAGCTACGCTCCACGTAAACCAAGGCGAAATCCATGCGTCATCTGATGACGAGAATATGTATGCCGCGATCGATTCGCTGGTGGATAAACTGGTTCGCCAACTTAACAAGCACAAAGAAAAACTAAACAGTCATTAATCATGCAACTGAGCGAAATACTGTCATTGGACTGCACGAAAAGTGCAGTCCACTGTACGAGTAAAAAACGTGCCCTTGAGATGATCAGTCGTATCGTCGCTGATCATACGGGTCAAGATTCTACCGAGCTGTTTGAATGCATGCTCAACAGAGAGAAAATGGGCAGTACTGGCATCGGAAACGGTATTGCTATCCCACACGCAAGAATGCAATCAAGCGATAAAGCTGTTGCTGTGCTTCTTCAATGTGATGAAGCGATTGAATTTGATGCGATTGATAATCGTCCTGTCGACTTACTTTTTGCACTCCTTGTACCAGAGGAACAGTGCAAAGAGCACCTCAAGACTCTATCCTCTATGGCTGAGCGTCTGAGCGACAAGCAAGTACTCAAGTTATTGCGTAATGCTCAAAGTGATCAAGAACTGTACGACATCATGATTCACCAATAAGCAGGACAATTAACCATGCGATTAATCGTTGTTAGCGGGCATTCCGGTGCGGGCAAGAGTATTGCGCTGCGTGTACTGGAAGACTTAGGTTACTACTGCGTTGATAACTTGCCAGTCAATTTGCTTGACGCATTTGTTCAGTCCGTTGCCGATAGCAAACAGAACGTTGCGGTAAGTATCGATATCCGCAACATTCCTAAAAAGCTCAAAGAATTCACTGGTACACTGGAAAAGCTCAAACAAGAGTTAGATGTGACCATGCTATTCTTAGATGCCGATAAGGAAACGCTGCTTAAACGCTACAGTGAAACCCGTCGTATCCATCCCCTGTCACTTGGCAATGAATCGCTCTCGCTTGATCAAGCTATCGAACGAGAAAAAGAGATTCTAAGGCCACTTAAAACTCATGCGGATTTGGTACTTAATAGTAGTGGTCAGTCGCTGCATGAGTTGAGTGAAACGATTCGCATGCGAGTTGTAGCGCGCGAAAGTAAAGGGCTGGTGATGGTATTTGAATCTTTTGGCTTCAAATATGGCCTGCCTTCCGATGCCGATTATGTCTTTGATGTGCGATTTTTACCTAACCCACACTGGGAACCGGGACTACGGTCCTATACAGGTTTAGATGCCCCGATCGCCGCGTTTTTAGAACAGCATCAATCTGTCCTCGATCTAAAGCATCAAATTGAGAGCTTTATTGAGAATTGGCTCCCGCTGTTAGAAAAGAATAATCGCAGCTACCTCACTGTTGCCATCGGTTGTACTGGTGGTAAACACCGCTCGGTGTACCTGACACAACAAATCGGTGAGTACTTCGCGAAGAAGGGACACAAGGTACAGATTCGTCATACCTCACTAGAAAAGAATGCTAAGGAGTAACGGTGGAATTAAGTCGTAAAGTATTGATCCAAAATCGTCTCGGCCTGCATGCACGTGCCGCAGTGAAATTAGTGGAACTGGCACAAAGCTTTGAGGCCGTTATCACCATTGACAACGAAGAAGACATTACCGCTACTGCTGATAGTGTGATGGGACTTCTTATGCTTGAGTCAGCTCAAGGTCAATACGTCACGATTCATGCTGCTGGTGACCAAGCAGAACAAGCGCTGGATGCCGTGTGTCTGCTTATTGAAGATAAATTTGAAGAAGGCGAATAGGGAAAGATCCTCGGATCCTAGGTTCTAGGCCCTAGGAAAAAGAATACGGAAAACTGACTACAGATGATAAGTTCCGTCATTCCAGCGAGCCGAAGCGAGACTAGGAATCTACTCACGACAAGGACGCTGCTGAAACTAACACCCTAGACACCGAATTCTCGGGTAGTAGATTCTGAATCACGCTCCTTCGTCGCTGTTCAGAAAGACGAATTTCAGCCATAGTGCTCGGTAATCCTTATTCCCAAGCAACCAACACCCGAACTTGCGTTTATCACCGAACCAACTACATCCCCCAAAACCTAGGATCCTAGCAATCTAGGACCTCCCTTCCTGCCTCTAAAAATAATTTTGTTTAGTTTCACAAGTTGTTATTAAAAGGCGCCTAGAATTAAGTTATTATTCAACGCATTGTAAACATCAGGAATTGGGAGGAACGAATGGCAGAGCAAATAGAATTCGACCAAGCTCACCAAGCCCTCCAAGAAGTCACAGAAGCGTTGGAAAACGGACGCTTCGTCCATGTTCGCCGTCAACTCCAGGACATGGAACCTGAGGATATCGCTCACCTTTTAGAAGCAGCGCCACGTAAAAGCCGTGACGTACTTTGGCAGCTGACTGATCCCGAAGACTACGGTGAGATTCTTGACGAACTCAACGAAGACGTCAAAGACAACCTTGTATCCAAAATGGCCCCTGAAGCGCTTGCTGAAGCCACAGAAGGCATGGATACCGATGACGTTGCTTACGTACTGCGTAGTCTGCCAGATGATCTATCCCGTGAAGTCCTCTCTCAAATGGACTCAGCTGACCGTCTCCGCGTTGAAACGGCGCTGTCCTACCCCGAAGATACCGCGGGTGGGCTGATGAACACCGACGTTATCACTATTCGTGGTGACGTAGACGTTGATGTGGTTTTACGCTATCTGCGCATGAAAGGCGAACTACCAGAAGCCACAGATGCGCTGTATGTCATTGATGAGGAAAGTAAGCTGATAGGTGAACTGCCGATCACTACGCTAATTACGACCCAACCTGACGTCAAAATCATCGACATTATGGAAGACGCAGACGAAGCCATCACAGTGGATACCAGTGATTCAGATGTCGCGAGCCTATTTGAACGTCGTAATTGGGTGTCGGCTCCGGTCGTGGATGAAAACCAACATCTGGTTGGTCGTATCACCATCGATGACGTGGTTGACGTTATTCGTGAAGATGCTGAACACTCGATGATGAGTATGGCGGGTATGGACGATGATGAAGATACCTTCGCACCTGTCGTTAAATCTGCGCGTAAACGTAGTATTTGGTTAGGTGCCAATGTCCTCGCAGCGCTAGCGGCAGCTTCGGTTTCTAACATGTTTGAAGCCACTCTGGACCAAATGGCGGCGATCGCGGTTTTGATGACCATCGTACCATCCATGGGTGGTGTTGCTGGCAACCAGACAGTTGCACTGGTCATTCGGGGCATTGCCCTTGGTCACATCGGTGACTCGAATAAACGCGAACTACTGATAAAAGAAGCGGCGATCGGGTTGCTTAACGGCATCATATGGGCGTTGATCATCGGTGGTATTGTCGTAGCCTGGAAAGGCAACTGGATGTTAGGCGGCATTATCTCTGCAGCCATGCTGACCAATTTACTTGTTGCTGGTATCGCCGGGGTAAGCATTCCAATTCTGCTTAAAAAGATGAATATCGATCCAGCTTTGGCTGGTGGTATGGCGCTAACAACCGTGACGGATGTCATTGGTCTGTCGGTGTTCCTCGGGCTCGCAACCATCATGATTTAAAAAGGTCCTAGATCCTAGAGGGCTAGGTTCTAGGTGTGCTCGAGGTGAGTTCAGAGAGAAGAATGAGCTTGGTGCTTGTTGTTTGGGAATACAGAGCACTTTGGTCAAATTAGTCATCCTGAACAGCGACGAAGGAGCGTGATTCAGGATCTACTATCCGTACCGTCGGTGTTTGAGATGTCAGCATCAACAGCGCCCTTGTGGTGAGTAGATTCCTAGTCTCGCTTCGGCTCGCTGGAATTACGAGGCATTTGCTCTGTAATTTTACCTAGGATCCTAGAAATCTAGGATCCTTCTTACACTACTCGCCTGCGACCTTCATTGTATCCAGTAAGATAGAGCCTGTCTGGATCTGAGAACGCGTTTCCACATCACTGCCTACGGCAACAACCTTGTTGAACATCTCTTTCAAATTACCTGCAATGGTAATCTCAGACACCGGGTACTGAATTTCACCATTTTCAACCCAGAACCCTGCAGCGCCACGTGAATAATCGCCAGTAACGACGTTCACACCTTGACCCATTACTTCGGTTACCAGTAAACCCGTGCCAAGCTCTTTCAGCATCTGCTCAAAGTTTTGACCAGTCGTTTTCACGTACCAGTTGTGAATACCACCGGCATGACCAGTTGGCTCCATTTTCATTTTACGTGCCGCGTAACTGGTTAGCAGGTAAGTCGCCAACACACCATCGGTAATAATTTCACGATCTTGTGTGTAGACACCTTCACTGTCAAACGGGCTCGATGCCAACCCGCGCATTATGTGTGGGCGCTCTGAAATATTGAACCACTCAGGCAATATTTGTTTACCAAGGTGATCAAGAAGGAAAGAAGATTGACGGTAGAGGTTGCCGCCACTTATCGCCATCACCAAATGACCAATCAAGCCTGTTGCAACATCTGCGGCAAACATAATTGGGTAGTGTCCCGTTTTCAGTCTCTGTGCATCCAAACGGTTAATGGTGTTTTCGGCTGCTTTACGTCCTACCGTTTCAGGAGTCCAGAGGTCATCACGATGACGCGCAACCGTGTAGCTGTAATCACGCTCCATTTCACCGTTCTTACCGACGCCAATCACACAGCAACTGGTGCTGTGACGGCTGGAAGCGTAACTTGCCAGCAACCCGTGACTGTTGCCGTAAACTTTCACGCCATAGTGGCTATCGTAACTTGCACCATCACTCTGTTTGATGGCGCTGTCGTAGTTCAGGGCCTCTTTTTCTGCCGCAATCGCCACTTCTGCCGCGTAATCCGGATCAGGAGCGTCAGGGTGGAATAAGTCCAAATCTGGTATCGAGTCAACCATGTACTCTTTTGCGGCAGGGCCTGCGAACGGGTCTTCGGATGTGTAATGAGCAATATCCAGCGCAGCGTTAACCGTTTGTTCAATCGCAGCCTCACTTAGATCAGACGTGGACGCACTGCCCTTGCGCTGGCCTCGGTAAACGGTAATGCCAAGCGCACCATCGCTATTGAATTCGACATTTTCTACGTCACCCATACGGGTAGAAACACTTAATCCAGTGCTTTTAGTAATTGCGACTTCTGCGGCATCAGACTTAGTCGATGCAAGCTTTAGCGCTTTTGCGACGGCCTGTTCTAGCTCGGTACGTTGCTCGGCAACCTGCTGTTTAATATCCATTGTCTTTCACATCTTGTCTTTGATACTCAATAGAATAACAAGAATTTCGCTTTCTCCCCACGATTCTTGTTAAAATAGTCATAATATTAATCAAAACACAGGCAACTGAAATGGCACGTAAGAATCAAAAAGCGCCATGGGAACCAGAAGAAGAGATCATCTGGGTAAGTAAATCCGAGATGAAGCGAGATATGGAAGAGCTGCAAAAGCTAGGCGAAGAGCTTGTCGGCCTAAAACCAGCAGTTCTGGAAAAGTTTCCATTAAGCGAAGACCTGCGAGAAGCAATTGCTGATGCACAACGCTTTAAAAACGAAGCGCGTCGTCGCCAATTACAACGTATCGGCAAGTTGATGCGTTATGAAGATCCAGAGCCAATCCAAGCCGCGCTGGATAAAATTCGTAACAAGCACTCTCAATTGACGGCAGTATTTCACAAGCTGGAAGCACTGCGTGATCGTGTAGTTGAAGAGGGTGACAAAGCCATTGATGACGTGATGGAACTGTACCCAGAAGCTGATCGCCAGCGTCTACGTCAACTTGCTCGTCAAGCAGCAAAAGAGAAAAAAGCCGGTAAACCAGCGAAAGCGTACCGCGAAATTTTCCAAATTCTTAAAGGTCTTAACGAAGAAGAATTCTAATTCGCGATAGCTTAAGAATAAAAACTAGACAACTAATTCCATGCCGATCGCTTAACAACGATCGGCATGTTCAAAATTATCTAGTCATCCTGAACAGCGACGAAGGAGCGTGATTCAGGATCTACTCTCCGAGCGCTTTTGACTAAAACGACTGCTAAAATTTCTCAGCACGCTGATGTTAGATTCCTAGTCTCGCTAAGGCTCGCTGGAATGACGCTTGTGGGTGAGAATAGCGTAATGCCAATCAAACCAATCGATTTACGCTTTCTCCGCGTTCAAATGCATTAATATTTTCAATTAAGATGTCAGCTAAACGCTGGATAGAAGAGTCGCTACCCCATGCGACATGAGGTGTCAGCAGCAAGTTTGGCATCGTCATATTCGCGATCAAAGGATTGCTTTCGTCAGCAGGTTCTTGGGTAAATACATCAAAACCCGCTCCGGCTATTTCACCATTCTTGAGTGCATCCACCGTGGCCTGTTCATCAACCAAACCACCACGCCCGGCATTAATCAGAATCGCCGTTGGCTTCATTTGCTTTAACTCAGCGTCACTAATCAGATTACGTGTATGCTCATTCAATGGGCAATGCAGTGTAATTGCATCAGATTGTTCGAGCACCTCTTCGAACGGCGCATAGCCTTGTCGACACTCAGTCGCGCCTTTTCGTTCAGCAAACAAGACGTTCATTCCCAAAGCTTGCGCCAAGTTTGCCGTTGCCTCTCCCAGGGCGCCACTTCCAATCACACCTAATGTGCTGCCACAAATATCGCCGATAGGATGAGTGAAAAAGCAGAACTGCTTGTCGCGCTGCCATTCACCCGCCGCGATATCTTGATGATAACCAAATAAGTTTCGACGTAAAGCAAACAGCATAGCAATCACATGTTCCGGTACTGAGCGTGTCGCATAGCCTTGGACATTCGCAACCGCAATATTGTGATTTGCGCAGTAATCCACATCGACATTATTGAAACCGGTCGCGGCCACCGCCACCATGCGTAGCTTGGGTAACTGGTTCAGTACTTGCTGATCAAGAATGACTTTATTGCTGATAACAATATCAGCATCAGTCAGTCGTTCAACGACTTGGTCAGGTGAAGTGAGGCCATACTCCACCCACTGATGCTCAAAGCTAGGCCGCGGAACTTGAATATGGGCAGGGATAGTAGCTCGGTCTAGAAAGACGACTTTAGGCAATGACATAACAGCTCCTTGTTCACTGCCTTAGAAGAAATTTATGGATGTGGCAGTGTTTTGTAATCAGGTAATTTACGCTCTGGAGCAAAATAGTCAAAGATCATCGCCTCAGCTTCCGGGTAAAAATCACAAGGAACAAAAATACGACTCAGTAACTCTGTTTGGGGATGATAAAAGCTCAGCTCAGCAGCGTGCAGATCTAAACGTTTAGAAAATGCCAATGCCTCTTCAGTTGCGTAAAACTCGTCGCCAACAATGGGGTGCCCTATCGCTTGCATGTGCACGCGGAGTTGATGAGACCGACCGGTAATCGGGAGTAGACGTACGATGGTCGTCTTAACACCGCTTGCGTGCTCTTCGAATTTAGCAACCTGGAATTGTGTTTTAGATGGTTTGCCATCTTCAAAACAGACTTTTTGTAGTGGACGGTTCGGCCAATCACAGATCAGCGGCAAATCAACCTCACCTTCTTGCTGCTCAACATGCCCCCAAACGCGGGCGTAGTAGATTTTGTGCGTTAAACGATACTGAAACTGTTTCTTTAACGCACTTTCCGCCGATTTGTTTTTCGCTAATATCATTAACCCTGACGTAGACATGTCTAGACGATGTACCACTTGAATATCCGGGTACTGCTCATTCAGCCGACTCCACATACTATCGTAATGTTCAACTAACCTTCCGGGCACCGACAATAACCCCGATGGCTTGTTAACCGCCAGAATCTCATCATCTTCAAAAACAATATCAACCCAAGGCTCGGTTGGAGGCGTGTATTCAAGCATGGCCATCAGTGGAATCTCTGTAAAATAAAAACGTCGCGATTATAGCGAGGCCTTGTCAAAAATACATTTTATTTGGAAACCATAACCACAAAAATTAAAGGGACTTAAAATGTCAACAAGTTAACCAAAAACACAAAATATTGGGATGTAAAATTTGTTTGACAAGGTGAGTAATAACTTTATAGAGTGCTAGAGAAAGCCTGCTATTCCTGAAGCTTCATATCCTTTGAAGCCTCAACATTAGATATACAAAAATAAATACATTCAGGTTCAAACACATCATTTTCATACATTACCGTGCGCTTAATGCCATTACTTCTTAGATATCACGAAATAATGCTGTGAAGTGCTCCCCAAAGATCGCTTGGGAACAAATAATATAACAAGGACACGAAGCATGGACTCCGCTATAACACCACCCCAATCCAAAATATCCTTATTCTTTCGCTCGCTAGGCCCAGGGATCCTTATGGCCTCTGCGGCCGTCGGTGGCTCTCACCTCGTAGCATCGACAAAAGCTGGTGCCATCTATGGCTGGCAACTCGCTGCGCTTATTCTGCTGGTCAACTTTTTTAAGTACCCGTTTTTCCGTGCAGGCGTGCAGTACACCATGGGCACAGGTAAAACATTGGTTGAAGGCTACGCGAAAATGGGCCGCCCTTACCTATGGGCGTTTCTATTCTTAAGCGCCGTTTCAGCCGTGATTAATACCGCGGCACTGCTGATGTTCAGTGCAAGTCTGCTGGGCTATTTCATTCCATTTTCGTTATCCATGGCGTCGCTGAGCATCATTGTGATCGCCACGTGCCTGATCATTCTTTTTGCTGGTCACTATAAAGCGCTGGATACGCTATCTAAAGTGATCATGTCCGTACTGACCATTTCGACTTTGCTTGCGGTTGCAATTGCATTTGGTAACCCGGTTGAACAAGTAGCGAACTTTGAATCACCGTCAGTTTGGTCCATTGCCGCAATTGGCTTTATCGTTGTGACGATGGGCTGGATGCCAGCACCTATCGAGATTTCGTGTTTAACCTCAGCATGGCTGAAGCGCCAATCCAGTGAGCAAGAAGTGACCGCTCGCTCTGCTCTATTCGACTTCAACGTCGGCTACATTGGTACTGCAATTCTTGCCATTGTGTTTTTATCTCTGGGCTCACTAATGCTTCACGGCTCTGGTGTTGAATTGAAAAGTTCTGGGGTTGGTTTCTCCCACCAGCTTGTTGGCTTGTACGCGTCAACAATTGGTGAATGGTCTCGTTACCTAATCGCGGTCATTGCGTTCTTCTGTATTTTCGGTAGTACGATCACAGTGATTGATGGCTACTCGCGTGTTATTTCTGACTCACAACGCCTTTTGCGTTCGCAACCAGACACAAACCCGAAAGCAACCTCAGCTATCATGCTGGTCGTTTCTTTGCTTGCTCTGGGTATTGTGATCTTCTGGGCTTCAGCGCTATTGCCAATGTTGAGCTTTGCGATGATTCTGGCATTTATGACCACACCATTCTTTGCTCTGTTGAACTACATTCTTGTAAGTAAAACCGATTTGCCTAAAGCACTGGCCGTTGGACGTAAACTGAAATGGTTGTCGATCGCGGGTTTGATTTACCTGTTCGGCTTCCTGGCTGTGTTTATCTGGTGGAAGTGGTTGATGTAATTTGCGACTAAGTATTTGAAAAATCACTTTAGTCACAAAGGTCATTCCAGCGAACTTTAGCGAGAGCAGGAATCTAAAATCAGAGTGCTGAGAAGGTTTAGAAACAGCCTAAGCCACAGAGAATTCAGAAAGAAGATCCTGAATCACGCTCCTTCGTCGCTGTTCAGGAAGACGGAATACAAAAATGCCGCTCACGGCTAAGTGAGCGGCATTTTTATTCGGTTAAAAACCTTTATATTTTCTGGGGTACCCGCGATTAATTGTGGCTAACCACAATCAAACGTAACGAGTCTAACTGAACCTGAGCTTGATTAATGTAGCCGGTCAGCTCTTTAATCTGCGCTTCAATCGTTTCTATTTCTTCATCACGAATATTCGGGTTAACCGCTTTTAGTGCCTGCAGACGCTCAAGTTCAGCGTTCAAGCTATGCTGCATATCTTGCTGAGCCTGTTTACGCACTTCTTCTACTTTCTGCTCAACCAGTCCATCACCCGCTTCTATCAAACGGTGTACATCTTTTTGCACTGACGTTACCAGCTTACTGCCAAGGTGGCGGTTTACCGGGCTAAGCTGACGGTTAAAGCTTTCAAACTCAACCTGTGCAGATAAGTCATTACCGCGTGCGTCCATCATTAGTCGAATCGGTGTTTTCGGCAAGAAGCGAGCAATGCCACTGCGTTTTGGAGCTTGGGCATCTACCGCGTAAATTAATTCAAGCAGAATCGTACCAACTGGCAGGGCTTTGTTTTTCAGCAACGAAACCGCAGACGTTCCCACACCTTCACTCATCAGCAGATCGATACCACCTTGGATCATTGGGTGCTCCCAACTGATAAAGTGCATATCTTCACGAGACAAGGCGGTTTCGCGATCGAACGTGATGGTCGCTCCTTCATAAGGCAAGCCTGGGTAGCTCGGTACCATCATGTGTTCAGATGGTGTCACAATCAGTGCATTTTCACCCTTGTCGTCCTGGTTCAGACCAATCGTGTCGAACAGCGACAAAGCAAAGGTCACCAGATTGGTATCACCATCAGTAGAGGAGATTTTTTCCACAATTTGCTGCGCTTTCTCGCCGCCGTTAGAATGCATTTCTAGCAAACGGTCACGACCTTGTTCCAATTGAGACTTCAGCTGTTTGTTCATTTTCGCTGATTCTTCAATGATGTCATCCAGCTCACTAGTATCACCAGATGCCAGAATCTCAATCAAAGCATCCGAGTACTTATCGTAAACGGCGCGACCCGTCGGACAGGTTTCAGCAAACGCATTCAAACCTTCGTCGAACCAACGAGCCAGAATCGCTTGCGAAGTGCCTTTCAAGTAAGGGACATGAATGTCGATGTCGCGGTTTTGCCCGATACGGTCCAAACGACCGATACGCTGCTCAAGCAAATCTGGGTTGAACGGTAGATCGAACATCACTAACTGGTTAGCAAACTGGAAGTTACGACCTTCTGAGCCAATCTCACTACAGATAAGAACCTGAGCGCCGCCCTCTTCTTGCGCAAAGTAAGCCGCGGCTTTGTCACGCTCAAGAATCGACATGCCTTCGTGGAACACGGTCGCACGGATGCCTTCGCGTTCACGCAATGCCTGCTCCAGTTGCAAAGCGGTACTTGCACGAGAAGCAATAACCAAGATCTTCTCGCTGCGTTTTTCTGTTACTTTTTCCAGTAGCCAGTTCACACGCGAGTCAAACTGCCACCAGCTTGATTCATCACCTTCAAACTCCTGGAAAATCTCTTCAGGGTAAAGGTTTTTCATCGCACGAGCTTCCGAACTCATCTTGCCGCCGATCATGCCAGCCACACGCATTGAAGTCGTGTATTGCTGCGGAATGTCCATTGGCATTAAGTGCACATTACGCGCAGGGAAGCCTTTGATTGCCGCACGTGTGTTTCGGAACAGAACGCGTCCAGTTCCGTGACGATCCATCAGGTTGTCGATCAACTCCTGACGCGCAGACGCTTTTTCCTCTTCATCACTGTTGCTTTCAATAATGCGGAAAAGCGGCTCAACATCCTGCTCAGACAGCAATTCAGTGATCTGGTTTTTAGCGTCGTTAGGCAGTTTTCCACCAGTAAACAGAGAAGTAATCGCGTCAGCAACTGGTGCGTACTGCTCCTCTTCCTCAACGAACGCTTCGTAATCGTAGAAACGATCAGGATCAAGCAAGCGCAGACGAGCAAAGTGACTTTCACGACCTAATTGCTCTGGTGTTGCGGTCAGTAGCAATACGCCAGGGGTACGTTCAGCCAAGCCTTCGACGACTTGGTATTCACGACTTGGTTTGTCCTGACTCCACTCAAGGTGGTGCGCCTCATCGACAACCAATAGGTCCCATTCACCTTCCAATGCTTGCTCCAAGCGCTTACGGCTTTTGCGTAGGAAGTCCAGTGAACACAATACGTATTGTTGGGTATCAAATGGGTTTTCCGCATCGGCGAATGCTTCAATACAACGCTCTTCATCAAAGATTGAGAAATGCAGATTGAAACGACGCATCATCTCCACCAGCCATTGATGTTGCAGCGTTTCAGGCACCACAATCAGAATACGCTCAGCGCGACCAGACAACACTTGCTGGTGAATGATCATACCCGCTTCGATGGTTTTACCTAAACCGACTTCATCCGCCAACAAAACACGAGGAGCGTGGCGACGACCGACTTCATGTGCAATATAAAGCTGATGAGGAATCAGACCGGCGCGCATACCGCAAAGACCACGCATCGGACTCTTGTGTTGTTCAAACTGATTGGTTAGTGCACGGTAACGCAGAACGAAGTTGTCCATACGGTCAATTTGACCTGCATACAACTTGTCTTGAGGCTTGTTGAAGCGAATTTGGTTACTCAGGAAAATCTCACGCAGCACGACTGCCGTTTCCTGTGTATCTTCACGAGTACCGAAGTAGGTGTACAGGCCTTCATCTTCCAGCACTTCTTCGACTTTCAAAGACCAACCTTCCTGGCAATCGATAACATCACCAACGTTAAACGTCACTCGGGTAACAGGCGCATCATTGCGAGCGTAAACTCGGTTTTCCTCTGATGCTGCAAACATCAACGTCACAGTACGAGCATCCATCGCAACTACCGTACCTAAACCTAAATCGCTTTCCGTATCGCTAATCCAGCGCTGCCCCAAAGCAAATGTCATGAATTGACTACCTCGTTATTAATTCTTGATTCGTATTTCTTGTCGGTCTACTCATGCCCTTAGGCATGGATAATAGTTTAGATCTGATTCTGGCTTCTGCTACGCCGATCGCACTTGTCATGCCACTTATAACTGAGCAATATTCAGTCAGTTCAACATGATAAATTGCTCACAGCCGATGCGCAGAAAAAGGTCGCTAATATTACTTTAAGCTGTGATTTAGGTCACGTCGAAACCGCTCCAAGAGGAAACTTTTTTCCCAAAAAATGACAGGTGCAATCAAACTGTAAAAAAACCATGTCAATTATTACATTGCGACAAGCAAATATTACGTATACTTTTGATTAGGAGCGCTTTAACGCATTGCATATGCAATCGCATATCAATTAGGCGCATAGGTACACGATTAGGATCAACACGGGTTTGCATACGTTGTCTTGCTACTCAGTTGCACGTGAATACCAATCGTAGTGAATAACCGGTCATTCTAGCTTGATAAAATGCCCGATAACCGCGTTAAAAATTTTGATTGTAGAGTAACTACTAATCAAAAATTTTTGCCTTGTTCTCAAGCATTTTTTCCTACGCTATTTCTGGTCACTTATTCACCGTGATTGGTATAACCTACGATAGCCCGACAACCTCTATTGCAAGCAATCAGAGTTAAGTCACTTCACTCTTTAGATGACTTAACCACTCGCAAGCACAGCCGCACTTAGGCAAGGAGACGCTATGGGCGATACCGATCGGAAACTTTTTGTACTTGATACCAATATTCTTCTTCACGAACCCTTCGCTATATTCTCTTTCAAAGAACACGATGTCGTCATACCCATGACCGTTTTGGAAGAGCTCGACCGAATTAAAGACAGCAAACGCGATGTTGCACGAGATGCTCGTGTGGCGATTCGCGCTTTGGAAGACATGTTCAAAGATGCCACGCCAGATGAAATTTCAGAAGGCATTCCAGTATCCAAAGACAAACCAGATCAAGGATCTATTTCCATTTTGGCGGACTTCGAATTGCAGGAAACCGTCAAAGCCTTCGCCGACAAAGCCGGTGACAACCGCATCCTCAACGCGGTGCTTTATCTGCAAAACAAACGTGCACCACGTGAAGTGGTGTTAGTGACCAAAGACATAAACATGCGTCTTCGTGCCAAAGGAGCTGGCGTACGCTTTGTTGAAGACTACCGAACCGACCAACTGATTGATGATGTTCAATACCTCACCAAAGGCTTTCAGCAACGAGAAGGTGACTTCTGGAGCGGCATTGACGAGGTTGACAGCTATGCTCTGGGCGGAAAAACCTACCACAAGCTCAGCCGTGAGCCTTTTGATCCAACCTTTATAAACCAATATGTGATTGATGAAGACAGCGACTTTGCTGGCCGCGTTGAAACCATCAATGAAGACAAACTTACTCTGCTCGATCTCAGTCGCGAACGTATGATGCATCGTCGCGTCTGGGACATTACTCCGAAGAACATCTATCAAGCGATGGCATTAGATGCACTCGTCGATCCAGACGTCGATCTCGTCATTCTTACAGGAGCCGCTGGTAGTGGTAAAACGCTGTTAGCCATGGCAGCCGCACTTGAGCAAACCATCGAGAAAAAGATGTTCGATAAAATTATCGTAACCCGGAACACGCCAGATATCGGCGAATCGATCGGTTTCCTACCCGGATCGGAAGAGGAGAAGATGATGCCTTGGTTGGCTGCAGTGACCGATACGTTAGAAGCGCTGCATAAACACGACCACTGTACGGAAGGCTCACTGAAGTACATTTGCGATAAAGCCAACATTCAGTTTAAGTCGATTAACTTTATGCGCGGCCGTTCGATTCAAAATGCGTTCGTTCTCCTAGATGAGTGCCAGAACTTAACCGCCTCACAAATCAAAACCATCATCACCCGTTGTGGTGAAGGCACCAAGATCGTCTGTTCCGGTAACCTGGCTCAGATCGATTCCCATTACCTAACACCAGTAACATCTGGTTTGACTTACATGGTTGAACGCTTCAAGAACTTTGAAGGCAGTGCGAACATTCACCTTAACGGTGTGGTTCGTAGTCGTCTGGCAGAGTTTGCGGAAGAAAACCTATAGACTTAGATACTTTTACTCAAAACAAAAGAGCGCTCCAATGAGCGCCCTTTTTTATGATTTGTAGCGTTACTCTGTACCACCAACCGTCAGTGAGTCCAGCTTCAAGGTTGGCTGGCCGACGCCGACAGGTACACTTTGTCCTGCTTTACCGCACACACCCACACCTTTGTCGATGCTCAGGTCATTCCCGACCATCGAAACTTGCTGCATCGCCTCAATACCAGAACCAATCAGTGTCGCCCCTTTCACTGGACGAGTAATTTTGCCGTTTTCAATTAAGTACGCTTCAGACGCAGAGAAGACAAACTTACCAGAAGTGATATCGACCTGACCGCCACCAAAGTTTGGCGCGTACAGACCTTTCTCCACAGTCGAGATGATCTCTTCCGGAGTGTGTTCACCCGGCAGCATATAAGTATTGGTCATACGCGGCATTGGTAAGTGCGCGTAGGACTCACGGCGGCCATTACCGGTTGGCTTAACGCCCATCAGACGCGCATTAAGCTTGTCTTGCATGTAGCCTTTCAATACGCCATTTTCGATCAAAGTATTGTACTGACCATTGACACCTTCATCGTCGACGTTCAAAGAACCACGCAGATCTTTCAAGGTACCATCGTCAACAATAGTACAAAGTGATGAAGTGACTTGTTGGCCCATTTTACCTGAGAATACCGACGACTCTTTGCGGTTAAAGTCACCTTCTAAGCCGTGACCTACCGCTTCGTGTAGCAACACGCCCGGCCAACCAGAGCCAAGTACCACTGGCATCATACCAGCCGGAGCTGCTTCGGCTTCTAAGTTCACTAAAGCCATACGAATCGCTTCGTCAGCGTAATGGAAAGCTTGCTTCACGCCGTCCGTTTCAGAGAGGAAAAAGTCGTAACCAAAACGACCGCCACCGCCTGCGCTACCACGCTCACGGCGTTCACCTTTCTGCGCGAGTACGCTAATCGATAAACGCACTAACGGGCGAATATCACCCGCGTAGGTTCCGTCCGTTGCGGCCACTAACATTTGTTCATGTACACCACTGATGCTAATAGAGACTTCTTTGATCAACGGCTCTTTAGTACGGATGTACGCATCCAGTGTTTTAAGCAGTTCGGTTTTTTGCTGCTTTTCCCAGCCAGCCAGCGGGTTAACCGCTGCATAGTAAACTTGGTTATCGGTGCGTTTAAATGCCTGAATCTTACCATTCTGACCTTGCTGGGCGATGCCTCGTGCCGCAATAGCACTTTGTTTGAGACCTTCCGGATTAATTTGGTCAGAGTATGCAAAGCCCGTTTTCTCACCCGTCACTGCACGAACACCGACACCACAATCAATATTAAAAGAGCCATCTTTGATGATGCTGTCTTCTAGAACCAGAGACTCATGCCAGCTGGACTGAAAGTAAATGTCCGCATAATCGATCTGACGTGTCGCAATGCTGGCTAGTGTGTCAGCAATGTCTTGCTCTGTCAGACCATTTGGGGCGATGAGTGCCTGTTCTATTTGGTTTGTGCTCATAGTTAGCTCTTTTATTTCCGTCTCAATTCATTTTGAAAGCGACTGTGTTGAGTCAGGGGCATATTCTGCCTTACTTGCTGGGTTTGTGACAAATCTATCTCAGCGACCAACAAACCGACCTGATCTTGAAGTTGTTTGTGTATTCGTCCCCAAGGGTCAATAACCATGGAGTGGCCCCACGTTTTGCGGCCACAAGGGTGTGTGCCGGTTTGGTTGCTAGCGAGGATCCAGCACTGAGTTTCTATCGCTCTGGCACGTAAAAGTATCTCCCAGTGCGCTTCTCCTGTCACCGCGGTAAACGCAGCAGGAACGACAATAATTCTCGCACCAGCCAAACGCAGCTCTTTGTATAATTCAGGAAAACGTACGTCATAGCAAATACTCAATCCAACACTACCAACATCCGTTTCTGCCACAACAATTTGATTGCCCGCAGTAAAGGTATCAGATTCTCGGTAGCTGCCATGGCCATCTGCGACTTCGACGTCAAACATATGCAGCTTGTCATAATGGGCAATGCATTTGCCATGTGGCGGAAGAACGATGGTGGTCGTTGTCACACCTCTGGCCGTTTGAATAGGCATACTGCCGACGATCAAAGTCAGTTGGTTATGTTTCGCAATATCAGCCAAACGTTGCTGTATCGCACCGCTACCAAGCGGCTCTGCATGTTGATGGTACTCTTCTCGGCTGGCAAACAATACTGAATTCTCGGGGGTAAGAACCAGCTTCACTCCCTGATTAGCCGCTAATTCACACTGTTTTTCGATAAACGCCAGATTCGCTTCGATATCTGGACCAGACGTCATTTGAATGATGCCAACACGTTCCATGTGTTTTCCTTCCTTAACTTCTTTGAAAACTGAGGTAGTTTATTGCGCCTGCTCACGCAGCTTTTCTGGCAACTTATATTCACCCTGACTACGCGATATCTCTTTGACCGTCGGTGATTCGAGCGGCCCTTTGACTTCATAGTTCACTTGAGTGAATACCTCAACCACCGGTGAAATCACCGTCGAGATAGCCAGCACGTATAAGGCGGTTTGTGGTGCGACGGCGAAAGCGGTCAACATGGGTAAGCCAGACGTAATATCAGGCGTAAATTTTACCTCAGCATCCACCATTCTATTCGTGACGTCGGCCATGCCACGAATCTGCATTTTCCCGGCAAGCGCATCCATGACGATATCATTGGTGACAAATACGCCATCCTGAATTTTGCCCGAGCCAGTAATCGAATTGAACGCCATCCCTTTATCAAACACATCGGTAAAATCGAGCTGCATCTTACGAATGATGGAGTCAAGGCTGAACAAGCCCAGCAGGCGTGCGGCACCACTCACTTCACTGATGACACCTTTACCAAATTCCGTCGATACATCGCCTTGTAATGTTTGGGTTCTCATCGACCAAGGCGCGCCATCCCACTCCATGTTGGCATTCAGTTCAAATGGCGCCTGCTGGATCCCTGAAGTGATACCGAAACGCTCCATAAGATCGGTGTTGTTGTCACCTTTTACCTTCATGATCAAATTGGAATGACTGCGCTCGTCATTCAGCGCCCACCAACCACTCATATCGATGCTGTTTTTTCCACTACTGAAGGTAAGCTTTTTCCACTCCAGACGATCATCACGACGCTGCAAGTCAACATTTACCTTGCCCACCTTATACCCTTGCAACCAGAAATCATTAATATTCAGTTTTAAGTTTGGCATCTCATCATGAAACTGACGGTCAAATTTGGTGATTAACGGCGCATTTTGATCTTCACTGGCAAAGATGGAGCTTCGATTTTTCTCGATCTCATCAAAGCCCGGAATGTACAAATGCAGATGATCTAACGATACCGTCAAGTTATTCGGTTTCAGGTAGTTCGCTTTACCTTTCACCTCCTGACTATTCACCTGCATTTGCCAGTTTGAGTTCTTTTTCCTGGCATTAACGTCAACATCATGGAATTCAAGCTCACCGAGCGTTAAGCTCTGAGCCTCAATATCCACCCGAGTTGGTAACGGGATGGTCGGCGTCTTCATATTGGAGAGAACTGACGGGGTGCGACTAGACGGTACATTCAGCAGTTCTAGCCAGTTGTCAACATCAAGCTCATCGACACGTATGGATGCATCATGTCCGGCAATTGGGCTCGCCTTGAAACCACCTTGCCCAATCATTAAGTTGGTCGCCGTTAACTGCGGAAGCTCGCCAGTAATGTCTATCTCTGTCTGGTATTTTGCGTTAGGGATCTCCAGGCGAGCAGAAATGTTTTCTTGATTTCCTGCTGCCTGTAGCTTGGCCTGACCAGACTCACCCACTTTTTTGTTCAGCGGATACGGATATTCACTGACGACTCGATTGAGTTGCGCTAAGACGTCAACTTGATAAGTAAAGCCCACATCATTGAGCTGCAAGTCGATGTCCATTTGCCATGGCGCGTGACCAGAGACCAAGTTCAACCACCGCTCCCCGACATAAGGCTTTAATGGTTCTACGTCCCAGTCACCGAGTGTATTGATGGTCACATCGTAACCCTGCTGCGCGCTTTCTCCACGAAAATCCAGAGAGATAGACTGCGTTAATAACTCAGCGGCAAAACCAGATGTGGTAACGACATCGTTATCAAAATGAATGCGTCCGGTCGCCTTTTCTAACGTCATTGGCGGCGCATCAATATCGATGCGATTGTCTTTAAGATCCGCGTAGCCCCATGCTCTCGGTTTATTCTCTTTATCAAATGGAATATTGAGCTGAAACTCCGAGTAAACCGGGCCACTGACTTGCAGTGCGGTCAACGCGGCACCGACCGAACCCACCAAGGGCGTCGCCATCATGTAATCACGAACTTCGTTCCCTGGCGCGCTGGCTTTAGCTTCAATTTCAATATGCCCATCAGGGGCTAGTTTTGGAATACGACCCGTAATTCGCTCAGCCGCAACACCATTGAGTGTCGCCGAATTAGACTCCAGATACATGGCGTCATTTTCAAATAACAAATCCAACTGTAGATCCGTGATGGGTGGCCAGGCAGTATCAAAGCTGAATTTTGCATCCTTAAGGCCAACCCAAGCCTGAAACATACCGTCGTGTTGCTCATATGGGAAATCGCCAAGTTCACCGTACCAAAGCAACTTCGCGCTATTCACTTTACCGCCTTGAATTGCGGTAGAGAGGTAATCGGTGAGATCTTGCCCAAGAGCTAAAGTGGGTAAATAACGCCAGGTTTCACCCGCGTTGTACAGATCCGCTTCAGCATAAAATGACAGAAACGGACTTCGATCTTTCGGGAAATCTAAACGAAAAGCCCCCAATACCTGTAAATCAGGCGTTGCAGCCGTGACTTTATCTGCCCACAAGCGCCAGCCTTGTTCATCTTGTTGCCAGACAATATCGACCTCGCCCTGCTTAATATTCAGCGGCGCTTGAAACACGTCACCATAAGGAAAGACATCATCAATCACCGTCACATTGGCTTTGGCTTGATGAATATTACCAGACACGCTTCCCTGAACATGTTGAAAGCCCGGTAATAACGCCCACTGCGTTAAACCCAATTCATCCAGATCAGCAGAATAGCGCAACGTCTCCCATCCACCATTCATCGAGAGGCGGATATCTTCCAGTCGTCCTTTGGGCTTTATCTGATCGATAAAATCGCTGGTTGATTCCGACTCAGGTGCAAGCTTTATCAATGGTGTGATGGATTCAATGTCGATTTCGGAGAGGTTCAGCACCCATCCGGAAGGCTGCCAGTCAAACGCAACGTCTAGCTCTGGCCATTGTTGTTCATCAGTTCGAACTTGAAGTGAGTGACCATTTACTTTCCATCCATTTTTATCCGGCAACAACTTAAAAATGCCAGCTTCAATGAATAGCTCGTGACGGCCATTTTCGTTCCAGACTAACTCAGACGGCTGCAGTTCTACATAGGCATAATTAGGTTGACTGTGTTTCAGGGTAAGCCAGGTATTCAAGCTCACTTTACCTGACTCTACGCCAGATTCTGCTTGCATATAGGTGGTTAGCCAAGGTGCCACAGAGACATCTTGAGCGCTGACATAAAACTCGCCCGAAACATCGCGCAATGAACCATGATCTTTAAAGTTAGCACTTACCAACAAGGAGTTAATCTTAGCATCGGCGATACTAACCGTCCCTTCGGATAAATGGTGTTTACCCTGATTGCTCCAACGGAGTCTTTCGATATCCAACCGTCTCGTTTCACCAGAAATGGACTTATACCAAATTCGTGAGTTAGTGATGGTAAAGTCTTCAAACTGACGCAGCAAAAGTGAGTCTAATTGGTCGATTAGCTTTACTTCACTTTTTTCCGATGTCGCCACGGGCATTTTACTTTCAGCGCTTGGGAGAATACTCACACTGCGAATATCCAGCGCCAAGTTGTGAATAGTCAAATCCGCAACGACTGGTTTGAGCTGAAAAAGAGACTGGATCAAATCAAATTCAATCTGAAGCTCATCAACGGCAAAGCGTGCTTCCTGGTTGTTCGGCAAGTTTGCTTCTAAACCAAGTAACGTGATTGAAGGGTGGCTGTTTCGCCAGGAGCCAGCAACGTTGGAAATAGAAAAATCAAAACCTGTGCCTTGTTTGACCCAGGTTTTGATCTCATCTTGGAAATGGTCGAGTTGTGGTAATGTGACACGCAGTGTCGTCACGACAATCGCGAGTAACACCAATACAGTGGCTAAACTCCACGCACAAAATCGCACCAAACGGTTAAAACCAAAATTCACAAATGTCCCAATTACATCATCACAACGTCAAACTGTTCCTGAATGTACAGGGGCTCAGCCTGAATTCGAACTTGCTTACCAATAAAGACCTCGAGTTCTGCCAGCGCATGTGATTCATCACCGAGCAACGCTTCTGCAACAAACGGAGACGCATAAACAACAAAGTTGTCCGCATCATACGCTCGATTCACTCGGGTGATTTCGCGCAGAATCTCGAAACATACCGTCTCGACCGTTTTCACCGTGCCGCGACCTTCACAAGTAGGACAACCGGAACAAAGAATATGTTCAATACTTTCACGCGTGCGTTTACGGGTCATCTCAACCAGACCCAATTGCGTAAAGCCGTTAATGTTGGTTTTTACTCGATCTTTTGATAGCGCAGCTTCAAGTGACGTAATAACGCGTTGACGATGCACTTCAGAAGCCATGTCGATAAAGTCGATAATGATGATACCGCCAAGATTACGTAAACGCAGTTGACGAGCGATGGCCTGAGTCGCTTCAATATTGGTGTTGAAGATCGTCTCTTCTAAGTTACGACGACCAACAAACGCACCGGTATTAATATCAATGGTGGTCATTGCTTCAGTTTGATCAATGATCAGGTAGCCGCCAGACTTTAACTCAACTTTACGCTCTAAAGAACGTTGTATCTCATTCTCCGTGTCGTACATATCGAAGATAGGCTTATCGCCTTCATAAAGTTCCAACTTGTCGGTCAACTCGGGGACATATTCCGAGGTAAACTCATGCAAGTTGTCATACTCTAAACGTGAGTCGACTAGAATCTTATCCAGCTCTGTGCCAACAAAATCACGTAGGATACGCTGCGCCAGACCCAGCTCACCGTAAAGCGTTGAACGAGTTTTATATTTAGAACGGCGCTCCATGACTTTAATCCATAAGCGTTTTAGAAAGGCCGCGTCCTGAGAAAGCTCTTTTTCATCCGCACCTTCAGCTGCAGTTCGGATAATGAATCCACCGTGTTCATCACAGTATTGGTTGACGACTTTCTTTAAACGCTCACGTTCGCGTTCACTTTCGATACGTTGTGACACACCTACGTGACTCGCTCCTGGCATGAAAACCAAGTAGCGGGAAGGAAGTGTAATGTCGGTCGTTAAACGGGCGCCTTTGGTACCCAGCGGATCTTTAACCACTTGCACCACGATATCCTGCCCCTGGCGAACCAGTTCTGAAATATCACGCACTTGAAACTGTTGCTTTTCGTTTTCTGCCACACACTCTGTATGCGGTACGATATCAGACGCATGCAAAAATGCCGCTTTATCTAAACCGATATCGACGAAGGCCGCTTGCATACCCGGAAGTACGCGACTGACTTTGCCTTTGTAGATGTTACCTACGATACCGCGACGAGATTCGCGCTCGATATGAATTTCTTGTAGCACTCCACCTTCAATCATGGCCACACGAGTTTCACTCGGGGTCACGTTTAGCAGCAATTCTGCACTCATGTGCACACCTCAAAATAATTATAAAAACTCTTGAATTAGCTGATCGGTTTCGAACAAAGGTAAGCCTACTACTGCGTGATAACTGCCTTCGATTCGGGTGACAAAACGCCCTCCGAGTCCCTGAATACCATAACTTCCAGCTTTATCGCATGGTTCTCCTGACTGCCAATATTGTTCGATTTCTTCGTGAGTCAAGGGCTTGAACCAGACATCAGTGATAACGACCACTGAATGTTGTTGTTGCGATGAAACGACACTCACTGCGGTCATCACTTGATGGCGACGACCAGATAAGCGAGTAAGCATACGCTTCGCATCTTCGAAATTTGTGGGTTTCTCCAACACCTGGTCATCGCATACCACCACAGTGTCAGAACCCAATACAACGGAATCAGGCTTAGCCAATGCTAAGCCTGCCAGAGCTTTTTCCAGAGAAAGGCGCAACACATAATCTTGCGCCTGCTCATAAGCGTGTTTAGCTTCCTCAACATCAGGCAATACGATGTCAAAATCGTACCCCAGTTGAGCAAGCAACTCCTTTCTTCTCGGAGAGCCTGAAGCGAGAACGAGTGATAAGCTTTTTTTCACACTGTTACCTGACGTGCCATGCCCGACGCACTCGTCGCATTAATAAAAACATCCATGGCCAAAGTATACAGTTTATTGCCGCCGTCCACAGAGATAATGGGTTAAATACTACGTCCTGGTTCAAATATTCCCCACAGAATATAAAAAGTTCCAGTAACACAGTAAAAAAGGCAATTAAAATCGATTGTTGCCACAATGCCATATTGCGGATTAACAAGAAATTCAGCGCGACCAAATAGATGATAATCGACATCATCATGCCCCGAATTCCCAAAGTCGAACCGACTAATATGTCCCATATCAAACCCAGAATTAAAGCACTACCGACATTAACTCGGTTCGGCAGAGCCAACACCCAGTAACAGGTAACTAAAAACAGCCATGACGGACGGAATAGTTCCAGATCGCCCGGCCACGGGATGGTTTGCAAAACCAGCGCAACGAAAAAGCTAACGCCAATAACCATTCGGCTGCGAAATACATTACTCGCCATCAGTTACCTCTAATTCCACTTGCTCTACATCTTCATCGACATTGGATTGCATGGCTTTATGTTGACGATCTTCATTGGGCCAAATGAGTAGCAGGTATCGCAGACGATCAAACTCAACCACAGGTTCCGCTTTAATGGACGCGAACTCTTGGCGAGTATCGTGATCCACGATAGTGACATTCGCAACCGGATAACCTTCTGGGTAAATACCACCCAGTCCAGATGTCACCAACAAGTCGCCAACCTGAATATCGGTACTGGTTGGAATATGTTCGAGTTGGATTTCATCCATTTCACCGTTGCCGGACGCGATCACTCTGATGTCATTACGGATCACCTGAACAGGAATGGCATTCTTGGCATCAGTCAGCAGCAAGACTCGAGCGTTATGCGCAGCAACAAACGTTACCTGACCGACAATGCCTTTTTCGTTGATAACCGGCTGACCCACATATACACCGTCGATCTGGCCTTTATCTATCACGACCTGGTGACGATAAGGTGACGTGTCGACTGCCATAACTTCCGTCACGACTTTCTTTTCATCACGGACAAAGGATGATCCCAACAGCTTGCGTAAGCGTTGGTTTTCTTCTCTATATTGATCGAGCAAGATCAGCTCGCTTTTCAGACGTAGCACTTCTCGCTTTAAATTACGATTACCTTCCACGAGAGTCTGACGCTTATTGAAACGCTCAAAGACCCCATCGAACATACTACGAGGTAAGTTAGCGGCATACTGAATAGGCGCGACCGCACTGTTCAGTAAATATCTAACGTTAGAGAACGTATCGAGACGACTGTCCGCCAGCATTAAGCTCGCCGACATGATGACAGCAAAAAACAGACGTAATTGCAGAGATGGTCCTCTGCCAAAGATCGGATTCATCTTGTTTTTGACCTGATTGCTTCCATAGTTATTGAGCCTTAATTGGCAACCTGAAATCTTGCATTAAATACATTCAGGAATGGAGCATATTTGAATTACAGAGAGAGCAGAAATGAAGGTGAAGCTCGTAAGCTCCACCTAAACTTTTATTCTTCAGAGAATAGATCGCCACCGTGCATGTCGATCATTTCTAGTGCTTTACCGCCACCACGAGCCACACAAGTTAGTGGATCTTCAGCGATAACAACAGGAATCCCAGTTTCTTCCATCAGTAGACGGTCTAGATCTTTCAGTAGCGCACCACCACCAGTCAGAACCATGCCGTTTTCAGAGATGTCAGACGCAAGCTCTGGTGGACACTGCTCTAGCGCAACCATCACTGCCGATACGATACCAGATAGCGGCTCTTGCAACGCTTCCAGGATTTCGTTTGAGTTGAGGCTAAAGCTGCGAGGCACACCTTCTGCTAGGTTTCGACCACGAACTTCAATTTCTTGAACTTCATCGCCAGGGTAAGCGGAGCCGATTTCGTGTTTGATCTTCTCTGCTGTTGCTTCACCAATCAAGCTACCGTAGTTACGACGAACGTAATTGATAACGGCCTCATCAAAGCGGTCACCACCGATACGGACAGAAGACGAGTAAACCACACCGTTAAGCGAGATAACCGCTACTTCAGTTGTACCACCACCGATATCGACCACCATTGAACCAGTCGGCTCAGATACACGCAGGCCAGCACCGATTGCTGCCGCCATTGGCTCATCGATTAGGTAAACTTCACGCGCGCCAGCACCGAGTGCAGACTCACGAATCGCACGACGCTCAACTTGAGTCGAACCACAAGGCACACAAACCAAAACGCGTGGGCTCGGTTTTAGGATGCTGTTGTCGTGCACCTGCTTAATGAAGTGTTGCAGCATTTTCTCTGTGACGTAGAAGTCAGCAATCACGCCATCTTTCATCGGACGAATAGCAGAAATGTTACCTGGCGTACGACCAAGCATTTGCTTTGCTGCATGACCGACTGCAGCAACGCTTTTTGCAGAACCTACACGATCTTGACGAATAGCAACTACAGAAGGCTCATCAAGGACAATACCTTGCCCCTTTACGTAAATTAGAGTGTTGGCAGTACCTAAATCGATCGACAAATCGTTAGAAAACATGCCACGAAGTTTCTTAAACATACTCTTCGTTCATCCTGCAAAAATATTAAAGACAAAAATTGTCCTAAATGTACCAATGCCTCGCTGTCACAGCAAGGTATTGGTACACAAACATGGGCTGAAAGCACCAATTTCTTGCAGTTTCCTAACTTAAGCGCAAAAACCGTCGTTTGTTACTGGGCCGTTAATCCCGGCTCACCCCGGTAAATCACGCGGTCATTACCACGGTGAATGCCGAAGGTGACGACGGAGGATGGGTTTTCTTCTGAACCATCATTGTCCCAATCGTATTTTAGCCAAGGAAGGTTGTTACCACTAGGGTCGAGATTAAGCCAAACTTCAGCTTGTTGACGTCCACAGTCTGCGCGCTCTTGCTTAGCAATAAGTTCACGCATGGCACCATCGTTAACCGTCGTTCTGACGCCTTCAAGTAAAATATCGCAGTCGGAGCCATCATCAGGCCAAACTGGCTCCTGGCTTTTTAGAGTTGGGGATACTGTTGTCCCGTTATCCTTACTGTTTAAAACGAATCGGTTATCTCTCCAGTACTCCACTCTAAGGGGGATATTGACAGATTTACCCTGATTCACTCCCACATCATCCAGAGCTATGCGACCAAACCTGACATCAGGTTGCGATAGTAGCTGTTGCGAAATCATTCTCTCTTTAATGTTATTTGGTCCTTCTTTTAAGAACCGCGTAGGGTCAACATATCCAGATACTTTCGAGCCATCATTATTAAGTGAAAGCGCAACAGACGTTTTGGTGGAACTATCCTTGTCTGCCGGTAGTTTTGAATTAAATGGACCATCGGGACTCGGCAAAGATAAATCTTTACGCCAATAAACTGAGTTATCCCAGGCTTTGCTCCACACTGCTCCCGACCAGTTGTCACTCGTCAAATCGGAATCCGAAATGCTAAGTCTATCTGAGTAACTCCCCGCCAAGTGCAAGTTTGCTTTCAATTGTTCCGAAAAATCGCCATAGTTTTGAGTTGCCCCGCCTACCGCGTTATATGCTGTTACTTCAAAGTTAACAGACTTAAAATTCTGTCCCATGTACACTGAATTATTTTGATTATCAGGGTAGAGCCATTCAGTACCCGTTACTTTAAAGTAATCTGGATAGAAGCGACCGACCGTCAGCTCGCCATCTTTGATTTTGAACGCGTTACTACCAAGATAGAGTGATTTATCCAATTCATCTTTAGCTACTGGCGCTTTAGCTATGAATTCAAAAGCACCAACTTCTGAAACAGATTGAGCAAACGTCACACTGCCACTAGACCATTGACTTGATTCTGGTAGTTTTTCATTCAGAAGTTTGGCTTGCGCCCCATTGGACGGATACTTAACGCTGTTGCTGATTACAATAGTCTCTTCTTGGTAGTTTTTCGCTACAGAGTCATCATCTTGATAAGCGGTAATGGTCATATCAAACTCTTCACCCGCAGCAACAAATCCATTGTAACAACCTATACCACTGTTGTTACAAGTGCCATCTTGAGTAGTACTAGTTGCAATTACTTTCAGGTAAGCCGGGAAGCTAACAAAGTTGTTTTCACCCTTGGAGTCATCGTCGCCCTGAAGCTGTGCACGAAGCCTAACTTTACCTGCCTCTGGGTAACGTAGATTAAAGGAAGCTTTACCATCGTTATCAAAGTAAACGTTATTTACATCCACATTAAAACCTGGGTTGATAGAAACTTCATTACTAAAAGCACCAGATTGCTGTTTGAATGCCACATAAACCGGAACATCCACGACAGGGTTTATGGGATCAACGTGTTCCATCGACAACGTAATGTTACGAGTCTCCCCGGTATCACCGGCTTGTTTTGTGCTCGTCGCCCCACAAAAATCTAAATATGGAAGCGTACTATAATCAGAATTCAGTTGACTCTCTCTGTCCAAGAAAGGTCTACCCGCGATTTTATCTGGCGTGTTGACACCCAATGCAGCTGAGTTAAACGTAATCTTGCAGTTGTCTTCCGTTAACTCCCCCGAAATAAGGCATCGCGTGCCAGTAAACCCAAGTTGTATTATCGAATCGTTCTCGATTTTAGCGATACCCAACTTGGCGGAGCCCGATTGATGAGCACGTAATTTCAACGCAACGGAATCAGAGAAGGTTACACTGTCGCCATCTTCCCAAGAGACAGTAGAAGACGATACAGGCAGTAGTGATACCGTTACCGGATCAATGCTTGAACCTGACGTGCCACCCGTTATCGAAGATGGGTAAGTCTCAGAACACGATTCATTCATACAAGCTCTTAATATCACATCAGAAGCCTGACAAATACTGCCAGTCTTTGCATATTCGAATTCAAAGTGGTGAATACCGTTAGTGATTTTTTGATATTTGTCCGCACAGACTTGGAAGTTATCAACCGCATGCGTGTTCGTGTCCCAACCCGTTGAAGCCGTCACTGATAGACGAAAGTTTTCTGGCGTATAGTTAAACCTTCCGTTTTGAAATACGTCAAACTCTTCGATAACAGGATCCCAATCGCCATTTTCACCTATTTTTCTAAACACAGCTAACGTCATCGTATTGGCGTTACGAGAGTTTAAAACCACTTTATATCGATGCTTTATATTCTCTCGTCCATCCAAAATCTCAGTGTATTCACTCTCCTTAATAAGCGGATAACCTTTTAACCATTTCTCATTGCTATCTTTTGCACCAGAACCACGCACTACTACACGGTCTGAGTGTCTATCACTATGAATATCAACGTCGTCACCACCTTCGCGCCAGAAGTTACCAAACTCATCAATACCAATACCAAGCCAACCACCAGCAAATCCTTCTACATCTTGGGAAACTTCAGAGGAGTGGTACTTTTGAAGCTTCATCCCATATCCAAGCGGGCCACCAAACGCCCCAGTTTTAGGAGGAACACTCGCATCAGAAATAACTAACGCAACACCATCGGCACCATTACCATCGTATGCATAGTGATCAAACTCAATTTCTAAATAGTTTTGATCTGACGGAAATGTGTAATTGTACGCGGACGCTGTGGCCTGATATTGCTTATTTGAGTTTAAGATGAAACGTCGGTCAGACACGACAGGGGAATCACTAACATTACCCTCGCTATCTTTAAAGCCCATTACAGACCAGTTAGCTAGGCTACCATTATCGAAGTTTTCGGGTGGTAATGGCTTACATTGCTTAGGCTGAGGAGATGTCCAGCACGGCTGCGGATAGTCCGGTTTGTCAACTTGAGTCGAACCTCGCATATCAAGCCAACGGCTGGTGACCGCACCGTCAATTTGCTCGCTGGTATCCAGCACCAGGCTCTTAGCAAGAATGAAGCCTTTAAACTGTTGCGAGGCAGCAGTTTTGAAGTGCACGCTGGCTTGTGGTCCATAGATCACCGGCAATACCAAATCACTTTGCGTAGTGCGGTAGTCAAAATAGGCATCTTCGAGTTTAAAATCAGCATTATCTCCCGTATAAGAGGCCACTGGCCTATCTCTTCCGACCACATTCCAGGTAACGTTACTACCAAAAATCAGCTTCGGCCTAGCGCCTATATTTTTAAACCGTTTAACCGTCAACTCGGCATCGTCAGCAAAGTACAGGGATAGATGGCCCCCTGACTCATACATAAAATTCTGAATCTTCCTGCCGCCAGCAATTTTTAATTCCACCGACTTATCCGTGTTGTAACCATTGATATCTAGCTTTTTCAGATCTTGTTTCAGGAATATCGTCACCTTGCTGCCGTTCTGCTCATAGCCACAGTACGATGATGATAAAGAACAAACCTGACCGTAGAAGTTGGAGTCTTCCGGCTGCATACGAACAGTCAATCTTTTACTGGCATTAAATGTAGTATTCAAAGCGCTCGGTTTTGGTACCTTTCTAGCGGCTAACCAATCAGAGCCATCTTTATCACCGATATCACAACCAGTTCCATCACCACATATTGGATTTTTGTACAAACGATCAATAGCATCATTTTGATTTGCTGAATCAAATCCCAATTTGACGTATTGTTGCTGGTTCGGTTGGTTCATATTAGGCGAGTAATAAAACAATTCCGTTTTATTACTCACGGTGTTAGCGGCACGATATTCGTCAGACCAGCCCAACGCCCTGACAGTTGAATTAGTCACAATCAGTTTACTTTCTTCCTGCTGCCAGCCTTGGACAGGTTCAGGGAAAAGCTGACACACGTTATCCGGTACAGCAAAGTTGGGAGTCTGGTTATGCGTCGGTCTCGGGCCAGGATTACAATCTAAACCAGAAAGCCCACGTCCGTTATCAAAGAAAACATCGGCCCGATCTGACATGTTGGTGAAAAACTGGTTCTCTGCACTGGCCGCCTTAACCTGTACACCATTGTGATAGAGGAAGTAATCCAAGTCGGCAAAATAGGTATTACCGTGCTTTCTTACATTGTGGTACTCAATGCGCAGGGTATAAATCTGGCCGTCATTTAAATCATATTCGCCAAAAATACCCGAAACCTGATCATCTGCCGACCATAGCGGATGCAAAATCACATTGCCATTTCCATTGCCATTTCCATTGCCATTTCCATTTCCATTGCCATTTCCATGACCATTTCCGCCACCTTGTTTTCTTAAATAGATCACGCCATTCTGCTGATAAGCTTGGTATTCAGCTTCGAACGCAAACGACTCTTGAAGTTTAAACGAACAAGACTCCGTAGCTTGCCAGGTATCCGCGTATGAAAAGGCAGACAATGATAGCGAAATAAAAAATAGTATGGTCTTTTTCATTATTCTAATCCTTAACCCAAACTTCTTGCTGACGCTGTACTTGAGACAGCCCAGAACCACAAATGGCGGTTGCTTGCACTCTAAATAAAGACTGTGCCTCTGAGGTGCCCTCATTCAGAACCCCCAGCTTCAAACAACTCATCTTATTAATCCTACACGCCGTATTTTGTATAACATTAGGGGTTGCACCACTGACCTCATTCAAACAAATATCTGCGATATCAGGATCATCATCATTAAGCGGGTACAACTGTGTCAGCGCCCATTCGTTGGCAGATTGAGCGACAAACCAAGCTTTTGTGCCTAAAAACTCCCGGGTTAGTCCACTTTGATTTGACCAACTGATTCTCATAAGAGAGGCGGATAAATAACCCATCACGATAATGACAAAAAGCACCACGATCAGAACATTACCTTGCTGATTTTGTTTACGGAACATTGAGCACCTGCACGTCTTGCTGATACACACTACGCTCCCCATCCTGTAAAAACTCTAAGTTAATATGTACTAGCCCACCACGTTGTAGAGTTGGCTCAACATAACGCATGTAACTCGCTGAGGCATCAATACTATCCGTAACTTTTACATTGTTACGAAGTACTTGGCCGTTATCGAAGCAATAACGAACTTCAGATTTATCTTGATAAATGTAATGACGGCTAGAAATAGAGTTAGAGCTGATGCCGCTTTCACCTACAGAAACAATAAAAGGCTCATCAACTTCATCTCTTGATATATCCTTTAGTTCAATTCGTTGAAATGATTCTGGGTTATTTGGATCTTTAGGGAAAAGATCTTCATACCGACTAGGATTTATCACCAACCAGCGACCATTGGGAATGCGTTTTAGCTCAGTATCGTTGCCAATAAGAAACTCCAGAGTACTGCCACTAAAGGCATAAAAACCAGAATATTCAATGGGTACAAACTCCAAACAATTGCTTGTCCCTGTTGGCTCATGAAAACTATTTGGCACGGCATGGCGAATTTCACGGGACATTTTCTCGATCACAAACTGTGCTTCTGTCTGTACTCGCTGACGGTCAATGCTATCTGCGTACCCTTTTATCCCTAGTTTAATATAACCGGCAATACCCAACATGATGATACTACCGATAACTATCGTAACGACCATCTCAATTAAAGTGAAACCACGTTCTTTCATTAGTAGTTTCCTTTTAAAGCCGTTAAAGTCAGGGGTTGAGCTGTGCCCGCAAAAATAGTCAATGTCACTTTTTTATACTTAGGTTGAGAACTTGTCTCCGTGCCACCTAAATCATCATAGGCAACTTGGACTTCTACCCTAAAATTTTTATATTGTTCTGAACTATCTTCTCCAACGTTCGCCAACACATCGGCAATATTTCCTCGAGATGAGCTCTGACATTGAGAGAGCGTATTAGGAGTACTCCAGCAACCGATAAAGTCATCAACATCATTAAAATCGGTAGGAAGTGACTCCCCTGTTTCAGCGCCAAGATCTTCAGACGGAGTACAGTTGACGGAGTTCTCACCACAACGTACCCAGCCACCATCAAAGTTACTGTTGTCGTCAAAACCACGCGCAAGGATTTGCGACATAAAGCTTTGAGCTAAAGCCGAAGCGCGGGTTTGATAATGAGGATTGGCAGAATCTCGAACTTGAGGCACAAGAAAAGAGGTGAATGCCACCATCGCAATGCCCATCAAGACGATGGCGATGATCATTTCAATTAAGGTCATGCCGCGAACTTTTTTCATGAGCACGATCCTTTTGAAACATAGCCTTGGCTGTTGATATCAACCTCACAAGAACTGCTGCCATTCGTACTCTCAATGAGTATGGCGACACCACTACTTGCTGAATTCAGGGGATTTCCAAGTAAGCTAAAATCAATGGGGCTTTCGACATCACCTTTAATCGAGAACTGGACCGAATCATCAGCGACAAAATCGCTACGAGAGTCTCGCTGACTATTACTGAGTGCACAGGCAGCTACTGAGCCAATACATGAAGTTGAAACTTGCAGACGAAAATTGTCATCAGCACCATCAATATTCGACTGCATTCGATTGACTTGTACCTGACGGATGACAGAAATGACTTGTTCCTGAAGTGCAAACGCAGAAAAGCTGCTCTTGCCGATAAAACGGCTAGCCGCAAAGAGAGAAAGGATGGAGAGAAGGACGATCACCAGGATCAATTCCGTTAATGTAAACCCTAATGTAGAGCTGCGAATTTTCATACCCCAACCTTAGGTTTAAACTTAGAACAAGCGAGATAAGTATACGATGGAATTATTTTAATTATGATAGGTTTATCAGTTTTCAATTCGAAGTGCGAGCCAGTGTACAAATACTCCGCTCAGATTAGTTATCTGCTTTTGAACGTCCTAATTCTTGTTCAATTCGATCGTAGGTTTGTTTATTACTTAGCGTCTCAGAAACGTGCTCAGCGGTTTGCTTGGTTTGCTCCCACTTTGCTTCATATGTCTCTGGTTCAAAACTGATAAATCTTGGTAATACCACATAACCGATCACACCTAAGATAATGAGCACAACCACAAATTCGATTGAGCTAAGACCCGATGATTGACGCATATTAGGCATTCCGAGATTCATCAAAATAAAGAGATAAAGGCCAGACTAGCTGGCCTTTATTGTAAAATACTGTTAGCAACCAGTTGTATTTACAACGTATGCTGGAACTGCGGCGGCGTCTGTATTATCTAACGTATAACTTACGAAACATTCAGTAGGAGCTGCAGATAAAGCAGTACCTGTTTGAAAGGTCGCATACACAGCACTGTTATCTGCATCGATGAAAACAGACCAATCACCGTCAGTTCCTGTATCTAAACCATCAACAAGTGCAATAATGCCATCAGCAGTTGGTGCAGGGTAACCTACGTGAACCTCTGATTCATCAGCCAGCTCTGGGTACGCACTCGTTGTTGCGTCATACGCTTCAGTTTCAACGCCCTCGATAGCTGCCTTGGCGTAAGTAATACCAGCCGCTCCCGTCATCGCTCCTTTTAGACCTTGAAGTGCTGACTCACGAGCATCAGTTTGTAGGCTTAAAAAACGTGGTGCCGCAGTTACCGCTAGAATACCTAGGATTACAATTACCACTACTAGTTCGATAAGGGTGAAACCACCTTGTCTTTTCATTGTTTACTCTCTCTAAATGTAAGCATGCAGTATGACTGCAACAGATAAATTTGGTCACACCATTTGTCATCGAAACAAAATGGCGTTGGGCTTTAAGATTCACTAAGTGAAATTGAAACGGAACGACTGCCGAAAATGAGTGGCAGTTGACCATTATATTGTTACAAATGCAACCAGTTAAATATGCATTGATTTACTCAATATTACAACTAATTACCTATCTTAATCCGAGTATTATATCTATTTTAAATGTCTATTTATAGTACTAAAGTGTCAAAAAAATCACTCCGACAATATCTCGACATCCACTGTTACGTGACTCTGCTGTGTGGTCACTTTCACCTGGTAATTATCACTATAAGTGTATTTGCATATCGTGATGTTGTTTTTTATCGTTCCCGCTATTTCAGATGGCTCGCTGGTCATGATCTTGCGCTGCGGATAATGAACCGCTAACCAGTAAACACAATCTAAGTCGCCCTGCTTGTTAAAGGGAGAGACCAGCCCCCATTGTGTCATTGTTAGCTGAAAGCCGTCCACCTCCATCTGTTTTGGTTCGCCTTGGAGTAGCCAGGATTCTCTGTAGCGCTGAACGCTATCGCGCATCCAAACTTCAGCCATTTTGGCCCCCGTCACTCGCGCCTCTTGTGTCACTGACTGGAATTTAATCACTAATCCAACAAAAATAACAGCGACCAGAGCACAGAGTATCAGCGTGGCTCGGTTATGATTTTCAACCACGCATTAGCCGCCTTTGATGATGTCCAGCATCCCCCACATCGGCAGGAATATACCGAGTGCAAGCACCATAACCATGCCAGCCACGATAACCAAGAGTAACGGTTCAATCCGCGCTGTCAGTGTTTTGAGATCGTAATCCACTTCTCTGTCGTAGTAATCAGACACCTCGAGTAACAGCTCATCAATACGACCTGTTTCTTCCCCCACAGCGATCATCTGGATCACCAAAGGGGTAAATATATGACTGTTGATGGCCGTAGCAGAAACCGTACTGCCCGCTTCAATGGCTGACTTCATCGCTAAAATACGGTTTTCTAAGAAGCGATTACCTAACGCTTCAGCAGACAGTGCCAACGACTGGTTGAGCGGCACGCCGGACTTCAACATCAGAGCGAAGGTGCGAGAAAAGCGTGATAACTGGGCGCGATTGACGATGTCACCAACGATGGGCAAGTGCAGACGAAACTGATCAAACTTTTCCCGGCCAGCTGCAGTTGCGATCCAGGATTTAAACACAATAAATGCCACAATCATCAAAGCGATAAGCAGCACCCAGTAGTTGACAAAGAAGTTAGAGGTTCCAATCAAGATCCGAGTTGGCAATGGCAGATCGACACCAAAACGTGTGAACATTGAAGCGAACTCCGGAATCACTAAGATATTGAGAACAAACATCGCAATGGTAATAAAGATGATAACAAACGTGGGATAACGCATCGCGGCTTTAATTCGCTTGCGTGTTTCCAACTCCTGCTCATAATAATTGGCCAGTTGCAACAATGCCTGATCCAGTCGACCCGTGTTTTCCCCCACGTTAATCATGGAGACAAACAGAGGGCTAAACACTTTACGGTGTTGCTGCATCGCAGAGGACAAACTGCGGCCATTACTCAGCTCGGAAACCACATCTTCCAACGCTTCTTTTAGCTGCTTGTTTTCGCAGTTTTGCAGCAGTCCTCGCATCGAACGCAACAACGGTACCCCAGCTTTAATCAAACTGAATAGCTGACGGGAGAACAGAATAATCACTTCTAACGGAATAGCCGGAACCAATAGCTGAGATAAGCTAAACTGGTTTTTCATTCCTTCTTTCTCTAAACGTAAATTTAAAGGGATCACCCCTTTGTTCATCAACGCTTCAGCAGCGGATTCAGAGTTAACCGCTTCGATTCTGCCACTGGTTGACGAACCGTCTAGAGTACGACCTTGATAACGAAAAGTTGGCATTCACTTACCTATAGAAAAATTGGATCCGTTTTACCAGAAGCATCCCCTTCACCAAGGGCCATGACTTCATCTAAACTGACGGTGCCTTGCAGCGCGAGCTCCATTGCCGATGCCAACAATGGCTTGTATTTATCAGAGCGTCGTGCTGCCTGAGCAAACCCGACCGTATCGTTGGCACGCAGTTTATCCATCATCTCGTTTTCTAACTCGAGCATTTCAAACACACCGATTCGACCACGGTAACCGGTCAGATTACAGTTTTGGCAACCACTCCCTTTGTAGAAAGTCACGCCAGCTTGATTAGGAAAACGGCCGGCTAACCACTGGCGGCGAGACTCGTCTAAGCTATCTTCCGTTTTACAATCCGGGCAGACACGACGAACAAGACGCTGGGCGACCACTGCTCGCACCGCACTTGCCACTAGGTAACCCGGCGCGCCCATGTCTATCATTCGTAGTGCGCTGTCGATAGCATCGTTGGTGTGCAGTGTACTGAGCACCAAGTGACCGGTCAGGGCGGCACGTAAACCGATCTCTACCGTTTCTTGATCACGCATTTCACCAACCAGAATAATATCCGGGTCCTGACGCAGGAACGTGCGCAGCACGCGAGAGAAAGTCAGATCGATACGGTTGTTGATCTGAACCTGTGTAATACGTGGTAATCGATACTCAACCGGATCTTCTGCGGTGATGATTTTCTTTTCAGGTTCATTTAGCTCACTCAGAGCGCCATATAAGGTGGTCGTTTTACCTGACCCCGTCGGGCCGGTAACCAGAATCATCCCGTGCGGACGAGACAATTGACGTCGCAAACGCGCAAGTAAATCAGGCGGCAAGCCCGACTCTTCCAACGGACGTAAACCCGCAGACTGGTTAAGCAGACGCATCACCACAGACTCACCATATTGAGTCGGCATGGTCGACATACGAATATCAATCGATTGTCCGCGTACTTTGATATTAAAACGGCCATCCTGCGGCAAACGTTTTTCAGAAATATCCAGCTGAGCCATTAACTTCAAACGCAGAACCAGCGCGGAAGCAATGTTGACTTCGTTTAACAGCGTTTCATGTAACACACCATCAATACGCTGACGAAGACGGAGTACTTTGTCATCCGGTTCAATATGAATATCTGATGCACCGACCTGAACCGCATCTTCAAACATGGAATTAACCAGTTTTACAACCGTCACTTCTTCACTGTCAGTTTCGTCGATCCCATAATCAAAGCTTTGCACGTCTTTGTGCTCTTCGTGCAACTGCTCTGCAAATGACGCGATCTCTTTAGTACGACGATAGTAACGATCGAAGCTGTCGATCAGTTGGCGTTCCGAAGCAATGATAAACTCCAGGCTGTATTCACCAAGCAAGTTCATCAGCGACTCTTGTGTGAAGAGATCGGCCGGATCACTCATTGCAACACGCAGGGTGTGACCATTGCGAGCCACCACCATCGCACGCAGGCGGCGAGCATGTACTTCAGGTAAGATTTGTACGGCTTCAGGATCGACCGGAGCACGACCAAGATCAATCAACGGTAAGCCTAGCTGCTGCGACAAAAAATTGAGCATCTGCTTCTCGGTGATAAAACCAAGGTCGATCAAGGCATCACCTAATTTCTGACCTGTACTACGCTGTGCCGTTAGTGCTTGTTGAATTTGCTCTTCGGATACAATCGCTTCATCAACCAGAAGATCACCCAGGCGTTTTCTTAATTGAATTTTCATTGCGCATTCTCCAACTGCTTAAGAACCATCAATCGATCGCGAATAAAGGCTTGTGATTGGTTCGAAATCCCCACTTTCCCCAGCGCTTTATTGTATGAGTTGATGGCCGAAGTGAACTGCAGTGCCCGCTCCTGCTGAATCCCTAACCCCAGCCACCAGCGAGCATTTTCTGGATCTCGCTGGGTAAGTAATTGATAACTCTCCAAGGCAATTGCATCTTGCTTCTGCTTTTGTGCCAGTACTGCACGCATCGCCAAATAATCTCGATTTGGCATTGGCGGCATGTGCACCAACGGGCTAAGTGCTGCTTGAGGCTGATTGGCTTTGACCAATAACTTGGATAAAGCCAGTCGAAGGGTTTGATTATTTATGTCTAGGCTGATGCCTTCTTGGATGATTTCATACGCTTTTCGCGTGTCACCTTTGCCAAAATAAAGAGCGGCAAGTTTTTGGCGTGTATCCACATTGGTAGGTGCATAACGCAAGGCTTCTTGGTAAGCAGAAAGCGCAGTTTGCATATCATTGGCATCCAAGGCTTTTTCAGCACGCCCTAGTGCTTTGACTGCCAACTGATGATGCGTCAACTCAACTTGTTCAATATTCATCGAACTTTCAGCAACAGAGCCAAATTTCTCACTTGGTGCATTTTGACTTGGATCACTGGCAGCTTGAGCAAGCAGGACTGGCGCTTGCGCGACCGATTTTACCTCTGGTCTTGGAGTAAACGAGTCCACTTCAGGTTCTGGAGTCTCTGCGACTAGTGTATTTGCGACTGCCGTTTCAATCACTTGCTGTTGTGGAGCTGGCTTAGTGTAAACCTGACGACTTATCTCTGGCGTCATTTTACTGGTTGGTGAATAAGCAGGTTCATCAACGGCGTATTTCACTGGTTTTGACGCATCTGTCTGATATTGCGTGATTTCACCCGAAGACTCCGGGCCTCGAGATACGGCCCAGCCGCCCACAGCAAGGCTCAACGAAAACCCTGCCACCATCCATAGCCAGGGTTTGCTACGAGACACATGAGGTATCTCTGCTCGGGTTAATTCAGAAGAAGATGATTTTTCGGTAATTTCTGATAACGCTTTATTGATGGCACTCAATGTTGACTCCATCCCCAGAATACGGGTGTTTTAAATTTGGGTTTACGGGCATCAAATGTGTCGTGTATTGCGACATAAACGTGCTGATTTTTCAGTAAAGTACAACCTTCATTAAACGCTGCTAACAAGGCTTTGTGACAGATTTGATTGATCAGCCTTGGTATACCCATGGCTGAACGCCAAATCGCTTTTTTCTGTTCAAGCGAAAAGATGTGCGTTCCATTGCCTGCAATATCCAAACGATTATTGATGTAGGCGACGCCCTCATCGAGCGAGAGTGGACGTAACGCACAACTGAACGTGATGCGCTGACGAAACTGTCTCAGCTCATGAGTCGCTAAGCGCTCATCAAGTTCTGGCTGACCAAACAACACCAGCTGAATCAGCTTGTCTTGCTCGGTTTCTAAATTACCGAGCAAGCGCAATGCCTCTAGAGCCTGAGGAGAAAGCGCCTGCGCTTCATCCACAATCAGTACCGTTTTCTTGGCCGACGAATGAACACGAATCAAATGCTCCTGAATGAGCGACACGATAAGCAAAGGATCGTTATTCTCTATGCCTAACTCTCTGGCGACAGCGAATTGTAGCTGCTCACCATTTAAGACTGGGTTTGGCAAATAAACCAGTTGTACTTGTGATTCCAACTGCTCGATCAGTTTACGGCACACCATGGTTTTTCCGGTACCAACTTCTCCGGTCACCTTAATCACCCCTTCCCCCATTTGGACTGCGGCCAGAATGGTCTGAATCGCCTCATAATGAGGGACTAACCCCAAAAACATTTCTGTATTTGGGGTTAGTGAAAAAGGTTGAACTCGAAATCCAAAATGCGACAAGTACATAATCAAATCACAAACATTTGCAACAACTTGCCTTCTCTTTGCCGTTATTCCGCATCTGGGAACCACTCTTGCAATAAATCACGAGAGCGTTCTAGCTCTTTTTGCCACGAGTTCACACCAACCACCGTCGGTTTTAGCAAAATGACCAGCTCTGTTTTTTGTGTCACGTTATTCACGTTACGGAATAAGTGACCCAATGCAGGGACATCCCCTAGGAAAGGAATTTTAGACACTTGCTCTAAGTTCTGCTGCTTCATCAAACCACCAATGACGACAACGTCACCATCTTTGGCGCGAATAACCGAGTCGGACTCGCGAATGGAACTTTTCGCCAGTGGCAACTGCACATCTGCGAAATCACCGCCAAGGTTCAGCACTTTGGTTTCTTCTTCTACTTCAATAACGGCAGGGTGCACATGAAGGAAAACATTGCCTTTGTCGTCGATCTGAGGAGTGACATCCAGTGAGATACCAGAGAAGAAAGGGGTTAGCTCCACTTCTGGTACCGCATTCGAGTTGTCACCGTTACCCACGTTACTTGACAGCTCAGTCACAAAGTATTGGTCAGTACCGACTTTGATGACCGACTTTTGGTTATTCGCAGCAGTAATGCGTGGACTCGATAGCACATTAAGGTCACCCTGAGTCGACATAAAGCTCAAGACGGCATCAAAGTTACCATCAGAAATGGTTACGTTCGTCTGACCACCAAGCAGGGTGCCAATCGTATCTAGCCCCGGCAACGTTGGTATTGTCACACCTGTACCGGGTAGTGTTGTTCCACCAGCGTAAGGACGACCCAAAGATACACCTCCAGAGCCAATAGACGCCGATAAGTTAGACCAGTTAATGCCTTGCTGGTAACCGTCACTCAACGTCACTTCGAGGATTTTAGCTTCAAGAATCACTTGGCGCTGCATACGCTCCTGAGACACGCCTAGAAACTCACGTACCTGACGAATGTCATCAGGAAACGCTCGAACCGTAATGACGCTAGCCTGAGGCGTGACAACAACACTTTGACCTTTGCCCGAGCCAATCAGATTTGCAACAGCTTGTTGTAACATTGGCCAGAAATCACTTTCTGTTACCGTTTCAATGCGCGTTCCACCCGTTGGAGACGTCGAACTACCATCACTGTTTTCAGAGTCTGACGAACTTGACGAGCCTGAACTGTCTGAGCTTCCCCCAGAGTTAGAGGTTCCCGCTGAAGTAACAGAGCCAGTACTGATACTCGTAAGTGAGCGGCCAGTACGTTTAAACTGCAGATAGTCGACAGGAATCGTTACCGTGCGCATTCCCGCTGGATAGACCTGAATCACTTTGCCTGATTTGATCACATCATAACCGTACATGTTCTGCACAACATTCAGTACCTCATCTAGCGTTACATCAGATAAGTTAACGGTAATGCTACCTGCAACGGCTGGGTGAATCGCGGCACTGTATTCGGTTCCTTTGACGAGTGAAGCAAAAAAGCTTCTCGCTTCAACTTGATTCGCCTGAATACGAAAACGCTTGGATGTCGCTTGCTCCGAAGACGAGCTGGTATCTAAGTTTGGCATTAAGTCGGCTTCAACCGAAGAAGGCAACTCCTCTAAGGCACGACTGTTGGCTTGATTAATCGACTCATTGAGTGCTTGTTTCACTTCAACAGGATCTCGATGCCCCATTGAGCATCCCATTAAAGAAGCAGTAATAATTCCTACAACTAATTTGCGCATATCTGATCAGGCTCTGATTTTTATTTTTTTACGTTTAATCCAAAAAGCTCCAGCTTCCACTGACGGCTGCCCCGCTTTAAGGTTACAAATTCACTGGTAATACTCACCACGCGATAACCTTTGAACAGTTCACCCTGCTCTACAATACGGTTATCCATGATGGCGTTACATTGGCTGCCAACTTTACAAACTATGCTGTTCAGTGACGGTAGCCTATAGCGTTTTTTTGTTGGTTTCGTGCTCGACTCGACGACTGGCTTCTGCCAGCCAAGTGGTGCGGTAGGGTCTTGGTTTGCCCATGCTCCTCCCGCTATGACCGTTAAGGCTATTGAGATAATGAAATTCTTAACCACCGATAAACGCCTCTCTAGAGCCTAATGTGTACACTTCCAACACTAATGTTGCTTTGGGATATTCATCCACTTGGTAATGAAAACTGCGCCAGTAATAACTTTCCGACATTTTTTCCAGCTTACTCAGGTAGTTAGCAATAGAGAAGTAATCTCCTGTCAGTTCCATACGCACAGGATGAACGTAGTAGCCTGAATATTGAGACACTTCTTTATCATCTGAGATCGGCTCTGAAGGCAGAGTTTGCAAAGAAACTAAGTGAATACCCGTTTGCTGCTCTAACACTTTCTCAAGTAACCCCGCCATTTGTGAGGGCGTGATAAGGTGTTCAATAATCTCTGACAACTGTTGAGAAAGACGCTGACTTTCGGCAAGCAAACCAGAAACCTGCAAATCAATTTCCGCATTTGGATCTTTTTTCAGTTGCGCTTGTATACGTAAAATATCAATCTCAGTTTTTTGATTGGTCTGCTTTAGGCTACTCAATTGCCGTTCATTATCATTTATTTGCTTGAGTTTGGGTTCGAGCACAAGCGTAAACAGCAGCATCACCACGGTTACCAAACCGCACAAGGCGATCAGCACTTTTTCTCGTGCACTCATTTCAGCAAAACGTTCTTCCAGAGAAAACCAGAACTCATTCATTTATTTTTATCCTCCCCGGCTTTCAGTTCAAACGTGACAATACCTTTTTCATTGCGACCAATACTTACTTGATCGAAAGTGCGACCAACAAGGCTGATTTCATCTTTAAATTGGTTAACCCAGTTCGGAACTGAACTTGGTGCCTTAGCCAGCCCTTTTACATTTAACGTATTATTGTTCATACGAATTTCTGATAAAGAAATGTCTTTATTGCCTAACTTCGCCAGAGACAACATCACACCGGAGTACCCTGTCAGTTGTGAATCGTCATATTTCCCAACCGCTTTTAGAGAGTCTCGCTTAGCCTTCACGGTACGCTCGAGACGTTCTTTTGCCGCTAACTTACTGGTGTCAGGCTGATGTTTGCGCAACTGGACCTGAATTCTCTCCAGCTCAGATTTCATAATGCTGCCTTTGCTTTTCACAATGGCAATCTCATCTTCTAGCCCTTCACTTTGCCAGGTGACGTAACCATAGGACAACAGAATAACTGCAGCTGCGACGCCCCAAGAAATCACCACATTTTTTAAGGTCAGAAGCTCCTTCTTCGGCTTTAAATAATCGGGATATAAGTTAATCTGTAACTCTTTAGATCCTGTCGCTGTGTCAGCAAGCACATGTCCCGAGAAGTCATGGCCTTCAGGTAATAAAGGAGAAACTTTGGTACTTAAACGGTAATTGAGAGACTGAACCAGCTCGTGCTCATCTTCTTCATCACAGCACACTTTCAACTGATGCAGCTGGACATGACGAAGCTGTGAAGACAGGTAATCAATGGAGCGCTGAAGTTCCAAGGATAAACTATCCATTTGCAGCTCAGTGGACGGAACCCCCGTCAAAGGTGGTGTCACGCTACGGATGGAACGATGAAATGCAATTGTTCGTTCGACAAATGCACTGATGCGGAAGTGCCCGCGAACACTGCGTTGCAGCAAAATGAAATTACCGAGTTCCCCGGCGGTATGCCCCCATACACAGTCTTCAGGAACGATAGCTTCTAACGGTAACTGAGCGTGATTCGCAAGCTGCACAATCTTATCGAGTGTTTTTCTTGATAACACATATGCCTGAACCTTACTCGAGTTCGGCAGTTCTACAGCGTCCGCAACGATATCTATTGCGCGTTCGGAGATCAGCTCTTTCAGCAAAAAAGGTAAAGCAGCAGACCACTCATGACGAGGCATGAGTGGTTTATCGATCTGGTACATCTGGTAGTAGTTGTGAGACAGTACTACCTTTAACGAGTCATAAGAACTGGCGGCAACACTGAGTGCCTGTTCCACCGCTCTTTCCCAGTTTGACTCCGAGATTTCAAACCGGGTCGGTCGAGCACTTTTTAGTGATGATGATAAATAGATTGCGTCTGGCTGAATAACTAAAAAACAAGCACGACCACCACCTGACGATCGCACAAACTTGTCGATTACTGCTTTAAAATCCATGAATATTATCTTTATTTTTTACGCCAGCGATTTCGTCTCCCTGGCTTAACTTGGGATTCTGACCGAGTGGGCTGCACCTTTTGCGCACGGGGAAGAAATTGTCGCTCTGTAGAGAAATAGCGACCTTGACCACCGTATACACCTAACTCAAGTAACGTATTTAATTCATTCCGGTTCTCAATACCTACTGCTACAATTTTGGTTTTACTGTTTGCGGCAGCACCTAACATACTGCGAATAAAAAGCTGGTTTTCATGCCGCTGATCAATCTTGGTGACTAAGCTACGATGGAGCTTGAGGTAACAAATGTCGACCTCTTTCAAATAGTGGCTACTGACAATAGTTCGCCCAGCTTGCCCAATCATAAGTTGGCAGCCTAAACCAGCCAGCATTTTAGCCACTGGACGCATAAAGTCTAAGTGTCTTACAAATTGTGCTTCTACAAACTCAAAATTGAGACACTTTCTTTGTTCACGTGACAGCTGTAGCAATTCATAACGAAACCATTTGAAATATTCTCGGCTAGCAAATGGGGTGACGTTTAAACTGAGTGTATATGATTTGGAGTGGGCAAAATTGTCCTTAAAATTTCGTAGGAATTTATTGACCACTGCCTTATCCATTTGCGCTTCATAACCCACCAGCCTTACTGCAGAAATAAATCTGGAGGCTTTCACAATGCCATTTTCCGGATCTTGAAGACGACAGGTTAACGCTTCATAGAGTGCTTTTTTATGAAGTGAATCATTCATCACATAAACAGGTTGCGCGTAAAGTATTACTCTTTCAGGAGTCAGTGCTTTATCAAACAATGTACGCCATCTAACACTTCCTCGAACTTCCTCTTCATGATTCCACTTTTTAAAACGGCTCCAGTTATTGTTATTTTGTAGCTGCGCACTACGTAGTGCGGTTTCTGCTTCATCAATAATCTGGCTATGACGCTCACCTTCTTTAAACATGGTGATGCCGATATGGCACCAATTGTCTGGTTCCAAAGGTTCTGGCGGCGTCAATTTTTCAAGCTGACGGATACATTGAGAGGCGAGATTCGCAACCCCTTTTGCATCTTGGTGAGGCAAAAACAACGCAAAGTCAGAGTCGTAGTAACGCGAAAATACCACGTCAGGGTAACGCTGAACTAAGTTAGATAGCAGACTGCCGACTTCAACAATAAAATCATCGGTAACTTGCTTATCTTGCACCTCTTCAGCTAACTTCCAGTCATGCAGACGTACCAGCATCACCGCACCACGTGCGCCGCTTTCTAGTAAAGACGATTCCAATTTACTGTCGAACAGTACTCGGTTCGCTGTTCCCGTTAGCTTGTCTAAAAATGTTTGCGTTCGAATGAAAGTATCGAACCTACTGCGCTCCTGACGCGCATCTTGTAACTCTTCAATGAGCACATCGAGCGCTTCACTCGCGGTGTAAGGCCACTCCGATTTATCACCTTTTGCATATTGCTCAACACGGCCAGCTAAAATCATTCGGCCACGCTCTTCCAGCATTTCTGACCCTGCTAATTGCTCTTTCAACCAAGCAACGCCACGCATCAGACAAAAAATGATCAAAATCACCGCCAGCGTGATCGACCATAATGCTTGCATCGAGTAACCGTAACCTAAGTAAGGAGGTATCGCCTTAAAATAGATCATATAATCTTGGTTGTGAGCCAGTGGGTACTCTTTTTCAAATAAGACAGACGCTTCTATCTTATGAGATGTATCTTTAAACCGATATACAACCGCATTATTGGTCGTCAGCGTCATTTCTACAATGTTGCTGGCCTGCAGCATTTTGGGCATCCAGCGCTGCATGGAGTATGCCGCATCCGGATCTTCCATCTCCTTATCGACCACCTCAACGATCCCTTCTAAATAATGGGTAAGATATTCTTGCCCAAGCCGTTTAAAAGAGAGGGTGCCGCCGACAAACAAAATAAACATTGCGCAGATCACGATCATGGTGACAAAAGCCACCAGCCGCGTGCTTAGTTTAAGCGTTGGGGTATACCTCATGAACACCGAATTCCTTTTCTATTCACTATATACCTTATTGAAATACTTATACTTGATTGATATTTAATAAACAATCGTATTAGTTTAATTGTGGGAGGCATAATGTCTTTACCGTTACCGTGTAGTAAACGGCAGGTAATGCAATCATTTAATCGCATCCAATACAACTCAGTATGGGACACAGATAATAAAAAAGCCGCGATATTCGCGGCCTTTGAGATTCCAGTGCAATAAGGATCAGAACGGAATATCGTCGTCAAAATCCATTGGCGGCTCATTGTACTGCTGCTGAGGCTGCTGTGGAGCCGATTGCTTTGGAGCCTGTTGCTGAGGCGCATTGTATTGCGGTTGCGCTGGTTGCTGAGGCTGACCCCAACCACCTTGCTGTGACGGTTGACCACCCATTGCTGGTGCGCCACCTTGAGCTCGGCCACCAAGCATCTGCATGACACCGTTGAAGCCCTGAACAACAACCTCTGTTGAGTAACGGTCTTGACCGTTTTGGTCTTGCCATTTACGCGTTTGAAGTTGGCCTTCAACGTAAACTTGTGAGCCTTTGCGTAGGTATTCGCCAGCAACTTCCGCAAGTTTGCCAAACAGCACTACGCGGTGCCATTCCGTTTTTTCGCGCTGTTCGCCAGTCGCTTTATCACGCCATGAATCAGAGGTCGCAATAGTAATGTTTGCTACTGCACCACCATTCGGCATGTAGCGAATTTCAGGGTCGTTGCCTAGATTCCCCACCAAAATAACTTTGTTAATTCCACGGCTGGCCATGATGTGCTCCGTTTGACTCTGGGTAGTTAAAATTTTAGCGCATTAGAATAACACGCTTTAATGACTTGGTTAAAGTCTAATACTATTGTGTTCTATCTGGCGCTTATCTAGAACCAAAAACTCTATTCAATGATCACAGGTAACATTTTTAATTTACGTTGCAGACATCGCGACGTGAACCTTTGAATCTGAACGCATTTATTCACCAAGCATATGGCTCTGACGCTTCTTTGATGCCAACGTACTACCTCCTCTGAATATTGGGAGATTTGACCTCATGAAAAAGTCGGCTTATGCCAGAAAGCTATTTCTGATCAGTCTGGAAGAGAATGCCCCGCAAAAGGTATCGGCGCTGGAAAAGTACATCGAGCTAGATATCCCGGTTATCTCGACGGATGCTTTAATGGAAGCGAAACCGAAACATCGTAATAAAATCTTGCTCATCGATTTCAGTGAACATAAGTCACTTGTTCAATCGATTAAGAATTTACCACTGATGTGGAAAAACTTTGAGACGGTGGTTTTTAATGTCCCTAAGCGTTTGACGACTGATGAGCTGCTCTCTTTCGGCCAGCTCAAAGGCGTATTCTATGCCGAGGAATCTCTAGAGCGAGTCGGTGAAGGGTTAAAGGGCATCATTAACGGTCAAAATTGGTTACCACGAAATGTGTCCAGTCAACTTCTTCACTATTACCGCAATGTCATCAATACTCATACTGCGCCCGCGACCGTGGACCTTACCATTAGAGAACTACAAGTGTTGCGTTGTCTTCAGAATGGTGCATCGAATAGCCGAATGGCAGAAGAGTTGTTTGTTAGCGAGTTTACGATTAAATCTCATCTGTACCAAATATTTAAAAAACTCTCTGTGAAGAATCGCGTACAAGCCATTGCTTGGGCAGATCAGAATCTGATGTCTTAATTAGCGTAACTTACCGTTAACTAAGTTAATGCGGCTCTAACACTCAGTTCGAACCGCTCATGCTTTTTCCGGTCTCTGCCTCACATTTTTTCCTACTTTATTCATGATTAAGACATAACTCTCGTGTTAAAGTTATGCGCAAATTCTTGAAGATAATGACGAGAAAGGAAATCCCCCCAATGATTAAAAAATGTCTGTTCCCTGCTGCAGGCTATGGTACGCGCTTCCTACCTGCGACCAAGTCAATGCCAAAAGAGATGATGCCAGTAGTGAACAAGCCATTGATTGAATATGGCGTCGAAGAAGCAATCCAAGCTGGAATGAATGGCATGTGCATTGTGACTGGTCGCGGTAAACACTCAATCATGGATCACTTTGATAAAAACTACGAGCTTGAGCATCAAATCAGCGGCACTAACAAAGAAGAGCTGTTGGTGGACATTCGCGAAATCATTGAGTCAGCGAACTTTACCTATATTCGTCAAAGAGAGATGAAAGGTCTCGGACACGCTATCCTTACCGGCCGTGAACTGGTTGGTGATGAACCATTTGCAGTCGTTTTGGCGGATGACCTTTGTGTCAATGAAGACGAAGGCGTTCTTGCTCAAATGGTTGCTCTGTTTAAACAGTTCCGTTGCTCTATTGTTGCGGTACAGGAAGTCCCTGTTGAAGAAACTCATAAATACGGCGTTATCGCAGGTGAAATGATTAAAGATAATATCTTCCGTGTTGACGACATGGTAGAAAAGCCTGAACAGGGTACCGCACCAAGTAATTTAGCCATCATCGGCCGTTACATCCTGACTCCTGATATTTTCGAGTTAATTGAAAACACCGAGCCTGGCAAAGGTGGTGAAATTCAGATTACGGATGCTCTGCTAAAACAAGCCAAAGCAGGCTGTGTTCTTGCATACAAATTTAAAGGTAAGCGATTTGACTGCGGTAGCGTAGAAGGTTACATCGAGGCAACAAATTACTGTTTCGAAAACCTGTACCTAAAAGATGAAAAAAAGTCTGAATTAGGTAAGCACGCAACCCAACGAGAAGCATAAGCTTTTCAAACTTAGCGTTTATTCTTTAGTTGTTAAAGCTCAGCTCAATGCTGGGCTTTTGTTTACTGTTTTTTTGTCCAGTATTCCTTTGCACATTTCTCACACTATGTAATACTTGCCCAACTTGGTTATACATAGAGCAAAAACGATGGATAAAATAGAAGTTCGCGGTGCCCGAACCCATAACCTTAAAAACATCAACCTGACTATCCCTCGCGATAAACTGACGGTTATTACTGGATTAAGTGGCTCCGGTAAGTCTTCCCTCGCTTTCGACACGTTATATGCGGAAGGTCAACGACGCTATGTTGAGTCTCTCTCGGCTTATGCGCGTCAGTTTTTGTCTCTTATGGAAAAGCCCGATGTCGATCATATTGAAGGCTTATCACCTGCCATTTCTATCGAACAGAAGTCGACATCTCATAACCCACGCTCAACCGTTGGTACGATCACCGAAGTCTATGACTACTTGCGCCTACTTTACGCACGTGTCGGCGAACCTCGCTGTCCGACCCACCATACACCTCTTGCCGCACAAACCATCAGCCAAATGGTGGACAAAGTATTGGAATTGCCTGAAGGCAGTAAAATGATGCTACTGGCACCCATCGTTAAAGAGCGTAAAGGTGAGCACGTAAAGACATTAGAAAACCTCGCTGCACAGGGCTTTATCCGTGCCCGAATTGACGGTGAAACTTGCGATCTTTCGGATCCTCCAACACTCGAATTACACAAAAAACATACCATCGAAGTCGTCGTCGATCGTTTTAAAGTTCGCCCGGATCTGCAGCAACGTTTAGCTGAATCGTTCGAGACCACACTGGAGTTGTCTGGCGGCATTGCTGTTGTGGCGCCAATGGATGGTGACGGTGAAGAAATTATCTTCTCGGCAAACTTTGCTTGCCCTAAATGTGGCTACAGTATGCAAGAGCTGGAGCCAAGACTATTCTCATTCAATAACCCAGCAGGGGCTTGTGGTACTTGTGATGGCTTGGGCGTACAACAATATTTTGATCCAAGCCGAGTGATTCAAGATGATTCATTGAGTCTGGCACAGGGCGCAATCCGCGGTTGGGATCAAAAGAATTATTACTACTTCCAGATGCTTACTTCGATAGCGGATCACTATGGATTTGATCTACATGCACCATTTAATTCTCTGCCAAAGAAAACGCAAGACATCATTTTAAAAGGATCTGGCCGTACGGAAATTGAGTTTAAGTACATCAATGACCGTGGTGACATTCGTGTAAAACGCCATCCATTTGAAGGCATTCTGAATACTCTCGAACGTCGCTATCGCGATACAGAATCCAACTCTGTACGTGAAGAGTTAGCCAAATACATCTCGACGAAGTCTTGCTCAAGCTGTGGCGGTACACGCCTGCGCCTTGAAGCACGTAATGTGTTTATTGCTGATACCACACTCCCTGAGATCGTAGAGCTGAGCATTGCCGATGCCCTGACCTTTTTCCAAACGCTCAAACTGGAAGGACAGCGGGCACAAATTGCCGAAAAGGTGATGAAGGAAATTAATGACCGTCTGCAATTTTTAGTCAATGTTGGCCTGAATTACCTTAACTTATCCCGTAGTGCTGAAACATTATCAGGTGGTGAAGCGCAGCGCATTCGCTTGGCGAGCCAAATTGGTGCGGGGCTCGTTGGGGTGATGTATGTACTCGATGAGCCTTCTATTGGCCTCCACCAGCGGGACAATGAACGTCTGCTAAAAACACTGACTCACCTGCGCGATTTGGGTAATACCGTGTTAGTTGTGGAACACGATGAAGATGCGATTCGCTGTGCTGACCATGTGATCGATATTGGTCCTGGGGCAGGTGTTCATGGCGGCAATGTCGTAGCCGAAGGCACAATGGCAGAGATCATCGCTAATCCTAATTCATTAACGGGTCAGTATCTGAGTGGTGTAAAAGAAATTGCCGTACCAAAAGAGCGCACCCCTCGCGATCCTAAGAAAACCGTCGATCTTATCGGTGCAACCGGTAATAACCTGAAAAACGTCAATTTGTCAGTACCTGTTGGCCTGTTTAGTTGTATTACTGGCGTTTCAGGTTCAGGTAAGTCGACTCTGATTAATGATACCTTCTTTAAGATTGCGCATACCCAGTTGAATGGTGCAACGACTGCACATCCATCGCCTTACAAATCGATAAAAGGTCTGGAGCATTTTGATAAAGTCATCGACATCGATCAAAGTCCAATCGGTCGCACACCTCGCTCAAACCCTGCAACTTATACCGGCATCTTTACTCCGATTCGTGAACTGTTTGCCGGGACGCAAGAGTCGCGCTCTCGTGGTTACAAACCAGGACGTTTTAGTTTTAACGTCCGAGGTGGCCGTTGTGAGGCGTGTCAGGGTGATGGCGTAATCAAGGTCGAAATGCACTTCCTGCCTGACGTCTATGTTCCTTGTGATGTGTGTAAAGGCAAGCGATACAACCGTGAAACCTTGGAAGTTCGCTACAAAGGCAAAACGATTGATGAAGTTTTGGAGATGACGGTGGAAGACGCGCGCGAGTTTTTTGAACCAGTACCGGTCATTGCTCGTAAACTACAAACTTTAATGGATGTTGGCTTATCGTATATTCGTCTTGGTCAAGCAGCTACAACCCTGTCTGGCGGTGAAGCGCAACGAGTAAAATTGGCCAGAGAGCTATCCAAACGTGATACTGGTAAAACGCTCTATATTTTGGATGAGCCAACCACAGGTTTGCATTTCCATGATATCCAGCAACTATTGTCGGTACTGCACCGCCTTCGTGATCATGGCAATACCGTCGTCGTCATCGAACACAATCTGGACGTAATAAAAACAGCCGACTGGGTTATCGATTTGGGTCCAGAAGGTGGCCAAGGCGGAGGTGAGATCATTGCTCAAGGCACACCTGAAGATGTGTCCTTGGTCGAAGGTTCGCATACAGCGCGCTTCCTTAGTCCTATGTTGAAATAAAAAAAACAGGTAAAGTACAAAGACCAGCATTGCTGGTCTTTTTTCATTCAAAACAATGCAATGTCTATGGCAACTATACATGTAAGTGGAACAAGGCTTTCACCAGGAAAAGTTCAGGTTCCTCTCAATCGCAAGTTTCTCCTCGCTTTGGCAGTACTGTTTGTGCTGGCAATGCACTTTTTTATGCCAAACCCAGGAGGCTCAGGGTTGGCTCTATCCTTCAATGCGACATCTTGGATAGCGTTTAGCTTTGCGCTAGGAATTGGCTGTTATCAACTCGCCCGGAATCAAGCGTTAAGATATTCAAAATTGACTATCGGCTTGTTTATCAGCGTCATCATTATGACCGTTCCGATTTTTTATCCAAATGCGAATAGTCACTTAGCCGCCAACAAACTCATTGGCCTGTGGAGCGGGCTGCTGTTTTTCATTGTCCTGCAACAGTTTCATTTCAGTAACAAGCACCGGCAACGTATCTTGTGGTTTATCGTGTTGGCTGTTGTGATCGAAGCCATTTTCGGTCTGACACAATATCTCTACTTACAACCGGGTAACCCTTTCGGCTACAACACCATCGCCAACCGTCCATATGGCATATTTCAGCAACCCAATGTCATGGCCAGCTTTCTCGCAACAGGTTTAGTCATTGCCAGTTACTTGCTGGCACGTCAACCATACAAGTACGATCGCAAGCTCAGTGATGTCTATTTACTCTATGCCGTACCCGTTTTAACCATCCCTTTGATTGTGGCTCTTGCTTCACGAACAGGTTGGTTAGCTGCTCTGTTCGCAGTCTTGCTGATTATCCCTTACATGTACCGCTACAATACCAAGCGGCGCTTTTCTCATTGGGTGATTTCTCTCGTAACGGGCCTGTTGTTATCCGTCGTGGTCATGCACATCGCATTTCCTCAAGGCAACGGTTTAGCAACAGAAAAAGTCAATCTGGAGTCACCTCGTACTTACACTTTCCCTCAAACCTTAGATATGGTGATTGAAAAACCATTCACCGGATATGGCTACGGAAAGTTTGAGTCAGTGTACATGCTTTACACCGCTCGCCAACATGCGTTAAACGAGAAATACCCTGCAGGCTTACCCGCAATGGATCACCCGCACAATGAGCTTTTGTATTGGGGCGTGGAAGGTGGATTGTTGCCTGTCCTAGGAATCTTGTTAGCCATGATATTAGTGCTATACCGAATATATCAGGCCAAGCGCGGGACACGTTTAGCTTTATTGGCTTTATTGATACCCATGGCTCTACATTCACAACTCGAATACCCGTTTTATCACTCGTTAGTGCATTGGGTAATCTTTATCATCCTGCTTTATTGGGTGGATCAGCGAGTTGCGCGGTATCGTCAGGTTGGTTTTACCAAAGTCACGAAAAGTTTGCTGCGCATCGTTAGTTTAGCTCTGCCTGCCGTATTTACGTTCTACATGGTGAGTGCCTTACATACCAACTACATATTGACGAAATTTGAAACTACACGCCCGATGAATCCAGATATTCTTAACCAGGTCAGTAACCCAGTGGTTTGGAAAGATAGATTCGACTGGGATGTGTACAGCACTTTCCTCAATATCGGTTTACATAAACAAGATCCAAGCTTGATTCAGCCATACATTGACTGGTCATTGAGCATCATTAAAGATAAGCCACGTCCGGCTTTCTATAACAATTTGATCTTGGCTTATCAGGGGCTAAACGACAGCAGTAAAGCGGAACAAATTCGTGCTGAGGCGCAATTTTTATTCCCCCGGATAGATTTCAGTAAAGTGAATTACCAGCCACCATCACAAGCACAATCCGCGTCACCTGAACCTGTGCCGTCCGGTGAGCAGTAAATAAACCCAAAAAGCGAAGGATAACCTTCGCTTTTTTCACTTCAGCTGTCGCTACTCTGTCAGCGACTCTTCCAGTGCTTTCAAACACAACGCAACGTTTTCTGGACGAGCTGCGTAACCCATCAAGCCGATACGCCACGCTTTACCTGCCAACGCACCAAGACCAGCGCCAATTTCCAGGTTATAGGTTTCTAGTAAGTGAGATCGAACCTTCGCTTCATCAATGCCTTCTGGTACATAAACAGCATTTAACTGAGGTAAGCGATATGCTTCTTCTACAACGAATTCAAAACCGAGTTTTTGTAGGCCGTCCTTAAGTTTCTCATGCATCAATTGGTGACGAGCCCAAGCATTTTCCAAGCCTTCATTTTGCAGAATCAATAACGATTCATGCAAAGCATACAGGCTATTCACTGGTGCGGTATGATGGTAGCTACGTTTACCCTCTCCGCTCCAGTAACCAAGCACTAGGCTTTGGTCAAGAAACCAGCTTTGTACTGGTGTTGTTCTCGATTGAATTTTATCAATAGCGGCCTGAGAAAATGTTACCGGAGACAAACCAGGTACACATGACAAACATTTTTGACTGCCTGAGTACACCGCATCCAATTGCCATTCATCTACTTTTAACGGTACCCCGCCTAATGACGTAACCGCATCCACAATAGATAGCACATTGTGCTGCTTGGCTAATTTACCCAAAGCTTGAGCATCGCTGACCGCACCGGTCGAGGTTTCCGCATGAACAAACGCTAAAACTTTTGTATCAGGGTGCTGTTGCAGAGCTTGTTCTACTTTACCGACAGAGACTGGTGTGCCCCACTCATCATCAACCACAACAACTTCACCACCAGCGCGTACGACGTTTTCACGCATGCGCTCACCAAAAACGCCATTTCGGCATACGATGACTTTATCGCCTTTTTCAATCAGGTTAACGAAGCACGCTTCCATGCCTGCACTCCCTGGTGCAGAGACGGCAATAGTGAACTCGTTTTCTGTCTGGAAAGCATATTTCAGCAGTTGTTTCAGCTCATCCATCATTGCAATAAACAGAGGGTCCAGATGACCAACCGTTGGACGGCTTAGCGCTTGTAGTACTTGCGGGTAAATATCAGAAGGACCAGGTCCCATTAGGATACGATGAGGGGGGATAAAGCTTTGGATCGGCATGTGAGCTCCTTGTTTGACGTTACTTAACCCGAGTGAGGACAATAGTTTTTAGTATTTTGAGTAAGTTTCGGGTATCAAATAACTCACACTAATGGATTTTGTAGGACTCGGCAATTAGCCTTACGTATTGAGTTCACACCACTGTCACAAATTCGCTAATAAAAAATTGCAGGATCATTGAAATATTCATTGACATTATGACGCCAAAACCGTTCAATGTTTGAGCTTTATGTGGAAGAGGAGCACTACCCAGGTAGATGATTTGTGGAACCGCAATTCCAATACCAATCATTCAGGGGGAGTAGTGCCGAGGTAAGTCAAAATTGCAGGGTTTGACTTGTCGGTTGACGTGGGTTGAGTCCCATCAACTGTCATCAGCATCGTCTGATGAAGAGCTTCTGAGGGTACATATTTCAAATATCATTCTAAATACCTCTCTTTTTGCTCTGTTCCTTTCCTCACTAAATATCGGATATATATCACTTTTAAGAAGTCGTGGGAGAACGCAGTGAGCGCATTTAACGTAGCAAAATTCGGTGGAACCAGTGTTGCCAATTTCGAGGCAATGAGCCGTTGTGCCGCCATTATTGAAAACAATCCAAATACTCGCCTTGTCGTGAGCAGCGCTTGCTCTGGTGTAACCAATCTACTCGTTGAGCTTGCTAACGGTGTTCAGGATCAAGAGCAGCGTGCCGAGTTACTACGTAAGCTAGCAGAAATCCATGATGACATCCTCTCTCAACTAAGAGATGCATCGGGAGCAAGTGCCGAGGTTTACGCAATTCTTGACACAGTAACCAGCCTTGCTGAAGCGGCTTCTATCCAAGCGAGCTCGAAACTAACCGATCACTTAGTTGCGTGTGGCGAGCTAATGTCAACACACATTCTGGCTCAGCTAATGAGAGAGCGTGGTATCAATGCGGTACGTTTCGATATTCGTGATGTACTGAGAACTGACGCAAACTTCGGACGCGCCGAGCCAAATGTCGAAGCGATTTCCCAACTGGCACAAGAGAAGCTAGTACCACTCTGCCAAGAGTCAGTGGTCATCACTCAGGGCTTCATCGGATCAGACGAAGAGGGTAATACAACCACATTAGGTCGTGGTGGTAGTGACTACAGTGCTGCGCTTATTGCTGAAGGTGTTAAAGCTTCTGGATTAGAAATTTGGACAGATGTTCCGGGCATCTACACAACAGATCCTCGTATTGCACCAAAAGCATCACCAATCCCAGAAATCAGCTTTAGTGAAGCGTCAGAAATGGCAAACTTCGGTGCAAAAATCCTTCACCCTTCAACGCTGGTTCCTGCTCTACGCCATGATATCCCAGTGTTTGTTGGTTCTTCTAAAGATCCAGAAGCCGGTGGTACATGGATTCGTCACCAAGTAGAAAGCTCACCGCTATACCGAGCTCTCGCATTGCGTTGCAACCAGACGATGGTCACGCTACGTAGTGCAAGCATGTTCCACGCTTACGGTTTCCTGGCTAAAGTATTCGAGATACTGGCTAAACACAAAATCTCAGTAGACCTGATTACCACTTCAGAAATCAGTGTTTCATTAACTCTAGACCAAACCGATACCTCTGGTGGCGCACCACAGTTACCTCAAGCGGTGAGAGAAGAGCTAGAAGAGTTATGTAAAGTGGAAGTTGAACATGACCTATGCTTAGTGGCGCTGATCGGAAATAACATGAGCGGCAGCAAGGGATACGCCAAACAAGTCTTCGGTACACTAGAGGACTTTAACTTGCGTATGATTTGTTACGGTGCAAGCCCACATAACTTATGCTTCCTACTGCACAAATCAGAATCGCAACAAGCGATTCAAAAGCTACATGCCGAACTATTTGAAAAATAAACGGCGTTAGTTCAAGAACGTAAAAAGGGCTGCGTAATGGCAGCCCTTTCTCTTTCCGATGGCTTAGCCGTTAATATTCGGACCTAACCATTTCTCTGCTTCGAGTCTGTCCCAATTTTTACGTTCAGCGTAGCTTTCTAACTGATCTTCTTGGATCTGCGCAATCGCAAAGTAGCGAGAATCCGGATGAGAGAAGTACCAACCAGACACTGAAGCGCCAGGGTACATTGCATAGCTAGACGTCAGCGACATACCGATACTCTCTTCTACGTTCAAAAGATCCCATAACGGCCCTTTTTCCGTATGTTCCGGACATGCAGGATAGCCAGGCGCAGGTCGAATACCTTGGTATTTTTCACGAATCAAGTCATCGTTGGATAAATTCTCATCCTCCGCGTAACCCCAGATTTCTTTACGAACACGCTCATGTAGGTATTCCGCAAAGGCTTCTGCCAGACGATCGGCCACCGCTTGGATCATAATGGCATTGTAATCATCGCCCTTCGCCTTATACTCATCGGCCAGTTCACGTTCGCCAATACCACCCGTGACGGCAAACGCGCCAATCCAGTCATGCTTGCCAGAGTCTTTTGGTGCGACATAATCAGACAAGCAGTAGTTAAAGCCTTTTGGTTTCTCTGTTTGCTGACGAAGGTTACACAGGACTTTCGCTACTTCAGTACGCGATTCATCAGTGTACACTTCAATGTCATCCCCCACGCTTGCTGCCGGGAACAGACCACACATACCTCGTGCTTTCATCAGGCCTTCGTTTTCGACACGATCAAGTAGTTCGTTCGCATCATGGAACAAACGCTTTGCTTCTTCGCCAACTTCTTCGTGATCGAAAATAGTCGGGTATTTTCCAACCAGTGACCAGGTCATAAAGAACGGAGTCCAGTCGATGTACTTACGTAAGGTCGCGACATCAAAATCGTCAAAAATATGAATGCCCGACTGTTTTGGTGCTGGAGGAGTATACGCCTCCCAGTCAATGGCAACTTTGTTTGCGCGAGCTTCTTCCAGTGTCACTGGCTTAGTTCTCGGCTTTTTACGGTTGTGTTGATCACGAACACGCTCGTAGTCGGCATTTAATTTTTCGACGAAATCAGGACGACGTGCATCAGACAATAGCGAAGTACAAACACCTACAGCTCGTGAAGCATTGTTAACATAAACGACCGGATGTTTGTAGTTCTGCTCAATTTTAACCGCAGTATGCGCTTTCGACGTCGTTGCGCCGCCAATTAGCAATGGCAGATCAAAGTCCAGACGCTCCATCTCTTTAGCCACATGAACCATCTCATCTAATGACGGCGTGATCAGACCCGACAGACCGATAATATCGACGTTCTCTTCTTTGGCGACTTTAAGGATCTTTTCACACGGCACCATCACGCCAAGATCAATGATCTCGTAGTTGTTACATTGCAGTACAACACCGACGATATTTTTACCGATATCGTGTACGTCGCCTTTCACCGTGGCGAGTAAGATCTTACCATTGGTCTGGCCGACCTGTTTTTCGGCATCGATAAATGGTTCTAAATGAGCAACCGCCTGTTTCATTACACGCGCCGACTTCACAACCTGAGGCAGGAACATCTTACCTTCACCAAACAGGTCGCCGACCACATTCATGCCATCCATCAACGGGCCTTCGATGACCTCTAGCGGTTTAGACGCATTAACACGGGCTTCTTCGGTATCTTCAACAATAAACTCAGTAATACCTTTCACTAAGGCATGTTCTAAACGTTTTTCAACAGGCCAAGTTCGCCACTCCAGTGCAGAGGCATCTTCCTCTTTGCCAACACCTTTATCGGCGTATTCTGAAGCGATATCCAAAAGCCTTTCAGTAGCATCGTCACGGCGGTTAAGCACGACGTCTTCTACCGCTTCGCGCAGCTTTTCAGGTACGTTATCGTAGATCTCTAGCTGACCCGCATTAACGATGCCCATATCCATACCGTTTTTAAAACAGTGGTACAGGAATACGGCATGAATTGCTTCACGAACATAGTTATTGCCACGGAAAGAGAACGAAACGTTAGACACACCACCGGATATCATCGCATGCGGCAGATCACGTTTGATGTCGCCAACGGCTTCAATAAAATCAACGGCATAGTTGTTGTGCTCATCGATACCTGTTGCAACCGCAAAAATATTTGGGTCAAAGATAATATCTTCTGGTGGGAAGCCAACTTCATCAACCAAGATATGGTAAGCATTGGTACAAATTTCAATTTTGCGCTCACGTGTATCAGCCTGACCGACTTCGTCAAATGCCATTACGATAACTGCGGCACCATAGCGGCGAATCAGTTTGGCCTGCTCAACAAACTTCTCTTTACCTTCTTTTAGAGAAATCGAGTTCACGATGCCTTTACCCTGAATACACTTCAGGCCAGCTTCGATGACTTCCCACTTAGAAGAGTCAACCATGATAGGCACTTTGGAAATTTCAGGTTCAGAAGCACACAGATTCAGGAAGCGAACCATACATGCCTCTGCATCCAGCATGCCTTCATCCATATTGATATCGATGATTTGCGCGCCGTTTTCGACTTGCTGACGAGCAACATCTAACGCTTCGTCGTATAACTCTTCTTTGATTAAGCGCTTAAAACGAGCCGAGCCAGTGACGTTAGTACGCTCACCCACGTTAATAAATAACGAATCTTTGTCGATGGCCAATGGCTCTAAACCAGATAAACGGCAAGCAACCGGAAGATCAGGTAACTGACGAGGAGTAACCTGATTAACAGCTTCTGCCATTTGGCGGATATGTTCAGGCGTTGTACCACAACAGCCGCCAATCAAGTTCAAGAATCCACTTTCAGCCCACTCTTTAACATGCTTCGCCATATCTTCAGGAGACAAGTCATATTCACCGAATGCATTTGGCAACCCGGCATTAGGGTGAGCAGACACGAAAGATTCTGATATACGTGAAAGTTCTTCAACGTATGGGCGCAGTTCATCAGGACCGAGTGCACAGTTTAAGCCAAATGAGATAGGCTTCACGTGGCGTAATGAATTGTAAAAGGCTTCCGTCGTTTGACCTGATAAGGTACGGCCAGACGCATCGGTAATGGTGCCAGAGATCATCACCGGAAGCTCGATTCCAATTTCTTCAAATACTGAATCCACAGCGAACGCACACGCTTTCGCATTCAAGGTATCAAATATTGTCTCGATAAGAATTAAGTCTGAGCCACCTTTGATCAATGCACGAGTAGATTCAGAGTAAGCTTCGACCAGTTCATCAAAACTCACATTGCGGTAACCAGGATCGTTTACATCCGGAGAGATAGAACACGTGCGGTTTGTTGGGCCCAGAACACCAGCAACATAGCGCGGCTTTTCCGGTGTTTTCGCCGTCCATTCATCTGCCACCTCACGAGCTAACTTCGCAGCTGCGAAGTTAATCTCCTCACTTAGGCTTTCCATCTCATAGTCAGCCATCGCGATAGTAGTCGCATTAAAGGTGTTGGTTTCTAAAATATCTGCACCAGCTTCAAGGTAAGCGCTGTGTATTTCCTTGATCAATTGAGGCTGACTGAGTACCAACAAGTCGTTGTTACCCTTTAGATCGCATTGCCAGTCAGCAAAGCGCTCTCCTCGATAATCGTGCTCTTCAAGTTTATATCCCTGAATCATGGTGCCCATACCACCATCAATCAGAAGAATACGTTGCTTCAATTGAGCTTCAATCTGTTGTCTTACATTAGTTCCCACAGTACAGCCTCATTCCTTTCGTTATCATGCCATCCTATCATACAAACTTCAGGAGTCTAGACGTCTAAATTCAGATTTAATGATTATTTTATCGACCTCTTAACTTATAAAATAATCACGAAAAAATGTTTGCTATTTAAGCAGCATCAGCCGAGAATTCCATTCATAAAATGTTACAAACAGAGTGTTCTAATGTCGGTCTATCATACTTTATGTTTTCTCTCCGCAGCTGCGATGCTAATAGCCTTTGTAAACAGCAAAATAGGAAAGATGCAAACCACTATTGCCATTACCGCAGGTTCAATGGTTCTTTCTCTCCTCATCTTAATTGCTGGTCAAAATAACTGGTTCCATCTCACAGAGATAGCGACGGAAACGGTAACCAGAATCAACTTCGAAGACTTCTTGCTTAAAGGTATCCTCGGATTTTTACTCTTTGCAGGCGGTCTAGGAATCAAGTTACCCAACCTGAAAGATCAAAAGTGGGAGATCACGGTATTAGCACTGGCAGCCACTCTGTTTTCGACTTTCTTTATTGGTTTTGCCCTCTATGGCATCTGCTTACTGATTGGTATTCAGTTTGATTTAATTTACTGCTTACTGTTTGGTTCATTGATCTCCCCAACTGACCCGATAGCCGTTCTCGCCATTGTGAAAAAATTAGATGCTCCAAAACGCATCTCGACACAAATTGAAGGTGAGTCGTTGTTCAATGATGGCTTTGGTCTGGTTATTTTTGTCACCTTATTTACTATCGCATTTGGCACTGAAGCACCTACCGTAGGCAGCGTCACTATGCTGTTTATCCAAGAGGCGATTGGGGGTATTTTTTATGGTTTCCTACTTGGCTTATTGTTCCACTACTTAATTAGTGCGACCAATGACCACTCAATGGAGCTGCTACTTACGATTGGTGTGCCAACTGCAGGTTATGCTTTCGCAGAATACCTTCACGTTTCAGGCCCATTAGCGATGGTTGTATCTGGCATTATGATTGGCAACTGGACACGCTTTATCGGCTTCTCTAAAGAGAGTGAAGATCACCTCGACCATTTCTGGGAATTGGTTGACGAGTTTCTAAATGGCGTTCTGTTCCTGTTGATCGGTATGTCGATGCTGCTGTTCAAATTCCACCAAGAAGACTGGATCATGATGTCCATCGCCGTACCGCTGGTTCTGGCATCACGTTACCTTAGCGTCTTTCTCTCTTACATTGGCTTTAAGCGATACAGAAAATATAACCGCTGGTCAGTAAAAATCCTGACCTGGGGTGGCCTTCGTGGCGGCCTCGCTCTTGCGATGGCACTGTCAATCCCTTCAGGAATCTGGGTTGTACAAGACAAGTTGATCGACGTAAAAGAGATCATCCTGGTCATGACTTACGCCGTGGTTGTGTTCTCTATTTTGATTCAAGGCTCAACCATTACACCAATGATTGAGAAAGCCAAAGAAGAAGAAAAAAAGATGGAGGAAGAGCGTAACGCTTTAGCCGCCTCCGAAACCAAAGAGCATAGCGTACCGCACGAACAGAAAGAACAGCTTGAATCTTAAAGCCAGTCTTTAAGCAAAAAGCTGCCATATGGCTTAATGACGATCAGTTAAGCAATAAATGATCGGTTGAACGATCCTACAACTCGTTTATAAAGGCTCTAAGAATTCAATCTTAGAGCCTTTTCTTTTGCAATTAACCACAAGCCCTATCACTTGCTAATCGCTATGCACAAACTCATCCTACAACGAGAAGAACTTCCAATTGTCGAATGGTAAGGTGTCTCCTTGAGAACCCTCATTACAACCAATGTTTTAGTGATTACGACGACATTGTCTCTAAAGTTTGACAGCCTGGAATCGTTTTTTGGAATGCTCCACAAGGGTGACCCAAATGTGTTCGAGAAGATGGATAGACCTGACCAGTTAATTTTCCAGATTGGTATAAGTGGCAGAGTGGCAGGGGTCGCACACGATCGGGACTCGATTTCCCTGAAAGGGAAAACTAGTACTATAAACGAAAGAAGCCTAGTCTTGCGACTAGGCTTCTTAATAAGTGGCGGAGTGGACGGGACTCGAACCCGCGACCCCCGGCGTGACAGGCCGGTATTCTAACCAACTGAACTACCACTCCGCAGTGGTATCTTTTACTAAATAAAGTCTTAATCTCTAGATGCTTTATTTAGTTTTGCCTTCAGATTTTTCAAAATCTGAAAACATAAAGCAAGCCTGGCGATGTCCTACTCTCACATGGGGAAACCCCACACTACCATCGGCGCTATTTCGTTTCACTTCTGAGTTCGGCATGGAAATCAGGTGGGTCCAAAACGCTATGGTCGCCAAGCAAATTCTTTATAAACCTGCCTTTTGAGCAAGTTTAATAATCTGGAAAGCTGCTTTCTTTAAAATAAAGAGTTATTCTCGTTTTTACACATTCAATGTTCTTTCATTGAGTCCTGGTTACCCAAAATCAAAACCCCTTGGGTGTTGTATGGTTAAGCCTCACGGGCAATTAGTACAGGTTAGCTCAACGCCTCACAACGCTTACACACCCTGCCTATCAACGTCGTAGTCTACGACAACCCTTTAGGATACTTAAAGTATCAGGGAGAACTCATCTCAAGGCTCGCTTCCCGCTTAGATGCTTTCAGCGGTTATCGATCCCGAACTTAGCTACCGGGCAATGCGTCTGGCGACACAACCCGAACACCAGAGGTTCGTCCACTCCGGTCCTCTCGTACTAGGAGCAGCCCCTTTCAATTCTCCAACGCCCACGGCAGATAGGGACCGAACTGTCTCACGACGTTCTAAACCCAGCTCGCGTACCACTTTAAATGGCGAACAGCCATACCCTTGGGACCGACTTCAGCCCCAGGATGTGATGAGCCGACATCGAGGTGCCAAACACCGCCGTCGATATGAACTCTTGGGCGGTATCAGCCTGTTATCCCCGGAGTACCTTTTATCCGTTGAGCGATGGCCCTTCCATTCAGAACCACCGGATCACTATGACCTGCTTTCGCACCTGCTCGAATTGTCATTCTCGCAGTCAAGCGGGCTTATGCCATTGCACTAACCTCACGATGTCCAACCGTGATTAGCCCACCTTCGTGCTCCTCCGTTACGCTTTGGGAGGAGACCGCCCCAGTCAAACTACCCACCAGGCACTGTCCTCATCCCCGATGAGGGGACCAAGTTAGAACATCAACACTACAAGGGTGGTATTTCAAGGTCGGCTCCACCAACACTGGCGTGCTGGTTTCAAAGCCTCCCACCTATCCTACACATGTAGGGTCAATGTTCAGTGCCAAGCTGTAGTAAAGGTTCACGGGGTCTTTCCGTCTAGCCGCGGGTACACTGCATCTTCACAGCGATTTCAATTTCACTGAGTCTCGGGTGGAGACAGCGTGGCCATCATTACGCCATTCGTGCAGGTCGGAACTTACCCGACAAGGAATTTCGCTACCTTAGGACCGTTATAGTTACGGCCGCCGTTTACCGGGGCTTCGATCAAGAGCTTCGTACAAGTACTAACCCCATCAATTAACCTTCCGGCACCGGGCAGGCGTCACACCGTATACGTCATCTTACGATTTTGCACAGTGCTGTGTTTTTAATAAACAGTTGCAGCCACCTGGTATCTGCGACTCTCAATAGCTCCATCCGCGAGGGACTTCACCGTCGAGAGCGTACCTTCTCCCGAAGTTACGGTACCATTTTGCCTAGTTCCTTCACCCGAGTTCTCTCAAGCGCCTTGGTATTCTCTACCCGACCACCTGTGTCGGTTTGGGGTACGATTCCAACTTATCTGAAGCTTAGAGGCTTTTCCTGGAAGCATGGCATCAATGACTTCACATCCGTAGATGCTCGACGTCGTGTCTCAGCCTTAAAAAGAGCCGGATTTACCTAACTCTTAAGCCTACACACTTGAACCTGGACAACCGTCGCCAGGCCCACCTAGCCTTCTCCGTCCCCCCATCGCAATAAGTTGAAGTACGGGAATATTAACCCGTTTCCCATCGACTACGCCTTTCGGCCTCGCCTTAGGGGTCGACTTACCCTGCCCCGATTAACGTTGGACAGGAACCCTTGGTCTTCCGGCGAGGAGGTTTTTCACCCCCTTTATCGTTACTCATGTCAGCATTCGCACTTCTGATACGTCCAGCATGCGTTACCACACACCTTCAACCGCTTACAGAACGCTCCCCTACCCAATATACAGAAGTATATTGCCGCAGCTTCGGTTTACTACTTAGCCCCGTTACATCTTCCGCGCAGGCCGACTCGACCAGTGAGCTATTACGCTTTCTTTAAATGATGGCTGCTTCTAAGCCAACATCCTGGCTGTCTGAGCCTTCCCACATCGTTTCCCACTTAGTAGTAATTTGGGACCTTAGCTGGCGGTCTGGGTTGTTTCCCTCTCCACGACGGACGTTAGCACCCGCCGTGTGTCTCCCGGATAGTACTTACTGGTATTCGGAGTTTGCAAAGGGTTGGTAAGTCGGGATGACCCCCTAGCCTTAACAGTGCTCTACCCCCAGTAGTATTCGTCCGAGGCGCTACCTAAATAGCTTTCGGGGAGAACCAGCTATCTCCAGGTTTGATTGGCCTTTCACCCCTAGCCACAAGTCATCCGCTAATTTTTCAACATTAGTCGGTTCGGTCCTCCAATTGATGTTACTCAATCTTCAACCTGCCCATGGCTAGATCACCTGGTTTCGGGTCTATATCCAGAGACTGAACGCCCAGTTAAGACTCGGTTTCCCTACGGCTCCCCTAGATGGTTAACCTTGCCACTGAATATAAGTCGCTGACCCATTATACAAAAGGTACGCAGTCACACCACGAAGGTGCTCCTACTGCTTGTACGTACACGGTTTCAGGTTCTATTTCACTCCCCTCACAGGGGTTCTTTTCGCCTTTCCCTCACGGTACTGGTTCACTATCGGTCAGTCAGTAGTATTTAGCCTTGGAGGATGGTCCCCCCATATTCAGACAGGATATCACGTGTCCCGCCCTACTCGATTTCACTGAATATGCGTCGTCAGTTACGGGGCTATCACCCTGTATCGCCAAGCTTTCCAGCTTGTTCACCTAACGCCTATAAAGCTTAAGGGCTAGTCCAATTTCGCTCGCCGCTACTTTCGGAATCTCGGTTGATTTCTTTTCCTCGGGGTACTTAGATGTTTCAGTTCCCCCGGTTCGCCTCCTGTTGCTATGTATTCACAACAGGATACTTACTTATGTAAGTGGGTTTCCCCATTCGGAAATCCCAGACTCAAGTGGCTTTTACTGCCTAATCTGGGCTTATCGCAAGTTAATACGTCCTTCATCGCCTCTGACTGCCAAGGCATCCACCGTGTACGCTTAGTCACTTAACCATACAACCCGAAGGAGTTTCGAATTGATGTTAAACAACCAAAGTTGTCTCTCATTATTTGAATGAGCGAGAGACATTTCGATTTTGCCGGACTCAAATATGAATAATCCGAAGATTATTCCCAAGAACACTTGAATGTGTTTTTAGTTGTATTCAATTAAGAATACTTTGAGAACTTTACAAATAATCTTAAAGATTATTTTGTCAGCTTTCCAAATTGTTAAAGAGCTATGTTAGCTACAAGCTTGCGCTTGTGAACTATCAATCTGTGTGGACACTCATCGTGATTCATTTGTCTTCACTTTAAACAGTGAAAGCAAACTATCCATCGTATATAAGGAGGTGATCCAGCGCCAGGTTCCCCTAGCGCTACCTTGTTACGACTTCACCCCAGTCATGAACCACAAAGTGGTAAGCGTCCCCCCGAAGGTTAAACTACCTACTTCTTTTGCAGCCCACTCCCATGGTGTGACGGGCGGTGTGTACAAGGCCCGGGAACGTATTCACCGTGGCATTCTGATCCACGATTACTAGCGATTCCGACTTCATGGAGTCGAGTTGCAGACTCCAATCCGGACTACGACGCACTTTTTGGGATTCGCTCACTTTCGCAAGTTGGCTGCCCTCTGTATGCGCCATTGTAGCACGTGTGTAGCCCTACTCGTAAGGGCCATGATGACTTGACGTCGTCCCCACCTTCCTCCGGTTTATCACCGGCAGTCTCCCTGGAGTTCCCGACATTACTCGCTGGCAAACAAGGATAAGGGTTGCGCTCGTTGCGGGACTTAACCCAACATTTCACAACACGAGCTGACGACAGCCATGCAGCACCTGTCTCAGAGTTCCCGAAGGTACCAATCCATCTCTGGAAAGTTCTCTGGATGTCAAGAGTAGGTAAGGTTCTTCGCGTTGCATCGAATTAAACCACATGCTCCACCGCTTGTGCGGGCCCCCGTCAATTCATTTGAGTTTTAATCTTGCGACCGTACTCCCCAGGCGGTCTACTTAACGCGTTAGCTCCGAAAGCCACGGCTCAAGGCCACAACCTCCAAGTAGACATCGTTTACGGCGTGGACTACCAGGGTATCTAATCCTGTTTGCTCCCCACGCTTTCGCATCTGAGTGTCAGTATCTGTCCAGGGGGCCGCCTTCGCCACCGGTATTCCTTCAGATCTCTACGCATTTCACCGCTACACCTGAAATTCTACCCCCCTCTACAGTACTCTAGTTTGCCAGTTTCAAATGCTATTCCGAGGTTGAGCCCCGGGCTTTCACATCTGACTTAACAAACCACCTGCATGCGCTTTACGCCCAGTAATTCCGATTAACGCTCGCACCCTCCGTATTACCGCGGCTGCTGGCACGGAGTTAGCCGGTGCTTCTTCTGTCGCTAACGTCAAACGAATACGCTATTAACATATCCGCCTTCCTCACGACTGAAAGTGCTTTACAACCCGAAGGCCTTCTTCACACACGCGGCATGGCTGCATCAGGCTTGCGCCCATTGTGCAATATTCCCCACTGCTGCCTCCCGTAGGAGTCTGGACCGTGTCTCAGTTCCAGTGTGGCTGATCATCCTCTCAGACCAGCTAGGGATCGTTGCCTTGGTGAGCCATTACCTCACCAACTAGCTAATCCCACCTAGGCATATCTTGACGCGAGAGGCCCGAAGGTCCCCCTCTTTGGCCCGTAGGCGTCATGCGGTATTAGCCATCGTTTCCAATGGTTATCCCCCACATCAAGGCAATTTCCTAGGCATTACTCACCCGTCCGCCGCTCGACGCCGTTATCGTCACCCGAAGGGTCAGATAACTCGTTTCCGCTCGACTTGCATGTGTTAGGCCTGCCGCCAGCGTTCAATCTGAGCCATGATCAAACTCTTCAATTTAAAGTTTTGATTCCCTAAATTAATAGGGGAGGCTCAATGAATTCTGATTTACTGCATTACTAATGTAATGTTTGAATTGACTGTGCCAAGACTAAGTAAACTTAATCTCGATTGGTCACTCAGTTCATTGAAACCTAAATTGTTTCCGAAGAAACTATTTGGATTATCATCAACGAGTGCCCACACAGATTGATAGGTTCTTATTTTTAAAGAGCAACTCTTCTTTGCGACTCACATCACTTCGGAAGAGGCGGCCATTTTAGCGAGATAATCTTCAGTGTCAAACACTTTTTTGCTTTTTATTTTACTTTTTTAAAGTAAAGGCAACTAACTATTTCGCTTTTCTTTTTGACCTTGCCGACTTCGCTTGAGCCCTTATGAGCGCTTGCCCTGTCGACGAGGTGGCATTATAGAGATCGCACTCACGTTGGCAAGCGTTATTTTGCAAAATTTGCAAAAACAATGGCTAAACGGTGACTTTTCACTCAAAGCCTTATTTATCCAACTTTACCCCTAACAACCGAACAGGTTATCCACAGAGTTATCCTAAAATGTCTATTTTGGCCCCTGCTTTTTACTTATAGAAATATAAAGAGAGCTGCTAAACAGCAGCTCTCTTTATATAAGGAAACCAATTCCTAACTCTTGTTATATACCTGAACCATCCTGTTCAGCGCCATCATCTTCATGAAGACCACATTCTCGTTTCAAACCAAAGAATCGAGTTTCTTCCTCAGACATTCCTGGCTCCCACTTCTGGGTTGTATGCGTATCACCTACAGAGAGGTAACCCTCATCCCAAAGTGGATGGTATTTCAGTCCGTGCTGCTCTAAGTAATAGTGAACATCTTTATTCGTCCAATCGATTACCGGCAAAAACTTAAATACGCCATTCTGAATAGACAGTATTGGTAGGCCTGCACGAGATTTACTTTGCTCTCTGCGTAGACCAGAGAACCAAGTTCCCACTTTTAGCTCTTTCAATGCACGACGCATTGGTTCAACTTTATTGAGTTTGTTGTACTTCTCGATCCCTTCAACACCCTGTTCCCACAGTTTGCCATAACGAGCTTCTTGCCATTGGGCACTTTCTACTGCTCGGTAAACTTTTAGGTTGAGGTTAAGTTTCTCGGTTAACTCATCAATAAAGCGATACGTTTCAGCAAACAAATACCCGGTATCCGTCAGGATAATTGGGATGTCTGGTTTTTCTTGTGTCACAAGATGAAGCATTACTGCGGCCTGGATACCAAAACTAGACGAGACAGCGAACTCTCCATCTAAGTTTTCCAACGCCCATTTCACTCGCTCTTGTGCCGAAAGCTGTTCAAGTTCGACATTGATTTGAGCAAGACGGAGGATTTGCTCCGTCTTCGTTAATGTCAGTAACTCTGCCAGCTCCGGTTTGGAAGCTACAGAATCAAGCATGCAAGTCCCTCTTAGATACTTTGACTTCTTGAATGATGCCAGCACGGATTGCAAAATCACCAAACCCTTCGCCAGTCTCACGCTCTGTGGCCCAACGACCTACAAGCTGATCAATCTCTTCTAATATCTGTTTGTCCGTGATGTTCTCTTTATACATCTTCGGAATACGCGTACCCGCACGGTTACCACCTAGGTGAAGGTTGTAACGACCCGGCGCTTTACCTACTAGACCAATTTCAGCCAGCATTGCACGGCCACAACCGTTAGGACAACCCGTGACGCGCAAGATGATGTTATCTTCTTCAGGTAAACCGTGTTTTTCCAGGATACCTTCTACATCAGTAACAAACTGAGGTAGGAAACGTTCGGCTTCAGCCATTGCAAGCGGACAAGTCGGGAACGCCACACACGCCATTGAGTTTTTACGCTGTTCACTGACGCTATCGTCAACCAGGCCATGCTCACGAGCGATCTTCTCGATTAGCTCTTTTTGATCAACAGGTACGCCCGCAACAATCAGGTTTTGGTTGGCTGTCATGCGAAAATCACCTTGGTGAATTTTCGCGATTTCAGCGACACCCGTTTTTAGTGGCTTACCTGGGTAATCCAATAAACGACCATTTTCGATAAACATGGCTAGGTGGAACTTACCATCAATGCCTTCTACCCAACCAATGCGATCGCCGCGTTCGGTAAACTCATATGGGCGACTTGCTTCAAACTGAATACCTGCACGCTTTTCTACTTCTGCTTTGAAGACATCAATACCAACACGATCTAGTGTGTACTTAGTTTTCGCGTTCTTACGGTTTGAACGGTTACCCCAATCACGCTGAGTTGTTACGACTGCAGCTGCAACATCGAGTGTCTTTTCTAGTGGAACAAAACCAAAGTCATCGGCACGGCGAGCGTAGGTTGATGTATCGCCATGCGTCATTGCCAGACCACCGCCAACAAGCACGTTGAAACCAACCAGTTTACCGTTATCTGCAATCGCAACGAAGTTCAGGTCATTCGCGTGCACATCCACATCATTTTGCGGTGGGATCACAACGGTCGTTTTGAACTTACGTGGTAAGTAGTTTGTACCCAGAATCGGCTCGTCTTCTTCTGTTGATTCGACTTTCTCACCATCTAACCAAATTTCAGCATACGCACGAGTTTTTGGTAGAAGATGCTCACTGATCTTCTTCGCCCACTCGTATGCTTCCTGATGTAGTTCAGACTCTACCGGGTTCGTAGTACACAAGACGTTTCGGTTAACATCGCCCGCCGTTGCGATTGAATCAATACCGATACTGTTCAACGTTTGGTGCATCAACTTAATGTTTGGCTTCAGTACACCGTGGAACTGGAACGTTTGACGCGTAGTCAGACGGATACTTCCGTATAGTGAGTGCTCTGTCGCAAACTTATCAATCGCTAACCACTGGGTTGGAGTAATGATACCGCCAGGCATACGAGCACGAAGCATAACGTTATGCAGAGGCTCAAGCTTTTGCTTGGTGCGCTCGTTACGAATATCGCGATCATCTTGCTGATACATACCGTGGAAACGAATCAACTGAAAGTTATCTGCGGTAAAGCCGCCAGTAATACGATCCTGTAGGTCTTGCTCAATGGTGCCACGTAATAAGTTACTTTCTCTTTTCAGGCGCTCGTTATCAGATAGTGGCCCTAGCTCTTCGCCCAATACAACTTGCTTATTATTCTCAGTCGAAAAAGTCATTAGTACACATCCCTCTGATAACGTTTCGCTTTACGTAAGTCATTAATAAATTGTTCTGCTTCATCGCGAGCCAGTTTACCTTCTTGCTCAGCAACAATGACAAGTGCGTCATGAACATCTTTTGCCATGCGAGTGGCATCACCACATACATAGATGTATGCACCTTCTTGAATCCACTGCCAAACTTGCTCAGCGTTTTCTAGAATACGATGTTGTACATAAACCTTTTCTACTTGGTCACGGCTAAAGGCCACATCCAGACGGCTTAGTGCGCCTGACTTAAGGTATTTTTGCCATTCAACTTGGTACAAGAAATCTTGTGTGAATGTGCGGTCACCGAAGAACAACCAGTTTTTGCCCTCTGCATCACGGTTTTCGCGCTCTTGAATAAAACTACGGAATGGCGCGATACCAGTACCCGGGCCTACCATGATAATTGGTGTATTGTCGTCTGCTGGCAGTTTGAAGTTGTTGTTGTGTTCAATAAACACTTTTACTTCACCACCTTCTTCTAAACGCTGAGCTAAGAAGCTAGAAGCACCACCGTAACGTTTCTCTTCGTTGTGATCGTACTCGACCAAACCAACCGTCAAATGTACTTCTTCATCCACTTCTGCTTGGCTTGAAGCAATAGAGTAGAGACGAGGCGTTAGACGACGAAGTAAACCTACCAGTTCATCAGCCGTTAGCTTAGTCTTCTTCTCTGCCAGCACATCTACGATTTGCGTGTTAGCCGAGTACTCACGTAGCTTGTCTTTATCTTCAACCAGCTTTTGCAGTTTTTTACTGCCAGATAGCTCAGCAAACTTAGTGACAAGTTGCGGGTTAGACGTCGTGATTTCGAACTTACTTACCAAAGCGCTGTGAACCGACAGACTCTCGCCATCGACTTCTACGGTTTCAACGCCTGACAGACCGACTTTGCCAAGAATTGCATTGGCAAGTTCTGAGCTGTTTTCATACCACACGCCTAACGCATCACCTGGCTGGTAAGTAAGACCAGAGTCTTCCAGATCGATTTCGATATGGCGAACGTCTTTGCCTGAGTCACGGCCAGTGATCTTTTGGCTGGTCAGCAGTGTAGCGGTGTATGGGTTCTGCTTGTTGTATTGCGCATGCGTTGCTGCTGCTTGTCCAACAGGAAGTTGCACAACTTCAGCTTCGTTACCAGATGAAAGTGTTTCTTTCACTTTCTCCAACGCACTCTTACGCCATTCAGCAACAGGCGCTTCGTAGTCAACATCACAGTCAATACGGTCGATAAACGGCTTCGCACCTAATTTTGATAAATACGTATCGAAGTCTTTACCTGTTTGACAGAAGAACTCATAGCTAGAATCACCCAGCGCAATGACACCATATTGAAGGTTAGGCAGTTTAGGCGCTTTCTTGGATTGCAAGAACTCATGCAGTTCAATGGCGTTATCTGGCGCTTCACCTTCACCATTGGTAGACGCTACGAAAATGACGTGCGTTTCTTTGGCTAGGTTTTTGCCTTTGTAGTCACTGGCATCAAACAGCTCAACGGCAATGCCTTCTGCTTTTGCTTCTTGCTCTAAAGCTTCAGCAACACCTTTGGCGTTACCAGTTTGAGAAGCAAAAATAATACTTAGTTTACCTGCTGGTTTTGCTGACACTGCAACGGCAGCTTGCGTGATTGGTGTCGCAGCTGCACTTGGTTGATTTTGAGCCAAACCCCAGAAGTAACCACTGACCCACGCAAGTTGTTGTGAAGACAACCCGGAGACAGTGTTTTGGAGTGAACTAAATTGTTGGTCATTCAGCGGGCTAGCGATTGGAGGAACTCCCCCTTGCCCGTTATTATCATCAGACACATTATTATTGTGTGAATACTCATTCTTTTGAAAAGACATTATCACGACATCCCTATTCATTGCGTGACGATAGAGTACCCACTCTCCTTAATAACAAGAAAGAATAGAAGTGAATGTTTTATAACTTTTTGGAAGTAAGAACGGCTTAGTTTTTGCTCATCGGTCTTCAATACGGACTTGTTGAAAGCCTACCGCCATCGCCGATTTTGATGCAGCATCCAAATCTTCATAGAGACATTCTTCACCATGATTGTCTGTCAGAAACACGAATCCACCTCGTGTGTGCCTGAACTCGACGACCAGCCACCCTCTTGGATCGACGGCTCAATAATGGCTTCCACAAGCTGGTTTTCACGAAATAGATGTCTTAATTCATTTATTGTCATCGCTATCCCTGCTCCAACTTTTCACATTGTTCCTAGGTAAGCATGGTCTAACTGGAGAAAATAGGCAGAAAAATTCGATTACATATAACGAAGAGGTATAAAAAAACGCCGTTTATAAGACGACGCTTTAAAGTAAGTGCTACTAATCAGCTTAGAACGTGTATTCTGCGCTCAAGAAAAACCCATCAGCGAACATAAACTCTTCACCTAGGCTAGAAAGAAACTGTTCCGATTCTAAGTCTATTACTCGATAGCCACCGCGAAATGCCCATTGGTTCTCTTGCAAAGGCAGTTTGTATTGAATACCCGCCATTAGGTCTGTACTTTTAATGCCTTTACTGTCACCAAAGTTCATTTCACCAATCACATCAAAGTGAGTATTTGGAACGGTTATTTCCGCGTAGCCGTACCATGCCCAAATGAGGTCATCAAAATCTTCGCTACGAGGAGAGGTGCCAGCATCAATGTACTTCGTATCACTTAAATTGCTTACCGTAACTCCAGCGTCAAAGTGCAGTAAATCATGCTCTAACACTTGGTAATAAAGTGTCAGATCTAATTTATCAAAGCCCATATAATCAGCATCGATACTGGTGTATCGCAAGCGCGCATTTGGAACGTATTTTACGTCATGTTCAATCGCGGCATAGAGTGCGCCCGTCGTACTGCTATCTCTTCGGACTTCGTTAACTTTTGTATCTGCAGCCCAGATATCCATGCCGACTTTCGTCGCAACAGAGGACTCGGCGAATACAGGAAGAGTGGCAGCCAACGATAGCGTCGTTAAAGCGATGGTCGCTTTGTTTATCATGTAGTAGGTACTCCGAGATAGCTGATATTCAACAATAAGAACATGAACAAATATACCATAGTCCCATGTGCCTCTATCAACTAAATCGCCATAGCCTTCTATTTACAACGAGGTTGAGCTACAACGTTTTTAAAAAACCAAATACCGAGTGCGATGACAATTAGCCAAGGTAATAGCTTTAGAACAGCCCCAATCATACCCAGTAAAAACATCACAACCAGAGCAATACCTGTTGCTGCGAATACCGTCACCATCGTGATGCCGGTTACTAATAGGGTCGCCGCAAAAACTAAAATAAAGATCAGTTCCAACATAATTACTTCTCCATACATTTTTCAAGTAATAGAGCAGTTAACATGCCAACTTATAGCCAAATAACCCAACACACTGATAAATAAATAAAAATAAAGCCAGAGGGATTTCTACACTCTGGCTTATTCATTCTTTACATGGTAATTTTTACCAACCGCTGGCGAATTTTACACGTTCAGTTCTTTTGGAATCTTCGCAAGCGCATCTTGCAGCACTTCTAGACCAGAGCCTGGCTTGTGCGCATTTTCACTGATGTGACGACGCCACTGACGTGCGCCTGGCATACTTTGGAATAAACCCAGCATATGGCGAGTGATGTGACCGAGGTACGCACCATTTGCGAGTTGTGCCTCAATATAAGGGTACATTTCTTCCACAATTTCGCTGCGCTTTCTCACCGGCGCACTTGAGCCAAATAGCTCTTGATCTACTGATGCCAGTATATAAGGACTTTGGTAGGCTTCACGACCGATCATCACACCATCAAGATGTTGTAGATGCGTTTTCGCTTCTTGTAGCGATTTTACCCCGCCATTAATAGCGATAGTTAGGTGAGAGAAGTCTTTCTTCAACTGGTATGCGCGAGGGTAATCCAGAGGTGGGATCTCGCGGTTTTCTTTTGGACTAAGACCACTTAACCAGGCTTTACGAGCGTGAATAGTAAACTGCTCACAGCCCCCCTTCTCAGTAACGATAGAAACAAAATCAGTCAGAAATTCGTAAGAGTCTTGATCATCAATACCGATACGTGTTTTTACCGTTACAGGTACATCAACCACGTCTTTCATCGCGGCAACACAGTCTGCAACCAACTGAGGTTCCGCCATCAAACAAGCACCAAAGCGACCATTTTGCACACGATCAGATGGGCAGCCCACGTTCAGGTTGATCTCATCATAACCGCGCTCCTCGGCAAGCTTGGCACACTTGGCCAAATCTTCCGGGTTTGAACCACCCAATTGAAGGGCTAACGGATGCTCCTCTTCGTTATAAGCCAGGAAATCTCCTTTTCCATGAATGATCGCGCCTGTGGTCACCATTTCCGTGTACAGCAGGGTTTCTTTGGTCATTAAGCGATGGAAGTAGCGACAATGACGATCGGTCCAATCGAGCATAGGAGCGACGGATAATCGGAATGATGGATACATATGAAAAACCTCTTTTAATTTCAACTACATAGTTCACAACATACCGCTTAGCGTCCTAACACATTTCATCCGGTTTTAGCCATTTTGCGCATAAAGGGACAAATCAGGGACATACTAAGGGACAAAATATCGCTCCCGATAGTTATAAGGCGGTGGATTATACATACCCTGTTACTTTGCTTCAATTGCAAACAGAAAGGGCACATTACTTCATCACTTCGAAACTCATACAACAACATCTGAGGTTCGAAATGACAAAAGCCATTATTGAAAAAGTCACAACAAAAAGTGGGTTCAAGTATAAAGCACGAGTTCGATATCAACTCCCAAACAAAAAACGTTTTGAAAGAGCTAAAACCTTTAGCAAAAAAAATCATGCTCAAAAATGGGCACAAGAATTAATTAAGCAAATAGAGTCAAATGGACTCCCAATAGAAGATACCTGTAAGAGCATTCTAATTGGTGATTTAATATCCCTTTACCTTGTAGATCCTTTCACATCTCGTGGCATAGGAAGATCAAAACGCGCAGTATTACAAAGACTTCGTACCTACGATATTGCTTTAATCGAAGCAGATAAGCTAACAGCAAATCACATTGTTCTGCATTGCAAAACTAGACTGGAAGAACCAACAAAACCGCTTCCACAAACGGTTTACCACGATGTAACTTACCTTCGAAGCGTAATTAATGTTGCTGAAACTATGTTTGGCTACAAAGCAAATCTAAGAGCACACGAGGAGGCTATTCCAACTCTAATAACCTACGGTTTAATTGCACGTAGTGATAGCAGAGAACGACGGCCAACTCTCTCAGAGTTGCAAAAGATAGAGGAAGGATTACGAAAACGTCAGACCCATAGATCCTCGAATATACCTCTCGTGGATATATTTCACATTTCAATATATACATGCATGCGTATAGGTGAGATTTGCCGTGTTACATGGGAGGATTTGAACATTACCGCATCAACACTAACCATTAAGAACCGTAAAGATCCTCGTATCAAGCAAGGAAATCACTGCACAATTCCGTTATGTGAAGAAGCATTAAATATCATTATAAAGCAAAATAAAGTCAACGGAGAAGAACGAATCTTCCCTTTCAAACCGCAGTCTATCGGTGCTGCATGGCAGCGAGTATGTAAAGAACTGAAGATTGAAAACTTACACTATCATGATCTCCGAGCTGAAGGGGCTTGTCGCTTGTTCGAACAAGGATTAAACATTATCGAGATATCAAAAATTACCGGGCATAGAGACATTAATGTCTTAAATAATGTTTATTTACGTTTAGGCGTTCAAGCTTTGCACTCTCATTCACCATTAAAGTAAAAATTACCAATAGGCTATTTGAACAGATAGCCTATTTTCTCAAATTTGATATTTCACGTAACAGTAAAAAGAATACTTGTATCAAAAAATAGTATTTTAACCCGAAAAACAAACTTACTTTGACTCAAAACACCAATAAATGCCAAATATCAGTCAAATCATCCCAACTAAGGAATAATAATGGCTGTGTATATTGAAACTAACTTTGGCAAAAAAGGCACAACTTATAAAGTTCGTTACCGCAATAAACAAAAGAATAAATGTAAAACATTTAACAACATAGTTGAGGCAGAAAGATATGCTAAAAAGCTCAAAAACCTATCGGCAACGATAATAAAAGACTCATCGACTAAATTAACAGTCGGTGAGGTTATCCAAAGCCTTCTAGCAAATGAAAAAACCAAAGAAGCGATGAAAGGTGCTATTTCTAATTTGAAAATGCTGCTGAACTATGACATAGCTTTGATACGAACTAATGAATTACGCGCTTCTGACCTTATTAATCACTGTCAGCAACGTCAAAGCGATCTAACTCAACCAAGTCCTGCAACGCTCTACCATGATATCACCAACATTATCTCTGCTTTAAAACTCGGTAAAAGCTTACATAATTTAAATATTGATATTAGTGGGTTGATCGAAGGCAAATCTGCACTTTATAAGCTCAAACTAATCTCCAGCAGTACTCCTAGGTCTCGACGCCCAGAAAGCGAAGAAATAACTCAAATATTGGATTTAGCTGCTGATATCCAGAACAACACCAAGACAAAACTTCCAATTCTCGACATATCTGACCTTGCTCTTGAAACAGCGATGAGGCGAGGAGAGATAACGAAAGTCAAATGGGGGGACTACAACCCCAAAAAAGCGACTCTCATCATTCGTGACCGTAAACATCCAACAAGACCAAGTGATCATCATATCTGGTTAAGTCCAAAAGCTATCGAGATAGTGGAACGTCAAACAAGGGGGCTGCCGAATGAACCAATTTTCCCGTTTTCGCCCAGCTCCATTACGATGCTATGGGGGAAAATGTGCAAACAACTTTGTATAAAAGATCTACATTTTCACGACTTACGATCTGAAGCAGCTTGCCGTTACTACCTTCAGCATTGGGACATTGTTCGAATAGCAAAACAAACCGGACATAAAGATCTAAATACACTAAATAACTTTTATCTACGCCTAGGTCTAACCGACCGTCAACTACTTAAAAAGAACGAACATAACCCAAAAAATTAATATAATGACAACTAATAAACAATTTTCTTATGCAGGAATGACTCTAACTAGAGGTTCAACTAACTATGATGCTAAACACTCTTGGTTAGTGAAAAATTTAATACGCAATAAATCTTTAGGGGTGTTATATGGTATGCCAGACTCTTTCAAATCATTTACAACAATCGACCTTGCTTGTTCCATTGCTACAGGTAGAAAATATCATGGAGAAATAACTCAACAAGGCGCTGTCGTGTACATTGCAGCGGAAGGTCAACAAGGCATATCGCGAAGAATTAAGGCTTGGGAGAGAACTAATAATCTACTAACAAATGACCTATGGGTTCTTGGTTCTAGTATGCCTTTAAATACTCCTAAAGCACAGAATGACTTTATCGAATTAATTAAGCAACTTGAAATAGCTAAGAAAGTTAAAGTTGAACTTATTGTAATAGACACTCTGGCAAGATGTATGGAAGGAGATGAAAATAGCCCTAGCGACATGGGAAAATTTGTAAGAGCTTGTGATTTCATTCGCGGAGCTACTAATTCATCCATTCTATGCGTTCACCATTCAGGTAAAGATATAAACAAAGGAGCGAGAGGTAGTAATGCGTTAGTTGCCTCTATAGATTTTGAATTTAAAATGAAACGTATTAAAGGTGATATTGCTGTAATGCTTATTAATACTAAGCAAAAAGATGCAGATACTGCCCCACCAATAACTATACAGTATAAACAAGTCGACTTAGGCATTACTTGTGAAGAAGGTTTACCCATTACGTCGCTGGCAAATTTATCTCAGCACGCTCCAGATACACGAAACGGGATAAGTAACATTATAGATATAATCAACAAACATCCCTTAAAGTCGATGACTAGACATGAGCTAAATCAAGCCCTATTCCCATCGACAAGTAAGATACAAGATAGTGACAGACAAAAAATTAAACGTGCACTAGATACATTGATAAAAAAGAAACTTGTGACAATTGAAAAAAAAGGAGTGAATAGCACCAAAGCTGACATCATTTCTATAATCCACTAATCTGTGACAATATGCGCCTCCCTTTAGGGGGCGCAATCTGTCACAAGTGGATAGATTGTCGATATTGTAAATTAACAATATTTGTAATATTTATATTTTAGTCGGATATTTTTTAAGCTGTTCTATAATTTCAGAACCATACTTCACAGCCATTCTCTGTATGAATATTGGCTCTATATGTTTCGCAAATCCAAGGAGGCCTTTTAACTTCATTATTTCTATAGGGTCTTTCAACTCACCAGTAGTAAATTTATGAATTAAAGAGCTTAAAACTCTTTTTCGCTTACGACCAATAGATAATCGTCCATCATTAGTAATAGTAACACCAGTTATATGGCGATTATTTCTTTTCGATGCAAAGACTGTTTTACCCTCATTGATACAAAGAAAATTAAACTCTGTATTTGCGAGTACATCTCTAGATAATAAACTTGGCACTTCAAATAATACATCTTTCAAGTTAGTACTAAATATTAGGTCATCAGCATATCTCGTATATGTTATACCTAACTGCCTACATTTCTCATTCAACATTAAATCAAAAAAGAACATTACTGCATTAGACACAAAAGGAGAACTAGGAGCTCCTATACTTAACTGAAGATTATCGTTATGTCTTGTAGGCTTCCAAAAAAGCAGATTAGTTAAAACCATTTTATCAATGTCAGAAAGAACTACACCATGCCGACTTATCGTATTGAGTAGGACTTCTGGTGTTATTGATGGAAAAAAGTCAGAGAAATCCATTTTCAATACATATCGATGATAACGGTGTCTATTAGCATTTCGTTTTATGCCAACTCCAACCTCATAAGCCATCGCAACACCATGCACTGGTAGATAGTCTCTTAGAATTTCAATACAAACTCGTTGTAGAGTCTTAATACTCTTAGCTGGTTGAGCAATTAAACGTGTACCACTGCCGTTTCTTTTGGGAATCTCGTATCTTTTATATCGTCGAGGAGCAGTTACAATTAGCGAAATGCAGGTACCTTTAGGAACTCCAGTAATTGTCGAAATTTTATTAATTAATTCCATAAATAATTACTCTCCTAGAGACTCGGTGATTTTAGTCCAAACCAAACGACGTTTTTTCAAAGTTTGTTCTTGTTTGTCAGGATTCATCATAAAAGTCATTTTAATCTCAGCAAGTTTTGCATTACGGTCAAAGTTAGATGAATCATTGAACTTACCTATAGTCACTTTCTGTAGGCTTAGTGATAAAGGATAAAAATAATCAACATAGCTGTATGTCTTTTTGCCAATAAGTTTAACTTTTGATAACAAATATAGAAGACTAGATAACCTCTTATCAGAAACACAATTAATACCCATATAACTCAAAGACATTGCTATTTCTTGTTTCTTTATTGGAGCACAGAGTGATATCACATCATGAATTAAAAAAGCTAAGTGACCAGAGTTATTTATATCAAACCTTTCGGTTTTCGGGCTATTATCTAGCCTACTAAGTAAATCATCCACCACCATATCAATATGCTCATATTGATATCTTTGTGAATCAGGAAAAGGATAAGAGGCAACACTATTTACTGCCGTTGATTGAAGTTGAGCTAAAGGACCTAAAGTTATAAATGAGTTAACTTCTTCGTAATGATCTTCAGGAATATAAACAAGTAATTTTGTAGACGAGGATGGATGATTACAAAAAAGACCAAATTCTACTAACGAACCTGCGCTTTCTAAACACACGACTATCAGAGAAGCAATATTAGCAATATCCTCCTCAAACTGAAGCAGGTTTTTGTACTGACCATTTTGAAAATAATCTGAAAAAGATTCAGCAACTACCGTATTTTTCTCAATATCATCATGATGTTCATTTAAATGATTTAGAATTCGTTCTCTCAAACTTGAGGGAAAAGCTGTATCTGAGCCTTGGATTGGTCCACCACAAAGGAAGGTTATTCTTGGATGTAGATTTACTACAAAGGTCTGAAGATCAAGCCTCTTAAAGAGATCTCCTATTTTTTTTTGATAGTCATCCTGAGCAGCGGAACTCAAAGAACTACTCCTTTAGTTATTAGAAACTCGCTACATTGAATTACAAATAAGGCGGCTTAATTGCCGCCTTATTTGCCTTTACCTTAAGGAAGCGCAAGCTTCGCTTTGTGCGCTCCTGAGGAACGAAGGATCGTGCAAAGCGAAGCTTGCGCAGCCCTAAATGTCCTCAATAAACTGTGTGTCTGGCTAAACGCCCGACAAGATATAAGTTAACAGCGTCAACTCAGTATCCACGCGTAAAGGTTGCGCCAGTATAAGTGAATTTTTTCATTTATTCAAAAATCATTTAATTAAAAGCGGAGGTATAGCCTGTTCAATAAGCTGAGTGATTTTCATTACAACCATCTTTATACACTCATCAACAGTATCATCATCGTCTACATCAATAACCTTGCCGTCAGCTGCATAATTAGCGATTGAGGTGTAGATTAGTACATCTGTTATCTGATTCAGCCATATTAGATCCACTTGGTAAACCGCTTTCGATTTAGATATAAATATTTGTTTTACTTTGGTTTTTATTGCTACATTTACCAAAGGAGACGTACTATTACATAAAATCATAGTATTTATTTACAAATTAATAAATTAATAAATAAAACTCAAATATTTGTCGTTAACTTAGGTAATTGAACTTTTTTAGACTTCTTATCTATCGCTTTAGTCATAGAGTCAACCAATCGAACAAACTTATCACTTTGTATATCCTCTTGAAGCAAGAAATTAAGTGATTTAGTTATACGGTTATACTGGCGATTCATCTGTTTTCGGTCTCCCAGCTCGAATGCCCTAAGCCATTTTTCACACTGGTTTAGTACTTTGTTGAGATTAGCCTCAATTAAAGTTAGTGACCTATCTTGCTCTTCTCTTTGTCTCGCTGATTTTACTTTCCATTGCGGCACTCGCTTTTTTGCTGATTTAACATAGTTTTTTTTAGCTATGTAATCATTGTGATCAATCCCCAGTTCATCTCTCACAGCAGCGTTAAAACTCAACTTAGCAGTATAAATTGCCCCCTTTTTCTGCAATTCACTAAGATACAAGCCGTTATTGTTAAACTTACCGATAACAACATGTAAATGATCACCAGTACCCAGTAAAGCATTTTGCTCTTGCTGATGTAAAACAGCTCGTACAATACCATTAAAATCTCTCGGGTTAAGCCCTATCGAATGGGACAGATTTGAAACGACTCTTTTTAGAATTGACTGCCATTGTTGTTTGGTTGGTCTAATTCCTTTCGGCAACGTGAATACATACTCCATTGCTGCGAGAGGAGGCCTACCTCCTTTTCTTTTCATCGCCTGCTGTAGCCTACGCTTTTCACACTGATACTGAATATTCAAGCTGGTTTGCGCATTTCCCCAAATGTTGATTATGCGCTCTGTATTGGAATGGTTTTGATGATTTAAATTGTTTAGATATAGCTCACGAGCTGCCGTAGATTTAACGGACTCTACGGTAACAGTCCAATTTTTAATACCCATGTTTTATTTTAAATCTAATAAATAAAACATGGAGTATCAAACTTATTTATCTTGTCAGGTATAGTCAAGATAGTAATACCTTCCTCATTCTTCGAAAAGTATTACTACTTGTAAAGGGATTACATCACCTTTAAAACCCTGTCATTCTGGTAAAAGAAGCTGATCAATAAGCTTCTTTTCCCCCCATAAAAAAGCCTTACATTTAGCGAACAACTCGTATAGTTCTTCATCTCCATAGAAACCTTTATGGCGGTGTAGCACCAAATTTATAAATAACATCTTATACTTGCTATCAACGAAGTCCATTTGGGTTAAATCAACTCGTTGCTCATACGAAGATCTGTAGTAGCTACAAAATGCCGAACATAAAAAGTGTTTGGCGCGATGGTTATCCGCAAGTAGTAAGACGGCTTCCATTTCAGTTACAAACTGAGGCGTTTCAAGCTTAAGTATCGATAATTCCATCTCTCATCCTCTATAACGCAATATCTCTAAGTTCTTCCCATTCAGCACGAGCTTTGTCAGCTTGCTGAGTAATTAAATTAGCCAAATCTTCAAGACTAACCATCCATTCTGATTTTTGGCTGTCATCTAACCGAAAAGCTGGTAACGATAGACTTTGAGTCCTAGCTTTTTTTAGTGCTGTATTGAATGACATTCCTAAATATTCCACCGCTATTTCGTGTAAAGGAATCACTGGTGACATACCAAACTTCATAAGCAAAACAACTTTTGCATCTAGATTATTGAACTTAGTGATCATTTAAAAATCCACATCGACAAAACACAATTCAAATTAGAACGGAATTTGTGTTTCCTCTCAAAACCCTTTTAGGTAGAAAAGTGGAACCTCACTTTCGCATACAGTCCTAACTCTTTGTTTAAAATAAAATAATTGGATAGGATATTTTTGGAATGGCAATTTACAATCGTCTCAAAAACGATAAAATATGCTATAGAAGTGAGAAATGATGTGTACTATTTGATTCAGATAGATATGGTCGAATGTGTGAGTTAATTTCTAGAGGTTCTTCATCCCCTATTTATCCCCTCCAAGGGTACTATCAATACAAGACATTGATAATAAACTACTTTTTAAGAAAGTAGCACCAATCAAGCATTGGTGCTACAGAGAGCCTGCAAGAATGAGTCATGATTTCAACACCCGTTTTTATATTACCAAGGTCGAGCGCAGCAGTACGCCCAAAAATAAGTCGGGTATTGTATACCCAGTCACTTCAAGGCGCCAGTTTCAACGAGAAGATCCTGGGGGATAAACCTACTGCGTATCTGATGCGAGCATTGTCCAGCTAGCAAAAAAAGTGGCCAGTAGAAACAATTTAGGCACAGTCATGTCATTCTGTGATGACGATTACCCTACTACGCGATGAGCGATTTGCTTTAATTCATGATTTTCGCAGTGATAGTAGGTAAAATGGAACATCTCTGTACGAACTTCGTATGGAAACCATTTATAATAGAGCACTTCCAATAGTTATGGTGAAAGGTTTGAGCCCAACAATCATTGAACAAGTTGAAAATATCTGCGCCGAGCGCGGAGTAAGATTGACTCCCCAGCGACGACGTGTGTTTGAACTTATCTGTTCGAATCGCAGTGCATCAAGTGCGTATGAGCTATTGGAGCAACTAAAAGAAAGTGAACCACAAGCTAAACCCCCTACGGTTTATCGAGCGCTGGACTTTCTTCTCGAACAAGGCTTTATACATCGGGTGGAATCGACCAACAGTTTTATAACTTGTTGTTCTTTCAATACCCAACAGCACTTTTTTCAATTACTAATATGTGATAAATGTGGTGCTGTTGTTGAACTCGAAGACGAAAACTTGATAGCCTTGTTAGCCAAGAATGCTGAAAAGCATGGATTCAAACTCACGAATCAAGTTATTGAAACGCATGGTGAATGCCAAGCCTGTGCTTCCGAAACGAAAGAATAAGTATAGAAGACCGATATGCGCGCTGAATTTGTAAACCCGTTTTTAGCTTCTTTAATGAATGTGCTGAAAACTATGGCCTCACTGGAGCTGAAGCCTCAAAAACCTCGAATCAAGAAAGACGAAATCGCACGAGGTGATGTTTCAGGTTTGATAGGCATGGTTGGTCCGCAAACTCGTGGCTCAATGTCGATTACCTTCGATGAAGCGTTAGCACTGGAAATCATGCAAAACATGCTTGGTGAGCGCCCTAATGGACTCAATGAAGAAGTGACCGATATGGTGGGAGAGATCACCAACATGGTGACTGGTGGAGCAAAACGAATTCTGGCTGAGAGTGGATTTGATTTTGATATGGCAACGCCAGTGGTGGTCTCTGGTCGAGGCCATACTATTCGTCACAAGTGTGAAGGCTCTATTATCATCATGCCTTTTTCCTCTCAATGGGGGAATGCCTTTATCGAGATCTGCTTCGAATAACCATCACCCTTGGCTGAGTTGCATTAACCGATCAGGTTCAAAAGAGACAAAAAAGGTCAGCACTCGCTGACCTTTTTTATTCTAATCGTGCATTACGCTTTGAAAGCTTTGAATGCGTTGATCAGACCATTTGTAGAGCTATCGTGTGAACTGATTTCAGATTCATCAGCTAGCTCTGGCAGGATTTGGTTTGCTAGCTGTTTACCTAGCTCCACACCCCATTGGTCAAAGCTGAAGATGTTCCAGATAACGCCTTGTACGAAGATCTTATGCTCGTACATTGCGATAAGGTTACCTAGCGTGCGAGGAGTGATTTGCTTAACTAAGATAGAGTTAGTTGGGCGGTTACCTTCAAATACTTTAAATGGAGCGATTGCCGCTACTTCTTCTGCATTTTTACCAGACAGTACCAACTCTTCTTTTACCGTTTCTTCACTCTTACCAAACGCAAGCGCTTCAGTTTGTGCGAAGAAGTTCGACATCAGTTTCTGATGATGATCGCTTGCTGGGTTATGGCTGATTGCAGGCGCAATGAAGTCACATGGAATCAGTTTCGTACCTTGGTGGATTAGCTGGTAGAACGCGTGCTGACCGTTGGTACCAGGTTCACCCCAGATGATTGGGCCTGTCTGGTAAGTCACTGCGTTCCCGTCACGGTCAACATACTTACCATTTGATTCCATATTACCTTGCTGGAAGTACGCTGCGAAACGGTGCATGTACTGATCGTAAGGCAGGATAGCTTCAGATTCCGCGCCGTGGAAGTTGTTGTACCAAATGCCGATAAGCGCCAGGATCACTGGGATGTTGCTTTCCAGGTCTGTTGATACAAAGTGCTTATCCATCTCATGAGCGCCATCAAGAAGCTCAACGAAGTTGTCAAAGCCAACCGCTAATGCGATTGAAAGGCCGATTGCAGACCATAGCGAGTAACGACCGCCAACCCAGTCCCAGAACTCAAACATGTTGTCTGTATCAATGCCGAACTCAGAAACCGCTGTCGCGTTAGTAGAAAGTGCAGCAAAGTGTTTCGCAACGTGTGCTTGGTCGCCTGCCGTTTCAAGGAACCAATCACGAGCAGAATGCGCGTTAGTCATGGTCTCTTGAGTCGTAAATGTCTTAGAAGCGATTAGGAATAGCGTGGTTTCCGGATCCACTTTCTTCAGTGTCTCTACGATGTGAGTACCATCAACGTTAGACACGAAATGCAGGTTTAGATGGTTTTTGTATGGTGCCAGAGCTTCCGTCACCATGTAAGGGCCAAGGTCAGAGCCGCCGATACCGATGTTTACAATATCTGTAATCGCTTTACCAGTGTAACCTTTCCATTCACCGCCAATCACACGCTCGGTGAAAGATTTAATTTTCTCTAGTACCGCGTTAACCGCAGGCATTACGTCTTCACCATCAACCATGACTGGAGTGTTAGTGCGGTTACGTAGTGCCGTGTGCAGAACTGCACGACTTTCTGTTTGGTTGATCGCTTCACCACTGAACATCGCTTCGATTGCAGATTTAAGCTCAGTCTCTTTAGCAAGAGTGAACAGGTGCTTCAGAGTTTCCTCGTTGATGAGGTTCTTTGAGTAGTCGACAAGAATGTCTGAGCCGAAACGTGCGGAGTATTTGTCAAAACGATCCGCGTCTTGAGCAAATAGCTCTTTTAGATCCATATCTTGTGCAGATTCGAAGTGCGCTGTTAACGCTTTCCAAGCTTGTGTTTGCGTTGGATTGATATTTTTCAACATGGTCTTTATCCCGATGTTACAGTAGGTTCCATTCCTTACAGTCTAGCGAAAACTGCGGAATCCCCGATTTAGCAAAAAGAATTTAAATGTAGATGTTTGGGCGTTTTGCCACAAAACAAGTCTTTGTAGTTTTTTTTCAGACAACAATTATGACCGAGAGCATTTACCCTCACATTGAGTTACGTCACGTTAGCTGCCCTGAATTTGAACAATTCATTCATAGGTATAGAATAATATCATCAAGTAATGACAGGCTCTAATTGGATTAGAATAGACGCCAAATTAGAAATGTCCAAAGGAACGCGTATGTGGACGCAAAAAACACTAAACTTAAAAGCAAGAAGTCGCGGTTTTCACCTGATTACTGATGAAATTGAACAACAATTACCGCAAATAAGTACTCTTTCAGTAGGTTTGTTACACCTTTTTATTCAGCATACCTCTGCCAGTCTGACCTTGAATGAGAACGCTGACCCCACCGTTCGTATGGATATGGAAGCGCATTTCAATAAGTATGTTCCTGAGCGCGCCTCTTATTATCAGCATACTTATGAGGGTGATGACGACATGCCTGCACATATTAAATCATCACTACTTGGCAGCAGTGTGACGATTCCAATTCAGAATGGTCGCTTGGCGTTAGGAACATGGCAGGGCATTTACTTAGGTGAACACCGAGATTTTGGTGGCAGCCGTCGCATCATCGCGACCTTAAATGGTGAATAAAAATAGGGGCTAACGCATTGGTTAGCCCCTATTCTTAAATTGGTATTATCCGAAAGTTACTTTGAATATTCCATTTCGACACGTGGCGTTAGCTTGGTCACTAACTCATACGCTATGGTGCCGATGTGATGAGCCACTTCCTCAACAGGTAACTCTTTGCCCCACAGAATTGCTTCATCGCTGACTTTGTCTTTCGCATCCGGCCCAAGATCGACAGTCAGCATATCCATCGAGACCCGACCAGCGATAGGCACTTTACGCCCATTAACCCACACAGGTGTACCATTCGGCGCGCCTCTTGGGTAACCGTCGCCATAACCCACTGCAATCACACCTACTTTGGTATCTCGCTCGCTCGTCCAAGCGCCACCGTAACCAACACTCTCACCTTTTTTCACTTCACGCACTGCGATCAGATGAGACTTAAGCGTCATTGCGGGTTGGTAACCTAAATCTTGTGCCGTTTTATCCCCAAACGGAGATACGCCGTACATGATGATTCCCGGACGAACCCAATCGAGGTGACTTTGTGGCCACGCCAATAGCCCCGCTGATGCCGCTAGTGAACGCTCGCCATGACAGCCGTGCGTTAATGAGTTGAACAGTTCAATCTGTTGTAGTGTGATTTCACTGTCTAACTCGTCGGCACATCCAAAGTGGCTCATGTAACACAGCGGTTTGGCCACATTGGGACACGCTTTGAGACGAGAAACCAGTTCATCAAATTGCTCAGGACGTACACCCAGACGATGCATACCGCTGTCAATTTTTAGCCATACCACCACTGGTGTTTCTAGCTCGGTTTGTTCAAGAGCAATCAGCTGCTCTTCACAATGCACGACAGTTTGGATGTTATTGGTCACCAAAACAGGTAAATCACCCGAAGAATAAAACCCTTCTAACAACAAAATCGGCTTCACGACGCCGCAAGCTCTCAGTTGCAGCGCTTCTTCGATACGCGCCACTCCAAAAGCATCCGCATCATTGGTGTATTTAGCAACATGACGCAAACCATGCCCATAACCGTTGGCTTTCACCACTGCCATTACTTTGCTGTTTGGAGCTTGAGCTTTAACTCGGCGTAAATTGTGTTGCAATGCAGACAGGTCAATACACGCCTTCGCGGCTTTCATGTAGCTCATGGCATTACTCATCATCAATGTCGAATGCTGGACCCGCATAATTATCAAAGCGTGAGTGTTGGCCTTGGAAAGTGAGACGTACAGAACCGATTGGACCGTTACGCTGCTTACCAATAATAATTTCAGCGGTACCTTTGTATGCGCTATCTGGGTGGTAAACCTCATCACGGTAAATAAACATGATCAAGTCGGCATCCTGCTCGATAGAGCCCGATTCACGCAAGTCCGAGTTTACCGGACGTTTATCTGCACGTTGCTCCAAAGAACGGTTTAGCTGCGAAAGTGCCACAACAGGTACATTCAATTCTTTAGCCAGCGCTTTAAGCGAGCGTGAGATCTCAGCGATTTCCAGAGTACGGTTATCCGTTAACGAAGGAACTCGCATTAGCTGCAGGTAGTCGACCATGATCATCGACAAACCACCGTGTTCACGGGCAACACGACGAGCGCGTGAACGAACTTCGGTCGGCGTTAAGCCTGAACTATCATCGATGTACATGTTTTTCTTCTGCATCAGGATCCCCATGGTAGAAGAAATACGTGCCCAGTCTTCATCATCCAGCTGGCCAGTACGAATTTTGGTTTGGTCAACACGAGATAGAGATGCCAGCATACGCATCATCAACTGTTCGGCAGGCATCTCTAACGAGAAAATCAACACGGGTTTATCTTGCTGCATCGCGGCGTTTTCACACAAGTTCATCGCAAAGGTGGTTTTACCCATCGAAGGACGCGCCGCGACAATCACCAAGTCGGAGCCTTGCAGGCCGGCGGTTTTCTTGTTGAGATCGTTAAAGCCGGTATCAACCCCTGTCACACCATCCTGTGGCGTTTTATATAACAACTCAATACGTTCGAGGGTTTTTTCCAGGATATTGTCGACGTTTTGCGGACCTTCGTTTTCACTGGTACGAGACTCTGCAATCGCGAAGACTTTACTCTCCGCTAAGTCGATCAGATCTTCTGAACTGCGGCCTTGCGGATCATAACCTGCGTCAGCGATATCGTTGGCGACACCAATCAAGCCACGAACGATCGCGCGTTCGGCAACGATATCAGCATAGGCGTTGATGTTGGCTGCACTCGGTGTGTTTTTCGCTAAGTCAGCTAAGTAAGCAAAACCACCTACATCATCTAATTGCTCGTGACGTTCTAGATATTCAGACAACGTGATAAGGTCGAGTGGTTTTCCGCCTTCAAGAATGGTTTTCACGCCTTCAAAAATAAGGCGATGTGGACGGCTATAGAAATCACTGCTGACAACGCGCTCGGCAACGGTATCCCAACGTTCATTGTCCAGTAAGAGACCACCAATCACTGATTGCTCTGCTTCTAGTGAGTGAGGTGGCACTTTGATTGCGTCGACCTGACTATCTGAAGGTTTGCGATTTCTGTTTTCCGCCATGATTTTGCTCGATAACTACTAATGACCCAAGATTATAACCTTAACCCAACAGAGATTCTCCCTTGAAGAGAAAATTACTTGTTAAGAATCAGAATGCGTACGCCTGGCAGACACTTTTATAGTCAGGCCCGTTGGATAGTGAAAGTCGTAAGATAAGCACCTACTTTTTCGGACATTTTAGCCACGATAACGCTGCAATATCAGCCATCACCCACATTTAGTTAGCCTAACCAGCTCTAATAAAATTTAACCTACCATTGACCGAAGCGAGCATCTGTATCAGTATCATGCCCCTCCTTTTTATTACGTTCGAGGTTTATGTGTCCCGATACTGGTTACTAAGCGTTAGCATACTGTGCATGGGAGCATCGTACGCTGATGAATCAGTACAACCAGAGCAAAACATTGATTTGCCAGATCCGCTGCAAACAGAAGTAGAATTTGGTTATCAAGCTCACACAGGTAACACGGACTCTCGTTCCCTGAATGCTCGTTTGAGTGCTGAATACATATCTGGTCGACATCGTTCTAACGGGGAGTGGAAATACTACAACCTGTATAAAGATGGCGAAGAAGATAAACGCTCTTCCACTTATTCAGTGCAGAGCGACTACAAACTCGGCCCGAAAACCTATTTGTACGGCAGCTTTAAAGGTGTGGATTCACGCTATAGCGCGTACTTTAAAGATTATACCCTTTCAGGTGGTTTGGGTTACCAGTTCGCCTACACGGACGATCTCGTATTAGAAGTCGAGGTAGGGCCTGGTTACCGTTACCAAGAGCCTAATCTGGATGAAATAGATGACGATGATATTGTCTTTCCAGATATTGTCCGTGAAGGGATCTTTCGTGGCAACCTGAACACAACATGGCATGCATTGGACAATCTAAGCTTCGCAGCAGACCTGACATTAGTGACCGGTAGCAGCAATACCAGCTTGGATAGCGAGATCAGTGCCACGAATGCGATCACTGAAGATATTGCGTTAAAGCTCACTCACTCCCGTCAATACCACGACAGAGTGCCAGAAGGGTTAAGTAAAGCGGATAGTATTTTCTCTGTAAATTTGCTGTTCGTGTTTTGAATGCTCATTCACAGCTCATACCCAGTCATTAGACATAAAAAAAGCACCTCCGAAGAGGTGCTTTTTAGTATTTCGTCTTGATACTGAATTACTCAGCAGCAACAACTTGTAGGTTCACAGTTGCGAAAACTTCAGAGTGAAGTTGAACGCTGATTTCGAACTCACCAGTTGTACGTAGAGCACCTTCAGGAAGGCGAACTTCGCTCTTAACAACTTCAACGCCAGCCGCTGTGATAGCGTCAGCGATGTCACGAGTACCGATAGAACCGAATAGTTTGCCTTCGTCACCAGCTTTAGAAGCGATAACAACTGCTTCTAGAGCGTTAATTTTCTCAGCGCGAGCTTCAGCAGCAGTTAGTTGCTCAGCAACTTTAGCTTCTAGTTCAGCACGACGTGCTTCGAACATTTCAACGTTGCCTTTAGTAGCCATAACTGCTTTACCCTGAGGGATAAGGAAGTTACGAGCGTAACCAGATTTAACGTTAACTGTATCGCCAAGACCACCTAGGTTACCGATTTTATCAAGTAGAATAACTTGCATTGCTTAATCCTCTTTCTTAATAAACGGAACCGATTACTGATGCTTGTCAGTGTACGGTAGTAGAGCTAGGTAGCGTGAACGCTTGATAGCACGAGCTAGTTGACGCTGGTACTTAGCGCTTGTACCAGTGATACGGCTAGGTACGATTTTACCAGCTTCAGTGATGTAGTTTTTAAGAGTTGCTACGTCTTTGTAATCAATCTCTTGTACGCCTTCTGCAGTGAAACGGCAGAATTTACGACGACGGAAGAAACGAGCCATGGGCTATCTCCTGATCTTAAATTTGAGTAATATTGTCGGCATGCAACACTAATTTCCCAACGCCATTTCGGCCGGTCTGATAAGCGACAAAACCACTTACCTTAATGTTACTGCCTGGTACTAAATTCTGAGTTATTGCTTGTGACCCAAGCCCGCTGACGACAACCGGCATACGACAATAAACTTGTCTCGGTAAATCAGCTTCGATAACAGTAGAGCGATGCTCTAGCCAAAATCGACAGTGTTCAATCCCACCCGGGCTTTTACTACGAATGGGCGGTTTGGCAATAGTGCCGCTCAGCTCCATTCGATTGGTCATAACAAATCTTACTCAGCAGCTTCTGACTTAGCTTCAGGCTTAGCTTCAGAACGCTCTTCACGACGTGGAGCACGCTCTTCTTTTTGCTTAAGCATGATAGATTGCTCAGTGATCGCTGCTTTAGTACGCATGATCATGTTACGTAGAACTGCATCGTTGAAACGGAAAGCAGTTTCTAGCTCATCAATTACAGCTTGGTCAGCTTCAACGTTCATTAGAACGTAGTGAGCTTTGTGAAGCTTGTTGATTGGGTAAGCCAGTTGACGACGACCCCAGTCTTCTAGACGGTGGATAGTACCGCCAGCTTCAGTGATAGAACCAGTGTAACGCTCGATCATGCCAGCAACTTGCTCGCTTTGATCTGGGTGCACCATGAATACGATTTCGTAATGACGCATTGGTTGCTCCTTACGGATTATTCAGCTTCCACAATTGGCTCAGTCGTCCAGAGGAAGCAAGGAACTAAAGATAATTGACTGAGTTTTAAGGAGCACGAATAGTACAGAAAGGACGCAAATTAGGCAAGTGATTATTTGCTCAGCGCAGTGGATATTTTCTTTTTGCAAAAACCAGAAATAACAAAGGCTGCCACTCGCTGGACAGCCTTTCAAATCAGCAGGTTAAATCGCTTATTTTACCTGAGACAGCTCTTCACGCATTTGGTCGATCACCGCTTTGTAATCTGGCTGACCAAAAATCGCCGAACCTGCCACAAACATGTCGGCACCCGCTTCAGCAATTTCGCGGATGTTATCCACTTTAACACCACCATCGATTTCCAGACGAATGTCACGACCTGACTCGTCGATCATCTTACGTACCGCGCGTAGCTTATCCATCGTATGAGGAATGAAAGACTGGCCACCAAAGCCTGGGTTTACCGACATCAACAGAATCATATCCACTTTATCCATAATGAACTCAAGGCTCGATAACGGCGTTGCTGGGTTTAATACCACACCCGCTTTACAGCCATGTTCTTTGATGAGCTGCAGAGTACGATCAACGTGTTCAGATGCTTCAGCGTGGAAGGTGATCATCGATGCACCAGCTTTGGCGAAGTCAGGAATAATGCGGTCAACAGGTTTCACCATGAGGTGCACGTCAATTGGCGCGGTAATACCGTAATCACGTAGTGCTTTACACACTGGCGCACCAAAAGTCAGGTTTGGCACATAGTGATTATCCATAACATCGAAATGCACTACATCTGCACCCGCAGCAAGAACTTTTTCAACATCTTCGCCTAAACGAGCAAAATCTGCGGATAAAATGGATGGAGCAATAAGAAAATCTTTCATACCTGACCTCAGTAGTGACGAGCGAACCAATTTGCGCGCAATTCTACCGAAGCCAGTGGGGAGATCCACTATTTAGAGCAAATAGTGTGAGAACTATGAAGCAGAGCTATCTGTGTCCGGTGCTTTAAAAAGAGCCAGCAGTTCATCGACTTTATTACGACCACTGCCATTACGGCTGATGGTGCGCTTCACTTTTACCACACTCAGATCGGCACCGTGATATAGGCGACGCGTTAATGTCGTATCGTGGTTTGAAATCAAGACAGGGATACCACGCTCAGTAGCCGTTCTTTCAGCGATGTCTGCCAACGCAGCTTGGTCGTCCAGTGTGAAGCCATTTCCCGCGTATGAGGTGAAGTTTGCGGTATTTGAAAGCGGCGCATACGGTGGATCACAGTAAACGACGCTGCCTTTGCGCGCACGACGAAATGTCTCTGGATAACCTTCACAAACAAACATGGCCTTCTTGGCTTTTTCTGCAAAGAATTCCAGTTCTGCTTCAGGGAAGTATGGCTTTTTATATGACCCGAAAGGAACGTTGAAGCCGCCTTTTTTGTTGTAGCGACACAGCCCGTTAAAGCCAAAACGATTCATGTATAAGAAGGCAAGCGAGCGGTACATCACGTCATCGGTATTATTGAACTCTGCGCGAATACTCAAGTAGGCTTCTTTGCGGTTGTTTTCCGCCACAAACCAGCGCTTCGCTTCAGAAATATACTCTTCAGGACGCGCTTTAATCAGGTTGTAAAGATTGATCAAATCCGGGTTGATGTCAGCCAGCAGGTATTGATCGTAATCTGTATTCAAAAAAACAGAACCAGCGCCAACAAAAGGTTCAACTAGCTTTCGAGCCGGTGGTAAATGACGTTGGATGTCTTCAACCAGTCCGTACTTTCCTCCAGCCCACTTTAGAAAGGCTCGTTGCTTTTTCATCTACTGCTCTATCTATATCTATCGACCCAAAATTAAGGTTGCGGAATGTAACATATTTTTCAGCGAAGCTCAGGTTTATTTCACACGTTCGATTTCGCGCTGCACCTGACCTAACGATTTTGCCCATGGGTTGAGTGACTTAAGTGAATCTGGCAGTGCTTCAACGGCATCTCGAGCCAGTTGAATCGTCTGATAATCTCGATAGGTAATGATAAACCATTCCGTTCCATTCCGAACGGTTGGATAGATGCGCACTTTGTCATTCAGCTGATACTTATCAAGGAATACCTGTACATCTTCCATTGAAGTCATCGCAGCAAACTGTAAGGTATATGCGCGAGGGGACAACGCCTTTAGCTCTTCGCGCGCAAATGAGAACTTAACAACGGGCTTAGTCACGATGGCTTGTGATTCCGTGCTGTTATCGGGAGCGGAATCCCCCGGTTTTACAACTTTAATCAAAGAGCTGCTCGTCTCACCTTTAGTGGCAGTTGAAGGCTCTTCATCCTCGACTTCACTGCTATCGCCAATCGCTTGTTCTGCATTTTTACCTTCGAGCAAAGCATCGACAACATCGGATTCAATCACCACACGTTGGTGCTTGTCATCAATACCGACACTGGCCACTTCTTCGGTTACCTTTGGTGGTAACGCATCCGAATCATCGCTGGCAGTAAAAGAGCCTGAACTGGCAGAGTCACCCGTCACGGCGATCAACCTACCACTCTCCGTCTCGGCTAAGGTTGGGATCGCTGTTTGTTCAATATTTGTGGTCAATTGTTGCGCTCTATCATCTGGACTCGGCTGGCTGAACATCCACCAATAACCACCAGCGACGAGTAATAGCAACACCAAGATTACCAACGTAACCTTAAGTGGGCTTGCGACAATTGAGCGGATAATGATCCTTTTTTCCACTTTCATCTCTCCTAATGCCATGATATCACCCGGGATCGGAGCCACCCTCTTAAATGCATCCCTAACACGTTTTTCTGCTTGTTCATCCACATATCGTGCAACTAAAAACTCGAAAAATCGACGAGCTTCTACTTCCGACAACATATCGATCTCTAACTCAACTGGCTTTATCTCCAGTCCGTAACTAATACGCGACAATACACCCTCTAACCGTCCTGGTGGCGTAAACAGTAAGACATTGATTACCCAGTTCGGTTTTTCCTGTGCCTGCAATACAAGTGTCCATAACTCTGAAATCAGGGAAGCGCTCATCAACTGTGCATCATCAACGACAATGACGATATCACAACGCTCGTCACCCAATACCCGTTCCAGAGTATCAACCAAAGGCTCCTGTTGGTTGAATACCGACTCTGATAGTAGTTGACTCAATATGAGAATGCGATGCTGGAGATCATCTTGATTTCTATGACAAAGTAACAAACATTGGTTTTTGTTATTGGCACCCACTTCAAGATATCGCTGTGCCAACCAAGATTTGCCAAAGCCAACATCGCCATTTATCACAATCAGGTTGGAACCAAAGTTGGTTAACAACCTCAATCGCTCTAAAAGCTCAGTTTGAGAATCTAATTCCAGACCGTGAGCAGCACTCATTGAATAACCTTACATCCCAAAAAAATGACGCCCAAAGGCGCCATTACAAGGTTAAATATTCCGACCAAAGTCGATCGCTTGCTTAAGCACTTCTTGTGTCGTATCAGCGACCACCTCGGCAGCACCAATGCCAGTAGGTAAAACTAACCTTAGTTGACCAGAAAGGACTTTTTTGTCGCGCATCATATGTTTGATGAAGTCATCAAAGCTCATGCTCTCTGGGGTGTGCACTGGCAGTTTAGCCCGGCGTAGGATCGCCACAATACGTTCAAACTGCTCCTCAGAAATGAGACCACGCAATAGTGACGTTTTGGCGGCCATTACCGTACCGGATGACACGGCCTCACCGTGCAGCCAGTTGCCATAACCAAGCTCAGCTTCAATCGCATGACCAAAGGTGTGGCCTAAGTTCAATAATGCACGAATGCCAGACTCTTTTTCATCCTGAGCCACCACTTCCGCTTTAATCTGACAACAGCGAGCAATAGCGTAGGTCAGTGCTTCTTCGTCCAGGGTATATAGGCGATCTAAGTTTTCTTCCAGCCAAGCAAAAAATTCAGCGTCATAAATAATGCCGTACTTAATAACTTCGGCAATACCTGCGGCAAATTCACGCTCAGGGAGTGTCGACAAACAATTGGTGTCGATGATTACCGCTTTTGGTTGATAAAACGCGCCAATCATGTTCTTGCCAAGAGGGTGGTTTACCGCCGTTTTACCGCCCACTGAAGAGTCCACTTGAGACAGTAAGGTGGTTGGAATCTGAATAAAATCCACGCCACGCTGGTAACAAGCTGAAGCAAAACCAACCAAATCCCCAATAACACCGCCACCAAGTGCGATGACAACCACATCACGAGCATAACTTCCCTCGAGTAGAAAGTTCATTACCTGATTAAACACATCCAGGTTTTTATACTGCTCACCATCAGGCAACTCTAGCAGCGATGCGCTGCATCCGAGTTGTTCGAGTTGATTCAGAATTTTGTCGGCATACAAAGGGGCTACTGTGACATTACTGATCACGACCACTTTTTGATTTGCATGTTTGTTTGACAGTACTTGAGAAAGGTACGCCGGGTCCTCAAACAACCCGGCGCCTATAGAGATTGGGTAGCTACGCTCAGCTAGATTGACCGTAATCCGTTCCATCGGTGTGCTCCAATTTGAAAAAGATAAATACTTATCTCTCTTCTAGCATTTTTACGATCTGGTTGGCTACCACTTTTGCACTCTGATCGTCAGTGCGAACAGTGTAATCCGCTACTTCTTCGTATAGAGGGTTACGTTCTTTAGCTAATTGCTCCAATACTTCACGAGGACTATCCGTTTGAAGTAGTGGACGCTTCTTGTCACGGTTAGTACGTGCAAGTTGCTTTTCAATCGTCGTTTCTAAATAGACAACAACACCACGTGCCGAAAGACGGTTACGGTTTTCTTTGCTCTTTACAGAGCCACCGCCCGTTGCCAGCACGATACCTTGCTCTTGAGTCAGGTCTTCAAGCACCGATTCTTCACGCTTACGGAAGCCTTCTTCACCTTCTACATCAAAAACCCAAGAGATATCTGCACCAGTGCGTTCTTCGATCACTGTATCGGAGTCTACAAACTCCATATGCAGCTGCTGTGCAAGATGTCTACCAATTGTACTTTTGCCGGCCCCCATAGGACCAACAAGGAAAATATTACGTTTCTCAGCCATGTTTAGCAGTAATTTACAACATTGATTCAATAAGATCGCCACAAGAAAACACAGCTAAGCCGCTGTTCAACAAGGCTTGTGGCACCAATTCCTCACAGATAATTCGTGATAAGACCCGAAATTATCCAAGCATGGTGCCACTAATGCAACTTTATTTTTGATCTAATCTTCTTTTTGCTCACTTATGGCTATTGAATAACAACCTTTGGTGTAACGAAAATCAGCAGTTCACTTTTGCCCACTTTCTCATAACTTCGGCGGAAAAGTGCACCTAATAACGGCAGATCACCGAGTAATGGCACTTTATCAACTGAGTTGGTAATACTGTGTTGGAAAATGCCGCCAAGCACCACCGTCTCACCATTGTTCACTAAGACTTGAGTGCCTATTCTCTGAGTGTCTATTGTAACCGCTTCGCCCGTACCCGCTTTCACCACTTGCCCAGGTCGGTCCTGAGTGACACTTAAATCCAGCACTAAGCGGTTGTCCGGTGTTATTTGTGGCGTCACTTTTAAACTTAACACCGCTTTTTTGAAAGTGATGGTTGTGGCACCACTCGAGGATGATTCTAGATACGGTATTTCTGTACCTTGTTCTATATAGGCGGGCTTTTTGTTGGTCGTAATCAATCGAGGGCTCGAGATAATCTCAGCTTTAGACTCCTGCTGTAGAGCAGACAGTTCCAGATCGAGCAAAGTGTCGGAGCCCAGCTTAGCGACCTGAAACGCGATACTGGTTGCGCTTGGGTTAGTAGCCGCGAGATTAACGTTAAGAAAATCATCAATTCCCACACTACCGTCTTCACCATCTTCGCCATCACCTTCATAAAGACCAATGGTTGCCAGATTATTTTCAATCGAGCCACCAACCGTATTGTTGCCGTTGATGGAAGAGAATCCCCAGCGAATGCCCAGCTCATCCATATTACCTTCGCTGACGGTGACAATCCTCGCTTCGATTTGAACCTGCTTAACGGGAATATCGAGTGATTCGATGATGTCTCGTATAACCGAGACATTCTCCGGTAGCTCTCTGATCAACAACGAGTTAGTGCGCTCATCAATGGTCATACTACCTCGCTCAGAGAGCATGCTGATGTTGCCTTCACCATTAATCATCTCAGCAATATCGGACGCTTTAGCAAAGTTCACTTTAATGATTTCAGACGACAGTTCGCCCATTTCATCTTCAAGTTGCTGCTTCTCTAATTGCTGTTTCTCTCGAAGGTCAAGTTCATCAGTCGGCGCAACAAGAATGACATTGCCATCAACACGCTTATCTAAACCCTTTACCTGCAGAATAATGTCCAAAACCTGCTGCCATGGCACACCATCAAGACGCAATGTCAGATTGCCTTCAACGGAGTCTGATACCACCAAGTTGAACTGGTTGTAGTCGGCAATGAGCTGCAAGACGTTTCGTACCGGAATATCCTGGAAGTTAATCGATATCCGTTTACCTTCTTTCTCTAAAATACTCTTATCCGGTACTTTCTCATCGGGTTTGAGTTTACTGACCGTGATTTCCAGATAGCGTCCTGCCAAACGGTAATCGTGAGTGTAGTCATCACTGATATGCGCGACCAAACGGGTCGTCGAAATGTCACGAAAGACTTCCACACTCTCCACCACGGTTGAAAAGTCTTTTACGTCAATGAGGTAGAGCTGATCATCTTTCACTGACGTATTAAGCAAGTCGATGCTGAGCCCTTCCTGAACGCGCTTAATATCGACAATTGCCGACGCTGAAGACAGCTCCACCACTATCACCGCGTCTTTGTCCTTATTCGTGCGAAAATCGACGCTCTTGAACGCATTAGAGCTCTCTCCTTCAGCCAAAGCGAAAGGAGTGAAAAGTAAAACTAACCAAAAGGATAAGAGCCCAGTGAGTATCCTTGGTGTACGTGTAAGTCCTTGTCTCATTATCATCACTCAGTATCAAAAATAGTTGCAGATATCGCTATCTCAAAGCCAGCTTCACTTTGCGTTTCTGCCAGCAGCCCAAACCATCTGGCAGTATTTCATCGATCAACAAATAGAAATGGGTAATTTGGGTAACTTTACCGTTATTACGTCCGAGGTACTGGCCGGGAGCAACTTTGTAAACCGTTCCATTTGGCCCCTGTACAAGCCCGGAGATTGTGCCCCCCATCCCCATCACACCCTTCAGACTTAGCTGGCTTAACGGGAATGTTTCTAACGTGCCAGAACGCGCTCTGGAACGCGGCTGCCAACAATCTTTTCTCGCAATAGGTTGAATCGCTATCGTTGCTTCTTGAGGCAATACAAAAGGATCTCTCATGACTTGGGGCGCGTAGGCAACTGCGACGTATTTGTCCGCGGGCTTGAGCTTCTCAACATCCCGCCTTGCCTGGTTTTCCACATCACGAATAAAGTCCGTTAACGATTCATCATTTGCCTGACACCCCACCAACAACACGCCCATCAGAACCATCAACAAAGATTCATTTCTCATCTTTCTTGTCCTCTGGTTTGAACTGATAGGTATTCGCTCTTACGCGAAAATGCAGCGTTTCACTCTCTTGACTGACGCGCTGCCAAGTCACATCTTGAAAAGTGATGATGCGCGACAAGGTCGCAATCGCTTGTGAGAAGCGGCCAATATCATGAAAATCCCCGGTTAACTCGATGTTTAGTGGCAGCCGAAATAAGAAGTGATCAGACTGTTTTTCTCCCCAGTCAATGCGGGTGAAAGTCAGTTTGTTGTCTATCCCGAGCTCATTGACGGATGCCAGCATAGTGGCTAACTCTTTCTGAGCGGGCAATTGTCGCAACAGCAATTCGTAGCGCGTGCTTAGCTCATCCAACTGAGATTGGAGCTGAGGTAAGGAGGCCACCTTGTTAGCTTTAATTCGTAACGCGATTTTGAGTGTTTCTTCCTGCTGGATCAGGTCGTTTAATCGTTCTTCCTTAGGCACTAGGAAAAACCAATAACCAAAGCCTTGGAGTAGCAGGATGAACAGAATAATGATTATCAACTGAGGCATGAACGGCCACTCAGCAATCTCATCCATTTCAAGGTCTTGCCAATTAACCATGCTGGCCTTCCTCCCCCAGCTCTACCGCCTTAAATATGAACGACACTTTAAAGGTCTGAAATTCTTTACCGAAGCGAGCTTTACCATGAACGATAGAGTGCATTTCAACGTCTAAAAGTTTGGCTGAACGCTCCATGTTATCGAGCATGGTGGCCAGACGAGGTGTACTATCTGAAATACCCACTATCTCGATTTCCAGATCATTCATTTTGATCTTGTCGACATACACACCTTCAGGAATCACAGCAGGCATCAGATTCATGAATTCGGTAGTTTTGTTACGCCCACTTTGCAAGCCTTCAACTACTTTCAAGCGCTCTAGGATTTTGCTGTGCTCTTGCTCTGCAATTTTCATTGCGTCAATGCGTTGATCAAGCTCTGCAATATAGTGAGTGAGGTAATCGAGCCGGTCCTGCTGTTGGTCTTGCTGGAACTCATAAAACTTACCGACCCCCCATTGAATACCAACAGCAAAAAACAACCCTAAAATAATCAACCCAACAAAACGACGACGATGTTCTTCCCTCTGGTTTTCCCGCCAGGGCAATAGGTTAATTCGATATAACACAACGACCTCCTAACCATTGAATACCTCGTACTGCCAATCCAGCTGCAGTTGAAAAGCGCTGCCATTCCGCCGCTCGACGCTTACGTTTGGCAACATTCATTTCAAATAGGCCCAACGGATTTAGTAGCTCGCATTCGAGCGTCAATTGATGTGAAAGCTCTTCAGCCAACATTGGCGTTGCTGCACCGTCACCGGATAACCAAATGCCTTTGATGTTTTGTGCGCCATTAATGGATGCATACAGCTGCATCTGGCGTTTTACGCGATCGACCATCTGGCGGTTAAATTGACTCGTTTTTTCTTGCTTCTCTTCGGACAAGGGACTTTCCGGAGTAGAGGACAGAGTAAAGGCCTGAGTAGAACCTGTTCCACAGGCAAATTCTTTATGGAACAGCTCGCCTTGCCCGGTGAACATCGTGAATGAACTCGACTGGCAACCTACATCGAGCAAACCGTACTTACTTTTGTCTGGGAAGCGTTCTGTAGCCAGTTTCCATATCTGCCCTAGGCTTTGCGAATGAACATCAACCAAGACAGGCTTAAGGCCAGATTTGTGTATAGCTTCAACTCGGCTTTCTACGACATCTTTACGCGTTGCAAATACTTGGTAGCTATCAGGCCCTCGTAGACCTTCCTCGGCACTAAGGCGGACAAAATCCAGGCTCAGCTCTTCCATTGGGAAAGGAGATTGATGAGAAAAAGCCTGCACTACCGCAAATTCTATTTCGCTCTCTTCGGTATTTTGTTCAATGTGCAGCTTTTTGCTGATAACCGCATTATCAGGGACTGAAATTGCCACTTTTCTCGCACCAAATGGCAGCTCTTTTTTCACCTGTTTAAGGGTATTTACAATTTCTTGATGATTTATGGTGTTATTTTCAGCGACAATAGCTTCCTTAAGTAATATTTCTTTGTAACCCAGTAAGGCGAATTGATCGCCATTGGGTTTAAGTACGACGGCTTTGAGGCTGTTATGGCCTATATCGATGCCTGTAACGATTCGCTTATCCATCTTCTACTCTCGCTCCGAAATTTCTTCGCGCAAAGGTTGTTATTAACACCCAAATAAGAGTTAATATCTCTATGTGCTAAATTTTTGACCTAAGAGTACAAGGGTTTGCCGTTACACAGCCTCAACCAATCAGGGATTCTCCGGTGAAGTTCATAAAGCGTTTATTTTTATTAACATTGATTTGCATAATTCTTGGAGTCACCACTATTTTTGGCTTCTATCAGTACGTAAAGCCTGAATTACCAGAGGTTGCAACTCTAAAAGACGTTGAATTACAAACACCTATGAAGGTGTTTAGTCAAGACGGGAAGCTGATCGCACAGTTCGGTGAAAAGCGTCGCATTCCTGTCACTTATGATGAAATTCCTCAAGACTTGATTCATGCATTAATCGCAACAGAAGACAGCCGTTTTTACGAGCATCCAGGTATCGACCCGATAGGTATCACACGTGCAGCTTTAGTGGTTGCGCTTTCTGGTTCAGCAAAACAAGGGGCGAGTACCATCACCCAGCAGCTGGCACGTAATTTCTTCTTATCAAATGAGAAGAAGCTGATGCGTAAAATTAAAGAGATTTTCATCGCAATCCATATTGAGCAGCTATTGAGCAAACAAGAGATCATGGAGCTTTATGTCAACAAGATCTTCCTGGGTTACCGGTCATATGGTTTTGGTGCTGCTGCACAGGTCTACTTTGGTAAAAGTCTCAACGAACTGACTCTCAGTGAAATCGCAACTTTAGCTGGTATGCCAAAAGCACCTTCGACCATGAACCCAATTTATTCATTGGAGCGTGCAACCAATCGCCGCAATGTCGTGTTAATGCGTATGCTGGATGAGAATTACATTACTCAGGAGCAATACGACGAGGCACGAAATGAGCCTATAGTCGCGCGCTACCACAGCGCAGAGATCGAGCTATCAGCGCCTTATGTTGCCGAGTTAGCGCGTGCTTGGGCAGTGAAAGAGTTCGGTGAAGAAAAAGCCTACACGTCAGGTATGAATATCTACATGACGGTGGACTCAAAACTTCAGGATGCCGCAAATACGGCCGCCGTAAACAACTTGCTCGCCTACGACGAACGCCATGGTTATCGTGGTGCTGAAAAAACGCTTTGGAAAAGTGGCGAAAGTGCTTGGGATACCGAGCAAATTGAACAACACCTTAAGAAGCTGCCAACCTATGGCGACCTTTCCCCTGCTGTTGTGACCAAAGTAGAAGGGAAGACGGCACAGGTGTGGGTGAAGAACTATCAAAAACAAACGATCCCTTGGTCAGGAATGAACTGGGCACGTAAATACCTGACTGACAAGCGTCAAGGTTCAGCACCAAAATCGGCGCAGGATATCCTCGCTGAAGGTCAACAAGTTTGGGTTCGTGAGGTGAGCTCTGACGATGATGAAGGTAGTAAAGCAAACAACTGGAAACTGAGTCAGGTTCCAAATGCCAATACCGCGTTCGTTGCGATGGACCCTGAAAACGGCGCGATCTTGTCGATGGTAGGTGGCTTTAACTTTATCCACAGCAAGTTTAACCGTGCAACCATGTCGGTACGTCAGGTAGGTTCGAGTATCAAACCGTTCATTTATTCTGCCGCTATTGATAAAGGTCTGACGTTGGCGACGCTCGTCAACGATGCACCTATCAACAAATGGGATGCGGGCTCTGGTTCTGCATGGCGACCAAAAAATTCACCGCCAACTTACGGTGGTCCAACTCGCCTTCGTATCGGCCTTGCTCAATCTAAGAACGTAATGGCGGTTCGTACACTACGCGAAGTGGGTCTGGATGAAACACGTCAATACCTAACACGTTTTGGTTTTGATATTAACGATGTTCCGCGCTCAGAAACCATTGCCCTTGGTGCAGGCAGCTTGACGCCAATGAAAGTCGCGCAAGGCTATTCAGTGTTTGCCAATGGCGGTTACTATGTCGAACCGTTCTATGTCGATCGAATTGAAGATGCGTTTGGCGAAGTACTGTTTAAAGCGAACCCTAAGAGCGTTTGTAAACAAAACTGCCCACAAGTCGTCGAACAATACTCCGAGAATCGCTTTGCGAGTGAATTTGGTGAGCAAGATGTTGAGATTGAGGGTTTAGTAACAGACAACTCGCTAGAAAGTGATGAGCCACAATATGCCCCTCAAGTTATTTCACAAGAAAATGCATTCCTGATGCGTGAAATGATGTACAGCAATATTTGGGGTGGTGGTGACTGGCGTGAAGGCACTGGCTGGAACGGTACAGGTTGGCGAGCACAATCGTTGAAACGTCGCGATATTGGCGGTAAGACGGGGACAACAAATGACTCCAAAGACGCTTGGTATAACGGTTACGGACCAGGGGTTGTGGCTGTCGCCTGGGTTGGTTTTGATGACCACTCAAGAGCGCTTGGTCGTGCTACGGTAAACAGTAACCTCGGTAAAGGCCAAGTTTCTGGTGCAGAAGCGGGCGGTAAAACGGCCGAGCCAGCTTGGATAGACTTTATGCGTGTTGCGCTTGAAGGCACACCGGAGCAGAGTAAGCAGGTTCCTGACAATATTGTACAAGTCCGTATTGATCGTAACAGCGGCATGCTGACCGACAACGTAGACGGCAGCGCCATGATGGAATACTTCGAGAAAGGCACAGAGCCAACTGAATACTCAGGTAGCTTGCTGGAAGACAGTATTTACTCCAGCGGTGGCGGGACAACCGAAGAGCTGTTCTAAGTGTATTCTGGAAAATAAAACAGGGGAGCCGATGGCTCCCCTGTTTGTATCTAAAATCAACTTATCGCTATCAAGCCGCTATCGATGATGGGTAGCTCGCAAGAATATCTTTGATCTTCGCAGCTAATGCTTCAAAACGCGCACGAAGTGGTGAGCCAGGGCGATATACCAATACAATTTTACGTGTCGGAGTCGGGTTTATCGCTGGAATGTAACTAACGCCATCTTTTTGCTTCTCATTCGGCAGTGATAACTGAGGTAGTAATGTAATTCCCCCACCTGCGGCCACCATATTGCGCAGCGTCTCTAAGCTGGTAGCTTTGAATCTTTCATCATCTTTCGCACCTGCAGCAAAACAAAAGCCTAAAGCCTGATCTCGTAAACAATGGCCATCACCGAGAGACAATACTGTCTTCCCCTTCAGGGACATCATGTCGATCTGCTCCAAAGATGCCCATTCATGATCGCATGGTACCGCAACACTTAACGGCTCGTTATACACTTCAATCTCTTTGAATGGTTCGGTTTCTGCCACTGAGGCCAATACCAGACAGTCCAACTTACCATCTTCAAGTTGATGTACTAACTGCTGGGTCTGAGCTTCATGCAGAAATAACTCCAGATCCGGAAATTCTACTTTTAGATCTGGAAGTATTTTTGGCAACAAATAAGGGCCGACTGTGGGTATAAAACCAATATGCAATGGACCGGTCATCGCGCCGTTTTGACCACTCGCCATGTCCTTAAACATTTTCACTTCACTTAAAATACGTTTTGCTTGATCCACCAACTGCAAACCTGAGTCGGTAAACAGCACACGACGGCTACTGCGCTCCAAAAGCGCCGTTCCGAGCTCGTCTTCTAATTTACGAATTTGTCCACTAAGGGTCGGTTGGCTGACAAAACATGCTTCTGCCGCTTTACGGAAGTGCCTATGTTCCGCAAGCGCAACGAGGTACTCAAAGTCCCGAATATTCATAACACACGATTCGCTTCTATTTAATGATAGTTAACACCTATCAAAACCATAACACTAAACGATTACAGCTATCAAAAGATTTCTATAATAATAGGTCTAAACAAACAGAACAGAAATGAGCCAGACGCTCACTACTTAAAAAAATCATAAGGAATAAAATGTTTATCTCTAAAGAAGGTCAAAACGTTCCACACGTTACTCTACCAACTCGTCAGAACGGCAATTGGGTTAATCTCACCACCGATGAGCTTTTTAAAGACAAAACGGTTATCGTCTTTAGCTTACCGGGCGCGTTTACCCCGACGTGTTCTTCAAGCCATTTACCTCGTTATAACGAACTGGTTCCTGTATTTAAGGAGCACGGCGTGGATGAAATCTTATGTGTGTCGGTCAATGACACGTTTGTGATGAACGCGTGGAAACAAGAGCAAGAAGCAGAAAATATTACCTTCATCCCAGACGGCAATGGTGAGTTTACCGATGGTATGGGGATGCTGGTTGATAAAAGTGAACTTGGCTTTGGTAAGCGCTCTTGGCGTTACAGCATGCTGGTAAAAAATGGCGTGGTTGAAAAAATGTTTATTGAACCCAATGAGCCAGGAGATCCGTTTAAAGTGTCTGATGCGGATACGATGCTCAATTACATCGCTCCTGACTACAAAACTCAGGAATCCATCACGGTCTTCACCAAGCCGGGTTGTCCATTCTGCGTGAAAGCGAAGCAGAACCTCATTGATAAAGGGCTTCAGTATGAAGAAGTGATCTTGGGTAAAGATGCAACGACGGTAAGTCTACGCGCAATTTCTGGGCGCACTACCGTGCCTCAGGTCTTCATTGGCGGCAGACTAATAGGCGGCAGTGAAGAGTTAGAAAGCTACTTAGGTTAAACCCGCTTTAACGCTCAAATTACAGATAGAAAAAAGCCCCGAAATCAATGTCGATTCTGGGGCTCTCTTAGATTCTTCTAAGAAAAAGCAGTGGTACTTTAATAGACCCGGCTTCCTCTTAAAGGTTCCATCTTTTTGCGATTTTTTTAGCAAATACTTATGTAACGATATCGCGACTAAATTATGTTATTGAATGCTAATGCGAACGTTCATCTATGCAACGTAACTTTTTTGGATCAACTGTTCGACCAAATTGATCTCCAGAGCCACTTCATCGCACGCATGCTGACGAGGGCATTGGTCACAGTCTTTCAGTACTTTCTCTGGTAGTAGAGACTTCGAAGTTGGTACAAAGTTCTGTTTCATAAAGAACTCAGGTGTTCTCGTTAACACAAAGACTTTTTTGATTGCCATTTGGCGAGCTTTTTCTACCAAGTAGTTCACTATCGCACTGCCCTGCCCCTGGCCCTGCCAGCCAGCTTCAATGCCTAGAGAGCGAACTTCGGCTAACCCAGAGTCATAGACGTACAAAGAAGCGCAACCCGTGACTTCACCATGATGCTCTGCGACCGCAAATGAACCAATATCGCGTACTAATTCGTTACGAGAGCGTGGCAAGTTTTCGCCCAGGTTAGCCCAGTAAGCGACCATACCTTCTAACGTCTCGATGTCAGTCAAACGCGCAGGACGTACTTTCACTGCCGCATTATCACGCTGAATTAAACGCTTGTCTGCCTGATCAACCGCATAAGCCACTTGCTGTGGTGACACACCACCAAGCGCACAACGTTTTTCAAGACAAGATTCGATAGTAAGAATCTCATACACATCATCTTCAATGACGTCAGAGAATACTTTCAACTCTTCTAAAGACAGCTCTTCAAGCGCACAGCCTTTCTCAATCGCACCGACAACGGCAACACCAACAATATGGTGAGCTTCACGGAATGGAATACCTTTCGCAACAAGGTAATCAGCCAGCTCAGTCGCATTGGCATAGCCTTGCTTCGCAGCTTCCAGCGTTCTTGCACCGTTTACTTTGATACCATCGAAACACAACGCTGCCATTTCCATACAGTCGTTCCAGGTATCTAACGCATCAAACAAACCTTCTTTGTCTTCCTGCATATCTTTGTTGTACGCCAGTGGCAATGCTTTAACCGTCATCATCATCGCAGAGAGCGCTCCGTACACACGGCCAGTCTTGCCACGGATTAACTCAAGTGCATCCGGGTTTTTCTTCTGTGGCATCAATGAAGAGCCAGAAGTGACCGTATCGGCTAATTCGATGAAGTTAGATTCACCTGAGTTGTAGAAAATCATATCCTCAGCCAAACGAGAAAGGTGCAGCATTGAGATAGACGCTACGGACATCAGCTCCATCACATGGTCACGGTCTGATACCGAATCCAGAGAGTTACGCGTTGCACGGTGAAAACCAAGATTGTGCGCCAGTTGCTCACGGTTAATTGGATATGCCGTACCCGCCAAAGCACCTGAACCTAGTGGACAGGTGTCTAAACGCTGTAGTGCGTCACTCAAACGAGAGTGGTCACGCTCAAACATTTCAACGTAAGCCAAACACCAGTGCGCAAAGGTCACAGGTTGTGCACGTTGAAGGTGAGTATAACCTGGCAACACCGTACCTTGGTGCTGCTTGGCAACGTGAACCATTTGCGATTGAAGACGGTCTAAAGCAATCAATAATTGCTGACCTTGTTGACGGCACCAAAGCTTAAGGTCGGTGGCTACCTGATCGTTACGTGAACGGCCAGTATGAAGTTTTTTACCTAAGTCACCCACTTTACCGATAAGTTGCTGCTCAACCCAAGAGTGAATGTCTTCTGCGTCAGAGCCTAGGATCTGATGCGGGTCTTCCATCACTTCAAGCTTCAGCTCATTTAAAGCGAGTTCAAGTTTTTGTTGTTCTTCTGCCGACAGCACATCGACAGACAGCAGTGCCTTAGACCATGCAATTGAGCCTACAATGTCTTGCTCAGCCAATCGGTAGTCGAAACGCAACGAATCGTTGAATTCTTTGAATCTGGTATCTGCTGCTTGGGTAAATCTTCCGCCCCATAATGCCATTGCGTCTCTCCTGATGACTATTGCTAACTCTAAAGTACTCTAATTAGTGATGACTAAATTGATGGTCATTTGCTCACTTTTTCTTATAGGCCAACGTTACGGCAATTTGAAGAAAAAATAAAGTATAAATTCAATATTTTTACATATCTATTCACGACAATTTAGTTTCATACACATAAAAACGCGTTGAAAACAAAAAGACCTGCCAATCAATGGCAGGTCTTTTTAATCAATGATGAAATATGCTTATTTCTTCTGGCTGTTCAGAGCGCGGATACGGCTTGATAGCGAGTAAAGACGGATGAAACCACCAGCATGGCTTTGGTCGTAAACCTCGTCTTCACCGAAGGTTGCAAACTCTTCTGAGTACAGGCTGTTGTCAGAACGTTTTTGAGTAACTGTTGCCTGACCTTTATATAGCTTAACAACGACTTCGCCATTCACGTCTTGAGCAAGCTCTTCTGAAGCCGCTAGGATTGACTTACATAGCGGTGTAAACCAACGACCATCGTACACAAGATGAGAGGCTTTAAGACCTAGCTCTTCACGGAATTCGAATGATGATTTGTCTAGCACTAGTTGCTCAACAGCACGCAGCGCTTCCATCATGATGGTGCCTCCTGGAGTTTCGTAACAGCCACGAGACTTCATACCAACTAGACGGTTCTCTACAATATCGATACGACCAACACCGTGTTTGGCGCCTTTTTCGTTTAGGTAAACCAGTGCGTTGTATGGCGTCATTACTTCACCATCTACCGCTACGACTGCACCTTTCTCAACTTTTAGCGTGACGTATTCTGCTTCGTTTGGCGCTTGCTCTGGATCAACTGTCCATACCCAGCAATCTTCGTTTGGCGCGTTCCAAGTATCTTCTAGTACGCCACCTTCAGTTGAGATGTGCCATGCGTTTGCGTCACGCGAGTAAATCTTAGTCAGAGATGCTGAACAAGGAATGTTACGCTCAGCTAGGTAATCCAGACATTGCTCACGGCTCACTAAATCCCATTCACGCCAAGGCGCGATAACATGTAGATCTGGTGCTAGTGCAGCAAAAGCGCCTTCGAAACGAACCTGGTCGTTACCTTTACCTGTACAACCGTGACACAGTGCGTCTGCACCAACTTTACGAGCAACTTCAACCTGCGCTTTCGCGATGATTGGACGCGCCATTGAAGTACCTAGCAGGTATTTACCTTCATAGTAAGCGCCTGTTTTTAGTGTTGGGTAGACATACTCTGCTACCATTTCTTCTTTCAGGTCAGCGATGTAACACTCAGACGCACCTGATGCTTTCGCTTTCTCTTCAATGCCTTCTAGCTCTTCTGCGCCCTGGCCTACATCAGCGACAAACGCAACAACTTCACAGTTGTAGTTCTCTTTTAGCCACGGGATGATGACTGAAGTATCTAGACCGCCTGAGTATGCGACTACTACTTTATTTACGTTCACTTTGCTCATTTTTTTTCTCCAAATTTAACTGGCTCTGCTCTCGGCGGTCAGTGCCAACTACTTCCTAATGTTTAAGTCTTTAAATTCTTTACTGCGTCGTTATTGAGGCAGAAACTGGGTACCGATGCTTTGGCCAGCAAATAGATGCTCCAGCTTTTCAGGGTAGCGCCAGGTTGCCACTTCGATAGGACGACCAAGATCATTGGCAGCCTCCAAAGCAGCTTTAACTTTGACGATCATGCCGTCAGTAATCACATGCCTTTCGATCAATGCGTCGGCTTCTTTCTCGGACAAGCTTTTGATCAAGTGGCCTTTGCCATCCAAAACGCCGCTCACATCTGAAAGCAGCACCAACTCCGCATCCAGTGCTCCCGCAACCGCGACGGCTGCTTGATCCGCATTAACGTTCATCAACTGGCCTTCTTTAGTCAGGCCAATCGAACTAATAATTGGCAGCGCGCCTGTATTTAAGATCGCTTGAACAAGTGTTGAGTCACCCGGAGTCGCTTTACCTACCGCGCCCAATTCTGGATCGAGCTCTTCAACCTGACATAGACCGCCGTCCGCTAAGCTCAGACCCACAGCATTCAGACCATCGGCAATTGCCTGCCCTTGTAGCAGCTTGTTTGCTGTACCGGCTAGTGCCCCTGCAATGACTGGGATTTGATCGTATGGTGTCACTCGTAAACCATGTTTCTTTACGGTTTCGAGCTGCAATTTCGTCATCAGCTCATCGACCAGGTAGCCACCACCATGAACGATGGCGATTTGTCGTTGCGCCGAACTTTGGTAAGCCGCGATGGCACCGAAAAGTTGGCTCAAGGTCTTCTTGCAAGATAAAGCTGCACCGCCTAGCTTAATGACTAATGGCGCTTGATTGGTTTGCGTCATTGCTTTTCCCTCTATCAACGACTACAGCAACGCTGTCAGTTCTGGGTAACCGTAATGAATATTTAAACACTGCATCGCTTGACTCGATGCACCTTTGAGTAGGTTGTCGATGGCAGACATCACGATCACGTGCTCGCCCTGAACCTTCCAGCCGATATCGCAGAAAGGCGTATTTTCAACATCCTGAATGCGTGGAATACCATCGCCTTTGAGACGCACAGCCGGCTTGCCTTGGTAGGCTTGTTCGAAGGCCTGAGTCACTTGTTCGGCGGTCACACCTGCAGACAACTTCATTGTGATGGTGGCAAGAATACCGCGCTTAAAGTTGCCCAAATGAGGAGTGAAAATTACATCACAACCCAAGTGTTGAGCGATCTCTGGTTGATGACGATGGCTAAATACGCCATAAGGTTGCAGGCTCACTTCACAGAAGCTGTTCGTCATTGAAGCTTTTCTGCCCGCTCCTGATACACCGCTCGTCGCGTTAATAACTGGCCACTGTTGAGTATCCAATAAACCACCTTCTAGCAGGGGCTTGATTGCCAATTGCGATGCAGTTGGGTAGCAGCCAGCTACCGCAACTAAAGGAGTGTTTTTAATTGCTTCGAAGTTCCACTCCGCTAAGCCATACACCGCTTGTTCTAGCCAGTTGTTAAATTGATGCTTGAAACCATAGAAAGTGTCGTAAAAGCCTTCACTCTGAACACGGAACGCACCCGATAAATCGAATACCTGACATCCGGCTTCAAGGAAAATTGGGGCGAGATCATGGCTGACTTCATGTGCTGTTGCTAAAAACACCACATCAGACTCTGCAGCCACTTGTTTTGGATCGGTTAACGGATTCACAGGCATATCGATAACGCCGGCTAGCTTGCCGTGCAGTTGGGCAATACTTTTTCCTGCATCTACACTGTTGGCGGAAACGTATAAACCTGATAGCGTGAGTTCTGGGTGTTTGTTAACCATTAAAGCTAACTCTGCGCCGGTGTAACCGCTGGCTCCGATAATCGTCGTTTTTAGCATTCTATAACATCCGTAAACTTAAAGGCTCAAGTGACTATTCATATTTAATTTTTGCTATATTTTGATTTTTTATTCATTAAATATGATTTAATATGTGTTTTACAGTTTTGTGCTCTGTCTGTCAATAGGAGATTTGAAGAATCCATGCAATTACCAACGTTTCTAGAGGTCTATGAAGGACTCATCAGTACCTCTTCAATCAGCTCCACCGACCCAAAATGGGACCAAGGCAATGCGAAAGTCATTGAGAAACTTGCTTCCTGGTTCAAAGATCTTGGGTTCAGTGTTGAGGTGGTCGAAGTCGAACCAGGCAAACACAATATGATCGCACGTATGGGCGAAGGCGAAGGTGGCCTTCTCTTAGCTGGTCACAGTGATACTGTTCCATTTGATGAAGGGCGCTGGAACTTCGACCCGCATAAACTGACTGAAAAAGACAATCGCTTTTACGGTCTCGGTACGGCAGACATGAAGGGCTTCTTTGCTTTCATTTATGAGGCCGTTAAAAAAGTCGACTGGAGTAAACAGAAGAAGCCGCTTTATGTACTCGCAACCTGTGATGAAGAAACCACCATGTTGGGGGCTAGACACTTTACTGCTAATGCGCCTTTCAAACCGGAGTACTGCATTATTGGCGAACCAACCAGCCTGGTTCCAATTCGCGGCCACAAAGGCCACGTTGCTAACGCCATTCGTGTTACGGGTAAATCAGGTCATTCATCCGATCCTGCGCTTGGTGTTAACGCCATTGAGATCATGTATGAAGTTATGTTTGCCATGATGCAGCTACGCGATAAGTTAATTAAAGAGTACCACCACCCTGGTTTTGCTATCCCTAACCCAACATTGAACTTGGGCCATATTCACGGTGGTGACAGCGCAAACCGTATTTGTGGCTGCTGCGAATTGCATTACGACGTTCGCCCATTACCTGGCATTAGCTTAGATGGTCTAGAGAACATGCTACGCGGTGCTTTAAAAGAAGTGGAAGCCAAATGGCCGGGACGTATTGAGATAGTGCCTCTGCACGAATCCATTCCGGGTTACGAGTGTCCTCATGACCACCCGTTCATCGGTGGCGTAGAAGAACTGTGTGAAACCAGCTCTCAAACCGTGAACTACTGTACAGAAGCGCCATTTCTACAGGAACTGTGCCCAACCTTGGTACTTGGGCCGGGCTCCATTGATCAGGCCCACCAGCCAGATGAGTTTCTTGCTTTTGATTTTATTGACCCGACCATTGATGTACTGTCTAAAGCAATGGTCAAATACTGTTGTTAGCGAAATAAAAAGACAACGTATCTGTACAGCTCCGATGAGCTGTACAGACTGTTCTTTATCACCACAATGAGTTAACCGTTAACACTAATTTAACTTGTTATTTTGTAATTAATTTTCATTTATTACGCCATAGGCCTAGTAACTTTGCTCTAAATCAGGAGAGAAGCGGAATAATTACAAACATAGTCGGCTTTATTTGACTAGAACTGGTGCTTTTCGCTAGATTGGTGTCTTAACAAGGACAATGGATGTAGTTTTTTTACGAGGCAGGACGACAATGAACGAGAAATACGCCGCACTCAAAAGCAATGTGCGCATGTTAGGCCACTTACTGGGTAATACCATTCACGATGCCCATGGCGAAGAAATCTTCGAGAAAGTGGAAACTATTCGTAAATTATCCAAATCAGCCCAAGCAGGAAATCAAGCAGACAAAGAAAGCTTGATAGAAGAAATTAAACACCTTCCTGATGAGCAATTGACACCAGTCACTCGAGCTTTTAACCAATTTCTAAACCTCACGAATATTGCTGAGCAATACCACACGATTTCACGTCACTGTGAAGAGCACATCTGCGAACCAGACGCGATCAACTCGCTATTTTCTAAACTGGTACAAAACGATGTTAGTAAGCTTGATACCGCTCAGGCTGTACGTGACCTGAATATTGAACTGGTACTGACGGCTCACCCAACTGAAATCACTCGTCGCACCATGATCAATAAACTGGTGAAAATCAACGAGTGTTTATCAAAGCTAGAATTAAGCGACCTTTCATCGAAAGAGCGTAAGAAAACTGAACGTCGTCTGGAACAGCTGATTGCCCAAGGCTGGCACTCAGACGTGATCCGCCAACAACGCCCAACCCCGCTTGATGAAGCGAAATGGGGCTTTGCTGTTGTAGAAAACTCACTATGGGAAGCCGTACCTGAGTTTTTACGCGAGATGAACGATCGTCTGGAATCTTATCTTGGCGAAGGTTTACCAATCGACGCACGTCCGGTGCATTTCTCCTCTTGGATGGGCGGCGACCGTGACGGCAACCCGTTTGTTACGCACAGCATCACGCGTGAAGTTCTGCTTCTATCCCGTTGGAAGGCAGCGGACCTTTATCTGAATGACATCAACGAACTGATCAGTGAACTGTCGATGACAGTCAGCAACGATCAAGTGCGTGAACTTGCTGGAGATGATCAACACGAACCATACCGTGCGATCCTCAAGCAGCTTCGCTCTCTGCTGAACGAAACCAAAGATATTCTTGATGCGAAGATCAATGGTCAGAAGCTAGCAGTCAAAGCACCACTACAAAAAGTAGAACAGCTTTGGGACCCTCTATACGCGTGTTACCAATCACTACACGAGTGTGGCATGGGTGTTATCGCGGATGGCTCATTGCTTGATACTCTGCGCCGTGTGAAAGCATTTGGTGTTCACCTAGTTCGTCTGGATATTCGTCAGGAAAGTACTCGTCACGCAGATGCACTATCTGAGTTGACTCGCCACCTTGGTATTGGCGACTACCAGCAGTGGAGTGAACAAGACAAGCTTGCGTTCCTAACCAATGAGCTGGCGTCCAAGCGTCCTCTTCTTCCACGTGACTGGGAACCATCGGAACCTGTGCAAGAGGTTTTGGACACCTGTAAGATCATTGCCGCACAATCTCGTGAGGCGTTCGGTGCTTATGTTATCTCTATGGCACGCACCGCATCAGACGTTCTTGCGGTCCACCTACTGCTGCAAGAATCTGGCTGCCCTTACCGCATGGACGTTTGTCCTCTGTTCGAAACTCTGGAAGACTTGAACAACGCAGAATCGGTCATCAAACAGTTGATGGACATCGATCTGTACCGTGGATTTATTCAAAACCACCAAATGGTCATGATCGGCTATTCGGATTCAGCAAAAGATGCAGGTGTTATGTCTGCTGGCTGGGCCCAATACCATGCAATGGAATCTTTAGTTAAAGTAACTGAAGAGGAAGGCGTGGAACTGACATTATTCCACGGTCGCGGTGGTACAGTCGGTCGTGGCGGTGCACCTGCACATGCTGCTCTACTGTCTCAGCCACCTAAGAGTCTTAAAGGTGGCCTGCGTGTTACCGAGCAAGGCGAGATGATTCGCTTTAAGCTAGGTCTTCCTGACGTGGCTGTAAACAGCTTCAACCTATACGCCAGTGCCATTCTGGAAGCGAACCTGCTACCGCCACCAGAGCCAAAACAAGAGTGGCGCGATCTGATGGACGAGCTCTCTGAAGTGAGCTGTGAAGCTTACCGTAGCGTTGTACGCGGCGAGCCTGATTTTGTACCTTACTTCCGCCAGGCGACACCAGAGCTGGAGTTAGGCAAACTACCACTAGGCTCACGTCCAGCTAAGCGTAACCCGAAAGGTGGCGTAGAGAGTTTACGTGCAATTCCATGGATCTTCTCATGGAGCCAAAACCGCTTGGTGCTACCAGCATGGCTGGGGGCAGGCGAAGCGATTCAGTACTCAGTAGACAAAGGTCATCAAGCGCTACTGGAAGAAATGTGTCGTGAATGGCCATTCTTCTCAACACGCCTTGGCATGTTAGAAATGGTGTACTCGAAATGTAATATCGATATCTCTCGTTATTACGATCTGCGCTTAGTTGATGAATCACTGTGTCCACTTGGTGAAAGATTACGAGAGCAACTGCAGAAAGACATCAAAGCGGTTCTGAATGTAGAAAACAACGAAAACCTGATGCAGCATGATCCGTGGGGTTTAGAGTCCATCCGCCTACGTAACATCTACGTTGAGCCATTGAACATGCTTCAAGCAGAGTTACTGTATCGTACGCGTCAACATGAGGAAGCGTCAGCAGACCTTGAAGAAGCGCTGATGGTGACTATTGCGGGTATCGCGGCAGGCATGCGTAACACAGGCTAAATTAACCTGTTGAAGGTAACAGAATATGATATCAAAGGCTGAGCAATCGCTCGGCCTTTCTTATACCAATCAAATTGAACAGCAATTAACCAGACAAATACCCCAACTAAAAGCCAAAAAGAACCAAGAACTCAGAACAAATAACTAAACAAATAGATTACTGAGTATTATATTAGTTTTTTGGTGTTATTCTTTCTCAGTATTCCACTTCATGCTTATTATTTATATACTACTTGCTTGCTGAGAGCACATAAATCCAATCATATTCGCTCCAGCCTCGATGGGTTCTACCCATCTTTCTAGGTGATAAACGGCTTTAAGGTGACAGTACCAACAGTTGTTGGTGCTACTTATACATAAAAAACTCAAGTGCCATTAAGAGCGCAGCTGAAAGTATAAGTAGCTTGTTTACAAGTTTATTGACCATTTGGATTGAAGACATGTCATTACCACACGTAATCTTAACTGTGCTTAGCACGCGCGATGCAACCGGTTACGATATCACAAAAGAATTCTCAGCTAGCATAGGTTACTTCTGGAAAGCTAGCCACCAGCAAGTTTACCGTGAACTAAACAAAATGGCTGAGAAAGAACTGGTTACTTGCGTATTAGAGCCCCAAGAAGGAAAGCCAGACCGTAAAGTTTACTCCATCACAGACGCGGGACGTAGTGCACTAGGTGAATGGTTTGATCAACCAACGGCACACCCAACTGTACGTGACGAGTTCTCAGCGAAGCTGATGGCTTGTGCGGTGCAACCAGCAGCACCTTTCCGTGAGCAACTGTCTGAACTGGTTGAAGAGTCACGCAAACTGGTTTCTCACTACAAAGAAATCGAAGCAGCGTACTACGCTACGCCGTCTACTCTGGATAAACAAGCACGCTTGGAGCGCCTGACACTACGTCGTAATCTACTGCTGCGCGAAACGTGGATTACGTGGGCAGAAGAAGTGCTAACTGAACTTGAAGTTATCGGCTAATCTACAACAAACAGCTCATGACTTAATAATAAAAAGGCTTGCCGATGGCAAGCCTTTCTTATATCTATTAACAACTAGACTGTAACCTGAGGGCGTACACCTAACGTGTGGCACAGCGCGTAAGTCATCTCTGCTCGGTTTAGCGTGTAGAAGTGGAAGTCTTTCACACCTTCTCGACTCAGTACACGCACCATATCAATCGCCTGACTTGCACCCACCAATTGACGTGTCACTGGATCATCATCCAAGCCTTCAAACTGTCTGCTCATCCAACCTGGAACTTTTACGTTATTCTGCGCGGCAAAGCGAGACGCCTGTTTAAAGTTAGACACAGGCAAAATACCCGGTACGATTTCTACGTCAATGCCCGCGACAACACAGCGGTCACGAAAACGCAGATAAGACTCTACATCGAAGAAGAACTGAGTAATCGCTCGATTCGCCCCTGCATCCACCTTGCGCTTGAGGTTCAACAGATCAGCCTGTGCGCTTTTTGCTTCTGGGTGTACTTCTGGGAATGCCGCGACTGAGATATCGAAATCGTGACGAGACTTTAACAACTCAACCAGATCAGATGCATACATATCAGGTGCACCGCCTCCAGGTGGAATATCACCACGCAGTGCGACGATATTTTCGATGCCGTTGTTCCAGTAATCATCCGCAATATTAATCAACTCTTCACGAGTCGCATCGATACAAGTCAAGTGCGGTGCTGCTACTAAGCCAGTTTCTGATTTGATTTCTTTAATGATGGAATGAGTTCTGTCACGTTCACCTGAGTTAGCACCATAAGTAACAGAAACAAACTTAGGTTTAAGTGTTTTTAGACGGTGCACAGAGTTCCATAGCGTCTCTTCCATCTTTTCATTACTTGGCGGAAAAAACTCAAATGAGACATTAATATTGTCTGATAATTCAGCGATATTCTGGTTTAAGGCATCGATATGGCCTGCGTGCGTGTAACCCATCTTACTCTCCCTGTGGCAACCCGCCACGAAATCAAATTCTCAAATCGACGTTTAGACGTCTATATGTCTACAGAATGTATTGAATACGATTTAATGTCAACCTTGTGATTATGAATTTTTTTCACGTTCATGATGAGGATAGTTCAAGTTTAATATTGGCTAATGTTTATTCATGAAGATACATGGTTAGTAATGGTTCTGAATTTAAGTATGGCACCAAGAAAGGAATAAAAAACCCCGGATGGCTTCCGAGGTTTTGAGGTAACTAGAAACGGTTAAAATAGCCCAGCGAGGCGGTTGAGGTCAGACTGAATTGCCCCCGCGGTGACTTCGCGTCCAGCACCTGGACCACGGATAACAAGTGGATTGTCTTTGTACCACTTGCTCTCAATCGCAAAAATATTGTCACACGGCAGTAAGTTAGCCAGCGCATGTTCACGTGACAAGGCTTCGATGCCGACGGTCGCTTTGCCATCTTTTTCTAAACGCGCGACGTAACGCAGCACCTGATCGTTTTTCTGCGCTTTGGTTAAACGCTCTTGCAGAGTCTGGCTCAGCAATGCGGCATTATCAAAAAACTCATCTAAGCTCAATGCACGCAGTTCCTCAGGAACTAACGACTCCACCTTTACGCTTCCCGGTTCGATATCCAGACCAGATTCGCGCGCCAGAATAACAAGCTTACGCATCACATCAGAACCATCTAAGTCAGAGCGAGGATCAGGTTCAGTTAACCCTTGCTGCCAAGCTAAATCGACCAATTCGCTGAATGGGACTGAGCCATCAAACTGTTGGAATAGCCATGAAAGCGTTCCAGAGAAAATACCAGATAGTGCAATAATCTCATCGCCACTTTCGCGAAGATCGCGCACCGTATGGTTTATAGGTAACCCAGCACCAACCGTAGCGTTATATAGCCAGTGACGTCCTATTTTAGCAAACGCATCCTGAACCTGATGGTAGTATTGACTATCAGCTGAGCCTGCGACTTTATTCGCCGAAATCAGGTGAATACCCTGCTGAGCGATATCAACGTAGCATTTGGCTAGCTCCTGACTGGCGGTAACATCAAGGACGACGGCTTCATCGTAGTTCTGTAGGGCACCAAGACGCGGTAACCAAGAGCCATCGTTTTCAATACTTTCGTCATTGAAACGTGCGGAAACACCAGCGGCATCAAAACCCTGATTATCAAACCAATACTTTTGACTATCAATCACAGCGACTAAATCAAAGCTCATACCATGGCGTTTCTCAAGTTCACTCTTTTGAGAAGCGAATAAATTTAGCCAGCTCGAACCAATATTGCCTTTACCACATAATGCGACAGCAACACGCTTTTGTGCCTGAAACAATTGGCTGTGAACCGTCTGTACCAATTCTTCGGTATCAGTGACACGTAGCACTGCCACCAGACTTAAACCAGATTCCGTCTCAGAAATAAATTCCACCGGAGCATGTTTTAGCTTTTGCTGAAAGCCAAAACAGTGATTGGCATTAGTGGTGACACCCGCGCCTACGGCAGCAATCAGAGAATAGCCTTCAGTGAGATAAATTTCCGCATCCAGATCAGACTCCTGCAGGTATTTAAGCGCACCACCAGCAATTTCTGCCGTGTACGCCAGTCGCAAGAGTTGCTGCTCAGGCTGAGCTTCAAAAGCAAGCGGCTCCAACTGGGCACGTTTTAGCGATTCACGTACATCGCTCTGTGTTTTTTCAAAGTCATGCCCGCGAGCAAACGAAAGCTGAACCAATAACACGTCGTCCAGCGACGTGATGATTTTCGCCCCACGACCAGACGCTAAAACACGCTCAATACGAGTCGAGCCTGACTCAGGCAGATAACTGCACTTAAGGCTCAGGTCCATGGTACTTTGCGCTACAGGCTGTAGTGTACGACTGTGCAGCACAGGGGCTGCTAATCGAGCAAGCTCACTGGCTTCATCCAATCGTAATAGTGGAAGCAAGCAAGCATCAGATACCAATCGAGGGTCTGCACTATAAACGCCAGCTACGTCACTCCAAATCGTTACTGTACTGACTTCAGCAAGTGCACCAATCACGGTTGCTGAATAGTCTGAGCCATTACGACCAAGCAGAACAGTTTCGCCATTATCATTTTGCGCCATGAAACCGGTAATAATCACACGTTTGTGACTATGTTGTGCCAGTGCTTCTTTGATAAGCGGGTATGAACGGGCACGATCGACTTCTGGTTGAGTGCCAACTTCTGCACGCAGGAATGCGCGTGCATCTTGTGCTACAGCAGGCAGTTTCGTCTGCGTCAACAAAGCAGCCAGCAATCGAGATGACCAGACTTCACCATGACCCAATACAGCCGCCTTTTGTGCTTCTGTCAGAGGAGAGGTCAGCTCAGCCAAGGTACTGAATTCATCCTGTAAGGAGGCAAGCAACTGCTCTCGAGCTTCTCCCTCTAACAACTCTTCAACAAGGCTAATTTGAAACTGTCTCAAACTCTGCAAAGCTTCGTGCGCAATTCGGCCATCTTTTTCTAAACCTTCGAGGAACTCAATCAAACGGTTCGTCGTTTTACCTGCCGCTGATACCACCACCAAATCATTTTCTGCTGAATACTCTTTGAGAATACCCGCTACACGTAAATAACATTCTGGGTTTGCCAGACTGCTACCACCAAACTTGTGTAGCTGACGTTGTACAGTCATTATTATCTCCTATTGCTGTGCAGATTTGGTGAAAGCTTGTTCTAAGTCGGCAATGAGATCTTGCGCATCTTCCAATCCGACAGAAAGACGCAGTAACTGCTGCGACACCCCCGCTTCGGCCAGCGCTTCTTCACCCATGGCACGATGCGTCATGGATGCAGGGTGGCAAATCAGACTTTCTACTCCACCGAGAGATTCTGCCAGCGAGAACAACTGAAGCTCTTTAACGAAGGCTTTGAGTTGCTCAAATGAGCCCGCAAACTCAAAACTCAGCATTGAGCCAAAGCCCGATTGCTGTTTCTTAGCAATCTCATGGCCAGGGTGCTGTGGCAGACTTGGATGATAAATTTTTGCCACCAAAGCTTGATTCTGCAGGTAAGCCAGAACCTGCTGTGAGCTTTCTTCATGTACTCGCATACGCGCACCCAAAGTACGAAGACCTCTCAAAGTCATGTAGCTATCAAAAGGTGTGCCTGTAGCACCAATACAGTTACCCCACCACGCCAACTCTTCTGCATGCTCTTCCGTTTTAGCGATAATCACACCACCAATCACATCCGAGTGGCCGTTGATGTATTTCGTTGTCGAGTGAATAACAAAGTCAGCACCTAGCTCTAAAGGCTTCTGGTATACCGGAGTCAAAAACGTATTGTCTACCGCGACTAATGCGCCAACTTGCTTCGCTTTTTCACATACCACCGCAATATCAACAACACGAACCAGAGGATTAGATGGGGTTTCTAACAGAACCAGCTTTGGCTTCTGCGCTAATGCCGCATCAAGTGCCTGTTCGTCAGTTTGATCGACAAACAGCACCTTGAAGTCGCCTTTGTTAGCACGAGTATTAAACAGGCGGTAAGTGCCCCCATAACAGTCGTTCGGGGCAACGATAAGATCATCCGGTCCAATAAAAGCAGACACCCATAAGTTCAGTGCTGAGGTACCACAGTTAGTGATTACCGCTCCTTTCCCAGATTCCAGCTCAGATAAAGCACTTTCTAACAACCCACGGTTTGGGTTACCAGAACGCGTGTAGTCGTACTTAGGCACTTCCCCAAATGCAGGAAAGCCGTAGTTTGTCGAAAGGTAGATTGGAGGAACGACAGCATGGTATTGAGTGTCAGACTCAATACCAGTGCGTACGGCAATAGTTGCAGGCTTACGGGTGCTCATGCGTGTATCCTTTCACAGGTGATGACTTCTAAATGGGAATGCGCTATATCTAAATAGTCAGATTCAATGAATTGCACACTCCTTACTGTTCCTGCCACTTTACTCGTCAAAAATTAAGACGTCAACACTTCTAGACGTCTATATGTCTTTGCTTATGGCAGTAAATGCAGCTAAAATCAGCCCCTATATTATTTTTAACCTATTACATAAATGAAGGTACGCAATGGCTGACTGGAATGGCGAATACATTAGCCCTTATGCTGAGCATGGAAAGAAAAGCGAACAAGTAAAAAAAATCACTGTCTCTATCCCGCTGAAAGTTTTAAAAGTGCTAACTGATGAACGTACTCGTCGTCAGATCAACAACTTACGCCACGCAACCAACAGCGAACTCCTATGTGAAGCATTCCTACACGCGTATACAGGTCAGCCACTTCCAACGGACGAGGACCTTCGTAAAGATCGCCCTGACGATATTCCGACTGAAGCAAAAGCTCTGATGACCGAAATGGGCATTGAATTTGAGTCGTTTGACGAAGAGTAATTTGGAGCGAGTTGAATACATCAAGCGGTTATTTTGGCTCCAATAATAAAAAGTGACATAAAAAATGGGACGCCATCGCGTCCCATTTTTTGTACATCACTAATTGTGTGAGCCTTACTCTGCCATGTAGTTTTCTGGCATTTCAATACGGGCAACACCAGATTCAACCGCCGCTTGAGCAACTGCTTTTGCAACGCGAGGCAATAAGCGCGCATCCATTGGCTTTGGAATGATGTAGTCAGAACCGAACTCAAGCTTATCTACACCCGCCGCTTTCAGTACAGCTTCTGGTACTGGCTCTTTCGCTAATTGACGAATAGCATCAACCGCCGCAAGTTTCATCTCATCATTAATTTCGCTTGCGCGTACATCAAGCGCACCACGGAAGATAAATGGGAAACAAAGCACGTTATTTACCTGGTTCGGGTAATCACTGCGTCCTGTCCCCATGATTAAGTCATCACGAACTTCATGGGCAAGCTCTGGCTTAATTTCAGGATCAGGGTTTGAACATGCGAAAACAATTGGCTTATCCGCCATCAGCTTTAATGCTTCTGGTGGAAGTAGATTAGGACCAGATACTCCAAGGAACAGATCGGCACCTTCAATCACATCTTCTAAAGTACGCTTATCGGTGTTATTGGCGAATAGCTCTTTGTACTCGTTAAGATCATCACGGCGAGTATGGATCACGCCTTTACGATCCAGCATGTAAATCTTTTCACGCATCGCACCACATTTGATCAGCAGCTCCATACACGCTACGGCTGCTGCTCCCGCACCAAGACAAACGATCGTAGAGTCTTCTAGTTTCTTACCCTGAAGCTCAATCGCGTTAAGCATGCCCGCTGCCGTTACGATTGCTGTACCGTGTTGGTCATCGTGGAATACAGGCACATCACAGCGCTCGATAAGACGCTTTTCAATTTCAAAACAATCTGGAGCCTTAATATCTTCCAGGTTAATGCCACCGAAAGTATCAGCAATGCTTGCCACGGTATTAACGAACTCGTCGATCGTGCGGTGCTTTACTTCGATATCAATGGAATCAAGTCCAGCAAAACGCTTAAACAGGAGTGCTTTACCTTCCATTACAGGCTTAGAAGCCAGAGGGCCTAGGTTACCTAAGCCTAGAATAGCGGTACCGTTAGAAATAACGGCAACCATATTACCTTTCGCGGTATATTTATATACGTTGTCAGGGTTTTGCGCGATTTCGCGTACAGGCTCAGCCACACCAGGGCTATAAGCCAAAGCAAGATCACCGGCGGTTTCTGCAGGTGTGGTTAACTCGACTGCAATCTTTCCTGGGTTTGGGTATGCATGATAGTCAAGCGCTCGTTGGCGTTGTTCTTCTTCTGGAGTTACTGCTTTGTCTTCAGACATGAGGGCGTTTCTCTTTTTATTTTTAGGTAAGGGGGAATAAATTCTAATGGATAGAGGTCAATCTTCATAGGTAAGATTGCGAGCAATATCCTTAAAAAATCGATATTAAAAGAGATTAGACCAGATAGTCAGGAAAAGCACCCAACTTTTAAGTCAGGTGCTCTAGTGTAAGCGTCAGATTTTAAACATAACGTAGTGATAACCGAGATTATTCCTCATCGACATACTGTGCTTGTAGATAATTTTCGATACCCGACATCTCGATTAAACCAAGCTGAGTCTCAAGCCAATCGACGTGTTCTTCTTCATCTTCGAGAATATCCTGAAACAAATCACGTGAAACGTAGTCTCGAATATCTTCTGCGTAAGCAATCGCATCTTTCAGATCGGGAATAGCGGCCATTTCCAATTTAAGATCGCACTCAAGCATCTCTTTGGTGTCTTCACCGATCATCAACTTGCCGAGATCTTGCAGGTTAGGTAAACCTTCTAAAAACAGAATTCGTTCGATCAGGTGGTCAGCGTGGTTCATTTCATCAATAGACTCGTGATATTCCTTATCGGCTAGGTGTTTTAACCCCCAATCTTTATACATACGAGCATGAAGAAAATACTGATTAATAGCGACAAGCTCGTTGCCGAGCACTTTGTTGAGATGTTGTAATATGATTGGATCGCCTTTCATTGACTACCCCCTCCTCTTTTTTAGGCTTCATTTAAATGTAGAAGCAAATGAGAAGGTGTCAAAAGGCGCAGCACTTTCACCGCAGTATTACAGTGATCAGCTGACTTGTTTTAGTTCTATGTAGTGTTCAGCTAAAATCTCTTTGGCTTGTCTGATGCACTTACCGCATTGGCTACCCAGCGCTGTACATCGCTTTATCCCCCTGATATCCGTTATGCCTTCATCAACAGCCAACTTTCTAATTTTCTTGTCAGAAACACCATGACAAAGACATACAAACATACTCAAACCCATAAACAATAACTATCGAACAAACAATATAAACAAGAATGGTTCTTGTTACCAGTCGTACTAAATAATCATTTCAGAACATTTGGTTATATTAATCGCCGAGAAACTAGAAAGGATCAATCTCTTAGAGCTAAGTAATAAAATGAGGATAGAAGGAGTCTGGTAACGGTCTGTTTTAAGATAAGAAAAAGTAGGATCGTTTTTTATCTGCTTATAACTAAATAGAACGGCAGATATGAAAAAGGGAAGCCAAAGCCTCCCTTTTTCTGCTGCGTTTTCTTCAATATGAAGAAACGTGCGAGATTTCGCTTAATTCGTTAAGAATTAGTCGAAGATCTTAGCAACAACACCAGCACCTACTGTACGGCCACCTTCACGGATCGCGAAACGTAGACCTTCGTCCATTGCGATTGGTGCGATTAGCTCAACAGTCATTTGTACGTTGTCGCCTGGCATTACCATTTCTACGCCTTCTGGTAGCGTGATGTCACCAGTTACGTCAGTTGTACGGAAGTAGAACTGTGGACGGTAGCCTTTGAAGAATGGAGTGTGACGACCACCTTCATCTTTAGACAGTACGTATACTTCTGATTCAAACTTAGTGTGTGGAGTGATTGAACCTGGCTTAGCTAGTACTTGACCACGTTCTACTTCGTCACGCTTAGTACCACGTAGAAGTGCACCAACGTTCTCACCCGCACGACCTTCGTCTAGAAGCTTACGGAACATTTCAACACCAGTACATGTTGTAGTGATGGTGTCTTTGATACCTACGATAGCAACTTCGTCACCTACGTTTAGGATACCACGTTCGATACGACCAGTTACTACTGTACCACGACCTTGGATCGAGAATACGTCTTCGATTGGCATTAGGAACGGTAGGTCTACTGCACGCTCTGGCTCTGGGATGTAAGTATCTAGAGCTTCAGCTAGTTCAACGATTTTCGCTTCCCACTGCTCTTCGCCGTTTAGTGCGCCTAGTGCAGAACCTTGGATAACTGGTAGGTCATCACCTGGGAAGTCGTACTCAGAAAGAAGTTCACGAACTTCCATTTCTACTAGTTCTAGTAGCTCTTCATCGTCAACCATGTCACATTTGTTCATGAATACGATGATGTATGGGATACCAACCTGACGGCCTAGTAGGATGTGCTCACGAGTTTGAGGCATTGGGCCATCAGTCGCAGCAACAACTAGGATACCACCGTCCATCTGTGCAGCACCAGTGATCATGTTTTTAACGTAGTCCGCGTGTCCTGGACAGTCAACGTGTGCGTAGTGACGAGTTGGAGTGTCGTACTCAACGTGAGAAGTTGCGATTGTGATACCGCGCTCACGCTCTTCTGGAGCGTTATCGATAGATGCGAAGTCTTTAGCTACACCGCCGTAAACTTTAGCAAGAGTAGTACAGATAGCTGCAGTTAGAGTTGTTTTACCGTGGTCAACGTGGCCGATAGTACCAACGTTAACGTGCGGTTTCGTACGTTCAAATTTTTCTTTAGACACGATCGTGTTCCTTCCTAGTTATGATTCGCCGCGATCATTATTGATCGACGACGCGCCAGAAATTGTTATTTTATGCGCCAACGCCCGTTAGCGCAATATTTGGACGGCTTGATCTGGCAAAAAGTCGTAAACTTTTTGCCGTTCAGTCGTCAATTAGTAACCACGTTCCGCAATAATTTTATCTGCGAAGTTTTTCGGCACTTCAGCGTACTCGTGAAACTCCATAGAGTAAGACGCACGGCCTTGAGTTGCAGAACGCAGGTCAGTTGCGTAACCAAACATCTCAGATAGTGGCACTTGAGCACGGATGATCTTCAGACCAGCCACACCTTCGTCCATACCTTCGATAATACCGCGACGACGGTTTAGGTCACCAACAACGTCACCCATCCAGTCTTCCGGAGTGGTTACTTCGACATTCATCATTGGTTCTAGAATCACAGGTTGCGCTTCTAGTGCGCCTTTCTTGAATGCCATTGAGCCAGCGATCTTAAACGCCATCTCACTTGAGTCTACATCGTGGTAAGAACCATCAAATAGTGTAGCTTTAATATCTAGTACAGGGTAACCCGCCAGAACACCACTATTCATTTGCTCTTCGATACCTTTCGATACCGAGTTGATGTATTCCTTAGGAACCACACCACCCACGATTTCGTCTACGAATACGAAACCTTCACCAGGTTCTGAAGGCTCAAGTTTGATCCACACATGACCGTATTGACCACGACCACCGGATTGACGAACAAACTTACCTTCCACTTCCGCTTTACCACGAATGGTTTCACGGTAAGCAACCTGAGGTTTACCAACGTTACAATCAACGCTGAATTCACGCTTCATACGGTCCACGATGATATCTAGGTGAAGTTCACCCATACCTGAGATCAGAGTCTGACCTGTTTCGTCGTCCGTTTCCACGCGGAATGATGGATCTTCCGCAGCCAGTTTACCTAGTGCGATACCCATTTTTTCTTGGTCTGCCTTAGAACGAGGTTCTACAGCAATCTGAATAACTGGCTCAGGGAACTCCATGCGTTCCAGAATCACTTTATGGTTCTGGTCACACAGCGTATCACCTGTGGTTACGTCTTTCAGACCAATAGCAGCGGCGATATCACCAGCGCGAACTTCTTTTACTTCTTCACGCTTATTGGCATGCATCTGAACGATACGACCAAAACGCTCTTTCTTCTCTTTTACAGAGTTGTAGACACCATCACCTGAGTTTACTACACCAGAGTAAACACGCATGAAAGTAAGCGTACCCACAAACGGGTCAGTCGCGATCTTAAACGCTAGCGCAGAGAACGGTTCGTTGTCGTCAGCGTGACGCTCAACTTCATTTTCTCTTTCATCGACACCTTTAATTGCAGGTACATCGACTGGTGATGGCAAGAATTCGATCACTGCATCTAGTACTGCTTGAACACCTTTGTTCTTAAACGCACTACCACAAGTGGCCAGTACGATTTCATTATTTAGTGTACGAGTACGTAGCGCTTGTTTGATCTCTGCTTCAGTCAGCTCACCTTCTTCAAGGTACTTGTCCATCAGCTCTTCGCTAGCTTCAGCTGCGGATTCAACCATATGGTTGCGCCACTCTTCAGCAAGCTCGATCATGTCCGCTGGGATGTCTTCGTAAGTAAACGAAGTGCCTTGGTCGGCTTCATTCCAGTTGATCATTTTCATCTTGATAAGGTCGATGACACCTCTGAACTCATCTTCCGCACCAACGTTAAGCTGGATTGGAACAGGGTTCGCACCAAGACGATTTTTAATTTGGTCCACAACGCGTAGGAAGTCTGCGCCTGCACGGTCCATCTTGTTAACGAATACCATACGTGGAACGTGGTATTTGTCCGCTTGACGCCATACTGTTTCAGACTGAGGTTCAACACCAGATGAGCCACAGAACACAACCACAGCACCATCAAGTACACGAAGAGAACGCTCTACTTCGATAGTAAAGTCAACGTGTCCAGGGGTATCAATGATGTTTACGCGATGCTCTGGGAATTGTGCTTCCATACCACGCCAGAATGTCGTAGTCGCAGCTGAAGTGATAGTGATACCACGTTCCTGCTCCTGCTCCATCCAGTCCATGGTTGCTGCACCATCGTGAACTTCACCGATTTTATGAGACAGACCAGTGTAGAACAGAATACGTTCAGTAGTGGTTGTTTTACCTGCATCTACGTGAGCACAGATACCGATGTTACGGTAGCGCTCGATAGGAGTTTTGCGAGCCACGATTGAATCCTCTTATTAGCGATAGGGACTATTGCTATAGCTAAAATTGCTATCCCTTAGATATAGCAATAGTTCCTAGCATAAGCATAGGAACTAAAGAAGTGCTGCAAGGAACCTTGCAGCACTGAAAAGGTATTACCAGCGGTAATGAGCGAACGCTTTGTTCGCGTCTGCCATACGGTGAACGTCTTCACGTTTCTTAACAGCAGTACCTTTGTTCTCAGACGCGTCTAGCATTTCAGCAGCTAGGCGTTGAGCCATAGATTTTTCACCACGCTTGCGCGCAGCTTCAACCAACCAACGCATAGCAAGTGCGTTACGGCGAACCGGACGTACTTCTACAGGTACTTGGTAAGTTGAACCACCAACACGGCGAGATTTAACCTCTACCGCAGGGCGTACGTTTTCAAGAGCTTCTTCAAAAATAGCTAAGTGGTCTTTACCAGACTTTTCAGCCATAGCATCTAGTGCAGTGTAAACGATTTTCTCTGCAGTAGATTTTTTACCGTCAACCATTAGGATGTTAACGAATTTTGCCAGCAATTCAGATTTGAATTTTGGATCTGGAAGGATCTTACGCTGACCAATGACGCGACGACGTGGCATGGATTTATCTCCGTTGTCTTCTTCAGGTTTTATCCAAAACTTTTCAGTTTTTTCAAAAAAATAAAATTGAAAATAAGTGTTTGGCCTTACTTAACGCTTTCTTTATAAAAAAAGACGCATTAAGACTTAGGACGCTTCACACCGTACTTAGAACGACCTTGTTTACGGTCATTTACGCCAGCACAGTCTAGTGCGCCGCGAACAGTGTGGTAACGCACACCTGGAAGGTCTTTAACACGACCACCACGGATTAGAACAACTGAGTGCTCTTGAAGGTTGTGACCTTCACCGCCGATGTACGAAGTAACTTCGAAACCGTTTGTCAGACGAACACGACAAACTTTACGAAGTGCTGAGTTAGGTTTTTTAGGTGTAGTAGTGTAAACACGAGTACATACACCACGTTTTTGTGGGCACGCTTCTAGTGCAGGCACGTTGCTTTTAACAACTTGCTTTGCACGAGGCTTACGTACCAACTGGTTAATAGTTGCCATTAACTAGCTCCTGATTTACTTGAAAGTAAGCTTTGTGAAAAATCTAGCCCTAATTACCATTGGCATTTAGGGACGCAAAATTCTATGCAGCAGTGAGAGGTGTGTCAAGAAATATACGAATCTTTTTTGTTCAATTGGGGCAATTAAGCCGTAAAGCTTTATCGACAGTAAATCACGTTCAATCCCAAGTCAGGGATTTATCTTGTTTTACGGTTAATTCAACGAAGCCGATATAAGTCACTACGGCAACGGAAGGACTGATGCGATTTCCCATCCCCCTAGCTTGGATATCGCTCTCAAGAGCGAAGACAGCTGCGCTTTTAACGTGATGGAATGCTTGGTGCTGCGGGTTCGCGGCGTATACAGCATCTTCAATGAGTAAGATGTCGTCTTGCTTACTAAACAGTGCCGCGGCATCTTCTAAGGCAGAGACGGTTTTGATGATATGTAACATGACGTCCTCAGAATGACAGCAGTTTGCCTACTTGTTGCAGTTTCTCTTTGACTTGTTCAAGCGTTAACGCCTGTGCATCGATGACCAGGTCGGCTTGTGCTAACCCTCGCTGCGCAAGTGAATCAGAGCAAACGAACACTTGTTCGATATCATACAGATCGAACAACTTAAGCATAGGGGCGTAATCTTTGCTTAAAATGGCAGAGGGGTCTTGTCCTAGCAAAAGCTGGTAAACGCCATCTCCGACAAATATCACGCTGATGTTTTCGCAATAGGCGGAGGCGGCAAGCAGCGCATCAACGCCTTCACGTCCAGCAGACCGCCCGTGAGGCGCACTACGAAATAAATAAGTTAACTGGCTCAAAACTGCACCACTCGGTCCTGGGTTAGCATTGCTTCGGCTAGGCTACCTAATCCTGCCTGAGTAAAACCTTGCGCTAAATTGTTTTGAGTTAAGCCGTGCTGGTTGGCTTCTTCTTCACTCACAATCCCACGACGCAACGCCGCAGCCACGCAAGTTTCAAGGCGCACACTATGTTCCTCAGCGAAGACTTGCCATGCTTTATTTAAATCGAATTCATCGTTGGCAGGTACGCTAAGAGCACTGCCATTACTGACGCCGTCTTGATAAAAAAACACGCTCACTACCGTGTGCCCTTGCTCAATCACAGCCTTGGCAAATTGATAGGCGCTGCGCGCAGACTGACTGCCGTAAACAGGGCCATTAACAAGCAAAGTGTAAGTTAGTACACTCACTCTGATTCGTCCTCTGTTTTACGCTGACGAATGTATAAATAGACCGTATGTTTAGAGATATTCAGGCGATCAGCCACACGGTTAATTGCGTCTTTGATATCAAAAATCCCTTTGTCGTACAGCTCCATAACGATCTGACGGTTCTTGGTGTTGTTTGATACCGATTTGTCGGCATTGATCTCTTCTATCGTGCGCTCAACCGTTTGGTCCACCAGCTCTTCAACATCACTGGCGAAGTTCACCGATGACGCCGCTTCTTTAGCCTCTTGAGTCGGCATAAATGACTGCAAAACTTGAGAAAATGGTGCATCCAGATTGACGTTAATACATAGCAGGCCAATAACACGGTTCTCGCCATTACGGATAGCCACCGTGATCGACTTCATCAACACACCGCCTTTGGCACGTGTAAAGTACGAACGAGAAAAGTTACGCTCAGAGCCTTCGATGTCTTTAAGCATTTTCAGTGCTAAATCTGTAATCGGTGACCCAACCTGGCGCCCTGTATTTTCACCATTGGCGATTTTAATCGCCGAGGTGTTCAGATCTTCCAGTGAGTGAAGAACGATTTCACAGAACGGACCAATTAGACTGGCAATACCATCAACGACCGCCTCGTAAGACCTCAAGATGATTTTATCGTGCTCAGTAAATGGCATCACGTTAACGGATTCCATTTCAAGCAACATCTCCGCATTTATTGTTTCTGTAGTTGTCATAAGCCTTCGAGCGAAAAATCAACAAATTGGTGTAAGTTTATCAGAAAATTTGAAAGTCAACCTAGCAAACTCTCCAACTAGTGACCTAGAACAAAAAAGGCCCGTTAAACGGACCTTTTTCAATAAGTTAGCTTGAGTTGTTCTGATTACTCAGCTTTGTCATTCTCTATTTTAAGTAGCTCAACTTCGAATACGAGCGTTGAATTCGCAGGAATGCTTGGCGTGTCTTGGTCACCGTAAGCCAGCTCTGGCGGGATAACGAACTTGAATTTAGAGCCCACTGGCATTAGCTGCACACCTTCCGTCCAACCTGGAATTACACGGTTTAGAGGGAATGTTGCTGGCTCACCACGATCGTATGAGCTGTCGAACTGAGTGCCGTCAGTCAGGGTACCTTTGTAGTGAACCTGTACTGTGTCAGTATCTTTAGGCTTCTCGCCTTCTGCTGGCGTCATTACTTGATAAAGAAGACCAGATTCAGTTTTCACAACCCCCTCTTGCTTCTCAAACTCTGCGCGGAAGTCATCACCAGCTTTCTTCGCTGCTGCTGCTTTTTCTGCCGCTTGTGCCTGCATCTTATCCGCAACGCGCTTATCTAGAGATTCTAGCGCTGCGCGAGTTTCTTCTTCATTTAGCTCTGCGTTGCCTTTAAATACGTCTTCGATGCCTTTAAGGACAAGATCTTTGTTCAGATCAATGCCGATTTCGCTTGGTTTCTCGATACTAGAGCTTAGGTAGTTAGCAAATGAAACGCCAATTGCGTACGCCGCTTTGTCATCGTCGGTTTTAAAGTGAACTGCTTTGCCAGTTTCTGCTTGAACTTGCTCAGCTTGAGGTGCAGCTTCTTCTGCTTTTGTTTCTTCTTTCTGACAACCTACCGCTAGCATTACTGTTGCAGCAAGTAGCGACACTTTTAAAACTGATTTCATTAAATTCTCCCAATAATGGCTTCGCCATTGGTTGTTGTGCACAATTCTTCTATGAGACTAGTGAAGACAATCGTTATACCAATATACTAGCTATATGTCTTAAGACACAAACCGGATTATTAGATGTGATGCAAAGAATTTCTCATTTATTCCTATATTTAATTGTCATCACCACGTTAAATGGTTGCTTTTTTACCGAGCATGAGGCGCAACGCTGGCCTCTTGAACCACAAGGGTCAACCAGTTTTGCACTTAGCCGAGATGGCCGATTTGCCCTACTCTATTCTCAAGTGGATCACTTGATATTGTGGGATCTTGAGCAAAATGAACAGTTAGCTAAGCTGGGTGCACTCGATGCTGACGCCAATGTAGTTTCCCACATTCGCATCTCAGACAATGGTCGTTATGCAGTGACCGCGGGCCAGACAAACTTTGCTGTCTGGGATCTCGGCTGGACACAAGCTAAAGGGCTTTGGTCAATTTCAGATGCTTTGATTCGCGACATTGCTCTCACCAGCGATGGTGAACAAGTGCTGCTTGGCCTTTCAAACGGTAAAGCGATTTATGTCAACTTAGTCACCGGGCGTCGTTTGGAGTTCCTTGCTCATCAAGAAAAAGTCAACAGCGTGGCGATATCCCCCAATGGCCGCTTTGCGTTAACGGGGGGGAATGACTATAAAGCCTTTCTGTGGGATACCAAGTCTGGCCAGATTCTACGAACCTTTGAACATGAACAACGAGTGGTGCGAGTAGCTTTGCAACGTGATGGGAAACTGGCGATGAGCTCGGATGGTGGCAACCAAGCCGTTATCTGGAATTTAGAGACAGGAGAAAAAGTGTCGCAGCTCCGCAGTTGGTCTCGTCAGTTGATATTCTCCACCGCAAGGTTCTCTGATGATGGTTCTCTGCTTGTCACCGGAAGCCCTGCAGGTCAAGTCTCTGTATGGAATACTCAAACAGGAAAACGTATCGACGGATTTGAAGTGGAGCCGAAAAAAGATACTCGCCCTCCTCGTGCGGTCGTGTATGATGCTGCCTTTGATTCCAAACAACGTGTAATTACTGCCACTTCTGCAGGTATCGCCCAAGCTTGGCAGCTAGAGAACGGATCATGACAGAAAAACTTATTCAGCAACTGGAAGCGCGCGTTAATGACCTTGAGTGTCAGGCTGCGTTCCAAGAACAGACGATTGAAGATCTGAACGCCGCATTATCTCAGCAGCAATTGCTGATTACTAAGATGCAAGATCAGATGAAATACGTGGTAGGCAAAGTGAAAAATATGGATTCATCCAATATGGAAGATCCAGCCAATGAGCCACCACCACCACACTACTAATGTGTGGCGAGAAAGACGAAACAAAGCCCGGCAATAAGCTGGGCTTTGTTCTTTGTATTCTATTTCAAAGGCTATTCATCCGCATAGATTTTTACACTCAACTCGCCTTGAGTGTTGATACCTGCTCGGTACATGCCGGAACTGTTCATCGCAAAATGCAGTTCTCCCTCGGCATCGATAGCAATCAAACCACCTTCCCCGCCCATGGCTTTCAGATCACCCTGAATCACTGCCTCACACGCAGTATGCACATCTTCTTTGAGGTAGCGCATCCGAGCCGCCACATCTTCTGCGACGCGTTTACGAATAAAGAACTCGCCTATGCCTGTAGCAGAAACCGCAACTACGCCGTTTTCGGCCACAGTTCCACAGCCGATCAAAGCTGAATCACCAATACGTCCATATTTTTTGTTCGTCACGCCACCAGTACTTGTCGCAGCAGCTAAGTTGCCATGCTGATCCAAAGCAACCGCACCCACTGTTCCGTGTTTACGATCATCCGGATAACGAGACTCAGAAAGCGCAAACTCCCCTTTCTCTCGCATCGAGATCAGCTGTTCGTAACGTCGGTCGGTAAAGAAGTAATCTTGTTCGGTATATTGGTGTCCATGCTCAAAGGCAAAGATTTCAGCCCCCTCGCCAACCAGTAAAACATGATCGCTCTTTTGCATCACATCACGAGCCAGCTCAATAGGATTTTTAATATGCCTTACGCCCGCCACCGCACCAGCAGCCAAATTGCTGCCATCCATGATCGAAGCGTCCATCTCAACCATTTCATTGTGGGTTAACACTGACCCTTTACCAGCATTGAAGTGAGGGGAATCTTCCAGCACTTTTACTGCAGCAATGACCGCATCAAGTGACGCTCCGCCCTTCGCCAATATCTGATGACCCGCTTTTGCCGCATTTTCCAAATCCGTCAAAATAGCCTGTTGCAGTGAATCATTCATTTGTTCACGCAATATCGTGCCCGCACCACCATGAATGGCAATGGAAAATGGTTTGTTCATAACGTTCCTAACGGCTGAATTAACTAGCCAGTACTAAACCCCAGATAAACAAAAAGCGCAAGTTGACGATCAACTTGCGCTTTTTAATTCAGAATCTAGAAAGTGTTAACTGCGAATTAGTGAGAACCGCAGCTACCGCCACCACAACAGCCGCCTTCATGATCGTGGTCGTGATCGTGATCATGGTCATGACCACAGCTGCCACCTTGGTGGATGTGACCGTGTTCGATCTCTTCTGTCGTTGCTTCGCGAGTTGCTACCACTTCAACTTCAAACGTCAGTGTTTGACCAGCAAGCATGTGGTTACCATCCACAATTACTTCTTCGCCGTCTACTTCTGTTACTTCTACAGGGATTGGACCTTGGTCAGTATCCGCTAGGAAACGCATACCCACTTCGATTTGATCAACACCCTGGAAAACTTCTGCAGGAACGCGTTGAACAAGCGCGTCGTTGTGCTCGCCGTAAGCATCTTCAGGAGCTACAGTTGCAGAGAACTTGTCGCCTGCCACTTTGCCTTCAAGTTCTTTTTCAAGACCTGTGATTAGGTTGTTGTGACCGTGAAGGTAATCAAGAGGTGCTTCAGTCGTTGATTGATCAACAACAACACCGTCTTCCAACATTACTTTGTATGCAAGGCTTGCAACAACGTTCTTTTCGATTTTCATACTAACTCCAGAGAGATTAATTGACTTAACCTGAACGGGGTTAAGTACTGAGTTGATAGGGTGTATTATGGGGATCTATTATCGAAGTTCAATTACTCCGGCTTAAAAATCCCGATCATTTCCTGCCCTGAGTGTTTATTTTTCTCTACAGATTGCGGTTTGCGCTGCTCTGTATAGTCACACTCAACGCACTCTACCAACTCAATGTTATTCTCAATCCACCAGCGTAGGGTATCTTGCTGGCTGCACTGTGGACAACTTGCACCAGCAATAAAACGTTTTTTAATTTTCACGCTATTTCCTTATCTTGAATCTAAGCTCAAGTACTACTTCCAATGATTGGGCGACTGATGATCGCTTTCCATTTCACGACCAAAAATTTCTTCCAGCTCTTTACGAGCCTCTTTCGCTCTTTGAGCGAGTTTCTTATCTTCACTGTGCTGAGGCAGCAAGTCTTTGAGCATAGCATTATCCAGCTTACGAAAATGTGCTTCTGCCCGCTTTGCTTGATATGGGTGCATGCCGAGCTCTACGAGCGTCTGACGGCCAAGGTCCAGTGCCCCCAAGAAGGTTTCACGCGAGTAATTTTGCACGCCATGACTCATCAGCTGGTAGGCTTCAACCCGGCTACGGGCACGAGCAAGCAATTTGAGTTGCGGAAAATGCGTACGGCAAATATCGACGATTGCCATCACTTCGTCCGGAGAGTCAGTACAAATTACCAATGCTTCCGCTTTATCGGCGCCAGCGGCACGTAACAAATCGATCTGGGTTGCATCGCCATAAAACACTTTGTAGCCATATTTACGTAGCAGGTGAATTTGGCTGGCGTCACTTTCTAAGACCGTGACTTTAATTTTGTTAGCATACATTAAGCGTCCGACCACCTGACCGAAACGGCCAAATCCCGCGATGATAACCCGTGGGTGACGATCAACCACATTAGCGGTAACACTCTCCTCTTCTTGATTAAGCGTGTGCGCAAACCACTTCTTTTGCCCCATCAACAGCATCGGCGTGGTCACCATTGATAAGCTGACCACGACCAACAAAAAAGCAACCTGCTGTTGGGTTAAAATGCCTTCTTGGCTTGCGGCAGTGAAAATGACGAATGCAAACTCCCCGCCCTGGCTTAAGATTGCAGCCATGCGACTGCGCGCTTTTGGCCGAACTCGGGCAGCTCGCGCCAATGCATAAAGCACCAACCCTTTGGCCGTAACCAGTGCCACAACCGTAGCCAGAATTTCTAGTGGTTGTAGTGCCAACAAACCAAGGTTGACGGACATGCCTACGGCGATAAAAAACAGCCCTAACAGCAATCCCTTAAACGGCTCGATTGCAATTTCTAATTCATGACGGTATTCGCTTTCCGCTAATAGTACGCCAGCTAAGAAGGTTCCTAACGCCATAGATAACCCAAGCTTTTGCATCACCACAGCAATACCCAGCACCACCAACAGAGACGCGATAGTAAATAGCTCACGCCCCCCACTCATTACAACAAAACGAAACAGCGGTCGAAGCAAAAAGTGGCCGCCGATCAGCAACGCAATCACACTACCGAGCACGGTCAATACATCCAACCAATCACCGCCAGTTTGCCCACCCGCTAAAAGGGGCAATACTGCCAACATTGGGATTACAGCTATATCCTGAAATAGAAGAACCGCAAAGCCAGACTGCCCAGTTTCAGAGCCATTCAGCCCTTGCTCTTCAATCACTCTCAGAGCAATAGCGGTTGAAGATAGAGCCAGGCCCATACCAATAACCAGACTCACCTGCATACTCAGCCCGAGCATACTGACAATGCTGCCAATAACAAAAGTGGTCACCACAACCTGAGCGCCACCGAGTCCTAAAATCGGCCCTCGCATCTGCCACAGTTTTTTGGGGTTCAATTCCAGACCGATTAAGAACAGGAGCAATACGACTCCGAGCTCAGCAAAATGCAAAATTGCATCCACATCACTTATCAGTCCCAGCCCCCATGGGCCAATCAAGACACCCGCTAATAGATAGCCCAGTACCGATCCCAACCCAAATCGCTGGGCAAGTGGCACGGCAATAACGGCAGCAGAAAGGAATACCACACTACTTTGAAGAAACTCACTGGTGACTGCCATGCTGAACTCCCTGTTCGTTTGCTGCGTTCCAGTTTTTTAACGGGTCGCTCAACCATCGACGATACTGCTCTGCGTGTTCATAACGCTCAATATCAGAGACATTTCGCGACCAATACAAAACTAATGGTTCTAACCAGTACATTTGACATAGAGCGGCTGTTAGCTCAAATGGTTGAAGAATTTGCTCCAACGGATATTTGTTGTAACCCTTAGTACTGAACGCTTCCTCTTTACCACCTGTCGTGATCACACTGCGCCAATATTTTCCTTTTAGGGCACAACCATCGCCGAACGCGAAGCCTTTACCTAGCACTCGATCTAACCACTCTTTTAACAGTGCAGGGCAAGAATACATGTAGAGAGGATGATGAAATACGATCACATCATGATCGTTTAAGAGCTCATGCTCGTGGCTAATATCGATAAAAAAGTCCGGATAAGCACCATACAAATCGTGCACCGTTACATGATCAAGTGATTGAATTCTCTTTATCATCACTTGATTTGCAATGGAGTTATGTGGCTCTGGGTGAGCATAGATAACCAGAACTCTTGGGGGAATAGACGCTGTCACAGCCAAATGGTCGTCCTTGTGGTCATTTTTATCCGTTATCAAATTGTTATACGTTTTTGTGCAGCATAATGCAATTCGTGCTCAGAGATCGACTTTTAGTGCCAATACCCCTACTATTCACCGCTAGATACATACCTTAGTGACAAAGCAACGCGCACTGCGCAAAGTGAATGACGACTCTATGATTACCTTTTCTGATATTCAGTTACTGCGTGGCGGTAAACCTCTTTTAGATCAAGCTTCTGCGACTATCCATCCCGGAGATAAAGTCGGCCTAGTTGGAAAAAATGGCTGTGGTAAATCCACCCTGTTCGCGCTGCTAAAAGATGAACTGTCCATTGATGCTGGTTCATTCAGCCAACCCCAGCACTGGGAATTGGCCTGGGTAGCACAGGAAACACCCGCTCTGGATCGCAGTGCATTAGAGTATGTCATTGATGGAGATCGTGAGTTCCGTGACCTTGAAAAGCAGCTTTCCGCCGCTGAAGAGCAAGACAACGGTACTTTAGTCGCAGAAATCCACGGCAAAATCGAAACTATTGGTGGTTACAGCATTCGCGCCCGAGCTGCAGAATTGCTTGACGGCTTAGGGTTCAGTCAGGAACAGATGAGCTGGAGTCTGACTCAATTTTCTGGTGGTTGGCGTATGCGCCTTAACCTGGCTCAAGCCCTGCTTTGTCGCTCCGATTTACTATTGCTCGATGAACCAACCAACCACTTAGATTTGGATGCGGTAATGTGGCTGGAGCGCTGGCTACAGAGCTACCCGGGTACGCTGATTCTTATCTCGCACGACCGTGATTTCCTCGATCCTATCGTTGGCCGCATCATTCACATCGAAAATCAGCAGCTCAATGAATACACCGGAAACTACTCGTCATTCGAAAACCAACGTGCGCAAAAAATGGTTCTTCAACAAGCGATGTTCGAGAAGCAGCAAAAGCAGATGTCACACATGCAAAGCTACATCGACCGCTTCCGCTACAAAGCCTCTAAAGCGCGTCAGGCGCAGAGCCGTATTAAGGCACTGGAACGCATGGAAAAAGTGTTACCGGCGCAATTCGATAACCCGTTCAGTTTTGAATTCCGTCAACCTGCCGCCTTACCGAATCCAATTATGATGATGGATGACGTCTCGGCTGGCTACGATGACAACTTAATTCTGGAGAAAATCCGCCTTAACCTCGTTCCGGGTAGCCGCATCGGCCTGCTCGGCCGTAACGGCGCGGGTAAATCAACGCTGATCAAACTGCTGTCTGGCGAACTCAAAGCACAAGGCGGCGACCTGACCTACTCACAAGGCGTGAAGATTGGCTACTTCGCTCAGCACCAGCTTGAAACGCTGCACCCTGAAGAAACGCCACTACAGCACTTAATGCAAATCGCACCGAATCAAACCGAACAACAGTTGCGTGATTATCTGGGTAGTTTTGGCTTCCAAGGTGATAAAGCGCTGGAGAAAGTGGCGCCATTCTCGGGTGGCGAAAAAGCACGTTTGGTCTTGGCGTTGATTGTTTGGCAAAAACCAAACCTATTACTGCTCGATGAGCCAACCAACCATCTAGACTTAGACATGCGTCAGGCATTAACGATGGCACTACAAACGTTCGAAGGCGCCATGGTGATTGTCTCACACGACCGCTACCTGTTACGTGCCACCACAGATGACTTGTATCTCGTCCACGACCGTCAGGTTGCCCCATTTGATGGCGACTTAAATGACTACTATAAATGGTTAACAGAGCAACAAAAAGTTGAGCGTAAAGAGGCACAGGCATCACAACCGGAGAAAGACACCGCCAATAGCGCCGCTGCGAAGAAAGAGCAGAAACGCCGCGAAGCCGAATTTCGTAAACAAACGGCACCAATTCGCAAAACGCTGACACAATTAGAAAATAAAATGGATAAGTTAGGAGAAGCACTAGCAAAAGCTGAAGAACAATTAGCGGATAACTCTCTGTATGAAGCCGAAAATAAAGCTAAACTAAATGAAGTGTTAGCGCTTCAATCATCGAGCAAATCAGAGCTCGAAGAAGTAGAAATGGAATGGATGTCAGCTCAGGAAGAACTTGAGCAGATGGAGCTAGAGTTTAATCAATGACAAATAAGCACGCAGAATACACCCTTACCTTAGAGCACCTATGGCAATTCAGTTTGCAGTTTTATGGTGTGCGGGAAGTAAAAGAAGCGTGCCTATCACTACAAAACAACTATCACGGCAACGTGAATCTACTACTGCTGCTCCGATGGCTCGACGAGCAGCAGCTTATTTTCCAAGAAAAAGACTGGCATTTGGTTCAAAGCTGTCTAGGCCGAAGCGAGACCTTACTGCACTCTTTTCGCGATCTGCGACGCCACCTCAAATCTCAAGTAAACGACGCATTATATCGTGAAACACTGCAGTTTGAGCTGCAGCTAGAGAAACAGCAACAATCCGATTTAGTCGACTGTATTAACTCACTTAGCCTGATCAAAAACGACGGCGATCCTCTCACGCTCAGATATTGCCGCCAGTTAGGCGGTGAACATCTACAACAAGCTTTTGCTATCCCGGTACCCAATATTCATTCGCCAAAGCATCCATAAATTGCGATAAATAACTCGGAATACTGGACTACTTCCCTTGTATTTGCTCCAGTGAAGACACTCTGAACCCTGCATCTAGAAGTCATTTGGGTATAAAGTACCTATAATATTTATAAAGGATTATATTAATAAGTCCTCCTATGGATGTTGGAGGACAAATAAGAGCAGTTAGGTATGACACAATTTTTAGCAGCCGCTGGGATGAAAAACCCACACCTTCAGACCCTTCTACCGCGCTTTATTCGTAAAAAAGCGCTGTTTACCCCTGTCTGGCAAACACTGGATACCACAGATGGCGATTTTATTGATCTCGCCTGGAGTGAAGATCCAAATAAAGAAGCCGCTCAACACAAACCTATTTTCATCCTGTTTCACGGTTTAGAAGGCTGCTTCTACAGCCCTTATGCCAATGGTTTGATGAACGCATTTGCTCAATCAGGCTGGCTTTCGGTGATGATGCATTTTCGTGGCTGTAGCGGTAAACCCAACAAAAAAGCCCGCGCTTATCATTCAGGAGAAGTGACAGACGCTCGCTTTTTCTTGGAACACCTTGAGAGACAATTTCCGGACAATCCTAAAGTTGCCATCGGTATTTCCTTAGGGGGGAATATGCTGGCAAATTACTTAGCTCAATACCAAGACAGCCCGATACTAAAAGCGGCGACCATTGTATCTGCTCCCCTAGACTTAGCCGCTTGCGCTAACCGCATTGAGCAAGGGTTTTCCAAGGTCTATCGACGTTATTTGCTTTCATCACTCAAACGTAACGCGTTACAAAAGCACTCTTTGCTCCATGGTGAATTGGCGCTCTCTTACAATTCGATCAAGCGCGTTACTCGCTTACAAGAGTTCGATGATTTGATCACCGCACCGCTGCACGGGTTTAAAGATGCCCAGGACTATTACACGCAATGCTCTGGGTTAAGTAAGTTACAACAAATCAAACTGCCGACTCTGATCATTCACGCCAAGGATGACCCATTTATGACCGATGCAGTTATCCCTAAATTTGTCCTGCCAGCCAACATCGACTATCGGCTGTATGAACATGGCGGACATGTTGGTTTTATCTCTGGATCGGCCTTAAAGCCGAAGTTTTGGCTGGAAGAAGCGTTGCCATCCTATTATGAAAGTATCGCTGCGGAGCACCTTTCTGCTGTATCGAAATGCAAGACACAGTAGACTTGGCGGTGTTGAGCTTTTGGGCGCGTTATTACCACTAAGTGCAACGCAACCTATCCATCTATCATAAAATTCTGAGGTATTTATGGTCATTCCTTGGCAAGACATTGCACCAGAGACATTGGAAAACCTGATTCGTGAGTTTGTTCTGCGTGAAGGCACAGATTACGGCACTGTTGAAATCTCCCTACAAGATAAAATCGATCAGGTTAAGATGCAGCTAGAGAAAGGCGAAGCGGTTATCGTATTCTCCGAACTGCATGAAACCGTGGATATTCAATTAAAAGCAAAGTATTAAACCATTTCCCCAAGCCCTTCACATTTTACCGTACCCCACCCGATGACAAGCCGTTATTACGTGCTATAGTGGGTTATCTCCCGTGCAGTAGATACCTACTGCATCTTAAAGGAAAGTAATTTTCGACAAGGTTTGTCATGTCAGCTAAACATCCAATCATTGCAGTTACCGGCTCATCCGGAGCCGGCACGACCACTACATCTGAAGCCTTCCGCAAGATGTTCAATATGATGAACGTCAAACCAGCTTGGGTTGAAGGTGACAGCTTCCATCGCTTTACTCGCCCGGAAATGGACATCGAAATTCGTAAAGCGCGCGAGCAAGGCAGACACATTAGTTACTTTGGCCCACAGGCTAATGACTTTCCTGGCTTGGAAAAGTTTTTCCGTCAGTATGGTGAAGAAGGTACCGGCAGCATACGCCGCTATCTACACACCTTTGATGAAGCGGTACCTTACAACCAGATGCCAGGCACTTTCACGCCATGGCAAGACTTACCAGATAACAGCGATGTTCTTTTTTATGAAGGCTTACATGGTGGTGTGGTGGATGGTGAAGTGAATGTGTCTCAGCATGTCGATTTTCTGATAGGCATGGTACCGATTGTGAACCTGGAGTGGATCCAAAAATTCGTCCGAGATACGCGTGACCGTGGCCACTCAAGGGAGGCCGTGATGGACTCCATCGTACGCTCGATGGATGACTATCTGAATTACATCACTCCGCAGTTTTCGCGCACCCATATTAACTTTCAGCGCGTACCGACCGTGGACACATCAAACCCACTCAATGCGAAAGGCATTCCAAGTCTGGATGAAAGCTTTGTGGTCATCCGACTACGCGGGATTAAGAATGTCGACTTCCCTTACCTGCTGGCGATGATTGACGGCTCATTTATGTCACGCCACAACACCATCGTCGTACCGGGCGGTAAAATGAGTTTTGCGATGGAGCTTATCGTGAGGCCTATCCTACAACAACTGATAGAAACAGGAAAAATTGGCTAATAATCTCTATTTCTGAGTGTTTACTTTTCATACCGTGATCATGTGCACAGTTTTGCGTACAAAATAGTAACCCTGGCACGATTAAAATCAAGAAATCATCCTCGAAAAAGGATACTATTTCTTACCGAAACACAAGATAGCTTGCAGCATATAAAAAGTGCTCTTATTCTAGTAAGCCTGATTCAGGCTTAGCTAAAATATGGATAGCGCAAGCGTACCCTGCAGAGGAAGTGAGATATTATGGTTCTAGGTAAACCTCAAACCGACCCGACATTAGAGTGGTTTCTTTCACACTGTCACATTCATAAGTACCCTTCAAAGAGCACGCTGATTCACGCTGGTGAAAAAGCTGAAACCTTATACTACATCGTTAAAGGTTCTGTTGCGGTTCTTATCAAAGACGAAGAAGGTAAGGAAATGATCCTTTCTTACCTAAACCAAGGAGACTTTATTGGTGAGCTTGGTCTATTCGAGGAAGACCAAGAGCGCACAGCTTGGGTTCGAGCTAAATCTCCTTGCGAAGTTGCTGAGATTTCTTTCAAGAAATTCCGCCAGCTTATCCAAGTAAACCCAGACATCCTAATGCGTCTTTCCGCGCAGATGGCTCGTCGCCTTCAAGTAACCAGCCAAAAAGTGGGTGACCTAGCGTTCCTAGACGTAACTGGTCGTATCGCTCAGACACTTCTGAACCTTGCAAAACAACCAGATGCGATGACTCACCCAGATGGCATGCAAATCAAGATCACTCGTCAAGAAATCGGTCAAATCGTTGGCTGTTCTCGTGAGACAGTTGGTCGTATCTTGAAGATGCTAGAAGAGCAGAATTTAATCTCTGCGCACGGTAAAACTATCGTCGTTTACGGTACTCGTTAATCACTGATTCGAGTAACGCAAATAAATAATAAAGCCACCAATGGCAACACTGGTGGCTTTTTCTTTTCAGGTAAGCGTTCAACTCCCAAGGCAGCTTTTAAGCTTTCAGGAATCAAGTCAACGACTTTGATTAGCCATTAGTGCTTTCAAAGATTTTATCGGCCGATGCTGCAACAAACCCCGGGTAAAGTTCACCATTTTCCATTGGGTAGCGCTTGGCGAATTCGTAGAATCCCCCAGGAACAATCTCAGAACCTTCAGTAAAATTAACTGGCACTTTATCTGCCATGGTTGAAGACTGCTCAAGTAAAACTTGAGGTGAACCTTTGACTTCACCACCAGATTCGTTAATCACAAATCCAGATTGACGTAAGTGATCGTTCACTTGCTTCACTTCATCGTATTGATTGGGTTGATTTACGCTGACCGTAAAATGGTTAGCGCCATACCCATGTGCCGCCAGCCAAGACGCGTACTCACTCTCTTTAGCCAGAGTCTGGTAATCCGCAAAACTGAGATCCCATAGGCGGCCACCATGCAAAAACGCGCTATCGGCCAGCTTTTCTGCATCCACTTGATCCACCAGTTTAGCGACAATTGCTTGTAGAACTGGTGAACACGCTTCGACTTTGAGCTCACTGATAAACACTTTTGGCTGTTTCGGATCTGGGTGCTCGTAGTGCTTAGCAACCAAATTTTTGCTTTCAAACACATAGTCGCCACACGCCTTATAGCCAATCGCCAAAAATGGCTTAGCCAGAGTTTCAATTCCTAGCGGCTCAACATTGAATGTGCGTAAAGCAATATGGTCATTAATCAGAGGCTCATCTTCTTGAAGAAGTTGATGAACTTTAGCAGCAGAGGGGCAAAGACGTTGAATATAGTCTTGCCATAAAGATTCAAATAACACATCAGGGGTCATAACGGCTCCTTGTTACGAGAGGTAGGGTAAGAATGTTGGCGGCTCGTTCACAGCCCGAAGGCTGTCCAGAATAATGAACGAGCAGCCACCAACCTGTGACGGAGTATCAGTCAGTCGCACACTCTTTTAATTTTTTGCCTGCCAACCCTATTAAGACGCCATACTTTAACGATGCGTCGGCAGGCCGGGCCACTATTCATCGCCGTGGCCCTATTATTGAAACTTAAAGTGTCACACCCGGGCTGAGTGTCGCAGGCAATAATGTTTCGTCACCTTCCATTGATGCCATCGGGTAAGCACAGTAGTCAGCCGCGTAGTATGCGCTTGGACGAAGGTTACCAGATGCACCTGGGCCACCAAACGGCGCGTCACCACTTGCACCAGTCAATTGACGGTTGCGGTTTACGATACCTGCGCGGATGTGGTCAACAAAGTATTCCCACTCTTGGTCGTCGGTTGACACTAGACCCGCAGATAGACCAAAGCGCGTATCATTCGCCAGTTCCACTGCTTTTTCCAAGCCTTCGTAACGTACAACTTGCAGTAGTGGGCCGAAGTATTCTTCATCTGGCAGCTCAGCGATATTCGTCACATCAATGATGCCCGGAGAAACAAACGCAGCCTCACCCGCTTTTGCTTCGATCAAGCTCTCTCCACCTAAAGACTGAAGGTTTGCCTGCGCATCAAGAATAGATTTCGCCGCTGCCACAGAAATTTGTGGTCCCATGAATGGTGCTGGTTCTGCGAACGGCTGATCAACGCGGATATTTTTCGTCGCTTCAACCAGTTTAGTGATTAACACATCGCCTTTCTCACCGAGTGGTACATACAGACGGCGCGCACAGGTACAACGCTGGCCGGCACTGATGAAAGCAGACTGAATAATGGTGTAAACCGTTGCGTCTAAGTCACCATAGTTTTCAGAAATAACCATTGGGTTGTTGCCGCCCATTTCCAGCGCCAACATTTTGTCTGGTTGGCCCGCGAACTGACGGTGCAGAATGTGTCCTGTGTTTGCACTACCGGTAAATAGCACACCGTCGATGCCCTTCTCGTCCGCCAATGCAATACCGGTCTCTTTCGCGCCTTGAACCAAGTTAATCACACCTTTTGGCAGACCCGCTTCTTCCCATAGTTTCATCGCCAGTTCGCCAGTCCAAGGCGTTTGCTCTGATGGTTTGAAAACCACGGTGTTACCCGCTAGAAGGGCTGGGACAATATGACCATTAGGCAAGTGACCAGGGAAGTTGTAAGGACCAAACACGGCCATAACACCCAGTGGACGATGACGCAGAACAATTTGGTTACCTGCGGCTTCACGTGTAGCCTCACCAGTACGGTCATGGTACGCACGAATAGAAATTGAGATTTTACCCGCCATTGCCGCCGCTTCGGTACGGGTTTCCCAAATTGGCTTACCCGTTTCTTTTGCGATCACTTCAGCGATCTTTTCGCTGTTTTCTTTTACTTTTTCTGCAAACGCCAGCACGATCGCTTCACGCTCTGCAAATGGACGCTTTTTCCAATCGACAAAAGCAGCACGAGCCGCCGCTACCGCTTGATTAACTTGATCAGCCGTCGCACTTTTGCCGTGCCAAATCACTTCCTGGTTGTACGGAGACAGAGAGGTCAACTCTTCACCCTGACCTTGTACCCATTCACCTGCAATCCAATGTGTCATTGTTACTATCCTTAAATTCTGTCTGTTACTGCGGTAGAAGACGAACGAAGTCCCCTTCCTCGACCAAAAGTGCATCAGCAAGTTCTGGGGCTAGCACAACGCTTTGTGTTTCAGCGTCATAAGCGGCTTTCGCTGCTGCGGCACGGAAGTTCTCGAACGATGCGTTACACATCAGAAAGTCCTGCGTACTGCTATGCACCGCGACTTTTACACGAGCACGGAACGAGTGACGCACAGATTCAACGTTGCGCAGATCACACTCTACCGTTGGACCCGCATCGAAAATGTCGACATAACCACGGTTAGTAAAGCCTTCACGTTCTAATAGCTTTAGTGCCGGACGTGTATTGTCGTGCACCTTACCAATCACCGCTTGTGCCTCTGGACTGAGTAAGTTGATATAGATAGGTAGCTTAGGCATTAAGTCTGCGATAAAGCCTTTCTTGCCAATACCAGTCAGGTAATCTGCAAGAGTGAAATCAATCGAGAAGAAGTGCTCTTGTAACCATTGCCAGAATGGCGAATTACCATTTGCATCAGAGACACCGCGCATCTCAGCAAAAATGGTTTCAGAGAAACGCTCTGGATGCTCAGCCATCATCAAGAAACGGCATTTCGACATCAGACGACCATTCAGGCCTTGGCGGAATTTCTCACGCAAGAAAAGAGTACAGATTTCGCTGTTACCCGTGTAGTTATTACCAAACGTCAATAACTTCACGACATTGTTCACACCTAACTTAGGCGATGAGTGAACGACTTTACTGATGTGGTAAGAGTAGAAAGGTACATCCCAGCCAATAGATGCTTCGATTCCGGTCGTACCTGCAACTTCACCCGTTTCAGAGTCAAAGCCGACCATAAGGTAGCCTTCATCACCCGGTTCATTAACGTCCGGTTTGCCAAAGCTGTACTCTGAATGTTTGATTCGATTGGTTAACAGTTCTTCGTTAACCGGTAGAGATGTAAATCCGTGACCAGATTCAACCGCACAAGTGTGTAGCGAATCATAATCCGACATCGCGATAGGGCGAACTACTAGCATCAATACTCCCTCCAGATGCAAGAAAATCCTAATGAACCTCAACTAGGGATAAGCAAGTCGACACAACTTCAACTTTCTTAGCCCGAATTGAGGTTATTTATATTTTAGGAAAGATTCCCCCGTCAGAGATCCTTAACGGAGGTAAATACGTTGGCGTTTCTTCTGTTGTATCGCTTACACTAACGTTGCGATCGCTTTATCCAGTTTCGCCAAACCTTGTTCAATTTCTTCGTGTGTGATAACCAGTGATGGGGTGAAACGAACAACGTTCGCTCCGGCAATCAGTACCATCAGGCCTTCTTTACCCGCCGCAACCAGTACATCACGTGCACGACCCTTCCACTCTTCATTCAGTGCCGCACCGAGCAATAGTCCCTTACCACGTACTTCAGAGAAGATATTGTATTTCGCGTTGATCGCTTCCAAGCCTTCACGGAACATCGCTTCACGCTCAAGAACACCAGCCAACGTTTCTGGCTTAGTGACTTCGTTGACAACCGCTTCTGCTACCGCACATGCCAGTGGGTTACCACCGTAGGTTGAACCGTGAGTACCCACTTTAAGGTGCTCAGCCAGTTTTGCCGTCGTTAGCATCGCGCCGATAGGGAAACCACCACCCAGTGACTTCGCTGTGCTTAGAATATCAGGAGTGATACCAAGACCTTGGTACGCATAGAAGTGACCAGTACGGCCGTTGCCCGTTTGCACTTCATCGAAAATAAGCAGTGCGTTGTGTTTGTCACACAGCTCGCGTACTGCCTGAGCGAACTCTGGTGTTGGTGGCACGATACCGCCTTCACCTTGTAGTGGCTCCATCATAACAGCACACGTACGGTCTGAGATGTGTTCTTGCAGTGCTTCGATGTCGTTATATGGTAGGTGTGTTACATCACCCGGCTTAGGACCAAAACCATCAGAGTAAGCTTCTTGACCGCCTACCGTTACAGTAAAGAACGTACGGCCGTGGAAACCTTGTTGGAATGCGATGATTTCTGATTTTTCTGGACCATGTACATCTGCAGCATAGCGACGAGCTAGCTTTAATGCCGCTTCGTTCGCTTCTGCGCCTGAGTTCGCAAAGAAAACGCGCTCAGCAAAGCTTAATTCTGTCAGTGTCTTCGCCAGTCGAAGAGCAGGCTCGTTAGTCATCACATTACTTAGATGCCAAAGCTTATTGCCTTGCTCAGTCAACGCTTCCACCATCGCAGGGTGACAATGACCCAGACAGCTCACCGCAATACCACCAGCAAAGTCGATGTATTCATTACCTTCCTGATCCCAGATACGTGAACCTTTACCTTTTACTGGGATCATTTCCATTGGGTTATAACAAGGTACCATCACCTCATCGAATAAACCGCGCTCTACTTTAATTTCCGTTGTCATCGCACATTCCTTCTTGATACCGCATGCTTAGCAGATAAGCGAACTTAATCGGTTCCCTTTACCAGCAAATAATGTTTTGCATTTAAGCTATTGCGGCATTGTATTTACATTCAATTAACCATTTCAATAGTGATTTATGCTTTTTATGCGGGCACAAAACTGCCAATAATCACCACTCGTGATTATTTATGCATGAAGAAACAAAAATAGCGAAGATTTTTTTTATAAAAGGCAGGTAATACAGGCGCTAGAAGATAAAAAAGACAATGAATAAATTGAGGGAGCAAAGCGAAACGCATAGTTTTGCAATCCACTCATGCCGCCTGAAAGATGAATTATTTGTTAAGAAAAGTGATCAAGATCAGATCATTTCACGCGCCAGAAAGTTAGCTAACAGTTCATGACCCTGTTCTGTTTTGATAGATTCTGGGTGAAATTGCACCGCATCAATCGGCAATGTCTTGTGTTGGTAGCCCATGATTTCATCCATACTGCCGTCAGCCAGTTCTGTCCAAGCAGTGAGTTCAAACACATCAGGCAGTGTGCCATTTTCCACCACGAGAGAGTGGTAGCGTGTCACGGTAAGAGGATTATTGAGATTTTTAAATACACTGCGGCTATTGTGGCAAATTGGCGAGGTTTTACCGTGCATGACTTGTCGTGCGCGTACGACGCGACCACCAAATGCCTGAGCAATGGCTTGGTGTCCTAAACACACACCGAGAATAGGTAGCTTACCCGCAAAATGTGTAATCGCCTGCAACGAAATACCCGCTTCGTTTGGTGTACAAGGCCCTGGAGAGATCACCAAGTGGGTCGGATTAAGCGCTTCGATTCCCTGAAGATCGATTTCATCATTGCGTACCACCTTTACCTCTGCGCCAAGCTCGCAAAAATACTGATAAAGGTTGTAAGTAAAAGAGTCGTAGTTATCAATGATCAACAACATAAGGTGTCGCTTGCTCCCAATCCGTTTGGTAATACTGTCTCAACCACATATTTGTGATAGTTGAGGGCGGTATTTTGCAACACCAAACAAGAAAGGCAAGTTTTTACTGAATAAAAGATTCTCTATTACGGCACTCAAAGACTAATCACAGCTAGCGGATAGAAAAAAGCTCCGCATTACGGAGCTTTTTAGAAGACTGAGTACTTAACGCTATGACTATGGACGAGTCACAAAACCTACCGCTGCGTAAGCTTTCTTCAACGTCTCAGCTGCACGAGCCGATGCTTTTTCTGCACCTTGCTTCATCACTTCATCCATATATGCACGATCAGCACGAATACGGTGGTATTCAGCCTGAATTGGCTCAAGCATAGCGACTACCGCTTCACCGACATCTTTCTTGAACGGACCGTACATTTCTACGCCTTTGTACTTAGCTTCGATTTCTTCAAAGCTCATGCCCGTCGCCGCTGAGTACAAGCCCATTAGGTTTGCGATACCCGCTTTGCTCTCAATATCATGACGAATGCTTGGTGGCGTTTCAGTGTCCGTTTGCGCTTTGTTGATCTTCTTAAGAATCGATTTAGGCTCTTCAAGCAGCGTAATAACGTTCTTACGGTTATCATCTGACTTAGACATCTTCTTCGTTGCATCCTGCAGGCTCATTACGCGCGCATTAACGGTTGGAATGTACGGCTCAGGGACGGTGAAGATTGGGCTCTCTGGCGAATAGATGTTGTTGAAACGCGTTGCGATATCACGTGCTAGCTCAAGGTGCTGCTTCTGGTCGCTGCCGACTGGTACCTGATGCGCGCCGTAGAGCAGGATATCTGCAGCCATCAGGACTGGGTAATCAAATAGGCCCACGTTGACGTCGTTCGCGTAGCGAGCTGATTTGTCTTTAAACTGAGTCATACGGCTCAGCTCACCCATCTGAGTGTAACAGTTAAGAAGCCAACCAAGTTGAGCATGCTCTGGTACGTGTGACTGAACGAATAGCGTGCTCTTCTTAGGGTCAACACCCACAGCCAGACAGATCGCCAGTGCGTCCAGAGTCGCTTCATGCAGTGCTTTTGGGTCCTGACGAACCGTAATCGCATGAAGGTCTACTACACAATATTGGCAATCATAATCGTCTTGCATCTGGTGCCATTGACGTAGAGCACCCAAGTAGTTACCGATACTTAGTTCACCTGAAGGTTGAACACCACTCAATACAATGGGTTTGCTCATTAGAATGATTCCTTTGACTTCTTAATCTAATTAAATGAAAAACCGCGCACTTTTTGATGCACGGTTAGCTCAGTGTACTCATTAACAAGTATTTTGGAAGATTTTTTGTCGCGCTTATGCAGAAACGGCGACAACTTCCAATAATTCCGACATCTTGTCTGCGACAAAGTCCGGATTTGATGCCGAAATTGGCTCACCATGGTTGTAACCGTAAGTTAAACCAAATGAGGTACAACCGGCGTTTTTCGCTGCTAGGATGTCGTTTTTCGAGTCCCCGACCATCAGCATTTCTCCCGGTTGTATCTGGTGTTTTTCCATTAACCAGTTCAGAGCTACTGGGTTTGGTTTTTTCTCAGGGAAAGCATCACCACCCAGCACATCGACAAAGTAATGGGCAATGCCATGTTGCTCCAGAATATGCGGTACAAACTTAGAAGGTTTGTTGGTTACCACTGCAAGGGTAAAACCCGCCTGGTGCAACTCTGCCAGTGTCTCTTTTACTGTCGGGTAAAGGTGACTCAGTTTATGACCGCTCTGCTCGTAAAACTCATCAAACAGTTCTCGTGCTTCTGCGCGTAGCTCTTCACTCAGTTCAGGATTGATGGTCAGACTTTGACTAAGTGAGCGACCAATCAGCACATCTGCGCCGTTTCCCACGTAGTCACGAACTTGTTCAATTGATACTGGCGGATAACCGAGTGCCTGAACGGCTTGGTCAGCCGCAATGGCCAAGTCTGGTACGCTATCAAGCAAAGTGCCATCCAAATCAAAGGCAATGAATTTTATAGATTGTTGAGTCATAACTTCCCTACGCATAAAAACAACAAAGGATGGTTGCCCATCCTGAGTATTGTATTGGTCATTTTTATTGTTCTACGTTTATTTTGCCGCTAATCGCTGACGAACCGCTTCAAACAAACAGATACCTGACGCTACCGATACATTCAAGCTTGATACACTACCTGCCATCGGGATTTTAATCAAATCATCACAGGTTTCTCGCGTCAAGCGGCGCATCCCATCACCTTCCGCCCCCATGACAATAGCCAGAGGCCCGGTCAGTTTCGCTTGATAAATATCGTGAGTCGCTTCACCAGCGGTACCAACAAACCAAATACCTTGCTCTTGCAGTGTACGCATCGTACGCGCCAGGTTAGTCACTCGGATCAATGGCACCACTTCAGCAGCCCCACACGCGACCTTGCTGACTGTTGCGTTCATTGCTGCAGAGCGATCTTTTGGCACAATGATCGCTGCCGCGCCAGCCGCATCCGCATTACGCAAACAAGCGCCAAGGTTGTGCGGATCAGTCACACCGTCCAACACTAATAAAAGCGGTGATTCGTGTTGCGCCAGAATCGCGTCAATATCGTTTTCATTCAACTGCTTCGCGGCTTTCACGCGAGCGATAATGCCCTGGTGGTTCGCACCATGCGCTTTGTCATCCAAGGTTTTACGTGTCATTTGCTGAATAGACACGCCGCATACCTGTAAATCGTTCAGGATTGGCATCAAACGATCATCTTGACGTCCTTTTAGCACGTACGCTTCAATAAATCGCTCTGGTTCACGTTCCAATACCGCTTTCACGGCATGAATACCGTAAATAAATTCGTTACTCATTTTTTAACCTGTTGTTCTGGTGATACCAATCGGAGTCACTCTCATCAGTTGGTACCTGTGCCTCAGCCAGCTTATACAAGCTGGCTATTCAGCCTACTGAGCGTCTCTATTAGGTCGCTTAGCTTTCTTTGGCTTACTGTGTGGCTTTTTCTTGCTGGCTTTTCTTACCTTAGGCTTATTCTTGCCTTCAGCATCACCATTCCTAGCACCGCGCTTAGGGCCGTTACGCTGGCCTTCCGCTGTACTTTCTTCCGGACGCTTGGTCGGTTCAATCACAGGAACGGCACGCACTGCTCCAGCTTCTTTCGATGCAGAACGTGTCGCCGAGCGTTTTTTCTCTTTGGCTTTTCGTTTTGCTTCTGCCGCGCGTTTCTTAGCGGTCTTACCTTCGCCGCGTAGCTTACGACTTGTTTCGACTAATTCAAAGTCAATTTGTTTGTCATTTAGGTTCACGGCCAACACTTTGACTTTCACTGCGTCACCTAAGCGATAGATATTACCGAAGCTTTCTCCGATAAGTCTTTGACCAATCGGATCAAACTGGTAGTAGTCGTTCGCTAACGTCGAAATATGCACCAAACCGTCAATGTGCAGATCGGTTAAACGAACAAAGAAACCAAAGCTAGTCACGTTGGCGATCACACCTTCTAACTCAGTCCCAACATGGTCTTGCATGTACTCACATTTCAACCAGTCAGAGACGTCTCGAGTTGCATCATCCGCACGACGTTCAGTCATGGAACATTGTTCGCCATAGAAATCCATGTCATCAAACGAGTAATGGTAACCACCGGTTGGTGTCCAGCGATCTTGATTTCGGCCTTCATGTTTAGCAATCAGATATTTGATAGCTCGGTGCAATAACAAATCAGGGTAACGACGAATTGGCGAGGTGAAGTGAGCATATCGCTGTAGCGCCAAACCAAAGTGACCGGCATTGTCAGCGTTATAAACCGCTTGTTTCATCGAGCGCAGCAGCATGGTTTGAATCAGCTCTTGATCTGGGCGATCGCCTACCTGACTCATCAGATGCGCATAATCGGTTGGTGACGGCTCAAGGCCACCGCCTAACTCCAGCCCCAGCTCAGCAAGGAAGTCACGGAAGCCCATCAAGCGTTCTTCCCCTGGCGTTTCATGGATACGGTATAACGCAGGCTCTTTGGCTTTTTCCACCAGTGATGCCGACGCAATGTTTGCCATGATCATGCACTCTTCGATCAGTTTGTGGGCATCGTTACGTTCCACAGGTTCAATGCTTTCAATCTTGCGCTCAGCATTGAAGATGAACTTGGTTTCGACGGTTTCGAATTCAATCGCACCACGCTGCTCACGCGCTCCTTTCAGAACCTTGTACATGCTATGCAGTTCTTCAAGATGCGGAACCAGCTCTTTGTAACGCTCACGTAGTTCTTCATCACCTTCCAAAATGTGATGCACTTTGGTGTAAGTCAGACGAGCATGTGAGTTCATCACCGCTTCATAATGTTTGTAACCAGACAGCTTACCCGTTTCTGAGATGGTCATCTCACACACCATACACAAGCGATCCACTTGTGGGTTCAGCGAACAGAGACCATTAGAAAGCACTTCCGGCAACATTGGTACAACCTGAGATGGGAAGTAGACGGAGTTACCACGGTTGATCGCTTCTTTGTCCAGAGCTGAATCCGGGCGTACGTAGTAACTTACGTCCGCAATGGCTACCCAAAGACGCCAGCCACCGCTTTTCTTTTTCTCACAAAAAACCGCGTCATCGAAATCGCGCGCATCTTCACCATCAATCGTGACGAGTGGCAGATCGCGCAGATCAACACGACCCACTTTGGCTTCTTCCGGAACCTCTTCCGCAAGGTTAGCGATTTGCTGACCAACCCCTTCCGGCCATTCATGCGGAATTTGGTGAGTACGAATCGCAATTTGGGTTTCCATGCCCGGAGCCATGTTTTCGCCCAGTACTTCAACCACTTTGCCCATCATGCCGCGCGAACGTGAACCACGGTCGGTAATTTCAATTACTACGACATTTCCCATACGGGCACCCGCTTTATGCTCATTTGGGATCAGTATATCTTGGCTGATGCGTGAATCGTCAGGTACGACATATGAGTAACCGTACTCGAGGAAAAAGCGCCCAACGATTTGATCATTGCGCTCTTCAAGCACGCGCACTAAGCGACCTTCTCGGCGCCCACGTTTACTGTTGTCAGTCGGCTGAACCAGCACATAATCGCCATGAATGATATTTTTCATCTGATGATGCGGAAGTACAATATCATTGTCCTTGCCAACACTACCGTCTGGACGCACCCAGCCGTGACCGTCTTTGTGGCCGATCACGTAACCTTTCACCATTTCCAGTTTTTCAGGCAATGCGTAGCACTGGCGGCGGGTAAACACCAGTTGGCCATCTCGCTCCATCGCACGTAAACGACGACGCAACCCTTCGTATTGCTCTTCGCCTTTTAGCTTTAGTGCTTCAAACAGGTCATTGCGATTCATTGGAACGCCTGCTTGGGTTAAGAATTCAATAATGAACTCTCGGCTTGGAATTGGATTTTCGTAATTCTGGGATTCACGATCTGCGAATGGATCGTTTGGAATATTGTCTGACATAGGCACGCCTATCTAGCAAGGAAGGTATAAAGCTAGTATATCTGAGTCTCTTGATAAGCTACAGAAATGCTTTGAAAAAAGAATGACCAAGGTCGGCACTAAACAGATAAGATAGTTTATGGGCGCTCTAATAAGATCAAAAGTTCGGAATTATCTCTGAGTAACTCTTCAATCGTGCAGTGATCCAGTTCCGCTAAGAAAGCGTTTTTGGCTTTGGCTAACTTATCTTTGAGTCGACAAGCTGGCGTGATGTGGCAAAAATCAGCACTACAGTTTACCAAATCTAACGGCTCAAGATCGCGGACAACACCACCAACCGTGATCTCAGCAGCTGGCTTCATCAGACGAATACCACCGTTTTTGCCACGCACTGTTTGTACATAGCCCAATTGTCCAAGTCGGTTAATCACCTTAACCATATGGTTACGTGATACACCAAACAAATCAGTCACTTCAGTGATGTTTGTTAACTCATCTTTTGGCAATGAAGCCAGATAGATAAGGGTTCTCAGTGCGTAATCGGTGAAGCTGGTTAACTGCATATTGCTATCCTCTTTAATAGCAAAAGTGTAAATCTTTTCTTGATTGAAAGATACATTTGAGATACAACTTTAAACATGCATTATAAATACAACTTAAATTAGGAAGCCTCATGCTCAGCAATCAAACCATTGAAATCGTAAAAGCGACCGCACCGCTTATCGCCGAAACCGGACCAAAGCTGACTGCGCACTTTTATGACCGCATGTTTACCCATAACCCAGAATTAAAAGACATTTTCAATATGAGCAATCAGCGCAATGGCGATCAGCGTGAAGCTCTGTTTAACGCTATCTGCGCATACGCAGCGAATATTGAGAACTTGCCGGCTCTGCTTGGTGCAGTAGAAAAGATTGCCCACAAACACACCAGCTTTTTGATCACAGCAGACCAATATCAAATTGTCGGCCAACACCTGTTGGCGACAATTGACGAATTGTTTAACCCGGGTCAGGAAGTGTTGGATGCATGGGCAGAAGCATACGGCGTACTGGCCAACGTATTTATTCAACGAGAAGAGCAAATCTATCAGGCTAATGAATCCTTGGAAGGCGGATGGCGCGGCTTGCGTGAATTCGAACTGGTTGCGAAACAAGCAGAGAGTGAACACATCTGCAGTTTTGTGTTTAAGCCAACCGATGGTCACAACGTCGCTGCCTATAAACCTGGGCAATATGTGGGTATCTACATCAACAGCGATAAGTTTGACAACCAAGAGATCCGTCAATACAGCCTCTCTTCCGCAGCACAAGAAAGTACGTACCGCATTTCGGTAAAACGCGAACAAGACGGTAAAGTATCCAACTATCTGCATGATGAACTCAGAGTCGGCGACAAAGTAAAACTGGTCGCGCCTGCTGGTGATTTCTTTATGGACGTTGAATCAGACACACCAGTGGTACTACTCTCTGCTGGTGTTGGCTTAACGCCGACATTGTCTATGCTTGAAAATTTATCAGCTCATCAGGCACCTGTGACTTGGGTACATGCGACAGAAAATGGTCAGCAACACGCCTTTAAGCAGCATGTAAACCAACTTGTGGCAGCGAAAGAAAACATGAATGCGCTGGTTTGGTACAACCAACCTACCGAAGAAGATACGCTTGGTGAAGATTACCACTTCACCGGTTTCGTCAACCTAAAGGAAATTGAAGCAGCGCTTAAGCAACCCCATGTTCAGGTTTACTTCTGCGGTCCTGTTGGGTTTATGCAGTATGTCGCCAAGCAGCTTATCGACCTTGGCGTTCCACAAGAACAGTTCCATTACGAATGCTTTGGCCCACACAAAGTCATTTAAAGTCATATCGTTAAAAACAGCAAAGCCCACATCTGTGGGCTTTGTTGCATGTATTCAATCGTGAGCAATTTTACCAGAAAGTATCTCGCCGCTTAGCTCGGGCGATAATATTTTCAGGCATACGCTGCTCAAGACCGTCTCGTAAAATAGTTATACGTTTGTGCTGACGTTTATCGGCCGTGACCGAGTTATACAACCAACGGTAAGCATCTTCATAGTCCAGTGGACTGCCGTAATCACGTAAGAGTAACTCAGCCAGTTGAATACGCGCATTAAGGTTCCCCATAGATGCAGCTTCGCGCAGGTAGGGTATCGCACGTTCTTTGTCCTGCTGGACCAAGGTACCCAGTGAATAGTAGCGTCCAATTTGCTCTAGAGCGGCTGGTAATCCTTGCTGGGCGGCATTTTCCATATAGTAGAGCCCGAGTTCCACATCTTGCTCAACACAGACACCCCACGCCAGCATGTCACCATACAAAAATTCATACGCAGGCAGACTAATCCGAGTCGCGCGAGCAACAATGTCTTCCACTAACTGGCAGTTATCAGCGCGTACACGCTGTAAGTGCTTATTCTGCTCAATAAGCGTTATCAGTTCTGCTTCGGTGTAAATGGGAACAGGCGCTCCGACATCAGCGGAACTCGCCCTTGCTGCAGCCGTCGCCAGCATCAGTAACAGTGAAGCAGCCACTGTTCGTAACTTCATAAACGTACTCTTCAAGGTGTCTGAGGAACAAAAGATCGCCGAAGGATCTGCTCTGCTTGATAAGATTATCGGCAAACCAGCCCTGAGCTTTAGACAATTTTTGCCACTTACTGCAGAGCAACGGCAACAAGTTGCCACATTGAGACGCGTGTTCCACAACCGCAGCATTCCATTGCACAAAGTATCAGACACAAAAAAGCCGACCTTAAGGTCGGCTTTCATAATCTCTAACGAGTTGTCATTAAGATTCGAATGGGTGAACCTTGATGATTGTTTCGTTACGGTCTGGACCGGTTGAGATGATGTCTACAGGCACGCCTGTCAGCTCTTCGATGCGCTTGATGTAGTCTAGAGCCGCTTTTGGCAGATCTTCTAGTGACTTCGCACCAAATGTGTTTTCAGACCAACCTGGCATTGTTTCGTAGATTGGCGTTGCTTGTTCAAATGCTTCCGCAGCCATTGGAGAAACTTCAAGCACAGAGCCATCTTCCATCTTGTAACCAGTACAGATTTTTAGCTCTTCTAGGCCATCTAGTACGTCTAGTTTAGTTAGACAGAAACCAGAGATAGAGTTGATTTGGATAGCACGACGCATTGCAACAGCATCAAACCAACCAGTACGACGTAGACGACCAGTTGTTGCACCAAACTCATGACCTACAGTACCTAGGTGCTTACCGATTGGATCTTGCTTGTCTAGACCGTCGTATAGTTCAGTCGGGAATGGACCAGAACCTACACGGGTACAGTAAGCTTTCGCGATACCAAGAATGTAACCGATATGACGTGGGCCAAAACCAGAACCTGCAGCAACACCACCAGCAGTCGTGTTAGAAGAAGTTACGTATGGGTAAGTACCATGGTCGATATCTAGTAGCGTACCTTGAGCACCTTCAAACATGATTTTGTCGCCGCGTTTACGGGCAGAGTCTAGCTCGTCAGTTACGTCGATAACCATTGAAGTTAGTAGCTCAGCGTAGCCTTTCGCTTCTTCCAGTACAGCTTCGTAGCTTACTGGTTCCGCTTTGTAGAAGTTTACTAGCTGGAAGTTGTGGTATTCCATCACTTCTTTTAGCTTCTCAGCAAATGCTTCCATATCGAACAGGTCGCCAACGCGTAGACCGCGACGAGCAACTTTATCTTCGTATGCTGGACCGATACCACGACCTGTTGTACCGATAGCTTTTTTACCGCGAGCGATTTCGCGAGCTTGGTCCATTGCAATATGGTATGGAAGAATTAGAGGACATGCTTCAGAAATGAAAAGACGCTCGCGTACTGGAATACCACGCTCTTCAAGAGGTTTCATTTCTTTAAGTAGAGCTTCAGGTGATAGTACTACACCGTTACCGATAACACATTTTACGTTATCGCGAAGGATACCTGATGGAATTAAGTGAAGAACGGTTTTTTCACCGTCAATTACGAGAGTGTGGCCTGCATTGTGACCGCCTTGGTAGCGTACCACGTACTTTGCATCTTCAGTTAAAAGGTCTACGATTTTACCTTTACCTTCGTCACCCCATTGGGTGCCTAGAACGACTACGTTATTTCCCATCTTTCCAAGTCTGATTGCTAGTTAAAAATGGATTCTAGCACCGAATCGGACTTCTTGCAGTCATTTTTTGTTCACAGACTTAGAGCCTCAACGTAATCGAGCATTTCAGAAGCAGCCTATCACTGATAATATTTAGCTTTATAAATTGGTTTAGGAAGCTTTATGTCTGAGTCGATATGGCTGGCTGTAGGGCTAGTATTAATTGTTGAAGGTATTGGTCCACTGGTAGCGCCGAATGGCTGGCGAAATATGGTCGCCCAACTCAGTGAGCAACCCAATAATCAGCTGCGTCGTATTGGCGGCTGTCTGGTCGTTGCTGGCGCTGTCATTGCTATCATGATGAGTTAACGACTCTCGCCTTACATAACTACTAGATACAAAAAAGGCTCCTGATGGAGCCTTTTGCATACTAGAGGTAAGCTTTATTCAGCTTTTACACCTTTAGAATTATTCATGTACTGGAAGAAGTCACTCTTCGGATCCAGAACAAGGATATCGTTCTTAGAGCTGAACGATTTCTCGTAGGCTCTTAGTGAACGTAGGAAGCTGAAGAACTCAGGATCCTTGTTGTAAGCATTAGAGTAAATCTTCGCCGCTTCTGCATCCGCTCCACCTCGTGTAACACGAGCTGTTTTATCAGCTTCAGCCAGAATTGTCGCAACTTCAAGCTCAGCTTGAGCACGGATAACTTCCGCTTTCTCACGGCCTTGAGAACGGTGTTTACGAGCTACCGACTCACGCTCTGCACGCATACGACGGTAGATAGATTCACTGATCTCATCTGGCAGGTTGATTTTCTTCATTCGGAAATCAACTACGCGCACACCTAAGTCTTTCATCGCGCTTTCACGTGTGTCTTTCAACACGTTAGACATGATTAGGTCACGCTCACCATCGATTTCTAGAGCTTCACGAGCGGCTTCAGTCGTGACTTCATCACTGCTTGCATCTTCTGGTAGCACGTCATTATTACGTGGACCAGAAACAATTTGCTTGATTTCGCGAGCACCAATTTCAGAACGAAGCACGTCAGTAACTTTACGTTCAAGAAGTGCCTCTGCCGTTAGCGAGTTACCGCCACCAGTTGCCAGGTAGTAACGTTCAAAATCTTCAATACGCCACTTTACGTAGGTATCAATGATAACGTCTTTTTTCTCAGACGTTACAAAACGGTCAGCACGGCCGTCCATTGTTTGGATACGTGCATCCAGTGTTTTGACACGATCAAACAGTGGCATTTTGAAATGCAGACCCGGTTCGTAAATTCGAGTAATGTCGTTGTTGTCTTTCAGAACACGACCAAATCGAACCACGATTCCGCGCTCACCTTCAGGAATCACAAACAGAGACATCAGCATCAATGCCAGTGCGATTACCAGTACAGGGATCATTAACTTACGCATTCTTAGTATCTCCCTTGACGTGAATCAGTTGAACGAGACTGCGTGTTCGAGGTGTCCTCTTGTGTACGCTCAGACTCTAGTTGAATGTGATCGTAGGTTGAAGAAGACTTCGTTTTACGTTTGGTGTCAGTTTGACCTTCTTGACCCGCCAATTTATCAATCGGTAGGTAAAGTAGGTTACCGCTTGACTCAGAGTCAATCAGCACTTTAGAAGTACTAGTGTAAACTTCTTCCATCGCGTCGATGTACAGACGGTCACGAGTTACACCTGGAGCTGCTTGGTATTCTGGCAGTAGCTGTTCAAACTGTGCAACCTGACCAAGAGCTTCATTGGTAACACGTTCTCTGTAACCTTGCGCTTCTTTCTTCAAACGCTCAGCACGACCCGTTGCTTTTGGCAGAATCTCGTTTTTGTAAGCTTCTGCTTCACGGATGAAACGCTCTTCATCTTCTCGAGCTGCAATCGCATCATCAAACGCATCTTTAACCTGCTCTGGCGGACGTGCAGACTGGAAGTTCACATCAACAAGCACCAGACCCATATCATAGCTATCCATGATTTGGTTCAGTGTCTCTTGAGTCGTTTGACGAATTTGCTGACGACCACTGGTCAGGATGCTATCCATCAGTGAGTCACCAATTACCGCACGTAGAGCAGAGTCCGTTGCCTGACGCAAACTGTCGTCAGCATTGGTTACTCGGTATAGGTATTTGTATGGGTCAGTAACGCGATACTGAACGTCCATGCCTACCGTCACAACGTTTTCATCTTTAGTCAGCATTAGACCAGATGCACGAAGTGAACGAATCGCCTGTACGTTAACCACTTCATACTCATCAATAAAGCGAGGACGCCAGTTCAGACCTGGCTCTACGATACGATCGTATTTACCTAAACGCAGTACTACACCACGCTCTGCTTCACCGATGGTGTAAAAACCAGCGAAGAACCAAACAGCAACAGCGATCAGTGCAATCACACCAAAGCCAATTGCGCTGCCACCACCGCCGAGTGGAGAACCACCGCCGCCTTTTTTACCAAATTTGCCGCCCAGCTTCTGACTCAGTTTATTGAACACTTCATCTAAATCTGGCGGACCTTGATCTCGGCCACCAGGACGCTGGCCACCACGATTATTATTACCCCAAGGGTCGTTATCGCGGCCATCATTGCCGTTGTTATTTCCAGGCTCATTCCACGCCATTAGAAAGCTCCATCATTTGATATGACGTTATACTGTAGCAGTCCTTTAAGTGACTATAAAGCCAGTCAAAACTGCCCCTTCTCTTTTCTCAAGTCTAGACCAATCTACTTGCTGCATTCGAATATCGATCAACAAGTTACCATCCTGGTCGTATTCTTCACGTTGAATACAATTCATTTGGAAGAATGTACTACGGAACCGTCCTTGATACTGTGGAGGAATACACAACTGATGCTCAACCATTTGTGACGCCAGACGTTCTGTCAGCGCTTCAAACAGGAGCTCGATGCCCATACCTTCCATTGCAGATACCCAGACCGAACGAGGTACGCCTTCCTCATCACGCTCTATACGCGGATTCTGCGATTCTAGATTGTCAATTTTGTTCATGACAACCAGACTCGGCACTTCGTGTGCGTCGATCTCTTCTAGTACTTCATGAACAGCTTGAATATTCTCACGAAAACGCTCATCACTGGCATCAACAACATGTAACAAAATGTCAGCTTCTTGCGTTTCTTGCAAGGTTGCTTTGAAGGCTGCAACTAAATCGTGAGGCAAATGTCGAATAAAACCAACGGTATCTGCAAGTATGGCAGGCCCAACATCCGCTAACTCGATCTTACGTAATGTAGGGTCCAAAGTAGCAAACAACTGGTCTGCGGCATACACACCCGCTTCGGTAATACGGTTAAACAGTGTCGACTTACCCGCGTTGGTGTAGCCCACGAGTGAAATCGTAGGGATTTCAGCTCGATTTCGGGCGCGACGCCCTTGTTCACGCTGCTTGGCCACTTTTTCTAAGCGGCGCAGGATGGCTTTGATTCTGTCACGCAATAAACGACGGTCGGTTTCCAACTGGGTTTCACCAGGACCACGTAGACCAATACCACCTTTCTGCCTTTCTAGGTGCGTCCAACCACGAATCAAACGAGTAGAGATATGACGAAGCTGAGCCAGTTCTACCTGTAGCTTACCTTCATGTGTTCGCGCTCGTTGAGCAAAGATATCGAGGATGAGACCAGTGCGATCGAGAACTCGACATTTGCACAGTGTTTCGAGGTTACGTTCTTGGGCAGGAGAGAGGGAGTGATTAAAAATCACAATTTCAGCGCCAGTTAATTGTACTGCTGTAGCAATTTCCTGAGCCTTACCCTCTCCGACATAGTATTTCGGGTGTGGGGATTGACGACTACCAGTTATCACTTGTAGCGTCTCTACCCCAGCAGAAGAAACCAGCATTTCGAACTCAGCCAGATCTTCCCATTCACCTTCTTGCGTGAAGTTGATATGAACAAGTACGGCTCGCTCACCGGATTCATAACGGTCAAACAAGCAATCAACTCCTTACTTTAAAAATATTCGATGAAGAATTAATCTTCAGATTTCTCTTGTGGACGATCACCTTGGGTACGTTCACCGCTGTGGTGGCTCACTGGACGAGCCGGCACAACTGTAGAGATCGCGTGCTTGTACACCATTTGGTTAACAGTGTTTTTCAAAAGGATCACGAACTGATCGAATGACTCGATCTGACCTTGTAGTTTAATACCGTTTACAAGGTAGATTGAAACTGGGATACGCTCGCGGCGTAGCGCGTTTAGAAATGGGTCTTGTAGAGATTGCCCCTTAGCCATTTTTATTTTCCTTATTTAATTTGTAGTTGTAATTATTTAGCTAGCGGTGCAATGCAAAAAAGTACTGCTTTTGCATCTGAGCTAAACGAGTAAAAAATGCACTCTAAGTAATTAGCAGCATAGTCTAAAAACCGCCAACTACTGTTCCTTTCAGAGTGCTTTCACGCAAAAACGATCACATTATACACAGCTATCTCAATCAGATGCTATTGCTTCCGAAATGGTTTCGAGAGCCTGCTCAATGTTATCACTATCCAACCAAGTTAAGTCATCCCAGCTGCGTAACCAGGTGATTTGACGCTTGGCCAATTGACGAGTCGCACATACACCACGAAAAATGGCTTCTTCGCGAGTACAGCCCCCATCTAAATACTCCCACATCTGTCTGTAACCGACACAACGTATTGACGGAAGATCCGGGTGAAGATCCTGACGCGCATACAACGCTTTCATTTCATCTTCAAAGCCCGCTTCCATCATTTTTTCGAAGCGCAGTTCAATGCGACGGTGAAGTTCTGCCCTATCCTTGGGAGCTATTGCAAACTGCTTGACTCGGTACGGCAGACTATCGCCTTTCGTTTGAGTCAACTCAGTTAAAGTTTTACCTGAAATTCGAAAAACTTCCAATGCCCTAGATAAACGCTGAGGATCATTAGGATGGATTCTTTCGGCAGAGACAGGATCAACGACTTTGAGTTCATCGTGCAACACCGACCAGCCTTTAGTCAATGCTTCTTGTTCAATTTGCTGACGAATTTCAGGATTTGCAGCAGGAAGAGGTGATAAGCCTTCAAGTAATGCCTTGTAATAGAGCATTGTGCCGCCAACGAGCAACGGGATTTTACCTTCTGCAACAATGTCATCCATTGCCTTTAGCGCGTCGCGGCGGAAGTCCGCTGCGGAGTATGACTCACTCGGATCCAAAATATCAATCAGTCGGTGAGGCGCTAAGGCTAATTCACGCTCATCAGGCTTCGCAGTCCCGACATCCATTCCTTTGTAGATCAAAGCCGAATCGACGCTAATGATCTCAACCGGAAACTTCTGACGAAGTCTAATCGCGAGTTCTGTTTTACCTGATGCAGTTGGCCCCATTAAAAATAGAGCCAAGGGTAGTTTTTCTGTCATGGTGTTAATTTGGCTATCGTGGCAGAGAAATCAACAGCAGATACAAACTGGGTATCTTCTAATGGCAATTGACCGTGTCTTAGCTGTTCAAGTTCCGCAATAATTTGAATGGCTTCGGAGAGAGTATAATGGCTTTTTACTGTCGTTACCTGCAAAGCAAGCCAATCGATCAGTGCAGAAAGCATTTGCGTCGCCGTCTTCTCATCCCTTATCCACGTTTGCGCGTAAGATAACAGATCTGGTATTAAATTTTGTAAGTTTTGTTGACGTAGTGGTGCTGGTACGCCCATGACCATTAATGTCTTATCATTTCTGGCTTTCAATTGAATACCAAGCTGAGCGACATCTTGTTGATAATCCATCGCCAGTTTAACCAACTCTACGTCCAACTTGATCGACAAAGGTACCAGTAAAGGTTGTGCTTTTAATGCGCCTTCACTTGGCGTTAGCTGCCCTTTGATTCGGTAGAATTCCGCTCGAGGTAATGAGACTAGTGCAGCGCCACTATCACTGTTCATCAGGACAAACTGCTCATCTACCACAGCTAACGCTTTACCTAATGCCGTCACTTGAGGCAAGTGTGCTTGCTCGGTCGATGTTGCAACGAGCTGACTCGAAGTCGGTTTAGGTTCGAAGTCTGGTGTTTTCAATAGCTCATGATAAGCACGAACTTCTTGTTTACTCGGAGCAGGTTCCGTATGACGCTCTTTGCTTTGAGTCGGTTTAGGCGCAGGCTTAGATTCTACCCAGTCAGAGCGATGATAAGCATCTGACTGTCGGGCTTCTCGTACTGAAGAGGAGCGCTCACGTGGTTTCGCCTCATAGTCACTTCGTCCGGGGTAAGCCGGTGTTTTGTCAATCGCTTGATAGACTCGATCAGGGACAGGGCCCGACACCTTCTCTTCTTTGATCGAAGGCTCTGGGGCAACATCGTTTTTCTGGCTCGATTGAGATGACTCAGCGTGATGAAACGCAGATTCATTAACATGTGGCTTTTCGATCACCGCACTTTGTACTAATGCGTCCGCTAGTGCCTGATAGATAAAATCGTGCACCAGCCGCGACTGATGGAAACGTACTTCATGTTTAGCGGGATGGACATTCACATCCACCTGATGCGGATCGAGCTCGATAAACAACACGTATGCCGCAAATTGATCGGGCTTCAAGCTCATTTCGTAACTCTGACGAATCGCATGATTAATCAGCTTGTCACGCATCATGCGGCCATTCACATAGCAATATTGCAAGTCGCTTTGCTGCCTTGCACCATCAGGCGTGGTAATCCAACCATGAAGTTTTAAACCTTGATGCTCCAGCTCGATACGGAGCATATTGCGGACAAAAGGATTGCCACATACCGCGGCAATGCGCTTTTCAGTTTGCAGTTGATTCTTTGCCGCTCGATATTGGCGAATTATTTTCCCATTATGACGAACGTTAATAGACACATCAAAACGGCTCAGTGCGATGCGCTTTAATAGTTCATCAATATGAGAGAATTCCGTTTTCTCAGTGCGGAGAAACTTACGACGTGCGGGCGTATTAAAGAACAGATCCAACACCTCTACCGTAGTACCAATAGGGTGTGCGGCAGGTTGCAGTTTGACCTGCATTTCGCGGCCTTCAGAGTACGCACTCCATGCTTCTTCTTGTGCCGCGGGGCGAGACGTTAAAGTCAAGCGAGAGACCGAGCTGATACTCGCTAATGCCTCACCACGAAACCCCAAGCTCATGATCGCTTCTAAATCATCCAAACTATGAATCTTAGACGTTGCATGACGACTTAATGCCAAGCCGAGCTCATCTTTCGCGATCCCTTTGCCGTTATCACGAACACGGATGAGCTTAGCTCCACCTTTCTCTATATCAATATCAATACGGGTGGCGCCAGAATCGAGACTGTTCTCAACCAACTCTTTGATGACAGAGGCAGGTCTCTCAACCACCTCCCCAGCCGCAATTTGGTTGGCGAGTCTAGCTGGCAGAATTTTAATCGTCATAATGCGTTAAAGCTCACTTACTTATTTGGAATTATCAACACTTGTCCTACGGCGAGTTCATCTGAACGCAAGTTGTTCGCTTCACGAATGCTCTGCACGCTCACGCCATACTTCGATGCGATCTTACCAAGGTAATCACCACGTGAGACTTTATGTTTACGGATCGGCTTATCTTTCACCGCAACCGTCACCTTCAGCTTCTGGCCCACCCACAACGTATCCGATTTGAGATTATTTTCACGGCGGATATCAGAAACCTTCACTTTGTAATGATTGGCAATCTTACCTAAGAATTCGCCCGATTTAACGGTGTGAGTGATCGTTTCTGTCTCAACCGTTATCGGCTTGCTTGGTACTTTGATGCTACCAGCAGACGGAATTCGCAGTTTCTGACCTATCGCTAAGCTGGTCGATTTCAAGTTATTTTCAGACATCAATGCTTTCGAACTTGTCCCGTATTTATTCGCAATCACCGATAAAGATTCACCACGCTTAACAATATGCACCATCGGCTTCGATGAAGGTGAGAATACGGTACCTTCTGGCGGGTTATCCTTCAGATACTTGACCACCGCCTTAGATATCGACTGTGCTAACTTGTCTTGGTGTGCACGCTGGAACAACAGTCTCTCTTCGGTTGGGTTTGAGATAAACCCCGTTTCGACCAATACCGATGGAATTTGAGGAGAGCGCAACACGGCCAAACTGGTATTGATAGGTTTCTTATTGTGCAGGTGAGCGACACGCCCCATTTCACCAAGAATTTCTGTCGCCAGCTTATAACCTTCTTTCTGAGAATGACTAAACTGCAGATCCAACAACGTTTGGTTGACGTTGCGGTCTTTGGTGTTGCTGACAAACGCATTGCCAGAGCCGCCTAAAAGCTCAGACTGCCTTTCATGATTCTCTACCCAACGGGCAATTTCCGTATTCGCACGACGTGTGTTGAGTACAAATACCGAACCACCGCGAGGTTTTGAAGAGGTAAATGCATCGGCGTGAATTGAAATCAGCAAGTGAGCATCATTCTCTCGTGCAATCGCAACACGTCGGTTGAGGTTGACAAAATAGTCTCCGGTACGGGTCAGTCGAGTCTTGATACCCGGTGTTGCGTTAAGCTGGGCTGCAATCTTACGAGCAATACTCAATACTGCGTCTTTTTCATATTTACGACGAGACGGACCAATTGAACCAGGATCCTCACCACCATGACCAGGGTCGATAACAATCAATACCTCTTGAGCGCGCTGCACGGAGCTCATGTCTTTACTGGTTGTGGCTTTTTGTTCTGATTTAGGTGCGGCTGTCACCGTTTTCTTATCATGTGGAAGATCGATAACTAAACGATGACCGTATTGTCCGCCTGGAGTCGGACTCAATTTGAACAGCTCGGCTGGAACGCTTTTTTTCAGCTCAAAGACCAAACGATAAGTGCCCGCTTCCGGAGGTGAGCTTTTTCTTACCCGCTTCAATACAGGGCTATCAGATACCGTCACCGGCAAATTAGCTTGCATGGTGGCGTCTTTCAAATCCACAACCAGTCTATCCGGTCCGGACAATGAGAAATAGGAGTAATCCGCTTCCGAGCCTAAATCGATGACAACACGAGTCTCATCTGGTGAAGGCCAAACCCGAAAGCTTTTAACGACGTTAGCAAATGCTAAACTGGGGATGATAAGGAGAAAAGTGGCGACAAACGTCGCCACTACTCTAAAATTTGAAAAACTCAACATAGCTCCAATCGACTGAGTAACTGCACACCATAATCATTATTCGCGGTTAGTTCGGCGATACGCGATTCGCCTTGGTAGCGGATATTCACGTCAAGGTCAGGCTCAGGCAATAAACCTTGCCCCTTTTCCGGCCATTCAACCAAACAAATCGCATCATCAGTGAAATAGTCTCGAATCCCCATGAACTCTAACTCTTCAGGATCCGCAAGACGGTAAAGGTCAAAATGGTAAACCTGCCACTTATCCAGTTGGTAAGGTTCAACCAAAGTATACGTTGGGCTTTTTACATTTCCTTGATGCCCAAGAGCACGGACAAAACCACGACTGAAGGTTGTTTTACCTGCGCCCAAATCACCATGCAGATAAATTGTCGTTTGTTGAGAACAAAGTTGAGCCAGAGCGGTGCCCAGTGCGACCGTTGCGTGCTCATCTTTTAAATTAAATTGTTTCGTGCTCATTAATGCTTCTCTTACTAATGATCGTTGACTATATAAAAATCAAAAGAACAGGAATAGTAAACTGTGTTGCTTTTGAGAGACAAGCTTTCAAATGTCATATGTGCGAAAAAAGTAGCCACAAAACGGTATCTTATTTGTCAGCGCTCTACTGTAAGCAATAAGAGTTTAGCTCTCCAATATAAGAAAGCAGCAGATTGCAAAAGGTTCCATTATAAATATCACTATTTATCGTACTTTTATAAGTTCTACTTTACGCTAGAACCAATACGATAGATCCGTTAAGATCCGCCCCCCATTTATCTCGGTGGTAGCCATGAACTACGAACAACTCGCACAGAAAATTAAAATTTGGGGAAAAGAACTCGGCTTTCAAAAAGTGGGGATCTGCGACGTTGACCTAAGTGAACATGAAGCCGCACTGCAACATTGGCTTGACGCTGGCTATCATGGTTCTATGGACTGGATGGCTCGACACGGCATGATGCGTGCGAGGCCTCATGAATTACTACCGGGCACCGTACGTGTTATCAGTGCACGTATGAATTACCTACCACCAGAAGCACAATTTGCTTCTAACCTTGCAAATAAAAACCACGCCTATATTAGTCGCTATGCTCTAGGACGTGACTATCACAAATTAGTAAGAAAGCAGCTCAATAAGCTCGGAAAATTAATCGAAGAAGAAGCCGGTAAGTTTGGCTACCGTCCTTTTGTTGATTCCGCCCCTATATTAGAGCGTCCACTCGCACAGAAAGCCGGGTTAGGCTGGACAGGAAAACACTCACTGATTTTAGATAAAGACTGTGGGTCTTGGTTCTTTCTCGGTGAACTATTGGTTGATTTACCACTGCCGGTTGATCAGCCCAGTGTCGATCAGTGTGAAAAATGCAAGGCTTGTATTACCTCATGTCCGACGCAAGCGATTGTAGAAGACAAAGTGGTCGATGCGCGACGTTGCATCTCGTACCTGACCATTGAGTTCGATGGCATCATTCCAGAAGAATTTCGAAAACCAATGGGTAACCGAATTTACGGCTGTGATGATTGCCAGCTGGTGTGTCCATGGAACCGGTATGCCGATATCACCGCGCAAGAAGATTTTCACCGTCGTGATAGTTTTCAATCGCCAGATTTAGTCGATATGTTTGGCTGGGATGAAGCGACTTTCTTAAAGAATATGGAAGGCTCAGCGATTCGCCGCATTGGTCACTTACAATGGTTGCGTAATATTGCTGTCGCACTGGGCAATGCAGACTACAGTCAGCGCGTCATAGATGCGCTTACCTCACGTCAGGGAAAAAGTGACTTACTCGATGAACATATCAACTGGGCATTGGAGCAGCAGCTCAACCAAACTCCGGTCAATGACGCTGAGACAACTGAAACGAAGAGAAAGCGTTTAATCAGGATTGTAGAGAAAGGCTTACCGAGAGATGCGTAAAGCGTAGTCTATATGCAAAAGATTGAAATTCTTTTTACATACGCAATTCATGACCTCGTTCTCAATTTTGTAATGTGGAAAAAAACTTGAGATTAGATAAAAAAGAGGTTGAAAAAAAAAGTTAAACACAATCTCAGTAAATGACTAGGATCAAAGAAATACAATGTAATGATCGTATTTCAACAGCCAAGATCTAGGCATTAAGACATTTTTTCTTTATTTAACAGCAAGTTAAAATAAAAACAAGTCACTATTAAAACAATTAAAAAAGAAAAGATCTTCGTTTACTAACAAATAATGTCACGCTAAAAACACTTTATCAACCAAGTTATCCACAGAACGCTGTATGTGGATAAGTCTGTTAATTAAAGATTGCAAAAACGCTCGCATACCAGAGCACTCTTGTGTCTGCCGATTCATATTATGTTTTCAACACAAACGAAAACGTCCGACATCATATAATGCGGATTAAAATTTCTTTTAGGGGAGTTGTGCTTCACAGCATGATGAAAAGAGCGATGTGAATTGGTTGCGGGAGCCGGATTTTATCCGAGCGGCGCATCCGTCGACGGCCTGAGGGTTATGATAAATAACAATCAAACTGTCTTGAATTTGGTTGCGGGGGCCGGATTTGAACCGACGACCTTCGGGTTATGAGCCCGACGAGCTACCAAGCTGCTCCACCCCGCGTCCGTATTTCATTGTTAAGCACAATGAAGGCTATATATTTGGAGCGACACACGAGGTTCGAACTCGTGACCTCAACCTTGGCAAGGTTGCGCTCTACCAACTGAGCTAGTGTCGCATTTTGTCACAGTTAAGCACAATGAAAGCTATATTTGGAGCGACACACGAGGTTCGAACTCGTGACCTCAACCTTGGCAAGGTTGCGCTCTACCAACTGAGCTAGTGTCGCATGATTAACCGCTATTGCGTTTAATCTTAATTTGGTTGCGGGGGCCGGATTTGAACCGACGACCTTCGGGTTATGAGCCCGACGAGCTACCAAGCTGCTCCACCCCGCGTCCGTATTTCATTGTTAAGCACAATGAAGGCTATATATTTGGAGCGACACACGAGGTTCCCTATTCGTAAACAAAAAGGCGTGACCTCAACCTTGGCAAGGTTGCGCTCTACCAACTGAGCTAGTGTCGCATTTTGTCACTGTTGAGCACAATGAAAGCTATATTTGGAGCGACACACGAGGTTCGAACTCGTGACCTCAACCTTGGCAAGGTTGCGCTCTACCAACTGAGCTAGTGTCGCATTTTGTCACTGTTAAGCACAATGAGAGCTATGTTTGGAGCGACACACGAGGTTCGAACTCGTGACCTCAACCTTGGCAAGGTTGCGCTCTACCAACTGAGCTAGTGTCGCATGATTAACCGCTATTGCGTTTAATCTTAATTTGGTTGCGGGGGCCGGATTTGAACCGACGACCTTCGGGTTATGAGCCCGACGAGCTACCAAGCTGCTCCACCCCGCGTCCGTAATCATCATTCAAAGCATGATGAGCGCTTATACTGTCCACTCAAAAAGAAAGTGGAGCGACACACGAGGTTCGAACTCGTGACCTCAACCTTGGCAAGGTTGCGCTCTACCAACTGAGCTAGTGTCGCATGATTAACCGCCAGTGCGTTTAATCTTAATTTGGTTGCGGGAGCCGGATTTGAACCGACGACCTTCGGGTTATGAGCCCGACGAGCTACCAAGCTGCTCCATCCCGCGTCCGTAATCATCATTCAAAGCATGATGAGCGCTTATACTGTCCACTCAAAAAGAAAGTGGAGCGACACACGAGGTTCGAACTCGTGACCTCAACCTTGGCAAGGTTGCGCTCTACCAACTGAGCTAGTGTCGCATGATTAACCGCCAGTGCGTTTAATCTTAATTTGGTTGCGGGGGCCGGATTTGAACCGACGACCTTCGGGTTATGAGCCCGACGAGCTACCAAGCTGCTCCACCCCGCGTCCGTATTTCATTGTTAAGCACAATGAGAGCTATACTTCCCACTTAAGAAAAAGTGGAGCGACACACGAGGTTCGAACTCGTGACCTCAACCTTGGCAAGGTTGCGCTCTACCAACTGAGCTAGTGTCGCATTCACAACGTTTCCGCTGTTCAGGGCTGCGAATTATAAGAGCATTTTTTTGTGATGCAAGTCCTTCCTTCAAAAAAACTTTAATTTTTTACTGAATGATGAAAAAGCAAGCAAAACAGCCATGAATGACAACTATTTAGATCGCAGCCTTAACAATTAAATTTTAAAGATCGTCTCTCGATAGTACTTCAGTTCAGCAATAGACTCACGAATGTCATCTAAAGCCAAATGTGTGCCTTGTTTAGAAAAACCATCCAGCACTTCTGGCTTCCATCGACGAGTAAGCTCTTTAAGTGTGCTGACATCCAAATAACGGTAGTGGAAGTATTCTTCTAGCTCTGGCATGTGCTTGTAGAGGAAGCGACGATCTTGACCAATGCTGTTACCACAAATAGGTGAAGCCCCCTTAGGCACCCACTGCTCCAGGAAAGCAATAGTTTGAGCAACGGCATCTTGTTCAGAAGTTTTACTGTTACGGACACGCTCAACCAAACCACTTGCAGTATGTGTATTGGTGCACCAGTCATCCATTTTAGCCAGTTCATCTTCCGGCTGATGAACAGCAAGTACCGGCCCTTCAGCCAGAATATTTAATTCGCTATCGGTGACAATAGAAGCAATTTCTATGATTTTGTGCGTTTCAGGATCGAGCCCTGTCATCTCTAAATCAACCCATATCAGGTTTTGATCGCTAAAGGACATGGTTACGCCGCCTATTTGTTTATCGATAAAAAAGGTACTATACCTCAAATTACTTGAAACACGATACTCACTAACTTGAGCCGATAGCGAGCTCAATAGCTTGAGTTAACTCATATTAAGTACAAAATTGTGGCGAAAAAGAAAAAGTTAACCAAAGGTCAGGTACGACGCGTTCGTAACAACCAACAGAAACGTTTGAAGAAACAAGATGAGTCCATCCAATGGGATGAGGCCATGCTAGGCTCGAGTAAACAAGGCTTAGTGATCACTCGCTTTGGCCAACATGCTGATATTGAAGATTTAGAAACGGGTCAGGTTCAACGCTGTAATCTTCGTCGCGGCGTCGAATCTCTGGTTTCCGGAGACCGAGTGTTGTGGCGCGAAGGCCTTGAATCAATGGCCGGAATTTCTGGTGTTGTGGAAGCCGTTGAGCCTCGCACTTCAATGCTGACTCGACCGGACTATTACGATGGGCTCAAACCTGTCGCGGCAAACATTGACCAAATGGTGATCGTTTCTTCCGTGTTGCCCGAGCTTTCGCTCAATATCATCGACCGTTACTTGGTTGCTGCAGAAACACTCAGCATTGCGCCTCTGCTCGTTCTGAACAAAGTCGATCTGCTCGAAGCTGACGATCGTGCAATGTACGAAGAGTGGCTGAAAGAATACCAACGCATTGGCTACAAGGTGATGTTTGTCAGTAAAAAATCTGGCGAAGGTATTGAGGAACTGGAAGCTCAGTTACGTGACCGTATCAATATCTTTGTCGGTCAATCTGGTGTGGGTAAATCCAGCCTCGTCAACGCACTCATGCCAGAATTAGAGCAAGAAGTGGAAGAGGGCGAAGTTTCTGAAAACTCAGGATTAGGCCAACACACCACGACAGCTGCACGTCTGTACCACATTCCTACAGGTGGCGATCTGATTGATTCTCCCGGGGTGCGTGAGTTTGGCCTATGGCATTTAGAAGCCGAGGAAGTGACCAAAGCATTCATTGAGTTCCGCCCATACCTTGGCGGCTGCAAATTCCGAGACTGTAAACACAATGATGACCCTGGCTGTATTCTGCGTGAAGCCGTAGAGAAAGGTGAAATCAGTGAAGTTCGATTTGAAAACTACCATCGAATCCTCGAAAGCATGGTGGAGAATAAGGCAAACCGTCAATATTCACGCAATAAGAAAGCGGATCTGTAACCGGATTGTCGCCGCAACTGTGTAATAATTCTTCACCAGATACTGACAAGTAAATTAAATTTCAGTAACATCACGCGCCCTAACGCGTGTATCTAACAGAAGTATCGGAATTAAAGATGGACAAGATTAAAGTTGGACTGCAGTACTGGATCCCACAACATGGCTTAACCCGCCTGATGGGTAAACTAGCTTCAGCAAAAGCTGGCGGTCTGACAACAGCAGTCATTCGCTGGTTTATCAAACAATACAATGTCAACATGGACGAGGCGAAGCACTCCGACCCTAAGCACTTTAAAACGTTTAACGAGTTTTTTGTTCGTGAACTTAAAGAAGGCGCGCGTCCGATTACTGAAGACGAAGCGGTGATCACTCACCCTGCGGATGCTTGTGTCAGTCAGTTTGGCCCGATTGAAAATGGTCAATTGATCCAGGCAAAAGGTCACTACTTTTCTGCGCAAGAACTGCTTGGCGGTGATGCAAAGCTGGCAGAAGAGTTCCAAGAAGGCTCATTTGCAACGCTATACCTGTCACCTCGTGACTACCACCGTGTACATATGCCATGTGACGGCACTCTGCGTCAGATGATTTACGTTCCGGGCGAGTTGTTCTCAGTAAACCCACTGACAGCTGAAAACGTACCAAACCTCTTTGCACGCAACGAACGGGTCGTTTGTATTTTCGATACCGAGTTTGGTCCAATGGCCCAGGTACTGGTTGGCGCAACCATCGTAGGCAGTATTGAACAGGTTTGGGCTGGTACCATTACGCCTCCTCGCGGTAATACCGTGTACAAATGGGACTATCCAGCGGAAGGTAACAAAGCAGTCATCCTGAAGAAAGGCGAAGAGATGGGTCGCTTTAAGCTGGGTTCAACCGTTATCAACCTGTTCGCGAAAGATGCCATCACATTCGATGAAACAATGGCAAATGGTAAGACAACGGTAATGGGCACCCCTTACGCTCACAAGCAATAACCTTCCCAGTAAAATCAATGAATTCCATAGCCTCCAAATACGGAGGCTTTTTTTTATTGATAAAAAACAAAACTCTGTTCGAAATTTAGACTAACATTTTCAAACTCATACTTGCCTCTAAGTACTTAAAAGCACAATCAATTAATCTGTGCAATGGAGTGACTATGTTAGAGGGGCGACTAATGCCAAAGATGAGTGCGAGTACACTGGTCAAATTGCTGGTGTGTTTTTTGATTCCGCTTGGCGTCTTAATGATGCCGATCGACGCCATTCCTATAGACGATCTGACTTTAATTCAACATCGTCTACTGGCTATTTTTCTTCTTGCAGCCCTGCTTTGGGTACTGGAACCCGTTCCCGTTTTCGCCACCTCAATTCTGATCATCGCTCTTGAACTGATCATGATTTCCGATAAAGGATTGCACCTCTTTCGTGCCCCGCCAGCAGGTCACGACCTTGGTGATCTGATCGCCTACACCGACATTTTTTCCGCTTTCTCGTCTCCAATCATCATTCTCTTTATGGGTGGCTTTGCACTCGCCATCGCAGCCTCAAAGTACGATCTCGACAACAACCTGGCGCGTGTCCTGCTCAAACCGTTTGGTACACAACCCAAATTCATCATGCTTGGTCTAATGCTGATCACTGCCATATTCTCTATGTTTATGTCCAATACCGCGACAACCGTGATGATGCTGGCTCTATTAGGTCCCATTGTGGCGTCCGCACCTAAGGGCGATCTAGGCATTAAAGCGCTGGTACTGTGTATTCCGATCGCGGCGAACACTGGCGGTATCGCAACGCCGATTGGTACGCCACCCAATGCGATTGCCCTACAGTACCTTACTGGTGAAAACAGCATTGATTTTTTGAGCTGGATGATGATGGGCCTGCCATTTGTATTAATACAACTCACCATTGCCTGGTTCTTACTGCAAAAGCTTTTCCCTTCTAGCGAGGCAGAGATGAAACTCAAACTGGATGGGACGTTCAAGAGAAGTTGGCGTGCCTATGTGGTCTACGTGACGTTTGCAATGACGATTCTGCTATGGATGACAACCCAAGCCCACGGCATGAACACCTATGTGGTCGCCATTATCCCGCTGGCAATCTTTACCTTGACAGGCATCATGGGCAAAGAAGAGCTGAAATTGATTAACTGGGACGTGCTTTGGCTGGTAGCCGGTGGTATTGCAATTGGTATCGCGCTGGATAAAACGGGCTTAGCAGAAGCCTTAGCTCATGCTATTAACTATGAAGCTCTCTCTCCATTTGCAGTTGTACTCGCTCTATCGGTTGTTTGTTGGCTAATGGCAAACTTTATGTCCAATACCGCGACAGCGAACTTGTTAATGCCAATTGCTGCTGCTATTGGTGCATCCATGCCTAGCCTAGTTTCTATCGGTGGGCTCCAAGGCTTACTGGTTGTGGTCGCCTTCTCTGCGTCACTGGGCATGATTCTACCCGTATCTACACCACCAAACTCACTGGCTTACTCGACAGGCTTGATCGAAAGTAAAGACATGGCGAAAGTCGGTCTTATCCTCGGTTTGATCGGTTTGTTCATTGTCTACGGCGCGGTTCTCATTCTGTTTTGACGACTTAACCTGTCAACGTGTCCACCACGCGAACTTTAGTTCCCAAAAAAGCAGCATATAAAGCTGCTTTTTTATTGCCGATAACTTGCTCTTTTACATCGATAAAATTTCATGCATATTAGAGCCTTCCTCCCGAACCAACAGGATCTTACTCAATCATGGGTTATGAATGGCTGGCACTTGGTGCTGCTTTTTTATGGGCGATCTCTAGCCTGATTTCCGTCATTCCAGCGCAGCACATGGGTGCATTCGCCTATAGCCGTTGGCGTATGGGGTGTACAGCAGTAATCCTTTCGACCATGGCTTGGGTGACCGGAGGTTGGTTAAGTGTCTCAATAGAGCACATCACGCCAATGATGGCCTCAGGCTTGATTGGTATCTTCATTGGCGATACTGCCCTGTTTGCCTGTATGAATCGTATGGGCCCAAGGCAAGCGGGTTTGCTGTTCTCCTGTCATGCTGTCTTCTCAACCATCCTTGGTTACTTCCTGTTTAGTGAAAGCATGACCTCGATGGAAATGCTCGGCGCAGCACTGGTATTCAGTGGTGTTGTGATGGCCATTTTCTTTGGTCGGCGCGGGCAAACCAATAATGTCCTGGAGCAAGTCAAAGGCAATATTTGGTTAGGGTTGGGATTGGGACTCACTGCGGCGTTATGTCAGGCGCTTGGGGGCATCATTGCCAAACCAGTGATGCAAACCAGCGTCGACCCTGTTGCAGCCTCCGCGATTCGTATGATTAGCGCTTTTATCGCGCACTGCTTGTTACTGTTTATCGGAGTGAAAGTCGCCAAACCCACACAACATATTACGTGGCGTGTTTTTGGCATTACCGCTTTGAACGGCTTTCTCGCCATGGCAGTGGGAATGACACTGATTCTTTATGCGCTGCGTGACGGGAATGTCGGTATGGTCGCGCTACTGTCGTCAACCACACCAATCATGCTGCTACCACTACTCTGGATTTATACCAAGCGCAGACCAAATAGGTTTGCCTGGCTAGGAGCTGCTCTGGCGGTGATTGGCGCTGGGATTTTGGTCCAGTAGTGTTCACATAATATCAAGACACAAAAAAGCCCGAGATCAACTCGGGCTTTTATCATTCAGGGTTTCAGTTAATTACTTAACTAGAATGTCACCAGACATTTCTGCAGGAATTTCTAGGCCAGCCAGAGAAAGCATGGTCGGCGCTAGGTCAGACAGTTTACCGCCGTCTTTAAACTCAACCGCTTTGTCACCTACGTAGATTAGAGGTACTGGTAGGTTTGTGTGCGCAGTGTGAGTACCGCCAGTTTCTGGGTCAACCATCATTTCTGCGTTACCGTGGTCAGCCGTGATAAGTAGCTGGCCGCCCGCTTCTTTGATAGCTTCAACCACTTTACCCACGCTTTCATCTAGTGCTTCGATCGCTTTTTCAGCAGCTTCGTAAACGCCAGTGTGACCAACCATATCTGCATTCGGGTAGTTACAGATGATGGTGTCGTATTTACCAGACTTGATAGCCGCTACCAGCTTCTCAGTTAGCTCAGGAGAGCTCATTTCTGGTTGAAGGTCGTAAGTTGCTACTTTTGGCGAAGCAACTAGTTGACGCTCTTCACCGTCAAATTCGCTTTCAACACCGCCGTTGAAGAAGAAAGTAACGTGCGCGTATTTCTCTGTTTCAGAGATACGTAGCTGAGTTTGACCTTGCTTAGACAACCACTCACCGTACGTGTTCTCTAGAGATGCAGGTGGGAAGGCGATTGCTAGTGGGATATCCGCCGCGTATTGAGTTAGCATAACGAAGTTAAGCGCTGGGAATACTTCACGTTCAAAACCGTCAAATTCAGGTACGAATGCACGCGTGATTTGACGTGCACGGTCAGCACGGTAGTTCATGAAGATAACAGTATCGCCATCTTGCATGATTGCGTCTTCTTGGCCTTCAGCTTTAATCGCTGTCGCTTTGACGAACTCATCATTTTCTTCACGAGCGTAAGCCGCTTCCAGACCAGCGACTGCCGTTTCAGCAGTGAACTCTGCTTTCGCTTGAGTCAGTAGATCGTAAGCAACCTGAACACGTTCCCAGTTGTTGTCACGGTCCATTGCATAGTAACGGCCCACTAGAGAAGCAACGCGGCCTTTACCTAGTTTCGCGAATAGATCTTGGAAACGTTGTAGCGAGTTTTCTGCACTGCGAGGTGGCGTATCACGACCATCCAGGAAGCAGTGTAGGTAGATTTTTTCTGCGCCACGAGCTGCTGCCATTTCAACCGCTGCGTAAATGTGGTCTTCATGAGAGTGTACGCCACCTGGAGACATCAGACCCATGATGTGTACTGCTTTCTCAGCTTTCACCGCCGCGTCGATAGCTTCAACTAATGCTGGAGTTTGTTCAAACTCTCCATCGGCAATCGACTTAGTAATACGCGTTAAATCTTGGTATACAACGCGACCCGCACCAATATTGGTATGACCAACTTCTGAGTTACCCATTTGACCATCAGGAAGGCCAACATCCATACCTGAAGCAGAGATTAGAGTATTTGGGTTATTCGCAATCAATGCATCCATGACTGGAGTTTTTGCATTCGCAATTGCGTTACTTGCTGTGTCTTCACGGTAACCGTAACCGTCAAGGATAACTAGAGCCAATGGCTTCTTAGCTGACATAGTGATGACCTCATCAAATTTAGTAACTTTTGGCGTAGGGCTTCACTGCCCTATCTAACCTTGAAACAAAACTAGCGTAATTTTACTACACTTTTTAACCAAAACTGTAGGTTAAGATCAAATATTGTTTGCGATTTATTGTTGCTATCTTACAAGTTTGGCGAGCAACGACTCCCTGTCAGCAAACCTGTCCAACAAGCATAGTCACTTCCATTACGCTTTGTACACCCCGTTGATACTCGGATTTTATCTCTTATTTTGGCTGTAAAATTCTCTCTGTATGTCGAGCATTAGCGGTGTTTTTATCGCAGTAAAAAATGAAACCTATCTCCTATTGTTCTCCTTTTACTGGAAAACAGAAGTCAGTTAGACCGATAACTATAATAGGAAGTCTCGATGAATAATGCCGCTTACGATAGCCAGACAGTTCAGGCCGGATGAATTTGTGGAGATCTCAATTATTGGTTAGAAAATTTTAACCCTCTCGCCTAAGAGGCCTAACCTCGCTATACTCCTGCTTTAATTTTCCGCCAACAGTGCAAGAGCTCAAGACATGCAAGAGTATATTGATTTTTTCCAACAGAACATGATTCTATCTTTGGTTTGGGTAGGTCTTCTTATCGCATTTATCCTGAATATCGTGAAGTCAGCGACAGCGGCGTATAAAGAAATCAACGTAAACCAACTGACTCACCTTATTAACCGTGAAAACGGTGTAGTGGTGGACATTCGTACTAAAGATGAATACAAAAAAGGTCATATCACTGACTCACTTCACATTTTACCGTCAGATATCAAATCGGGTAGCTTTGGTAGCCTTGAAAACCATAAATCCGACCCAATCATCCTAGTATGCAAGACGGGCCAAGCCGCTCAGGAGAGCGCAAACCTACTAGCAAAAGCAGGCTTTACAAACGTAAGCCTACTGAAAAACGGTTTGGTTGCATGGAACGAAGCGAACCTTCCTTTAGTACGCGGTAAAAAGTAGTACATGGTAAGAAGCAAGGTTCGCCTTCATCGCAATTGAATGTCTCGTGAATAAAAATTGAGCAAACAGAAAGCAGTTGAAGCCTTAAGTTGTGACGCTTTGCACGTAATACACGCTTCATCTAGTCAAGGTAAACTTGCTCAGTTAGTCTCAGGACAAACCAGTTTTCTGGGTTTAGGCGTTCTAAACCCAACAATGTTTATTAAGGATTTAAAAATGGCAGAAGCTACACCACAAGACGCACAACAAAACTTCGCAATCCAACGCATCTTCCTAAAAGACGTTTCTTTCGAAGCGCCTAACTCTCCAGCAGTCTTTCAAAAAGAGTGGAACCCTGACGTTAAGCTAGACCTAGACACTCAAAGCCGTGAGCTTGGTGAAGGCGTTTACGAAGTGGTTCTACGTCTGACTGTGACGGTTAAGAACGAAGAAGAAACAGCGTTCCTATGTGAAGTTCAACAAGGTGGTATCTTCACAGCTGAGCAAATGGAAGCTGGTCAACTAGCTCATTGCCTAGGTGCATTCTGCCCGAACATCCTATTCCCATACGCTCGTGAAACAATCTCAAGCCTAGTGGTTAAAGGTACGTTCCCTCAACTGAACCTAGCGCCAGTTAACTTTGACGCGCTGTTCATGAACTACCTACAGCAGCAAGCTCAACAAAGTGAAGGCGAAGCTGAAGCGTAATTCACATTTTGTAAGTGACGTCTCTGGTTGAAGACAACCGAAAGTGTCACATACCTAAGAAAATGCACAAAGCGTCCACCGAGCGATGCGATGTGCATTTTTTATTTCTGAACAAGTTGCTAGACAAACCCTAGTTCCTAGCCTCTATAGAGCGTAAAATCTGGTGATAATGAACTAGATTCTACAAGAAGAATAACGATTAGGCGGTAGCATGACACAAGCAAATACCAACAATGCTTACGGTAAAGACATCGCAATGACTGTGATTGGCGCGGGCTCGTACGGCACCTCGCTGGCAATTTCTCTTGCTCGTAACGGTGCAAACATCATCCTTTGGGGTCACGAGCCTAAGCATATGGCACGCCTTGAAGCAGATCGTGCTAACCACGAATTTTTACCTGGTATCGATTTTCCTGAAAGCTTAATTATTGAGTCGGATTTGGAAAAGGCCGTTCAGGCAAGTCGTGACTTGTTGGTTGTCGTTCCGAGCCATGTGTTTGGTATCGTACTAAAAAGCTGTAAACCTTTCTTGCGCGAAGACACTCGCATCTGCTGGGCGACCAAAGGCCTTGAGCCAGAAACTGGCCGCCTGCTCAAAGACGTTGCTTTTGATATTATCGGAGAAAGCTACTCGCTGGCAGTGTTGTCAGGCCCAACTTTCGCTAAAGAGCTTGCTATGGGGCTGCCAACTGCGATTTCCGTTGCCTCACCAGATGCAGAATTTGTTGCCGATCTGCAAGAGAAAATCCACTGTAGTAAAACATTCCGCGTTTACGCCAACAGTGATTTCATTGGTATGCAGCTTGGTGGCGCAGTGAAAAACGTCATTGCAATTGGCGCGGGTATGTCAGATGGTATCGGGTTTGGTGCAAACGCACGTACCGCACTCATCACACGAGGGTTAGCTGAAATGTGTCGTTTAGGTGCGGCTCTTGGAGCGAAACCAGAAACCTTTATGGGCATGGCTGGCTTAGGTGACCTTGTACTCACGTGTACCGATAACCAATCACGTAACCGTCGTTTTGGTTTAGCGTTAGGTCAAGGTAAAAACGTCGATACCGCGCAGGAAGAAATTGGTCAGGTTGTGGAAGGTTACCGCAACACCAAAGAGGTATGGATGCTTTCTCAGCGCATGGGTGTTGAGATGCCAATTGTTGACCAAATTTATCAAGTATTGTATCAAGGAAAAGACGCGCGCCTGGCAGCACAAGATTTACTTGCTCGTGACAAAAAGTCTGAAGGTAAATAGCACCCTAGCACCTTACCTGAGAATAGAAGTTGTCGGGTCACGGAAGAAGAACGACTCAGGATATTGAGAATGAAACACTGCGAAAAACAAAAAGTCTGGAATAAAATTGTTTCAGAAGCCCGCGAAATGTCAGAGCAGGAGCCGATGCTGGCCAGCTTTTACCACGCGACTATCATCAAGCATGAGAGCCTTAGCGCTGCCCTGAGTTACATTTTGGCCAACAAATTAGACACAGCCTCAATGCCAGCTATGGCGGTAAGGGAAGTGATTGAAGAAGCCTTTCTCGCCGATCCAAACATTACCGACTGTGCAGCCTGCGATATTTGTGCAACAGTGAATCGTGACCCTGCGGTTTCTATGTACTCAATGCCCCTGCTGTATTTAAAAGGCTACCACGCGCTGCAAGGATACCGTGTCGCGAACTGGTTGTGGTCACAGGGCCGTCATGCACTGGCGACCTACCTGCAAAACCAAATTTCGGTCGCGTGTCAGGTGGATATTCACCCTGCAGCGCGTATTGGCTGTGGGATCATGCTCGACCACGCTACCGGTATCGTGATTGGTGAAACCGCCGTTGTCGAAGATGACGTATCGATTCTTCAGGACGTGACGTTAGGTGGTACGGGTAAAGAGTGTGGTGATCGACACCCAAAAATCCGTGAAGGCGTGATGATTGGTGCCGGTGCAAAAATTCTCGGTAACATCGAAGTGGGTGAAGGAGCTAAAATTGGTTCTTGCTCCGTGGTATTACAAGCGGTACCACCACACACGACCGTCGCTGGGGTACCAGCTAAAATCGTTGGCCGTCCAAAAACAGATAAGCCATCGCTCGATATGGACCAAGGTTTTAATGGCAAATCTCAAAGCTTTATCCATGGCGATGGTATTTAATCACTCTCTAATTTTTGTATAACAACAATGTGGTAGGTAACGCTCAAGTGAGAAAACAAAATTATCCAGTGCTCCGCTCGGCTATTGTATTAACTTGTGCTTTATCTGCCACGTTCCCTATTACCTCTTCCGCTGTTAGTCAGCAAGAACTCAAAGGGGTCTCTAGCGAAATCAATCGTCAGAAGAAAGCCCTTACCTCTCAAGAAAAGCAACTGAATGAACTGCAAAAGTCCTTGAAAAACCAGGAACTGGGAATCTCGAGCTTAGAACAAGAGATAAAAAAGACCAAAGCTGAGCTCACTCAAGCCGACAAAAATATCAACAGTTTAGAAGAAAAAATTGCCTTACAAGAGGGACAACGCCAGGCTCAGGAAGAGGAGCTAAAACAACTTCTGCAAACCTATTACGTAACCGAACGTGCTAAAGCGAATGGGCATTTACTCAATCAAGGCGTGGAAGAAGATCGCATCAGCCAGTACTTTCAGCACTTGGCAAAAACGCGCTCCAAAGTGATTGATGAAATTACCCAAACCACTCAAAAGCTGGAACATAATAAAAACCAACTTGAGCTGGAAAAAGAACAGATTGAAACTCTGTTAAAACAGCAATCCGAAAAGCGTACCGCGCTGGCAAGTACGCAATCAAAGCGTAAACAAACGCTGAGCAAAATTCAGAGTAGTATTAAAGACGATAAACGTTATCTGGCAGAATTGCAGCGTAATGAAACGCGCCTTAAGGCAGAAATCGCTAAAGCCGCTAAACGTAATGCCGTACCGATGGATGGTTTAAGCAAGCAGAGGGGTAAGTTACCGTGGCCAATAAACGGCAGGGTTCTACATAACTTCGGCACGCGTCAGACTGGTCAGGTTAACTGGAAAGGCATGGTGCTCTCAGCCAACTATGGTCAGCAAGTGAAAGCGGTTTATCCCGGTACTGTTGTATTTGCCGAGTATTTACGGGGTTACGGTTTAGTGGTGCTGCTTGACCACGGTAAAGGAGACATGACCCTTTACGGATACAATCAAGCTCTAACGAAAAAAGAAGGCGATAGAGTTACCGCGGGCGAAGTCATTGCCCTTGCCGGTGATACAGGGGGCCAAGACAGAGCATCCCTTTACTTTGAGATTCGTCGTAACAGTGAAGCGCAAAACCCAAAAGCCTGGTTAAAGCGCCTGTAAGCAGAAGCCCCGCCAAAGAAAAAGGAGCCAATGGCTCCTTCTAACGTAGAAAAACTAAACGACTACGTTACGCATAATAGGTTTCAACCGCATCAATAAACGCGCTCACTTCGCCTTTGCTTAAGGCATTGATTCCCGCAGCAGCCTCTCGACCACCGCCAGTTGGAAACTGCCCACAAACCGCAACCGCGCCTTGTTTGTTATTCAGTGGTGCACGCAGCGAAACGGTATAGGTACCATCGGCGTTTTCAGTTAAAACTGCATGAGCTGAATCTGGATTTTGGTTCGCCAGCCAGTTGCCATAAACCCCACTGATGCGGCGTGACGCAGCATTATTTGGCAATTCAAACAGCTTCAGTTTTTTGCTTTCATGGGTCGCTGGAATCGACTGTGCCGCATCCATATCTTGCTGATAAGCGGCTTGAAGTTGGTAAAATGGCGAAGCCGTATCTGTAATCACATCAAACGGAGAGGCATATTGCTTCAACGCTTGATATAAATCAGCAGGATGGAAATGCAAGTCATCCACTTTGGAGCCATAGCCGTTGTAATTGATCAATGTGCCCAACTCTTTAAGTTGCGATTTTTGTTCAGTAGAAAAACCAGCTTGCTCAGCCAGTTCATCGGCTTTAGCAATAAGGTTATCACCGTAAGCTGCGGTGATGGCCCAAGCATGAAAGCGCCCTTGCAAAAGTTTATCAACAATCAAAGCGGTACACATATTTGCATCGAGATCGATGTGCGCATCTAAGTTACCATGCTGTGGAATGTCACCTGCTTTATGGTGATCGGCGTAAAAAACATGAGCGCCCTGAGCCAAGGCTCGTTCCAGGCCTACCATGTTCTTTTCCATAGAAACATCGAGCACAGTCAGCTCATCCCCCGCTTGTGCATCCACGGTTTCCACCAGCTTAATATCGCGCTTTACACCCGTTACTAGCTTGGCTTCGAGAGGATCAGCTAAGCGCAGTTGCAGCAGCGTGATGATGCCGTCTGCATCACCATTAAAAATATCGTAATTCATTGAAAGATAATTCCTTTATCGAGATAACGTTGCTCAGGTATAACTTGAGGTTTGCTACTATTGTGCGCTGCGCGAGCCACAAGTCAACTCAAGGTACGACTCGAAAGTGAGAGAGTTACTCGAAATTAAGCTTAAAATGACGCGTAATTAGCCCTGCATGGCACTTACGCCATCTTCCAGCAATAATAACTGCTCCAACCCTTGCTCCGTTGCTACTGGTTTTACAACATTGATCATCTGAAGCATGCCTTGTCGCACCATTTGTTCGGTAATATTGGATTTGGGTAGCATCGCAGATTGATAAGACAACCAACTACAAGCGATTAAATGCAGCGTGCATACCAGCGAGGTTAACTGCTTCTGATCAGCGTCAAGCAACTTGAGGGCAACGAATTCCTGCATAATCGCAATCAGATTAGCTTGCAGTTTGTCCTGCACCTCGATGTACTGCTCGTGGAGTTGTTCATCACGCGACAAAATCTCTGGTAAATTGGCGTAGAAAAAACGGTACTTCCACATCAGTGTAAAGGTCGAATCTAGGTAGCTCTTCAGCATAGTCAGACTCTCTTGAGAGCCTTTAAGGGGGGTAAATCTTTCTAAAAGTTCTGCTGAATAAAGCGCAAAGATTTCGCGGACGATTTCTTGCTTATTGCGAAAGTGGTAATAAAGATTACCTGGACTGATTTCGATGTGATCGGCAATGTGATTCGTGGTGATATTTCGCTCACCATGTTGGTTAAACAACTCCAGTGCCGCGTAGACTATTTTGTCGCGCGTTTTCATTATTATCGTATTCCCTTTTCGTTAACGAATCGAGTATAGCGACTTCACCAACCTAGGTCGATAGAGGCTCCAAATACGGTAACATAGCAGACCAGTCAGAATCCCCGAGCTATTCGCTACAAGATCTAACCATGAGGTTTCTCTACCGACATAACCTTGTAGCCATTCAATCATCGCGCTGAACAACAGAATACTTAATGCCACCGTCCAACGTTGACGCCAATGACGAACACAACAACAGGCCACAAAAGCAAAACTCGTGTATGCCATTAAATGCTGTAGCTTATCGAGGTAAGTAAAATCCCCCCATTTTTGCAGCTCTCCTGAGCTGAGCGATAAATACGCGATGACAGCAGCGAAACCGCAAATAATCAAACGCCCGACCGTTCGGTTCATTAGATATCCTTATGCAATAGGGAATGGGAATGCTGTTACCTGATCAATATGATCACAGCCTAATGCCAACATAATAAGTCGATCAACGCCTAACGCTACGCCTGCACAATCCGGTAGTCCCGCTTCGAGCGCTGCAATAAGATGATAATCAATCGGCTGAGGCTTTATGCCCATCTCCAGCCGTTTTACGTTGTCTTGCTCAAAACGTGCAAGTTGCTCTTTAGGGTTGTCTAACTCGTGAAAACCATTAGCAAGTTCAATCCCCTTAAAATACACCTCAAAGCGATCGGCGACACGATTATCTTGAGGGTTTATTTTTGCCAATGCCGCTTGCGATGCAGGAAAGTCATAAACAAACGCTGGTGAATCCTGACCAATCTTACTTTCGACACCAATACTAAACAGCAGTTGTAGCAGAGTATCGCGGTCATCTTCCGGATCGGCAATATCACTGAGGCCCAGTTTTCCAGCAACGACTTTGAGTTCTGACATTGAGCCTTCAAGTGGGCACACGCCAAGAACATCAAGAAACGCCTGCTGATAAGTCATGCGATGAGCTACACCACAATTCAGCACTTGCTGTAGCAACTCATCCATCTCATCCATTAACTGATGATGGTCAAAACCAACTCGATACCATTCCAGCATAGTGAACTCAGGGTTGTGGTAGCGGCCGTTTTCTTCGTTACGAAATGCTTTGTTGATCTGGTAGATACAACCACTGCCTGCCGCCAATAAACGTTTCATATGGAACTCAGGGCTGGTCATAAAAAACAGTTTGCTTCCATCAGCATAACCAGGGCCGACAAACTCGGTTTGGAAGGTATGCAAATGAATATCCGTCACCGTCGCGTGACTCATGGCAGGAGTATCCACTTCCATCACCTGTCGCTCGGCAAAAAATTGACGAATAGTGGCAATTAACCTCGCACGTAGACGAAGTTGTTCAATGGAAGCAGTCGGTTGCCAGTTGGTTTGCATAACAAGTCTCTCGAAGCTTGGGGGTTAGCGGCTAAAGCTGACATTCTACATGCTTTTTTCTTTTCGACGAGAAACGAATTTCACATTGGAATAACGGAACTTGAAGCCAAGTTTTTTCGTACTACAAAACAAAAACAACACTCACTATAAAACCTGTTATCAACACCACCAAAAACAAACAACACTCCATTAACATTCGATAATTTGAGGTAGAAGTTACAAATTATCTCGCCGTGATTGCAATCACATAACCTATAATTTCTATGCTCTTAAGTGCATTACCAAAGAAAAAACCTAAATACATCAATATTTATCTCATAGAGCTCCACTAAACTAATCCCTACTACTTTTGGGGAACTCCTCTTCGAGATCCCCTCACTATCACAATAACAAGCGGATTTCCGCAATCACTCACTGGAGGATAACTGTGCAAACTATCACCACAGATATCGCAGTCATCGGCGCTGGCGGCGCTGGTCTTCGTACTGCTATTGCAGCGGCAGAGGCAAACCCTGATTTAGAAGTTGCTCTGATTTCTAAAGTGTATCCTATGCGCTCACACACAGTCGCAGCGGAGGGTGGCTCAGCAGCAGTTATCAAGGATGAAGATAGCTTAGACAACCACTTCAACGATACCGTTGGCGGTGGCGACTGGCTATGTGAACAGGACGTCGTTGAATACTTTGTAGAAAACTCAACCCGCGAAATGATCCAAATGGAACAATGGGGTTGTCCTTGGAGCCGTAAAGAAAACGGGGAAGTTAACGTTCGCCGCTTTGGTGGTATGAAGGTTGAACGAACTTGGTTTGCAGCGGATAAAACCGGCTTCCATATGCTTCACACCTTGTTTCAAACTTCAATGAAGTACAGCAACATCAAACGTTTTGATGAGTACTTTGTATTGGATCTTCTTGTTGATGATGGTGAAGTACAAGGCCTGATTGCGATCCATATGTCTGAAGGTGAGTTGGTGACCATCAAAGCGAAGTCTGTCGTACTTGCTACCGGTGGTGCGGGACGGGTTTACCACTGTAATACCAACGGTGGCATCGTAACGGGTGACGGTATGGCAATGGCTTACCGTCATGGGGTTCCACTGCGTGATATGGAATTTGTTCAGTACCACCCAACAGGCCTTCCTGGCACGGGCATCCTGATGACTGAGGGTTGTCGTGGTGAAGGTGGTATTATTGTCAACAAAAACGGTTACCGTTACCTACAAGACTACGGCATGGGCCCTGAGACTCCAGTGGGTCAACCGAAAAACAAATACATGGAACTGGGTCCGCGAGACAAAGTTTCTCAAGCTTTCTGGCATGAACAACAGAAAGGCAACACCATCAAACACCCTCTTGGTGATGTTGTGCATCTCGACCTTCGCCACTTAGGTGAGGAGTACCTGCAAGAGCGTTTACCATTCATCTGTGAGCTGGCAAAAGCTTACGTCAACGTTGATCCTGCAAAAGAACCAATTCCAATTCGTCCGACCGTGCACTACACCATGGGTGGTATCGAAACGAATGGTGTCTGTGAGACTCGTGTTAAAGGCCTATTCGCTGTTGGTGAGTGTGCGTCAGTTGGCCTGCACGGTGCGAACCGTCTTGGCTCTAACTCTCTAGCTGAGTTCGTGGTATTTGGCCGCGTAGCGGGTGAAAACGCGGTGAAACGTGCCGCAGAATTCAAAGGCTGGAACGACGACGCTATCGCCGCTCAAGTGAAGGCGGTAGAAGCACGCATCAAAGCGCTAATGAACCAAGAAGGTGATGAAAACTGGGCCGATATCCGTACCGAAATGGGTCACACCATGGAAGCAGGCTGTGGTATCTACCGCCAAGAAGATCTGATGCAAGCAACCATCGATAAGATCACTGAACTTAAACAACGCTACAAGCGCATCAGCATCAAAGATAAAGGCAAAGTGTTCAACACTGATCTGCTTTACGCGATCGAAGTCGGTTACGGCCTAGAAGTAGCAGAAGCCATGGTTCACTCTGCAATTCTGCGTAAAGAATCTCGCGGTGCGCACCAACGTCTAGACGATGGCTGCACTGAGCGTGACGACGTGAACTTCCTTAAACACTCGCTTGCTTTCTACCAGCCAGATTCAGCGCCAAGTATCGATTACAGTGATGTGACTATCACTAAGTCTCAGCCTAAAGCGCGTCTATACGGTGAAGCTGCCGAAAAAGCCGCAGCAGAAGAAGCAGCGAAGAACGCAGAGGAGCAAGCATAATGTCAGCAAACCGCATCCAGAAAGTAGACATTCTGCGTTACGACCCAGAAAAAGACGCAGAACCGCACTTACAAACCTTCGAAGTACCATTCGATGAAACGATGTCTGTGCTCGACGCGATTGGTTACATCAAAGATAACCTAGACAAAGACCTGTCTTATCGTTGGTCTTGTCGTATGGCGATCTGTGGCTCGTGCGGCATCATGGTCAATGGCGTGCCTAAACTAGCGTGTAAGAGCTTCTTACGAGACTACCCAAATGGTCTGAAGATCGAACCATTAGCGAACTTCCCGATCGAGAAAGACCTGATCGTCGATATGACGCCGTTTATTGAGCGTCTTGAAGCAATCAAACCTTACATCATTGGTAACGACCGTAAGCCTGAAGACGGCACTAACATACAAACGCCTGAGCAAATGGCGAAATACAAGCAGTTTGCTGGCTGTATCAACTGTGGCCTGTGTTACGCAGCGTGTCCTCAATTCGGTCTCAACCCAGAGTTCATCGGCCCAGCAGCTCTCACTTTGGCGCACCGTTACAACTTAGATAGCCGTGATAACGGTAAAGCTGAGCGTATGAAGCTGATCAACGGTGAGAATGGTGCTTGGGGTTGTACGTTTGTCGGTTACTGTTCTGAGGTTTGTCCAAAGAGCGTTGACCCTGCAGCAGCAGTAAACCAAGGCAAAGTAGAGTCTTCTATGGACTTCGTAATTGCGATGCTGAAACCAGATGGTTCAGCCAAAACAGTGGAGGCAAAGGATGAGTAATCGTAAACCTTACGTTCGTGAAGTAAAACGCACTTGGTGGAAAGATCATCCGTTCTACCGCTTCTACATGGTTCGAGAAGCGACCGTTCTGCCGCTGATTCTATTTACTATCTTCCTGACTTTCGGTCTGGGTTCACTAGTGAAAGGCCCTGAAGCTTGGCAAGGTTGGTTAGAGTTCATGGCAAACCCAATCGTCGTCGCGATCAACATCGTAGCGCTACTTGGTAGCCTGTTCCACGCACAAACCTTCTTCAGCATGATGCCACAGGTAATGCCAATTCGCCTCAAAGGTAAACCTGTAGATAAGAAGATCATCGTATTGACTCAGTGGGCAGCCGTTGCGTTCATCTCACTGATTGTTCTCATCGTGGTGTAAGGAGCTGAACAATGAAACCAAATTATAGTGTAAACACAGCGCCAAAACGTTCGGATGAGCCAATCTGGTGGGGTCTGTTTGGTGCTGGCGGTACTTGGTTTGCGATGATCACACCAGTTACTGTACTTGTACTGGGTATCCTTGTACCACTCGGCGTGTTTGATGCAGAAGCAATGAGCTACGAGCGAGTATCTGAATTCGCGACCAGCATCATTGGTGCGCTGTTTATCATCGGTACACTGGCGCTGCCAATGTGGCATGCAATGCACCGTGTTCACCACGGTATGCACGATCTTAAGTTCCACACTGGTGTAGTGGGCAAAGTGGCATGCTATGCGTTCGCCGGCCTTATCAGTGCACTATCAGTCATCTTTATCTTCATGATTTAAGATACTGTTATAAACATAAAAAGCTGGCTTTATGCCAGCTTTTTATGTTTTTGGACACCTATGATCTTTTTGCTCTTTAAGCTTTTGGTCACCCATGTTCTATTTACTAATAGAACCGGTTATCACCTAATAACTAGTCCCTAAAACAGCCAATGTTCAGGCAATAAAAAAGGCCGCCGAAGCGACCTTTTTATTAGATACGTTTAAGTGAATTACTTCACACGACCTACGTATTCACCAGTACGAGTATCAACTTTGATCACTTCGCCAATTGCGATGAATAGCGGAACACGTACAACAGCGCCAGTGGATAGCGTAGCTGGCTTACCACCAGTACCTTGAGTATCACCTTTTAGACCTGGATCTGTGTCAGTAACTTCCAGCTCAACAAAGTTTGGTGGAGTCACTGAGATTGGGTTACCGTTCCAAAGCGTTATCATACAAGTGTTGTTTTCTACCAACCATTTAGCGTTCTCACCGACCGCTTTCTCATCTGCCGCGATCTGTTCGAACGTTTCATTGTTCATAAAGTGGTAGAATTCGCCGTCTGAATATAGATAATCTAGGTCGATATCCATTACGTCTGCCACTTCACAAGTGTCACCAGACTTGAATGTTTTCTCTAGCACTTTACCAGAAAGAAGTTTACGAATTTTCACGCGGTTGAACGCTTGGCCTTTACCTGGTTTAACGTATTCGTTTTCCAGAATTACGCAAGGCTCATTATCAAGCATTAACTTAAGACCGCCTTTAAATTCATTGGTGCTAACTGTAGCCATTTTTTCCTCTTACATTCTTAGAGCTAAATTCAATGCCGCACATAATAACCCGAAAAGTCGATTCTGTTGAGCAAAACTGGCTCAAACAGTTGGCGAATGGGATCTCTGATCCTGCAAAATTGCTCGAAAAACTGGAAATAGATCCCTCGCCATGGCAGGACGGGTTTGCTGCGCGCAAGCTGTTTGCACAGCGTGTACCGCAAAGTTTTGTCGATAGGATGGAAAAAGGCAATCCCAAAGACCCTCTTTTACGTCAGGTTTTACCTTTAAGTGAAGAGTTTGAGGTACATAAAGGTTATTCGAGCGATCCACTGGACGAGCAAGACAACGAGATCCCCGGCTTGCTGCACAAATATCGTAATCGTGCCCTGATGATTGTTAAAGGAGGCTGTGCGGTCAATTGTCGCTACTGCTTCCGTCGACATTTCCCGTATCAGGATAACAAAAGTGGTAAACAAGCTTGGGCTCAAAGTCTCGACTATATTGCGCAGCAGCCCGAGCTGAACGAAGTGATCTTCTCCGGCGGCGACCCATTAATGGCGAAAGATGATGAGCTTCAGTGGCTGATAGAGCGCATTGCACAAATTCCGCATATCAAACGTCTTCGTATCCATAGCCGCTTACCTGTGGTAATCCCTGCGCGAATAACCGATGAGCTATGCGAGATGCTTCGCGACTCTCGCCTACAGGTTATCTTAGTCACTCATATCAACCATGCAAACGAATTGAGTACTGAACTCGCCTCTCAGCTATTCAAACTCAAACAAGCTGGTGTGACTCTACTTAACCAAAGTGTGCTGCTTAAAGAGGTCAATGACTCGGTGGATGCCCAGGTCGAGTTGAGTGAAGCCTTATTTGATGCGGGGGTGTTACCTTATTACCTACATGTATTAGATAAGGTTCAAGGCGCTGCGCACTACTTTGTTTCCGATGAGGAGGCAAAAACGATCATGCGTGAAGTGATTACACGTGTGTCTGGTTATCTGGTGCCAAAACTTACGCGAGAAATCGGTGGCAGGCCAAGTAAAACACCACTGGATCTGCACTTAGAGTAAGCGTCCCGCTTGATCAAATAAGCTAAAACATGAAATATAAAAAGACCCCGACATCGGTTCGGGATCTTTTTGTCTCAACCTTATTACGATGACTTAAGATTATTTCGCGAAGTTAATCAGTGGAAAACACTTCAAGAAGCCGTTATCCGCACAGTTAAGCAAACCGATTTGAATACCGTCAATTTGGTCTGTCATGTTGAAGAAGCCTAGCTGGAAATTAGACTTTTTCGAGATACTTGCCAGACCGACATCCGCCATTGTGTAACCTTCAGAGTAGTTCACCGCACTCCAGTTAAGGCCTTTCACATTGTTCGTAATGTTAACCGCACCTAGGTTTAGGCCTGTTGTTTGGCCGCGGTTCCAGTTAACCAAACCAAGTGAAGCACCTTTCATTTCTTGGTTAACTTTAGCTGCACCGAAGAACAAACCAAAGTTAACACCTGTTGTACGATCGGTTTCTGACATCCCAAGTAGGGAGAAATCAACACCTTTCACTTCGTTAACCTGACCATGTAGAACAGCTAGACGCACACCGCCCACTTCAGAGCGAGATGGCGCATTAGTGTGATCGATTGTAGAAAACATCACGGGAGTACTATCAGCAAGAGCGACAGGTGATGCAACAGCGGCTACCACTGCCAAAGACGTCAAAAGCTTTTTCATTCTAATCTCCGTTATATTAAGCATTATTTACAACATAGCGTATGCGTACTCATTTTCTACTAATCGAGATAAAAAATGTTACTCGCACGTCATATTTAACAAGTTGACTATAATAGAAAAAATCTACGCTGACTATATTTCACTATTTTCGGAAGTATTTTTTGTACCAGCCCCACACAATGACAATGTCCTGTTCAACCAAATATCTGGATAAACAAACGCAATTCACCCCACGTTAAAAAGCACTATTCCATTGCACTGTGTAGGCTACGAATAGCATCGCTATGACATATCGACAGCACGAATGCTCCAAATACCAAGCACAAAAAAAGCCGAGGTAAAAACCTCGGCTTCTTCTTGGTTGGGTCAGTTACTTTTACGCTATAAGACGTTACAGCGACAAAGTAAGCAGCAAGTTACATCATGCCGCCCATGCCACCCATACCGCCCATGCCGCCCATATCAGGCATGCCTGCGCCGTCTTTCTGTGGCATATCAGTCACCATTGCTTCAGTTGTGATCATCAGACCTGCAACCGATGCTGCGAATTGTAGTGCGCTACGAGTTACTTTAGTTGGGTCTAGGATACCCATCTCTAGCATGTCACCGTATTCACCTGTTGCTGCGTTGTAGCCGTAACTGCCGTCGCCTGCTTTCACGTTGTTCGCTACTACTGAATCTTCGGCACCAGCGTTCTTGGTGATTTGACGGATTGGCGCTTCCATTGCACGTAATGCAACGCGGATACCAACGTTTTGTTCTTCATTGTCACCTTGTAGGTCAACAATCTTAGATGCTGCACGAATTAGAGCAACACCACCGCCTGCGACTACGCCTTCTTCAACCGCTGCGCGAGTTGCGTGTAGCGCGTCTTCTACGCGGTCTTTCTTCTCTTTCATTTCAACTTCAGTTGCTGCACCCACTTTGATTACTGCAACACCGCCAGCTAGCTTCGCTACTCGCTCTTGTAGTTTCTCTTTGTCGTAATCTGAAGTTGATTCTTCGATTTGTTGACGAATCTGAGTAACACGGCCCTGAATCATCGCTTCTTCACCGATACCATCGATGATAGTTGTGTTTTCTTTAGTGATAGCAACGCGTTTAGCTTGACCTAGGTCTTCTAGCGTTACTTTTTCAAGCTCTAGACCCACTTCTTCAGAAATCACTGTACCGCCAGTCAGAACGGCGATGTCTTGTAGCATTGCTTTACGACGGTCACCAAAACCTGGTGCTTTTACTGCCGCAACTTTAACGATGCCACGCATGTTGTTCACAACTAGTGTTGCTAGCGCTTCACCTTCTACGTCTTCTGCGATGATTAGCAGTGGACGAGATGCTTTAGCAACCGCTTCTAGTGTTGGTAGAAGTTCACGGATGTTTGAGATCTTCTTATCAACCAGAAGGATGAATGGATTTTCTAGATCAACAGAACCTGCTTCTTGGTTGTTGATGAAGTAAGGCGATAGGTAACCGCGGTCGAACTGCATACCTTCAACGACGTCTAGCTCGTCTTGTAGCGCCTGACCTTCTTCAACAGTGATAACACCGTCGCGGCCAACACGTTCCATTGCTTCAGCAATGATGTTACCTACGCTTACGTCAGAGTTCGCAGAGATAGTACCTACCTGTGCGATAGCTTTAGTGTCGTTACACTCAACAGATAGCTCTTTTAGCTGTTCAACGGCTGCTGCTACTGCTTTGTCGATACCGCGCTTAAGATCCATTGGGTTCATACCCGCCGCTACTGCTTTAAGACCTTCGTTTACGATTGATTGCGCTAGTACTGTTGCTGTTGTTGTACCGTCACCTGCAGCATCGTTCGCTTTAGATGCTACTTCTTTAACCATTTGAGCGCCCATGTTCTGGAATTTGTCTTCCAGCTCAATTTCACGCGCTACAGATACACCATCTTTAGTGATTGTTGGTGCACCGAAAGATTTATCTAGAACTACGTTGCGGCCTTTAGGACCTAATGTCACTTTTACCGCGTCAGCCAGAACGTTTACACCTTCCAGCATTTTAACTCGTGCGTCATTACCAAATTTAACGTCTTTAGCAGCCATCTTTGATTTCCTTTCTACAATTCTTTATGTTCGACTTCGTTTTGAATCTGAGCAAAAAATTACTCAATGATTGCTATTATTCAACGATTGCCATGATGTCATTTTCAGACATCACTAGCACTTCTTTACCGTCAATTTTTTCAGTTTTAGTGCCGTAACCTTCTGCGAAGATAACAGTATCACCAACTTTAACGTCCAGCGGTAGCACTGTGCCGTTCTCTAGAATGCGGCCTTTGCCTACAGCTAGAACAACACCGCGAGTTGATTTTTCCGCAGCAGAACCAGTCAGAACGATTCCACCAGCTGACTTAGATTCAACTTCTTTACGTTCAACGATAACTCGGTCATGTAATGGACGAATGTTCATTGGTCGTCTCTCCTGAAAATTTCCATGTTTATTTGATAATTGCCCGACTTGGGGCACGTGATCACTATATAGGGGGTCAAACGAACGATCCCAAGGGGCGAGCATGATTTTTTTGTGATTTAGTTAAAATATCGCAACGGTTTACGTAGGAAATGCGCACTCGCTCACCTTCCTGATTTCTTGTATCCTTGCAGTTTATCCACCAGATAGACGTCAAACATGCTGGAAAAGAACAAGCCGGAACACCAAGTCACAGATAAACATGGTTTGTTGAGCGCGCCCATTGCCGAAACTCTACGAAAGATGACCGTTCCGATGACAGTGGGCTTGATATCGATTCTGATGTTCAATCTGGTCGATACGTTCTTTATCTCGCTACTCGGCACTCACGCCCTCGCCGCCGTTAGCTATACCTTCCCGGTTACCTTCGCCGTCAACTGCATTACGATGGGGATCGGTATGGGTCTCTCGACCAATATTGGTCGACTGCTTGGTCAGGGGCATTCAACGCAAGCTGCACGCTTTACTACTCATGGCTTGCTGCTAGCGGTACTGCTCGTTGCCATCGCATCATCAATCGGTTTTATCACGATCCGCCCATTGTTTAGTTTTCTGGGGGCGGCTGACGATCTGCTGCCACTCATCGAACAATACATGCACATTTGGTATCTCACCATTCCATTGCTGGTGATACCAATGGCCGGTAACAGTGCGATACGTGCAACTGGTGACACCAAAACACCGGCTAAGATCATGATGCTTGCGGGTTTGATCAATGGAATATTAGACCCATTACTGATCTTCGGTTTAGGCCCTTTCCCTGAGCTTGGAATTCAAGGTGCTGCAATTGCAAGTGCCTTCAGCTGGTTGGGAGCATTGCTGGGCTCATTTTATTTACTAATAAAGCGCGAACAGTTACTCGCTCAACCACAGTGGAAACTGCTCAAACAAGATTGGCAGCAAACATTAAAAATTGGCACACCAGCTGCGTTGTCTACGGCAATGACTCCTCTGTCTGGTGCCATTTTGATGATGCTGCTGTCAAGCCACGGCACCGCAGCGGTTGCCGCTTACGGGGCCGCTCAGCGAATTGAATCGATACTCCTTCTAGTACTGATGTCCCTGACCTCGGCACTGACCCCCTTTATGGCGCAAAACCTGGGGGCCAACAACCCACAGCGCGCGTTCGCCGGACTGTTTATCAGTATGCGTTTTGCGGTCGTGTTTCAAGGGTTGATTTTTCTGGCGATGGTACCATTGAGCATTCCTCTTGCTGCCCTTTTCTCACAAGAGGAAGCGGTAAAAAACCTGCTTTGGCATTATCTGCTTGTTGTGCCGTTCAGCTACGGTTTCCAAGGTATTGTGATGATATTAGTGAGCGGATTGAATGCGATGCATAAACCATTGCGCGCCTTCCAATGGAGCTTTATGCGCTTGTTCGTATTCACCTTGCCAGCAGCTTGGATTGGCAGCCGCCTGTACGACGTGGAAGGGTTATTTATTGGTGTTGCTGTGGGTAATATATTAGGTGGTTTACTTGGTTACATGTTTGCGCTTCGCGAGCGAAAGTTAATGCTGGTCGAATACAGCCCTTCCTCTTAGCGAACCCAATCCTCCGTCATACTTAGAAGAACAGAGACAAAAAAACCGCAGTCTATTTCTGCGGTTTTTTATTTTTTGCTAAGCACAAGTCGACTTAGAACAGCTCTTCTGCCACCTTGTACAGGTCATTGCGTACTGGGCGTTTCATGTTTTCAATCGCGTCAATGATATCGTGATGTACAAGCTCTTCTTTTTGGATACCAACACAACGGCCGCCATGACCTTCCATCAGAAGGTGAACCGCGTAGTTACCCATGCGAGAAGCAAGAACACGGTCAAATGCCGTAGGACGACCACCACGTTGAATATGACCCAGCACTGTTGCTCGAGTTTCGCGACCCGTTGCTGTTTCGATATCACGTGCAAGTTCGTTGGCATCCATCATCAGTTCAGTAAGAGCAATGATTGCGTGTTTCTTACCTTTTGCGATACCGTCTTGGATGTTGCCAATTAGCTTCTCTTTATCAAGACCCGTTTCTGGTGTGATGATGTACTCACAACCACCAGCAATAGCAGACATCAGAGTCAGGTCACCACAGTGACGGCCCATGATTTCTACAATTGAAATACGTTGGTGAGATGAAGAAGTGTCACGTAGACGGTCGATTGCATCAATAACGGTGTTTAGTGCAGTTAGGTAACCGATAGTGTAATCCGTACCCGCAATGTCGTTATCGATTGTGCCTGGCAGACCGATACATGGGTAACCCATTTCAGTCAGCTTTTTTGCACCCATGTAAGAACCGTCACCACCAATCACTACCAGTGCGTCGATACCGTGTTTCTTCAGGTTCTCAATAGCTTTTTCGCGTACTGCCACTTCCTTGAACTCAGGGAAACGTGCAGAACCCAGGAACGTACCACCTTTATTAATAACATCAGAAACACTAGAACGATCTAGCTTCTCGATGCGGCCTTCATAAAGACCTAGGTAGCCATCGTACACACCAAACACTTCCAATCCCTCAGAAAGTGCTGTACGTACCACGCCGCGTACTGCAGCGTTCATACCAGGTGCATCACCGCCACTTGTTAAAACACCGATCTTCTTAATCATGCTCACCCTCGATCTTTGGCAATCAATTTATTTAATTTTCTTCTAGGCCCCTTGTCACCAAGCAACCTGCATAATCCAGAACTGTTCGTTATGTTACATTTCCTATACCGGATTACCAATGAAAACACACATTTTTATGTAACTTTTCTACTTATGTAAGAGTATTACAGCTTCTGTTTGCAACTTCGTTGATTCACATCAGTATCAGGATTCTTAAAACCTATTGATGGAAAGATAGACAATAAGCGCCTGTTTGTCGTCAGACGCTTTGCGATTTTTCGAACGCTACCAATCTTGTTGTTTCTGTTCTTTCTCTGGTCCAAATATCACAGATATCGGATCCTGATGGATCAGCACATCCGCTTCAGGGAACACTGACAGTAAATTTTCTTCTACTTTATCAGCAATATAGTGGGCTTCGATTAAACGTAAGTCGTCGTCTAGCTCCAAGTGCAACTGAATAAAACGCGTCGGCCCGGACATTCGAGTTCGTAGTTGATGAACCCCTCTCACCCCTTTAACATTCAGGCACTGGTTGCGGATTTCTTCTAACTCTGTATCCGGCAGTTTTCTGTCCAGTAAAGTCTGAGTCGCTTCATTCACCATTTTGACAGCGCTGTAAAGAATGAACAGACCAATACCAATCGCGAATACCGCATCTGCTTGTGTGACGCCAAAATAACTTAATCCAAGCGCAACCATAATGGCCGCATTCATATAAAGGTCGGTTTGATAGTGAAGAGAATCCGCAGCAATCGCTTGGCTACCTGTCATCCGCACAACATATTTCTGAAAAGTCACTAAACCGAGTGTCACTGCCATAGCAAACAATGAAACATAAACCCCCAACTCGGGAGCATGCAAGGCATGAGGACGGAAGAAACGATCGACCCCGTTGAGGATCAAAAACACTGCCGAACCGGATATGAACATTGCCTGGGCCAGTGCAGCTAATGACTCAGCCTTACCGTGGCCAAAAGTATGCTCTCTGTCTGCTGGCTGCAAGGCATAACGAACCACAACTAAATTCACCACCGATGCGGCAATGTCCAACATAGAGTCAATAAGAGAGGCCAATAGACTGACCGAGCCCGTCACCCACCAAGTGATGACCTTGACCAATAATAAAAGCGTTGCCGCAATTGTCGCTGTCCATGCAGCGGTCGTTACTAAACGTGCATATTGATGTTTCATAATCAAAGAGTTAACTCAAACCATATCCAGAGTATACCTTGATAATTATTGAATGAGTATGAAATAGCCAGATCAAAAAAGAGGCTACCATTGGCAGCCTCTTAAGATTATTTCGGTGTGACGGTTAGTTGCTGTTCGGTTTACTCATGCGTTTTTGCATTCTGTCGCCACACTGTTGCATACGTTCGTTTTGCAATTTCACAAACTCTTCTTTTTGCTCAGGAGTCAATACACTCAACATCTGGTGTTTTCTCTCCAGCATTTTTACACGGCGCTCAGTTTGTTTTTCTACCATTTCTTTGGCTAACGCAGTTGCTTGGGCTTCATCAAAGTTGTCCGCCAGCACGAGAGCTTGCATTTTGGCATGGTAAGCTTGACGTTCCGCTCTACGAGCATCACGATCTCCTGCTTTTTTACCTTTCATCTCTGAGCGATTGGCATCACGGAAAGATTGTAATTGGTCTTTCTGCGCTTCAGTCAGGTTCATCTGACGCATGATACCGCGATCCATACCCGGACCACATTCGTCACGAGGTCCTTTTTGCTGGTCTTTACCACCATAAGCAAAAGCACCTGCTGCACCAAGAGTCAGTGGTAGAACAACGGCAGCTAAGACAATTTTTTTTGCAGATTTCATAATTTGATTCCTCATATATCTGATTGCTTCTTCTGGGCTGTTCTCCCAGCGCTTGAGTATAGAATAGGACGTGCTAGGTAAAGTGACGTATAGGGAGCGTAAAGATTCGTAAAGAGTGATTTTTATACTCTTTGTCACCCCTCATTCCAATGTAGTATTAAACAAACGGTAATTGATGATAGGTCCCTAAATGGCAAACATTCTTTTGATTGATGACGATATCGAACTCACTAGCCTGTTAAAAGAAGTGCTCAGTTTTGAAGGCTTTGAAGTCAGTGAAGCGAATGATGGAGAAGCGGGTTTAGCTGCCGTGACGAGTGAGGTTGATTTGATTTTGCTGGATGTCATGATGCCCAAACTCAACGGCATGGAAACATTAAAGCGTTTACGCGAAAACTGGGAAACTCCCGTACTCATGCTGACCGCCAAAGGCGAAGAAATTGACCGAGTGATTGGCTTAGAACTTGGAGCTGATGACTACTTACCGAAACCCTTTAGTGATCGCGAATTGCTGGCTCGCATTCGCGCTATTTTACGTCGTACCAGATCGGCACAAAAGGACAGCAAAAGCAGCGACTGCATTGAATATCAAGAACTTTGTCTCTACCCAGGCAAACAAGAAGCTTATTGCGATCAGCAACTTCTTGATTTAACCGCAACAGAGTTTGCTCTGCTCACACACTTTGTACAACACCCTGGGCAAGTGCTGACGAAAGAAACACTGAGTTTAGATGTACTTGGCAAACGACTCGCCGCTTTTGACCGCGCGATTGATATGCACGTCTCTAACTTACGCAAAAAATTACCCGACCAAAGTAATGGCAAGCCACGTATTAAGACATTGCGTGGTCGAGGCTATATGTTGCTTGAGGAAGATTAATGAGCCGATTTTCACGCATCAGACTACCAAACATTAACAGCTTGTATGGACGTATATTTGCCATCTTTTGGTTCACCATGCTGTTGGTGTTAATTGCTGTGCTATCACTACCGCATTTGGATCCACGTAAACCTCGTGATATTCCAAACGCCCCCTATCAGCGTATGCAAGAACTGCGTGATGACATTCAAAAACAATACAGTAAAGAGACCGATCTTGGCCGCATCCTGTTTCGTATCGAAGGACATCGGCAAAATAAAAACGACCCTCGACCACGAATGTTCTTTTCTGACTATAACGGCAAAATATTAACCACGGACCACCGCAATAATTTTCAAATGCGGGCCATGCAGAACTTTGTTTCAATTATTGAAGACAATAACCAACCGAAACAAAAGCTCTATGGCCGATATATGATTGCTGGTCCTGTACCCATTACCTTGGCCGACTCTGACCTGTTGATGTACGTTGGCTTTAAATGGAATGAGCCACCACCACTGCTACTGAGACTGTTTGATCACCCGCTTCAGTTATTACTGGCTGTTATGCTGGCGAGTACCCCTCTGCTGCTCTGGTTGGCATGGGCACTGAGTCAGCCTGCACGCAGACTTGAAGCCGCCGCACAGCGTGTAGCTAAAGGAGAGTTTGTGATTGATCCCACCCTGGAGAAAGGCACTTCAGAGTTTCGTCAGGCAGGTAGCAGTTTCAACCAAATGGTCGAAGCAGTAAATCAGATGATATCCGGTCAACAGCGTTTATTGTCGGATATTTCTCATGAGCTGCGATCACCGCTCACTCGCCTACGCATGGCCAGTGCATTAGCCACACGTAAACAGGGAGAGAGTCCAGAGCTAACACGGATTGATACCGAGGCTCAAAGACTTGAGCAAATGATCAGTGAGTTACTGGAACTGTCTCGTATGCAGGCAAATAGCCACATGACACGCGAAACGCAACCGATTCAAAGCTTGTGGGAAGAGATCATTAAAGACACTCAATTTGAAGCGGAACAAATGGGTAAACAATTGCGTTATTCGCCGCTACCTAAAGGCAGTATTTCCGGAAACCCTAAATTGCTGATGAGTGCGGTGGAAAACATCATTCGCAACGCTATTTATTATGGGAAAGATCAGGTTGAAATTAACGTAGAAACGCAAGGTAACACCCTGCACATCACCGTAGATGATAACGGTGAAGGAGTACCGGATGAGGAATTAGAAGCGATTTTCCGTCCATTTTATCGCGTTTCTACTGCTCGCGATCGACACTCTGGAGGAACAGGATTAGGGCTGACGATCACCGAAAGTGCCATACGACAACACAGCGGCACGATTGTCGCCAGTCGCAGTCCACTGGGTGGTTTGCGCATGACGATTACCTTGCCTTTAAGTCAGTAATCAAAACCCACCACAATCTATTGGCCAAGTGACCCTCTGCCCTGGAGGGTTTACTTTTTATCAATACGATTAAATGGTAACTCACTTCCTGTTGCTGTCACTTCCGCAACTAAGCCAATACTTGGGTATATACCCCAATCGCAGCTAAGGTATATACTGCCTCCCACTTTTGACTAACTCTATTTCTATACCATGTTTGATATCGCTTTATACGAACCTGAAATTGCGCCGAATACCGGTAACATCATTCGACTGTGTGCCAACTGTGGTGCGAATCTGCATCTGATTGAACCATTAGGCTTCGATTTAGAAGAAAAGAAAGTACGCCGAGCGGGCTTGGATTATCATGACTTAGCTCGCGTGACGCGTCATAAAAACTATCAGGCATTCTTGGATTATTTAGAAAAAGAAAAACAAGGTAACTACCGCCTGTTCGCTTGTACAACCAAGACAACAGGTCACCATGTGGATGCTCAGTATCAAGCGGGTGATGTGCTGCTATTCGGTCCGGAAACGCGCGGCTTACCAGCAGAGGTAATTGAAAGCTTACCAATGGAACAACGCATTCGTATTCCTATGATGCCAGATGCCCGAAGCCTGAACTTGTCGAATGCCGTCGCTATTATTGCCTTTGAAGCATGGCGTCAGATGGGCTTTGAAGGTGCTCAATAATCGCTTAGTAAAGAGACAGAAAAGGGCACTTGATGCGCCCTTTTGTTTTCTGCTGGAACTGATTGTTGATCAGTTGAGCTTATTTCGGTCATTACGATCATCATCGTCGTCTTTGCGCTCGTATTCACCTTCGAAGGTGTTGCCATTGTCCGAATGAGAATCGAATGGACCACGACGGAAAGGCTCGTCGTCAAATGGCCCCTGCTGACCAGAAAAACCACCGTGAACCGTTTTTACCACCATCTTACTCATCAGGTATCTTGCAATTGCAGCGCGAGGCGCAGGCAGTAACACCAACATACCAAGCGCATCCGTCATAAAGCCCGGAGTTAATAGCAATACACCAGCTACCGCTAGCATGACACCTTCGAAAATCTGTTGAGCAGGAATTTCACCTTGCTCAAGACGCCCCTGCACTGACATCAGAGTCTGAATGCCCTGGCTACGCACCAAAGACGCCCCCACTACCGCCGTGATCAACACCAACGCAATGGTCGGCCACAGGCCTAAAAATCCGCCCACCTGAATAAACAAGCCGATTTCGATGATCGGAACAAAAATAAACGCCAATAATAAGATAGGAAACACACGCCCTCCTTTGTTTAATTCAGTGTAATGGTAAAAGCTAACCAAGCTCAAACGAATCGTTGTAAAAAAGCGTGTTCAGCCCTTCATATGGGTTAAATGATGTCTTTCTGTTGGCACGATACAACTCACAATAATCAGCAAATATGAAGAGTAAAAATCTTCGCCTGAAACCCAAGGCAATAACCCGTTCATACTTTGCAAACTATTGACGCATAAAAAACCAAAAAGGTGATCTAGTTACTATTTTTATGTGCTAGGTAAAGTATGATGTGCCACATAAGTCAGGACGGATTTTCCAGCCCAAAATTCTGATGAATGGATTCTAGATTGCAGAATAGGCTAATACTCAACCATATTATTAGAATTATCATCTAAGGATCCTGTTATGGCTACTCTATCTGATGCTCAAAAAGCAGTTAACTCAGCCACTCGCATTGAAGAAGATCTATTAGGTCAACGTCATGTCCCTGCAGATGCGTACTACGGTATTCACACCCTACGTGCCATCGAAAACTTCAACATCTCAAATGTAACCATCTCTGACGTACCAGAATTTGTACGTGGCATGGTGATGACAAAGAAAGCCGCAGCACTAGCAAACAAAGAACTTGGTGCGATTCCAAAAGACGTTGCCAACTACATCATCGAAGCGTGTGATCTGATCCTGGAAACAGGCAAGTGCATGGATCAATTCCCTTCAGACGTATTCCAAGGTGGCGCTGGCACTTCTGTCAACATGAACACCAATGAAGTCATCGCCAACGTTGCTCTTGAAATCATGGGCAAAGAGAAAGGCCAGTACGAATTCGTTAACCCGAACGATCACGTAAACAAAAGTCAGTCAACTAACTGTGCTTACCCTACCGGCTTCCGTATTGCGGTTTACAACAGCGTACACAAGCTGATGGAAGCGATTGAGTACCTGAAAGGCGCATTCGAACTTAAAGCGATTGAGTTCAAAGATGTGCTTAAAATGGGTCGTACTCAGCTACAAGACGCGGTACCAATGACGGTTGGTCAAGAGTTCCACGCTTGGGCGGTAACATTAAACGAAGAAATTCGTGCTCTGGACTACACATCAAAACTACTGCTAGAAATTAACTTAGGTGCGACCGCTATCGGTACGGGCCTGAACACACCAACAGGTTACCAATCGCTATCTGTAAAACACCTGGCTGATGTGACAGGTCTGGATGTGGTTCCTGCGGAAGATCTTATCGAAGCGACGTCAGACTGTGGTGCTTACGTGATGACGCACAGTGCACTAAAACGCTTAGCCGTGAAACTGTCTAAGATTTGTAACGACCTGCGTCTACTTTCTTCAGGCCCACGTGCTGGCCTGAATGAACTTAACCTTCCTGAAATGCAAGCCGGCTCATCTATCATGCCTGCGAAAGTGAACCCTGTGATCCCTGAAGTCGTAAACCAAGTATGTTTTAAAGTACTGGGTAACGACAACACGGTATCTTTCGCTGCAGAAGGTGGCCAGCTACAGCTAAACGTAATGGAACCCGTTATCGCGCAAAGCATGTTTGAGTCCATCTCACTGCTACAAAATGCGTGCATTAATCTGCGTGATAAATGTATCGATGGCATCACAGTGAACAAAGAAATCTGTGAGAACTACGTTTACAACTCCATCGGTATCGTGACCTACCTGAACCCATACATTGGTCACCATGAAGGCGACATCGTCGGTAAGATTTGTGCGGAAACCGGTAAGAGTGTTCGTGAAGTCGTGCTAGAGCGCGGTCTGCTAACAGAAGAAGAACTTGACGAAATCTTAACTGTTGAAAACTTCATGCATCCAACTTACAAAGCGAAACGCTACGAGTAAGTCATCTTCCCTAGGGGCCTATAAGGCCCCTTTTTAGGGTTCCGTACGGTTAACCATACTTTTTCTAAGCTTTTTAATACCGTAGCTCTTCGGCTCTGATTCTCTGAACATTTACTCCTGTTCCTGAGTGTTCAAAAAATCAGAATCTATACAAACTAAAGAGGTATCTATAATGGTCATGGTCGAACTCTTCGTGGTTCTGCTCTTTATCTATTTGGGAGCGAGAATCGGCGGTATCGGCATCGGTTTTGCCGGTGGTGCGGGCGTCATTGCATTGTCGTTGATCCTAGGCGTTCCTACTAGCCAGGCTTACATCCCTGTTGATGTAATTTTGATCATCATGTCAGTGATTACCGCGATTGCAGCAATGCAAGTTGCAGGTGGTCTGGACTGGATGGTGCAAGTTGCCGAAAACTTTTTGCGTAAACACCCCGAACGCATCACCTTCTATGCGCCAATCGTGACATACATAATGACACTAATGGCGGGTACTGGTCACACCGCATTCTCAACTCTGCCAGTAATTGCCGAGGTGGCTAAAGGTCAGGGCGTTCGTCCTTCTCGTCCTTTGTCTATCGCCGTTGTCGCATCGCAAATCGCCATCACAGCGTCTCCAATTTCTGCGGCTGTGGTCGCTTTCGCAGCCATGCTTGCTCCATTTGGCGTCGATTACCTCACTCTACTCGCTGTGTGTATTCCAACCACGTTCATCGCTTGTATGGTCGGTGCGTTCATTGCGAACTTCATGGGCAGTGAACTAAAAGACGATCCTGAATATCAACATCGTCTGGAAAATGGCCTCATCAAACTCAATACTGAAGAAAAACGCGAGATTCTACCAACAGCGAAGAAAGCAACCTTTATCTTCCTTGGCGCTATCGCATTCGTCGTGTGCTACGCAGCGGCAATCTCTGGTTCAGTAGGTCTCATCGAGAACCCTGCGCTAGGCCGTAACGAAGCAATCATGACCGTCATGCTAGCCGCAGCTGCAGCGATCGTAATGAGCTGTAAGCTCGACGCTAGCAAAATTCCAGCAGCGGCAACATTCCGTTCTGGTATGACGGCTTGTGTGTGTGTACTTGGTGTGGCATGGCTAGGCTCTACATTCGTTAATGCGCACGTTGACGGCATTAAAGAAGTGGCTGGTGCACTACTTGCAGATTACCCATGGATGCTTGCGCTAGTACTTTTCTTCGCATCCATGCTGCTTTACTCACAAGGCGCAACGACCGTTGCACTGATGCCGGCAGCATTGGCTATCGGTGTCGCACCACTGACTGCAGTTGCATCCTTCGCGGCGGTAAGTGCACTGTTCGTACTACCAACTTACCCAACGCTACTTGCTGCGGTTGAGATGGACGACACAGGCTCAACACGTATTGGTAAGTATGTGTTCAACCACCCGTTCTTCCTTCCAGGTGTCGCAACCATCGCTTCAGCGGTTACATTAGGCTTCATCTTCGGTGGCCTGCTGATCTAGCAGAAACAGAGTCTTACTCGGGGAGCTTCGGCTCCTTTTTTTATTGCCAGAAATTGAACAGTTTGCTTAACAAATCTTCACTTTGATGAAACTTATGGGTTAGTCAGCAGGTCTGATTGAGTTACACTTACGGCAATTATCTAAGACGAATTGAACATTTTATGCGTGCATTACTTTCCTTATTACTCTTAGGGTTGATGACCTTTTCTGCACCTTCTCTTGCCCTATTTGGCAAAGACCAGTTTAACAATAGTCAGAACAACAACTTCGGTAACAACAGCGATAGCTTTGTGCCTGTCGACCAGGCCTTTCCGTTTAATTTTCATCAGCAAGATGACAAGTTGATGCTCGACTGGCAGGTACGTGATGGCTACTACCTGTACCAGGAACGTTTGTCGGTATCCGGAGAAAACGTCACGCTTGGTGAGTTAGACATGGAGCCCGGTACACCACACAGCGATGAATTTTTTGGTGAGGTACATATCTACACTATACCTCTGTTTGTTAACGTACCGCTTTCAGATTGGCAAGAAGGTGCACGCGTTATCGTCCAGTATCAAGGCTGTGCTAAAGCCGGATTCTGCTACCCACCCGAAACTCGTGTCATTCCTATCAATGCATTTTCGTCATCAATAAGTTCTTCAGCGACCACTACACCACAAGAATCAAGCACAAAACAAACAGCGCAAACTACACCAAAAGTAACAAGCACAGCTCCAACAGCACCTGTTACGCAGCAAGACAGTCTGGCTGCCAACCTAGCTGACAGCTGGTGGACACCATTGCTGTTCTTAGCTTTGGGTGTCGGCCTTGCTTTTACTCCTTGCGTACTGCCTATGTACCCGATTCTGACCAGCATTGTGCTTGGTAGCGGAAAACTCAGCCAACGACGTGCACTTGGCCTGTCGTTTATTTACGTACAAGGCATGGCGCTGACTTATACCCTGCTTGGTCTGGTCGTTGCCTCAGCCGGTATGCAGTTCCAAGCCGCAATGCAGCACCCGTATGTACTCATCGGTTTGAGTGTCTTATTCATCGCTTTGGCGATGTCGATGTTTGGCTTGTATTCTCTGCAACTCCCAAGCGGTGTGCAAACCTGGTTGAATAATCTAAGTAACAAACAGCAAGGTGGCAGCGGTGCTGGCGTGTTTGTGATGGGGGCTATTTCCGGTTTGGTATGCTCACCATGTACCACTGCGCCGCTTTCTGGAGCTCTGCTTTACGTGGCGCAAAGTGGTGACCTGTTAACCGGTGGTATCGCTCTGTACGCACTCGCCATGGGTATGGGGATCCCGCTGATTCTGGTGGCAGTCTTCGGCAATAAACTGCTGCCGAAGGCGGGTAACTGGATGGATCGCGTAAAAACGCTGTTCGGGTTCATTCTGCTCGCAGCACCTATCTTCCTGCTTGAGCGTCTATTACCTGAGATGTGGTCGACGATACTTTGGTCTGCACTGGGTGTGGCTGCTTTTGGCTGGCTGTATCATGTAAAAAATAGCCTGGAGTTTGGCGGCTGGAAACAGAGTGCCGTTGGGATTATTGCCGTTCTGGGATTATTCGCTTCCGCACAACCTGCACTGAATTATTGGTTTGGTAACAACGAAACCCATGCTCAGCAAGCCAGTGTTAGTTTCACACGGATAGCAAATGTCGCAGAGCTAGAAGAACAACTTGCTCTGGCAAAAGCGGCGCGTAAACCCGTTATGCTCGACTTTTATGCGGACTGGTGTGTGGCATGTAAAGAGTTTGAGAAGTACACCTTCCATGCGCCAAAAGTCGAAGAAAAACTGCGAGACTTTGTTCTTCTGCAAGCCGACGTGACCAAAAATCAGGTTCAAGATATCGAATTACTCAAGCGTATGAATGTCCTTGGTTTACCAACGATTGAATTTTGGGACAACAAAGGAAAGCACGTTTCAAACGCTCGCTTAACGGGTTTTATGCAGGCAGAGCCTTTTTTAGAACACATTAATCAATTCTGATTTACGAAATTCAAACGCCAGTGGCCATCACTGGCGTTTTTTATTGCACAAAATTAAAAGATAAAATGATGGTTATATGCATTTTCTCTAATAAAATTCGATTTAGTTCAGACTTTTAGCGAATAAATATTGTCCACCATCTCAAAGCTGGACAATAATAAATTTAACCAAATAGTCAAAAGTGTTTAACGTCATGGATTCGACCTACACCATCATTATCGCTGATGATCATCCTCTCTTCCGCAATGCTTTGTTCCAATCGGTACACATGGCGGTGAGTGGTGCCAATTTGCTCGAAGCTGACTCGCTCGATGCCTTGCTCGCGTTATTGGAGAGGGAAGAGGAGCCAGACTTAGTGCTGTTGGATCTCAAGATGCCTGGGGCAAATGGTATGTCAGGACTGATTCATCTGCGTGCCGAATACCCAGATCTACCCGTTGTTGTCGTTTCAGCCAGTGAAGAGCCTGCTATCGTGACTCAGGTAAAAAGTCACGGCGCCTTTGGTTTTATCCCTAAATCAAGTGATATGCGTGAGCTCGTTCATGCCATCAATCAGGTACTCAACGGCGACCCATATTTCCCAGAAGGTCTGATCACCAATAATGCCGCATGTAGCGACTTAGCGGAGAAAATTGCTACGCTGACGCCGCAGCAATACAAAGTGTTGGGGATGTTGTCAGATGGCTTGCTGAACAAACAAATCGCTTACGAGCTGAATGTATCAGAAGCCACCATCAAAGCACACATGACGGCGATTTTCCGCAAGCTGGGCGTGAAGAATCGCACTCAAGCCGTCATCATGTTAACGGAAATGAATAGCTAATCGCTATTCTTCTTCCGTCATTTCATCCTGCTCACTAGGCAGGCGTAAGCCTACTTTGGTGACTTGCTGATCAACCACATCAGCAATAATCCAATGTAACCCTTGCCATTCAAATTGGTCACCCAGCACCGGGGTAGGTCCCAAGTGTTCTTCCACCAAACTTCTCAGTGTGATATCCAGCGACTCCTCACCAAGATCCAAACCATACATCATGGCAACATCGGACAGTCTTGCTTCAATATCCAAAAAGAAATCACCGAAGAAGCGGGTCATTGAGGCTTTTTCTGGCGCTTCACTGAATAGCAGGCTCAGTGCATCCAAATCTTTCTCTTGAGCAAACACACACAAGGTATCGTCTTCTTCGAGCCGGGTACTGCCTGACGGGTGCATCAGCTCCTGATGACGAAAGACAGCCGCGATACGCGTCCCTTCAGGCATAGATAAACTACGCAGAGGTTCACCGATACACCACTTGTCTGCCTTGAGCTTGTAAACAAACAATTCCCACTCACTTGTCGGGTAGACCTCGACACCAATTCGCGAAATCGGCTCTGGTTTTGAGGGTAATTCTACTTTGGCTAGCGTCATCGCTTTGGTCAGAGTACCTCCCTGAACAATTAGCGAGACCATCACAACGAAGAACGCGAGGTTAAAGTAAAGTTGTGCATCAGGAAGACCGGCCATCATCGGGAATACCGCCAGAATGATCGGCACAGCGCCACGTAAACCAACCCAAGAGACAAACCACTTTTCTCGTGGCGTAAAACTTTTGAATGGTAGCAAGCCTATCCACACTGAAATTGGACGCGCAAACAAAATCATCCCAAAGGCAAGCGCTAACCCCGGTAAGGCAATGGAAAGTAAATTGGATGGTGTCACCAGCAAACCAAGGACTAGGAACATGCCAATTTGCGCTAACCAGGTCATGCCATCTAATACATGCAGAATGGAGTGGCGGCTGCGTGTTGGGCGATTACCAAGCAGCAGACCCACCAAGTAAATGGATAAGATGCCACTGCCGCCGAGTGTATTCGATAAAGCAAAAATCAGCAGTCCACCACTGACGGTCAAAATTGAGTACAAGCCATCTGGCAGTTGATTGCGGTTAATGATCTTCCACAGTAACCAGCCACCAGCGAAACCAAGCAGTGCACCAATACCAAACTGCTTAGCAAAACTCAGTGCTAAAAAACCAACGCTTAACTCCGCCCCCGAGTTAGACAAAATGGCAATTAAGGTAACGGTCAGAAAGACGGCCATTGGATCGTTAGTACCGGATTCGATTTCCAGTGTCGAGCCCACACGCTCATTCAGACTCCGCCCTTTGAGCAGTGAGAAAACCGCAGCCGCATCCGTCGAGCCTACGATAGCCCCTACAAGAATGCCTTGCAGCAAATCCAGATCAAACAACCAGGTAGCCATCAACCCGGTTAGGAGCGTCGTCATTGCCACACCCAGCGTGGCCAATGACACCGATGGCCATAATGCCACCCGGAAACTTGCAACTCTTGTTCTCATACCACCATCGAGCAGGATAATGGCTAAGGCCAAGTTACTGACCAAGTAAGCAATCGAGAAGTTATCAAACAGTATACCACCTAAACCATCTTCCCCCGCCAGCATACCAACGGCAAGAAATACAAGGAGAATGGGAATACCCAACTTAGAAGAGACAGGGCTAAGAAGAACGCTAAGTGCAATCAGCAATGCACCGACAAGAAAAAAGCTGTTAATGGTGTTTGCGTCCATTCCCCCTCCCAAATATAAAAATTATGACCAACGTAAGTAACACCGTTAGTCTACCGCTTTATTGTGTCTCAGCGCTCTAGTTACAACGAAAACTTTATGTAAACAAATGGATTGTGATCATCACCATAGGTTTTCTGAAATCAATGAAGAAAAGATAACGCCAGCAAAAATAAATGGTGAATAGTGTCATTTCGCATTAGACCTTAGGCTAATTTAACACCTCATTAACATTACAAAACTCTCCCACAATCTCTTTAAACGCCCATTCTACGGGCATTTTTTGTTTTTCATGCCCCGACTAAAGTTGAAAAGAGTTCTTGCCAACACCTTGCTAATGTACATGGTGAAACATTTTTTTAACAACAATACTAATCGTAAGGAGACGGCAATGGCATTTGAAAGTGAAGAAAAAGCCAAAGCCTATTGGGACAAAAACGTGAAGCTCATGATTGGCCTAATGGTCATCTGGTTCGTTGTGTCTTTCGGCTGCGGCATTTTATTTGTCGATGTACTAAATCAATTTCAACTAGGTGGATACAAACTTGGTTTCTGGTTCGCTCAACAAGGCTCCATCTACGCCTTCCTGGGTATTATTTTTTACTACGCGTGGAAGATGCGCAAAATCGACCGTGAATTCGGCGTAGATGAGTAAGGAGTCACTCAGATGGATTTGAAAACTATTACCTACCTGGTTGTTGGTGCAACCTTCATCCTGTACATCGGGATTGCAATTTGGGCGCGCGCTGGCTCAACCAAAGAGTTCTATGTTGCGGGTGGTGGTGTAAACCCAATCGCGAACGGTATGGCGACAGCAGCAGACTGGATGTCAGCGGCTTCATTTATTTCGATGGCAGGTCTGATTGCCTTCATGGGATACGGTGGTTCTGTATTTCTAATGGGTTGGACTGGTGGTTACGTGCTGCTTGCTCTGCTTCTTGCTCCTTACCTACGTAAGTTCGGTAAATTTACCGTGCCTGAGTTTGTCGGTGAGCGCTTCTACTCGAACACTGCACGCGTCGTAGCGGTTGTGTGTCTGATCATCGCATCGGTAACCTACGTTATTGGTCAGATGAAAGGCGTTGGCGTTGCATTCGGTCGTTTCCTGGAAGTTGATTACTCAACAGGTCTACTGATCGGTATGTGTATCGTATTCATGTACGCTGTACTTGGCGGCATGAAAGGTATTACTTACACGCAGATTGCTCAATATTGCGTACTCATTCTTGCTTACACTATCCCTGCAATCTTTATCTCTCTGCAACTAACTGGTAACCCGATTCCACAAATTGGGCTTGGTAGTACCATGGCGGGAACCGACGTCTATCTGCTGGATCGGCTCGATCAGGTGGTGACCGAACTCGGGTTTAGTGAATACACCACCCAGGTTCGCGGCGACACTCTAAACATGTTTGTTTACACCATGTCACTGATGATCGGTACAGCGGGTCTGCCACACGTAATCATCCGTTTCTTTACGGTGCCTAAGGTTCGTGACGCACGTACATCTGCAGGTTGGGCGCTAATTTTCATTGCTATTCTTTACACTACCGCTCCAGCAGTATCAGCAATGGCACGTCTAAACCTTATGAATACGGTTAACCCAGCACCTGGTCAGCACCTCGCTTATGACGAACGTCCAGCTTGGTTCAAAAACTGGGAAACAACGGGTCTGCTAGGTTTTGACGATAAGAACGGCGATGGCAACATCCAATACACTTCAAATGCTGCTACTAACGAGCTACGTGTAGATAACGATATCATGGTACTGGCAAACCCAGAGATCGCTAAACTACCAAACTGGGTAATCGCATTGGTTGCGGCAGGTGGCTTGGCGGCTGCATTATCAACCGCTGCGGGTCTGTTGTTGGCTATATCGTCCGCGATATCCCATGACTTAATCAAAGGTATTATCAACCCGAATATTTCCGAGAAGAAAGAGCTGCTCGCCAGCCGGATTTCCATGGCGGTGGCTATCGCTGCGGCGGGTTACCTAGGGCTACACCCTCCGGGTTTTGCGGCAGGTACCGTGGCACTGGCCTTTGGTCTCGCAGCGTCCTCAATCTTCCCAGCGCTAATGATGGGCATCTTCAGCAAGACCATCAACAAGGAAGGTGCAATCGCAGGTATGATCGCGGGTATCGGTATTACACTCTTCTACGTATTCCAACACAAAGGCATTTTGTTTGTTGCTGATTGGACTTACCTAGAAAGCTGGGGCAGTAACTGGTTCCTAGGCATTGAGCCTAATGCATTCGGTGCAATCGGTGCACTCTTCAACTTTGCTGTCGCGTTTGCTGTATCGAAAGTCACTGATGAAACACCTCAAGAAGTAAAAGATCTGGTTGAACACGTACGTGTTCCAGTTGGTGCAGGCGAAGCTGTCGATCACTAATTATAATTACAACCTCAAAGCCCCGTCTGGAAACATCTGTCCGGGGCTTTTTTATTCTAATTTTTCAGTTACTATTTAGAAATCTGTCGTTGCAAGGAAGCCAAGATGTTCAAAAACAAGCACTTAATTATTGCTCTGTTAATCGCTCCGATCCTATCGTTAATTGCCTACTTCGGTACCGATATGGCATTAAGTGAAAAGCCTCATGCCGCGAAAGAAGGTGAAAGTTATAAATTGGCCAGCAAGTCAAATTGTCGCTACACCAGTGGTCTATGTGATATGGAAAATGGCGATTTTAAAGTGAAGTTTCGCTCAGAGAAACTAACAAAAGATCGTTTAGAATTGTCTCTGAATGCCGCTTATCCGCTGGAAGGCGTAAAAGTTTCTGTGGTTGCCAACCAGGAAAAGAACGCTAAACCGGTGGATATGAAACCCGCCGATCAAGCAGGTAAAAACTGGTACATCACCCTACCTAGACCAAAATCAGCAGAAAGTTGGTTAAGAGTCGTCATTCAATCAGAAGGAACACTTTACTACGGCGAGACTCAAACCGCCTTCGTAAAATACGAAACCCTGTTTACCGAATAACGGAAAATAACAAGCTGAGCTGAATTGTAGGGATAAAACTCACTTACTCCAAGCCGATACCTCTATTCATGCGTCGGCTTTTTTGTCCTCAATCCGCCAATAAATCATCTATGGTTGTTAAAAGACTCCTTATTGATTATCAAGGATACAGCCATGGCCACTCACTTCCGTATCGAAAAAGACAGCATGGGCGAAGTAAAAGTCCCTGCCGATGCTCTCTATCAAGCTCAAACCCAACGTGCCGTTGATAATTTTTCTATCAGTAAGCACACCATGCCTAAAGGCTTCATCCATGCGCTGGCACATATCAAACAAACCGCCGCACTGACTAATGCTCAACTGGGCTTAGTAGAAGGTAAGATCGCCGATGCGATAGTTAATGCAGCGCAAACCATTATCGATGGGCAACATCTGGAACAATTTCCGATTGATGTTTTTCAAACAGGGTCAGGCACCAGCTCAAATATGAATGCCAATGAAGTGATCGCGACGCTGGCTTCCCAGAGCCTTGGTGAAAGCGTGAGCCCAAATGATCACGTCAATATGGGTCAAAGCAGTAACGATGTGGTACCAACCGCGATTCAAGTGAGTACCGCACTATCGATCGAAAAACAGTTGCTCCCAGCGCTCAACCACCTTATCCATACGCTGAGCACTAAACAGCAGGATTTAAAAGATGTGGTCAAAACAGGCCGAACTCACCTGATGGACGCGATGCCAATTACCTTCTCACAAGAGCTCGGTGGCTGGCAGTTTCAGATTGAGCATGCCAAACAAGCAATAGAGCATACTCTGCCTGCTATAAAAGCTTTGGCACAAGGTGGCACTGCGGTAGGTACAGGGATCAATGCCGATCCACGTTTTGCCGCGCTATTCACGGATAACCTATCTCAGTCCACCAAAGTGATATTTTCATCCAGCCCGAATTTCTTTTTCAATCTCAGCAGTCAGGACGCGATCGTTGCCCTATCCGGACAACTTAAAACAGCAGCCGTTGCGATCCTGAAGATCGCGAACGATCTTCGCTGGATGAATTCCGGTCCGCTAGCAGGGTTAGGTGAAATCGAATTACAGGGCCTACAGCCGGGTTCTTCTATCATGCCGGGGAAAGTCAACCCTGTCATTCCCGAAGCCGCTGCCATGGCCTGTGCTCAGGTGATAGGCAATGACACCACGATTACTATTGCAGGCCAGTCAGGTAATTTCCAACTCAATGTGATGCTACCAGTCATTGCTCATAATGTACTGGAAAGTATCGAACTATTATCCAACAGTGCCACAGCATTGGCAGACAAAGCGATTGCAACGTTTGAAGTTAGGCAAGATAACCTCGATGTGGCATTAGCCAAGAACCCGATTCTGGTGACGGCACTTAACCCGGTGATCGGTTACCTGAAAGCCGCCGAAATAGCAAAAAAAGCCTATAAACAAGGACGAGCGATCATTGATGTCGCAGAAGAAGAAACTGACTTAGACCGCACAACTCTGAAAAGGCTGCTCAATCCGGCCAAGCTGACACAAGGCGGTGTCGCTGAGTAACGTACGAACTAACAATACTGAGACCTCCAGCCAGAGGTCTCTTGTTGAAATAACAGCTAGGCAACTCGGTTTAGCACCGAACGTAACTTCAATGGTTTAACGGGTTTAGCAATAAAGCTAAATCCATTCGCTTTAATCCCGTCCAGCATATCGTCGTTACGGTCGGCACTGATGATGACACCTTCAAAGCGATTACCTAAGCGGAGGCGGCACTGTTGCAACACTTCTAATCCCGTGCGTCCGTTATCCAATCGATAATCGGAGAAAATCACATCAGGTACCCAGCCACCATCCAACGCTTGCAGACTTCCGACCAAGTCGGTGGCCAGACGAGTATCGCATCCCCAACGTGACAATAAGTTTTCCATGCCAACCAAAATATCAGGCTCATTGTCGACACAAAGAATTTTCAGGTGACAAAGTTCATACTGAGCACTGCTTGGCATCTTCACTGTGTTAAGAACCTGCACGCTCTCGGCTCTGTCGAGCGTGATCGAGAAAACACTGCCTTTGCCATGCCATGAACGCATCGAAATTTCATGCCCCAGCACCTGTGATATCCCTTTCGAGATCGCAAGCCCCAAACCTAATCCCTGATCCGAGCGAACTTGAGATCCTCGGTTAAATTCTTCAAAGATCTCTTGCTGTTTCTCTTCCTCGATGCCCATACCATTGTCCCAGACATCAATACGCACGCGTCCTTTAACACGCCGAACACCCAAAGCCACTTTGCCATTTGGGCTGTAGCGGAACGCATTGGTGAGGAAGTTTTGTACCACTCGGCGCAGGAGTTTGGGGTCTGACTTGACCGTCAACGACGAAGGAATCATGGTGAACTCAATACCCTGTTGTTTTGCCAACGCACTGAACTCGGCATTTAAGTTTGCCAGTACATCATTCACGGCAAAACCGCATACATGAACTTCTAGCTTACCCGACTCAAGACGAGAAATATCCAGCAAGTCGCCAATCAAATCTTCTGCGGCTCCGAGCGCGCTTTCGATATGAGAGGAGAGCTTTTTCACCTCATCGTCTTTGGCTACTTCAGAAAGTGAAGACGCAAAAAGCCTGGCAGCATTCAGCGGCTGCATCAAGTCGTGGCTTACCGCGGCTAAAAAACGTGATTTCGACTTAGACTCTAAATCTGAACGTTGTGTCGCCGCCACCAACTGTTTGTTGAGTAGCTCTAGCTCGTGCGTCCGAAGTCGTACACGCTCCTCGAGCGTCTCGTTTGCCTCTTTTAGTGCTTGCTCGGCATCGCGGAACACGGTGATGTCAGTAAAACTCATAACAAAGCCACCACCCGGCATCGGATTCCCCTGCACTTCAATCACTCGTCCATCAGGGCGGACACGCGAAGAGGTATGTCGAGTCCCTTGCTCAAGATGGTAAACCCGACGACGGACATGGTCATCTGTATCACCTGGGCCACATAGCCCTTGCTCCGCATTGTGGCGAATCACATCCGCGATCGGACGACCAACCTGAATTAGACCGGGAGGAAACTCAAATAACTCGAGATAACGTTGGTTCCATGCCACCAGCCGTAATTGCTTATCGACTACCGCGATACCCTGACCGATGTGCTCAATCGCCCCTTGCAGTAATCCTCGGCTGAAATCGTACAGTTCAGAGGCTTCATCGACGATGGTCGCCACTTCTTCCAACTGCATATTCCTACCTTGTAGAGCAGAAGTAAGTACTAACTTTGCAGAAGAAGCACCAAATACGCCTGCCAATACACGCTCTGTATGCCGTATCAATGAAGACGGTGCTTGCTGGTTCGGCATCAGCTCTTCACGCTGCTGGCTCCAATAAGCCTGGAAAGCGACCTTCACTCGCGATCGTCCAACAAAACGAGAAGCAAGCATCTCCAACTCAGCCACGGTCACGCGGCTCTGGTACAGGCTCATATTTTCGCTTTCTGGCAATGGTGTACCAATAAAGGAAGCCGATTGTAAGCGCTCACTTAGGCTTGGGCGAGTGGCTAAAGAAACCACGACAAAACAGGCGGTATTCGCCGCTACGCTGAGAATCATTCCCCAGTCGGAAACCGCAATATTAGACTGGCTTAGCATCTCCGGTGGTGTGATAAGCCAAATCAAGAAGTTACTGCTGGCGTTGCCTGCTAACATGTCGGTTTGGCTCATCAATGTGATCAACCAAATGGTAAAGCCAACCGCAAGACCGACATAAACGCCCTTTTTGTTTCCCTGACGCCAATACATCCCTCCAATCAGTGCCGGTGCAAATTGGGTGATGGCTGCAAATGAGAGAAACCCTATCGCAGAGAGTGAGTGGATACTATCAAGTGCTTGGTAGAAGCCCCATGCACCAATCAAAAGAAGCAGAATAAGAGCACGACGGATACGCAGCAACAACTGTGAAAAGTGCTGATGATTACGTTGCGACAGACGCATACGGCGCAAAAGCAGCGGCATCGCCAAATCATTCGAAACCATGATGGCTAACGCAATGGTCGAGACAATCACCATTCCACTCGCCGCAGATGTACCACCAAGGAACGCCAGTAAAGCAATCTCACTGGCACCAACCGCCATCGGTACGCTGATAACATAGGTGTCCGGTGACGCGCCACTCAACAGCCCTTGCCCTACCCACGCAATCGGCAGTACAAAAATCCCCATCAAGATCAGATAAATCGGGAATAACCAGCGGGCGACATGCAGATCCTGAGCGCGCTCGTTTTCGACTACCATGGTATGAAACTGACGCGGTAAACAGACGATCGCCAGCATGGTGAGTACAGTATGAATCAGTATGGTCGGAATATTTGGTGGCTGATAGGTTTCCGTCGCCACGTCTATCAGACTGAGGTTTTCTGCGCTCATCGCCAACCAGACAATAAACACACCAACCACTAAAAACGCAATCAGTTTAATGATCGACTCAAAGGCGATCGCCATCATCATGCCCCGGTGGTGCTCGGTATTATCAATGTGGCGTGTGCCGAACAAGATGGTAAAGATGGCCAATGCCATGACCACAAACCAGGAGACGCTGTCGTTCTGATAACCAAAGTCCGTCGCCAGCTCAGGTGCAATGATTTCCAGTCCCATGGTGATACCACGCAACTGCAATGCGATGTAAGGAAGAATCCCTGCGACGGCAATCAGCGTCACCGCAACCGCCAGCCCTTGCGATTTACCGTAACGAGCACCAATGAAATCAGCAATCGAAGTAATGTGTTCACGCTTGGCAATCAATATCAGTCTGGCAAGCACTCGCCAACCAAGCGTAAAGACCAGAATCGGAGCAATATAGATAGGCAGAAAAGACCAGGGGTTGCTGCTCGCTTGCCCCACAGTGCCGTAGAAGGTCCAGGAGGTACAATACACAGCAATAGACAAACTGTAGATCCAAGGTCGCCACTTAGCCAGCCACCTGCGCTGATTGTCTCCATACCACGCGATTATAAATAGGGCCCCCAAATACGCTAAAGAAACGGGAACCACCAGCCATCCTTGCATCCGATATCCTTTCTGACCTTGCTTACAACAAACAAAAACCTCTCCGCAAAGGAGAGGTTTCATTTAACACTGCTTTCACAACAGAGACAAAGATTAGTTTTTAACCTTTGTCACAGAAGTCTAATTCTGTGTTTCAAGCGCTTTGTCAGATAAGTCAATCACATGCTGCTCAGGCTCTTGCGGATCCAGCTTAATGAACAAGGCAATCAGCCCCATTACCGCCATACCCCAGAATACGATCGCCCCCCAATGCTCATACGCCCAGCCACTAAGAACGGTCATTAGGGCAGTAAACGCCCCAAGCGCAATCGCGTTGTACAGCGCCTGCAAGGCAACCATTTTATTCTCAGAAGAGTTTTGAATGTATTGAATCGCCGCAATGTGTGCTGCCGCAAAAGTAACGCCATGCAGTAGCTGAGCGATAACTAAAGCAAAAATTGACGTTGTGCCTGCCGTAATCCCCCAACGCATCATCACGCCGCAGGCCGCAATGACAAACAAGGTACGCAAAGACCGACCCGCGAACAGGCGCTTACTGAGTGCAAACACGGCAACCTCCGCCGCCACACCTAAACTCCAAAGGTAGCCAATCACATCTTCAGAGTGTCCAGACGACTTCCAGTGGATCGCGCTAAACCCGTAATAAGCGGCATGACTGCCCTGAATCAGTGATACAAGCACTAAAAACTTAAGGACAGATTTCTCGGTTAACAGTGCCGACAATTTAGGACGTTCTGCATGCTGACTGCCTAGGGTTACTGGCATTGGGCTGGTCATACGCATCGCAAACAACAAGGCGATAAACAAGCCGAACATCGCAGTATACAGAATCATATTCGCACCAAACTCAGCGACTAAATACCCCACCACGGTAGAACCCGCGATAAATGCAAGCGAACCCCATAAACGTGCACGCCCGTAATCGAGCACTCGTAAACGTGCGTAATAGTTAGCCATCGCATCCGAGAGTGGAATGATTGGTCCGCAACATAAGTTAAACAATACGGTTGCCAACGCCATTAGCCAAAAGTGGCCGCCGGTAAAAAAGTGAAATCCAACAAATATAAGACCAGCAAAGCTTAACCAACGTAACGCTGGCATCAAACGCTCCACTCTGTGCACACGAGGAGTAATCACTAGATTCGCCACACAACGCGTTGCCAAGCCTAAGCCAACGAGCAAGCCAATATCAGTCGGCGTAATACCCTGCTCTTCAAACCACAATGACCAAAATGGCAGATAGACGCCATACGCAAAAAAGAATCCGAGAAAGTACTGGGATATCCAGCCATACGGAGAAGGTTTCAACATTATTTTTATCCTAAGAATGGGAGCACCAACGTTTTGAGCGTGGATTATGGATCGCTATGCAGAGCAGAAAAAGGGAAGAATCGGCAACTTACCGTTTCCTCGATGGAACACAATGTATTAAAAATTAAAAAGCTTGGGTTTCAATATTCTGAATTTAGACCAAAGTCGTCTGGCTTATAGAAAGAAATTTGTCAGACTTAGAATGTGTTCCTTTCAATTTTAGGGTTCCTTATGCCTGATAAATTCAATATGCAATCTCCACCGTTCGACCGCCTGACCAGCAAGCAACAAGCGCGACTGCGTTCGTCACTTGACGTGGCCTACTATCGAACTCGAGATGTGATTTTATCTTGTGGGCAAACCAATCCTCATTTGCACATTTTGATCAAAGGTGCAGTGGAAGAACGCTCCGAAGATCAGAGCGAAGTTTTCGCCCACTATGCCAACGATGATATGTTTGACGTGCGCTCCCTATTTGAAGAAAACGTGCGCCATCAGTATGTCGCACTTGAAGATACCCTGTCCTATTTACTGCCAAAGGAGGTGTTTCTTGAGCTCTATAACGAGAATGGACAATTCGCAGCGTACTTCGATAACAACCTGTCCAAGCGACAGGCATTAATCGAAGCGGCGCAGCAACAACAGAATCTGGCTGAGTTTATTCTGACCAAAGTCGACAAGGGTATCTATCACCCACCGATGATCCTCAAACCCGAAATGCCTATCAATGAGGTAACCAAAACCTTAAAAGAAAATGGCATTGATGCTGCTTTAGTTGAGCTAAATCCAGACGACCCTCGCCTGGAAAAGTGGCCGTCTGCGCACCCATATGCCATTGTCACTCGAACGAATATGCTACACTCGGTGATGTTAGATGAGCGAGCCGTTGATACACCAGTGGGCGAAATAGCCACCTTCCCGGTTTATCATGTCGATGAAGGCGACTTCCTGTTTAACGCCATGATAACGATGACGCGCAATCGGATGAAGCGTCTAATGGTCTGCGATGGCAATCAAGCCATAGGCATGCTGGATATGACACAAATCCTCAGTGCTTTCTCTACCCACTCGCACGTACTCACGCTTAGTATCGCCAGAGCCAGCAGTGTAGAAGAGCTTGCCCTTGCCTCCAATCGACAACGCCAGTTGGTAGAAAGCCTGGTGAGAAACGGCATTCGTACCCGCTTTATCATGGAGCTGATATCAGCCGTCAACGAGCAAATTATCGAAAAAGCTTTCGAGTTAGTTGTACCACCCGCGCTCCACGACCACTGCTGCCTAATTGTTTTAGGCTCGGAAGGCCGAGGTGAACAGATCCTCAAGACCGACCAAGATAACGCGCTGATCATTAAAGATGGTTTAGAGTGGTCGCACAGTGAACAGGTGATGCAATCATTCACTCACACACTTCAGCAATTGGGCTATCCGCTCTGTCCCGGGAAAGTCATGGTCAATAATCCCAAATGGGTTAACTCTCAATCAGCGTGGATCAGAACCCTCGACAATTGGATTGAAAAAGCACAACCACAACAAATCATGGACTTAGCCATCTTTAGTGATGCACAAGCCGTTGCGGGCAACCGAGAGTTACTCACGCCCGTCGCCAATCACCTCAGAGACACAATGAAAGATCGCATGCTGATCTTGTCTGACTTCACCCGGCCTGCGCTGCAATTTTCTGTGCCACTGACTCTGTTTGGTAACGTAAAAAGTGCCAAAGATGGCTTGGATATTAAACGAGGCGGTATTTTTCCAATTGTGCACGGCATCCGAACGCTGTCTCTCGAATATGCCATTGAAGAGAAAAATACCTTTGCCCGTATAGAAGCCTTGAGAAACAAGCGGATTTTAGAGCCAGAAACGGCCGATAACTTAAACGAAGCACTCAAGTTGTTCTTTAAGCTTCGTCTCAATCAGCAACTGAATCAACAAGAGGCGCTGAATAATATCGACATTAAACAACTCGACCGAACAGAGCGAGACTTACTGCGCCATAGCTTGCATGTCGTGAAAAAGTTTCAGCAGTTTTTAGGCTTCCACTATCAGATCCGTGATTAAGCCCGTTAAGTCGTACAAGAGGTATCTGGGATGAATTGGCTACAGCGAAAATACTGGCAGCATAAATTGAAAGGCTCGCCTTATCAGACTCTATTTTGTGCGCCCAATAAAACAGAGCTGGTTTCTCTCGACTGCGAAACCACCAGCTTAGACCCCAATAGGGCAGAGCTTGTTACCATCGCAGCAACGAAGATCATTGAAAATCGCATCATCACCAGTCAGCCATTTGAAGTACACCTGCGGGCACCACAGTCTCTCGATTCCGGCTCGGTGAAAATACATAAAATTCGCCATCAGGATCTCGTTGATGGCATCAGCGAAAAGGATGCACTACTGAAGCTCATCGACTTTATCGGCAATCGACCATTAGTCGGCTACCATATTCGCTACGACAAAAAAATATTGGACCTAGCCTGTCAAAGACAATTGGGATTCCCTCTGCCAAACCCTTTAATTGAAGTGAGCCAGATTTACCACGACAAGCTAGAGCGACATTTACCGAATGCCTATTTCGACTTAAGTCTGGAGGCGATTTGCAAGCACCTTGAGCTTCCTATTCAAGACAAGCATGACGCCTTGCAAGATGCGATATCCGCTGCATTGGTCTTTGTTCGTTTAACCAAAGGCGATTTACCAAGTCTCAGCGTGCCATATACATAATTCCTGTTGACCTGGCTCCCATAATTACTTTTATTTCAAACCTTTTTCGGTAGATCCCTCTCTATCATCCTAAAGTCTAATTGTGGAAATACGCGCTGTGACTGACAGTTATAAGCACAAGGTCGTTCTTGCTACGGCTAACGGTTTAAAACAAATACCCGTTCGATTCATTCTGTTGTCAGAAAATCAGAGTATTCATTGAACGAGTAACAGCAACAGCCCTACAAAGTAAAGATTCAAAGTCTTATGTAGATTGGTGTAAGGCCGAGAAATAAAGGCACAAGGAGAGAAGCCATGAGCGAAGCCCACGTTTATCCGGTAAAAGAAAATATTAAAACTCATACACACGCGGATAATGAAACCTACCTAGCCATGTATCAGCAGTCGGTAACCGACCCAGAGGGCTTTTGGAACGAGCACGGCAAAATCGTTGATTGGATTAAACCTTTCACCAAAGTAAAAAGCACCTCTTTCGATACGGGTCATGTCGATATCCGCTGGTTTGAAGACGGTACACTTAACGTTTCGGCAAACTGTATCGACCGCCATCTAGCAGAGCATGGCGACGACGTGGCAATCATCTGGGAAGGCGATGATCCTGCAGACGATAAAACACTGACCTTTAACGAACTGCACAAAGAAGTATGTAAATTCTCAAACGCACTGAAAGATCAAGGCGTACGTAAAGGCGACGTTGTTTGTCTCTACATGCCAATGGTACCTGAAGCTGCAATCGCAATGCTGGCATGTACTCGCATCGGTGCAGTCCACACTGTGGTATTCGGCGGTTTCTCACCAGAAGCACTTTCAGGCCGTATCATTGACTCAGACGCTAAAGTTGTCATTACCGCTGACGAAGGTGTTCGTGGTGGACGTGCTGTTCCGCTGAAAAAGAACGTGGACGAAGCGCTGACCAACCCAGACGTGAAAACCATCAATAAAGTTCTGGTTCTTAAACGTACTGGTGGCGATGTTGAATGGCATGATCACCGTGATGTCTGGTGGCATGAAGCAACAGCAAGTGTTTCTGACGTTTGCCCACCAGAAGAGATGAACGCCGAAGACCCGCTTTTCATCCTATACACCTCAGGCTCTACAGGTAAACCTAAAGGCGTACTGCATACCACTGGTGGTTACCTTGTCTACGCTGCGATGACATTTAAATACGTCTTCGACTACCAACCAGGCGAAACCTTCTGGTGTACAGCGGACGTGGGTTGGATTACTGGTCACACTTACCTTATCTACGGCCCATTAGCGAACGGCGCTAAAACCATCTTGTTCGAAGGTGTGCCAAACTACCCAAGCACAAGCCGCATGAGTGAGGTGGTTGATAAGCATCAAGTGAATATTCTTTACACTGCGCCTACCGCTATCCGTGCACTAATGGCGAAAGGCGATGAAGCGGTTGAAGGCACATCTCGCTCAAGCCTACGCATCATGGGTTCAGTAGGTGAACCAATCAACCCAGAAGCATGGGAGTGGTACTACAAAACGATTGGTAATGAGAATTCTCCGATCGTCGATACCTGGTGGCAGACGGAAACAGGCGGTATCTTGATCGCCCCACTACCAGGCGCAACCGATTTAAAACCAGGTTCAGCGACCCTTCCATTCTTCGGCGTACAACCTGCGCTGGTCGATAACATGGGTAACATCATTGAAGGTGCAACTGATGGTAACCTCGTGATTCTTGATTCGTGGCCAGGTCAGATGCGTACGGTTTACGGTGACCATGATCGCTTTGAACAGACTTACTTCTCAACCTTCAAGGGCATGTACTTCACCAGTGATGGTGCTCGTCGTGACGAAGATGGTTACTACTGGATCACAGGCCGTGTGGATGACGTGCTGAACGTGTCGGGACACCGCATGGGTACCGCTGAGATTGAGTCAGCATTAGTCGCGCACCACAAGATTGCGGAAGCGGCAATTGTTGGCATCCCACACGATATCAAAGGTCAGGCCATCTATGCTTACATTACGCTCAATGATGGTGAATACCCATCAGCGGAACTGCACAAAGAAGTAAAAGATTGGGTGCGTAAAGAGATAGGTCCAATTGCCACACCAGATGTACTGCACTGGACGGATTCCCTACCGAAGACTCGCTCTGGTAAGATCATGCGTCGAATTCTGCGTAAGATTGCAACTGGCGATACGAGCAACCTGGGTGACACGTCAACACTTGCCGACCCTAGCGTCGTAGACAAACTTATCGCTGAAAAAGCTGAGCTGGCGTAAGCTAACTAGCCAGTTTTAAACAAATAACAGAAAACCGCCACTTTGATGGCGGTTTTTTTGCTTTGGGACGCAAGTTAGCCACACCCTTGATGTGGTCATTAGGTTATTTTTGTTAACTTGGTTGCAGAAAGAACATGAGCTATTGGGAGATTAGACCAGTAAATTGCTGCTAATTGCTATGAATTAGCTATAATCTTGGTCGATTTTTTAAATTTTGCTCGGTTTTAACAAAAAAATCGTGTTGAATTATCGTATATTTGGGAAAATAAACGTTCCACTCACGATAAGGGAAGATAGCAACATAATGTCTGCAAAGTCACGGATTCTTATTCTAAACGGACCAAACCTTAACCTGTTAGGTCTGCGCGAACCGACACACTATGGTAATAACACCTTAGCACAGATTGTGAACACGCTAACGGAGCAAGCTCACAACGCAGGGGTGGAATTAGAACACCTACAATCAAATCGTGAGTACGAACTGATTGAAGCCATTCATGCCGCACATGGCAAGATTGACTTCATCATCATCAATCCAGCTGCTTTCACTCATACCAGTGTAGCACTGCGAGATGCATTACTTGGCGTCGCCATCCCATTTATCGAGGTGCACCTATCAAACGTGCACGCACGTGAGCCGTTTCGCCATCACTCATACCTGTCAGATAAGGCAGAAGGGGTGATTTGCGGTCTAGGCGCACAAGGTTATGAATTTGCTCTGTCTGCCGTAATTAACAAACTTCAGACAAAGTAACCCTTACACTCTGCAATCCTACGGGGTTGTCTTAATCACAAGATAAAAGAGAAAGAAAAGATGGATATTCGTAAAATCAAAAAGCTAATCGAGTTAGTTGAAGAGTCTGGCATTGCTGAGCTAGAAATTTCAGAAGGTGAAGAATCAGTACGCATCAGTCGTCACGGCGCTGCAGCCGCTCCTGCACCTGTTCACTACGCAGCAGCTCCAGTAGCGGCACCTGCACCAGCAGCGGCTCCAGTAGCAGAAGCACTAGCAGCTGAAGCCCCAGCAGCAGTACCTGCAGGTCACCAAGTTCTTTCTCCAATGGTTGGTACTTTCTACCGTTCTCCAAGCCCTGACTCGAAAGCATTCGTAGAAGTAGGCCAAAAAGTTAACGCTGGCGATACTCTATGTATCGTTGAAGCAATGAAGATGATGAACCAAATCGAAGCGGACAAATCTGGCGTTGTTACAGCTATCCTTGTTGAAGACGGCCAACCAGTTGAATTCGACCAACCTCTAGTTGTAATCGAATAAGCGAGGCTTGCCTTATGCTAGACAAAGTAGTCATCGCGAACCGAGGTGAAATTGCACTTCGTATTCTTCGCGCTTGTAAAGAATTAGGTATTAAGACCGTTGCTGTTCACTCAACAGCTGACCGCGATCTTAAGCACGTACTGCTTGCAGATGAAACCGTATGTATCGGTCCTGCTCGTGGTATCGACAGCTACCTAAACATTCCACGCATCATTTCTGCGGCAGAAGTAACGGGGGCAGTAGCTATCCACCCAGGTTACGGCTTCTTGTCAGAAAATGCAGACTTCGCAGAGCAAGTTGAGCGTAGCGGCTTCATTTTTGTTGGTCCAAAAGCAGATACTATCCGCTTGATGGGTGACAAGGTGTCAGCGATCAACGCAATGAAGAAAGCTGGTGTTCCTTGTGTACCAGGTTCTGACGGCCCACTGGACAATGATGAAGAGAAAAACAAAGCGTTTGCTAAACGCATTGGTTACCCAGTAATCATCAAAGCGTCAGGCGGCGGCGGTGGTCGTGGTATGCGCGTTGTACGTTCTGAAAAAGATCTAGTACAAGCTATTGCTATGACACGTGCAGAAGCGAAAGCAGCGTTTAACAACGACATGGTTTACATGGAGAAATTCCTAGAAAACCCACGTCACGTTGAAGTTCAGGTCATTGCTGACGGCCAAGGCGGTGCAATCCACCTAGGTGAGCGTGACTGTTCAATGCAGCGTCGTCACCAGAAAGTTGTGGAAGAAGCACCAGCACCAGGTATCACAGAAGAAATGCGTAAGTACATCGGTGAGCGTTGTACTCGTGCATGTATCGAAATCGGTTACCGCGGCGCAGGTACGTTCGAATTCCTATACGAAAACGGTGAGTTTTACTTCATCGAAATGAACACTCGTATTCAGGTAGAGCACCCAGTAACAGAAATGGTAACGGGTATCGACCTTATCAAAGAGCAACTACGTGTTGCTGCAGGCCAGCCTCTGTCATTCACTCAAGATGACATTAAGATCCGTGGCCATGCGATTGAGTGTCGTATCAACGCAGAAGACCCAGAGCGCTTCCTGCCATCACCAGGTAAGATTGAGCGTTTCCACTCTCCAGGTGGTATGGGTGTACGTTGGGAGTCACACATCTATACGGGTTACTCAGTGCCTCCTCATTACGATTCAATGATTGGTAAGCTGATTACTTACGGTGAGAACCGTGATGTAGCGATTGCACGTATGAAGAATGCACTTGGTGAGATGATCATTGAAGGCATCAAGACTAACGTGCCACTTCAGGTTTCGATCATGAATGATGAGAACTTCCAGCACGGTGGTGCCAACATTCATTACCTAGAGAAGAAACTAGGCCTACAATAAGCCTTGGTTGAACTCCTAAAAAATGCCCACATCTGTGGGCATTTTTGTTTTGTATATTATCTATACTCAAACAAATCGCAGAGTTCTGGTAAACTCTGCGCCACTTCATTTACTGTAAGAGCAAAAACCAATGCCTTGGATTCAAATCAAACTCAACGCGACCAATGAAAACGCTGAGCAAATCGGCGACATGCTAATGGAAGAGACTGGTGCGCTGTCTGTAACGTTCCTAGACGCGCAGGATACGCCTGTATTCGAACCTCTGCCAGGCGAAACTCGCTTATGGGGCGATACTGACATTCTGGCACTGTACGATGCAGAAGCCGATACCAACTTCATCATCGACCAAATCAAAGCAAGTAACATGCTTGCAGACAATTTTGCTTACAAAGTTGAACAACTGGAAGACAAAGACTGGGAACGTGAATGGATGGAAAACTTCCACCCAATGAAATTTGGTGAACGTCTTTGGATTTGCCCTAGCTGGCGTGATATTCCTGAGCCAGACGCAGTCAACGTCATGCTCGATCCAGGACTGGCATTTGGTACGGGTACTCACCCAACGACAGCGCTTTGTCTAGAGTGGCTAGAAGGCCTAGATCTGGCTGGTAAGACAGTCATCGACTTTGGCTGTGGCTCTGGCATTCTAGCGATCGCTGCGATCAAACTAGGTGCAGAGAAAGTTATCGGGATCGACATTGATCCTCAAGCTCTACAAGCATCTCGCGACAACGCCGAGCGTAACGGCGTTGCCGATCAGCTTGAAGTTTACCTGCCTCAAAATCAACCGGAAGGACTGATCGCTGATGTGGTCGTTGCTAATATTCTTGCAGGCCCTTTGCGTGAACTGGCTCCTGTCATTAAAAGTCTGGTGAAGCCAAATGGTGACCTTGCCATGTCTGGCGTTTTAGACACCCAAGCAGAAGACGTTGCTAACTACTATCGTGATGAGCTTCACATAGATCCTATCATTGAGCAAAAAGAGTGGTGTCGCATCTCTGGTCGTAAGCAAGGCTAGACAAGGATTTAAAGGCTAATTGATTGAAATTCATACTATTTACAAAAACAATTTGTAAATGCTCAAATATTAGTCTTTTCACGCAGTGAAAAAATGCGTAAAATGCGCGCCCTTGCTAGTACAGAACTGTGATGACGTTTTGAAAATTGGAAACTATCAACTTAAGAACAATCTAATCGTAGCCCCAATGGCTGGTGTAACGGATAGACCGTTTCGCGAGTTGTGTCTTCAGTATGGTGCGGGAATGGCCGTCAGTGAAATGATGTCTGCCAACCCAAAGCTATGGAAAACGTCGAAGTCGAAACAGCGCATGGTACATGAAGGCGAATCGGGCATTCGCTCTGTACAGATTGCCGGTTCCGATCCACAGCTTATGGCGGATGCAGCTCAATTTAGTGTTGAAAACGGTGCGCAAATCATCGACATCAACATGGGTTGCCCAGCAAAGAAAGTGAATAAGAAGCTGGCGGGTTCTGCACTGCTTCAATACCCAACCATTATCGAAGAGATTTTGAAAGCGGTAGTGAATGCTGTTGACGTTCCTGTAACGTTAAAGACCCGAACAGGCTGGGATACAGAAAACAAAAACTGTCTCCAAATCGCTAAATTAGCCGAAGACTGCGGCATACAGGCTCTTGCACTACACGGTAGAACAAAAGCATGTATGTACAAAGGTGAGGCCGAATACGACAGCATTAAAGCGGTAAAAGAGGCAATTTCAATTCCGGTTATCGCGAACGGTGATATCGATAGCCCGGAGAAAGCCAAATTTGTACTGGAGTACACCGGTGCGGACGCTTTAATGATTGGACGCCCTGCCCAGGGTCGTCCTTGGATTTTCCAGGAAATCCATCACTATTTGGAAAACGGCACCACGATGGATGAGCTTCCGGCAGAGGAAGTGAAAACCATTATGCTTGGCCATGTGAATGCTCTGCATGAATTTTATGGAGAGTACTTAGGCCCACGTATCGCGCGTAAGCACGTTGGTTGGTATCTAAAAGAGCATGAGCAAGCGAGTGAGTTTCGCCGTACCTTCAACGCTATCGATGCAGCCCCGCTGCAAATAGAGGCGTTAGAAGGTTATTTTGATAACGTTGCATCATAATTAAGAGAAGAGCTAGACCGAATATGTTCGAACAAAATCTGACTTCAGAAGCATTAACAGTAACTACAGTAACGTCACAAGACCAGATTACTCAAAAGCCTTTACGTGACTCTGTTAAAGCATCTCTTAAAAACTACCTTGCTCAACTAAACGGCCAGGAAGTAACAGAGCTATACGAATTAGTTCTAGCTGAAGTTGAACAGCCACTACTAGATACCATCATGCAGTACACTCGCGGTAACCAAACTCGCGCAGCAACTATGATGGGTATCAACCGCGGTACTCTTCGCAAGAAACTTAAAAAATACGGCATGAACTAAGACCGTACTTAAAAATTGCTTTAGAATAAGCCGCTGCCTTTTTAGGTAGCGGCTTTTCTTTGTATCTGACAAAGAACCTCCTTGGCTAGCCTCGACAGGCTTTCTACAAAGCACCATATTGCCAAGAAACTCGATACCAGCACCATCCCCCTAGTTGTACCGCTAATATCCCTCTAGAGAGTAAATAGGACGTATGCATGAGCATTGAGCAACGATTTTCAAGATAATGAAGGACTGCAGGAAAAGCCAAGAACAGGAGGACCACCCTTCTTAACTTCCGAGAAAAGAGATCAATTGAGCCAATACATAAAAGATAAAGCCAATGATACACAAGGCGGACGACTGACTGGTGCCGACATCCACGCTTATATCGTGAAAGAATTTGGCAAGCAACTCTATCGATTACCTACTCGACCACATGGCCTTTTCATAGATAACTTCCCGCTCAAAACACCCTAAACAGTCTCAAGAAACCCAGGAAGATTTTAAAAAATTCAAAATCGAAACGATCCTTAAGATCCCCGGCCATATAGGCTTGGAGCATGTCGATGTCTGGTTTCAGGATGAAGCTCGATTTGGACAACAAAACACAACGACACGATTATGGACTGAAAAAGGAACACGTCCAGAGCCGTGAAGCAACAACAATTTGAGTATGCCTATCTGTTCGGTTCAGTCTGTCCCAGCAAAGGAATTGGTGAGGCTATAGTCCTCCCTTGGGTCAATAAAGACATCAAAAGACATCATGATAGAGCACTTAAAACAAATATCGGCAGTTACAGAGAAGGGACGTCACGTAGTCGTTGTTATGGATGGTGCAGGATGTCATACGGAAGACATTGCCGATGAATTTAATAATGTCAGTGTCATCAAACTAACGCCATATTCCCCGGAGTTGAACCCTATAGAACAGGTACGGAGTTGGTTGAGGCAACGCTATTTAGCCAACCAATCTTTTACTGATTACGACAACATCATCTCCAAAATCTGCGATGCATGGAATCGTTTTTTGGATTGCTCCAAAAGAGTCACCAAAATGTGTTCGAGAAGATGGATAGACCTGACCTGACCTGACCAGTTAATTTTCCAGATTGGTATGAACTACCCTCCGCTGGAATATTTCCCAAAACGTAAAAAAGCCTCAGTCTTTCGACTGAGGCTTCAATAAGTGGCGGAGTGGACGGGACTCGAACCCGCGACCCCCGGCGTGACAGGCCGGTATTCTAACCAACTGAACTACCACTCCGCAGTGGTATCTTTTACTAAATAAAGTCTTAATCTCTAGATGCTTTATTTAGTTTTGCCTTCAGATTTTTCAAAATCTGAAAACATAAAGCAAGCTTGGCGATGTCCTACTCTCACATGGGGAAACCCCACACTACCATCGGCGCTATTTCGTTTCACTTCTGAGTTCGGCATGGAATCAGGTGGGTCCAAAACGCTATGGTCGCCAAGCAAATTCTTTCTCTCTATTTCTAGAGAATAACTTGGAAAGCTGTTTTTAATTCTCGTTATTACACATTCAACGTTCTTACATTGAGTCCTGGTTACCCAAAATCAAAACCCCTTGGGTGTTGTATGGTTAAGCCTCACGGGCAATTAGTACAGGTTAGCTCAACGCCTCACAACGCTTACACACCCTGCCTATCAACGTCGTAGTCTACGACAACCCTTTAGGATACTTAAAGTATCAGGGAGAACTCATCTCAAGGCTCGCTTCCCGCTTAGATGCTTTCAGCGGTTATCGATCCCGAACTTAGCTACCGGGCAATGCGTCTGGCGACACAACCCGAACACCAGAGGTTCGTCCACTCCGGTCCTCTCGTACTAGGAGCAGCCCCTTTCAATTCTCCAACGCCCACGGCAGATAGGGACCGAACTGTCTCACGACGTTCTAAACCCAGCTCGCGTACCACTTTAAATGGCGAACAGCCATACCCTTGGGACCGACTTCAGCCCCAGGATGTGATGAGCCGACATCGAGGTGCCAAACACCGCCGTCGATATGAACTCTTGGGCGGTATCAGCCTGTTATCCCCGGAGTACCTTTTATCCGTTGAGCGATGGCCCTTCCATTCAGAACCACCGGATCACTATGACCTGCTTTCGCACCTGCTCGAATTGTCATTCTCGCAGTCAAGCGGGCTTATGCCATTGCACTAACCTCACGATGTCCAACCGTGATTAGCCCACCTTCGTGCTCCTCCGTTACGCTTTGGGAGGAGACCGCCCCAGTCAAACTACCCACCAGGCACTGTCCTCATCCCCGATGAGGGGACCAAGTTAGAACATCAACACTACAAGGGTGGTATTTCAAGGTCGGCTCCACCAACACTGGCGTGCTGGTTTCAAAGCCTCCCACCTATCCTACACATGTAGGGTCAATGTTCAGTGCCAAGCTGTAGTAAAGGTTCACGGGGTCTTTCCGTCTAGCCGCGGGTACACTGCATCTTCACAGCGATTTCAATTTCACTGAGTCTCGGGTGGAGACAGCGTGGCCATCATTACGCCATTCGTGCAGGTCGGAACTTACCCGACAAGGAATTTCGCTACCTTAGGACCGTTATAGTTACGGCCGCCGTTTACCGGGGCTTCGATCAAGAGCTTCGTACAAGTACTAACCCCATCAATTAACCTTCCGGCACCGGGCAGGCGTCACACCGTATACGTCATCTTACGATTTTGCACAGTGCTGTGTTTTTAATAAACAGTTGCAGCCACCTGGTATCTGCGACTCTCAATAGCTCCATCCGCGAGGGACTTCACCGTCGAGAGCGTACCTTCTCCCGAAGTTACGGTACCATTTTGCCTAGTTCCTTCACCCGAGTTCTCTCAAGCGCCTTGGTATTCTCTACCCGACCACCTGTGTCGGTTTGGGGTACGATTCCAACTTATCTGAAGCTTAGAGGCTTTTCCTGGAAGCATGGCATCAATGACTTCACACCCGTAGATGCTCGACGTCGTGTCTCAGCCTTAAAAAGAGCCGGATTTACCTAACTCTTAAGCCTACACACTTGAACCTGGACAACCGTCGCCAGGCCCACCTAGCCTTCTCCGTCCCCCCATCGCAATAAGTTGAAGTACGGGAATATTAACCCGTTTCCCATCGACTACGCCTTTCGGCCTCGCCTTAGGGGTCGACTTACCCTGCCCCGATTAACGTTGGACAGGAACCCTTGGTCTTCCGGCGAGGAGGTTTTTCACCCCCTTTATCGTTACTCATGTCAGCATTCGCACTTCTGATACGTCCAGCATGCGTTACCACACACCTTCAACCGCTTACAGAACGCTCCCCTACCCAATATACAGAAGTATATTGCCGCAGCTTCGGTTTACTACTTAGCCCCGTTACATCTTCCGCGCAGGCCGACTCGACCAGTGAGCTATTACGCTTTCTTTAAATGATGGCTGCTTCTAAGCCAACATCCTGGCTGTCTGAGCCTTCCCACATCGTTTCCCACTTAGTAGTAATTTGGGACCTTAGCTGGCGGTCTGGGTTGTTTCCCTCTCCACGACGGACGTTAGCACCCGCCGTGTGTCTCCCGGATAGTACTTACTGGTATTCGGAGTTTGCAAAGGGTTGGTAAGTCGGGATGACCCCCTAGCCTTAACAGTGCTCTACCCCCAGTAGTATTCGTCCGAGGCGCTACCTAAATAGCTTTCGGGGAGAACCAGCTATCTCCAGGTTTGATTGGCCTTTCACCCCTAGCCACAAGTCATCCGCTAATTTTTCAACATTAGTCGGTTCGGTCCTCCAATTGATGTTACTCAATCTTCAACCTGCCCATGGCTAGATCACCTGGTTTCGGGTCTATATCCAGAGACTGAACGCCCAGTTAAGACTCGGTTTCCCTACGGCTCCCCTAGATGGTTAACCTTGCCACTGAATATAAGTCGCTGACCCATTATACAAAAGGTACGCAGTCACACCACGAAGGTGCTCCTACTGCTTGTACGTACACGGTTTCAGGTTCTATTTCACTCCCCTCACAGGGGTTCTTTTCGCCTTTCCCTCACGGTACTGGTTCACTATCGGTCAGTCAGTAGTATTTAGCCTTGGAGGATGGTCCCCCCATATTCAGACAGGATATCACGTGTCCCGCCCTACTCGATTTCACTGAATATGCGTCGTCAGTTACGGGGCTATCACCCTGTATCGCCAAGCTTTCCAGCTTGTTCACCTAACGCCTATAAAGCTTAAGGGCTAGTCCAATTTCGCTCGCCGCTACTTTCGGAATCTCGGTTGATTTCTTTTCCTCGGGGTACTTAGATGTTTCAGTTCCCCCGGTTCGCCTCGTTATGCTATGTATTCACATAACGATACTTACTTATGTAAGTGGGTTTCCCCATTCGGAAATCCCAGACTCAAGTGGCTTTTACTGCCTAATCTGGGCTTATCGCAAGTTAATACGTCCTTCATCGCCTCTGACTGCCAAGGCATCCACCGTGTACGCTTAGTCACTTAACCATACAACCCGAAGGAGTTTCGAATTGATGTTAAACAACCAAAGTTGCTGTCTCATTATTTGAATGAGCGAGACAGCTTTCGATTTTGCCGGACTCAAATATGTTTTGCTTTCGCAAAACCCAAGAACACTTGAATGTGTTTTTAGTTGTATTCCATTAGGAATACTTTGAGAACTTTACAAACAACAATAAATTGTTGTTTTGTCAGCTTTCCAAATTGTTAAAGAGCTAGATTTTCTGATGAAAACCATTTTTAAAAGCACTATCGCTAATGCGCTTAAAGATGGTGGAGCTAAGCAGGATCGAACTGCTGACCTCCTGCGTGCAAGGCAGGCGCTCTCCCAGCTGAGCTATAGCCCCATCAAGGTGTGTCGATACTGTATGCCAATTCCTTGGGAAGGGAATTGGTGGGTCTGAGTGGACTCGAACCACCGACCTCTCGCTTATCAGGCGAACGCTCTAACCACCTGAGCTACAGACCCAGCATCGTCTCTTTTACATAAACCGTATCAATCTGTGTGGACACTCATCGTGAGTAATCATCGTATAAGGAGGTGATCCAGCGCCAGGTTCCCCTAGCGCTACCTTGTTACGACTTCACCCCAGTCATGAACCACAAAGTGGTAAGCGTCCCCCCGAAGGTTAAACTACCTACTTCTTTTGCAGCCCACTCCCATGGTGTGACGGGCGGTGTGTACAAGGCCCGGGAACGTATTCACCGTGGCATTCTGATCCACGATTACTAGCGATTCCGACTTCATGGAGTCGAGTTGCAGACTCCAATCCGGACTACGACGCACTTTTTGGGATTCGCTCACTTTCGCAAGTTGGCTGCCCTCTGTATGCGCCATTGTAGCACGTGTGTAGCCCTACTCGTAAGGGCCATGATGACTTGACGTCGTCCCCACCTTCCTCCGGTTTATCACCGGCAGTCTCCCTGGAGTTCCCGACATTACTCGCTGGCAAACAAGGATAAGGGTTGCGCTCGTTGCGGGACTTAACCCAACATTTCACAACACGAGCTGACGACAGCCATGCAGCACCTGTCTCAGAGTTCCCGAAGGCACCAATCCATCTCTGGAAAGTTCTCTGGATGTCAAGAGTAGGTAAGGTTCTTCGCGTTGCATCGAATTAAACCACATGCTCCACCGCTTGTGCGGGCCCCCGTCAATTCATTTGAGTTTTAATCTTGCGACCGTACTCCCCAGGCGGTCTACTTAACGCGTTAGCTCCGAAAGCCACGGCTCAAGGCCACAACCTCCAAGTAGACATCGTTTACGGCGTGGACTACCAGGGTATCTAATCCTGTTTGCTCCCCACGCTTTCGCATCTGAGTGTCAGTATCTGTCCAGGGGGCCGCCTTCGCCACCGGTATTCCTTCAGATCTCTACGCATTTCACCGCTACACCTGAAATTCTACCCCCCTCTACAGTACTCTAGTCTGCCAGTTTCAAATGCTATTCCGAGGTTGAGCCCCGGGCTTTCACATCTGACTTAACAAACCACCTGCATGCGCTTTACGCCCAGTAATTCCGATTAACGCTCGCACCCTCCGTATTACCGCGGCTGCTGGCACGGAGTTAGCCGGTGCTTCTTCTGTCGCTAACGTCAAATGATAGTGCTATTAACACTACCACCTTCCTCACGACTGAAAGTGCTTTACAACCCGAAGGCCTTCTTCACACACGCGGCATGGCTGCATCAGGCTTGCGCCCATTGTGCAATATTCCCCACTGCTGCCTCCCGTAGGAGTCTGGACCGTGTCTCAGTTCCAGTGTGGCTGATCATCCTCTCAGACCAGCTAGGGATCGTCGCCTTGGTGAGCCCTTACCTCACCAACTAGCTAATCCCACCTAGGCATATCCTGACGCGAGAGGCCCGAAGGTCCCCCTCTTTGGCCCGTAGGCATCATGCGGTATTAGCCATCGTTTCCAATGGTTATCCCCCACATCAGGGCAATTTCCTAGGCATTACTCACCCGTCCGCCGCTCGACGCCGTTATCGTCACCCGAAGGGTCAGATAACTCGTTTCCGCTCGACTTGCATGTGTTAGGCCTGCCGCCAGCGTTCAATCTGAGCCATGATCAAACTCTTCAATTTGAGATTTTGTTCGGCTCAATGAATACTGACTTCAAAACTACTAATGTAATTTTAAAGCTATTATCGTTCCAACAGAACGATAATGAATTGACTGTGCTGAATCCGAAGATTCAATGGTCACTTCGTATCATTGAAACCTAATTTGAAGCCTAAGCTTCTAATTGGATTATCATCAACGAGTGCCCACACAGATTGATAGGTCTATATTGTTAAAGAGCTTGGCTTTCAGTGCCTTAGCACTTAAGCGAGGTGCGTATAATACGCTTTCCACTTTTAAAGTCAACATAAAATTCTAAAAAACTTTAGAACTCTATGGTGACTTGCTTAAATATTAAGCAAGTTCAAAATAAAAGCCTGGCGATGTCCTACTCTCACATGGGGAAACCCCACACTACCATCGGCGCTATTTCGTTTCACTTCTGAGTTCGGCATGGAATCAGGTGGGTCCAAAACGCTATGGTCGCCAAGCAAATTCTTTCTCTCTATTTCTAGAGAATAACTTGGAAAGCTGTTTTTAATTCTCGTTATTACACATTCAACGTTCTTACATTGAGTCCTGGTTACCCAAAATCAAAACCCCTTGGGTGTTGTATGGTTAAGCCTCACGGGCAATTAGTACAGGTTAGCTCAACGCCTCACAACGCTTACACACCCTGCCTATCAACGTCGTAGTCTACGACAACCCTTTAGGATACTTAAAGTATCAGGGAGAACTCATCTCAAGGCTCGCTTCCCGCTTAGATGCTTTCAGCGGTTATCGATCCCGAACTTAGCTACCGGGCAATGCGTCTGGCGACACAACCCGAACACCAGAGGTTCGTCCACTCCGGTCCTCTCGTACTAGGAGCAGCCCCTTTCAATTCTCCAACGCCCACGGCAGATAGGGACCGAACTGTCTCACGACGTTCTAAACCCAGCTCGCGTACCACTTTAAATGGCGAACAGCCATACCCTTGGGACCGGCTTCAGCCCCAGGATGTGATGAGCCGACATCGAGGTGCCAAACACCGCCGTCGATATGAACTCTTGGGCGGTATCAGCCTGTTATCCCCGGAGTACCTTTTATCCGTTGAGCGATGGCCCTTCCATTCAGAACCACCGGATCACTATGACCTGCTTTCGCACCTGCTCGAATTGTCATTCTCGCAGTCAAGCGGGCTTATGCCATTGCACTAACCTCACGATGTCCAACCGTGATTAGCCCACCTTCGTGCTCCTCCGTTACGCTTTGGGAGGAGACCGCCCCAGTCAAACTACCCACCAGGCACTGTCCTCATCCCCGATGAGGGGACCAAGTTAGAACATCAACACTACAAGGGTGGTATTTCAAGGTCGGCTCCACCAACACTGGCGTGCTGGTTTCAAAGCCTCCCACCTATCCTACACATGTAGGGTCAATGTTCAGTGCCAAGCTGTAGTAAAGGTTCACGGGGTCTTTCCGTCTAGCCGCGGGTACACTGCATCTTCACAGCGATTTCAATTTCACTGAGTCTCGGGTGGAGACAGCGTGGCCATCATTACGCCATTCGTGCAGGTCGGAACTTACCCGACAAGGAATTTCGCTACCTTAGGACCGTTATAGTTACGGCCGCCGTTTACCGGGGCTTCGATCAAGAGCTTCGTACAAGTACTAACCCCATCAATTAACCTTCCGGCACCGGGCAGGCGTCACACCGTATACGTCATCTTACGATTTTGCACAGTGCTGTGTTTTTAATAAACAGTTGCAGCCACCTGGTATCTGCGACTCTCAATAGCTCCATCCGCAAGGGACTTCACCGTCGAGAGCGTACCTTCTCCCGAAGTTACGGTACCATTTTGCCTAGTTCCTTCACCCGAGTTCTCTCAAGCGCCTTGGTATTCTCTACCCGACCACCTGTGTCGGTTTGGGGTACGATTCCTTACAATCTGAAGCTTAGAGGCTTTTCCTGGAAGCATGGCATCAATGACTTCACACCCGTAGGTGCTCGACATCGTGTCTCAGCCTTAGAGAGAGCCGGATTTACCTAACTCTCAAGCCTACGCACTTGAACCTGGACAACCGTCGCCAGGCCCACCTAGCCTTCTCCGTCCCCCCATCGCAATTGTAAGAAGTACGGGAATATTAACCCGTTTCCCATCGACTACGCCTTTCGGCCTCGCCTTAGGGGTCGACTTACCCTGCCCCGATTAACGTTGGACAGGAACCCTTGGTCTTCCGGCGAGGAGGTTTTTCACCCCCTTTATCGTTACTCATGTCAGCATTCGCACTTCTGATACGTCCAGCATGCGTTACCACACACCTTCAACCGCTTACAGAACGCTCCCCTACCCAATATCCAAAAGGATATTGCCGCAGCTTCGGTTTACTACTTAGCCCCGTTACATCTTCCGCGCAGGCCGACTCGACCAGTGAGCTATTACGCTTTCTTTAAATGATGGCTGCTTCTAAGCCAACATCCTGGCTGTCTGAGCCTTCCCACATCGTTTCCCACTTAGTAGTAATTTGGGACCTTAGCTGGCGGTCTGGGTTGTTTCCCTCTCCACGACGGACGTTAGCACCCGCCGTGTGTCTCCCGGATAGTACTTACTGGTATTCGGAGTTTGCAAAGGGTTGGTAAGTCGGGATGACCCCCTAGCCTTAACAGTGCTCTACCCCCAGTAGTATTCGTCCGAGGCGCTACCTAAATAGCTTTCGGGGAGAACCAGCTATCTCCAGGTTTGATTGGCCTTTCACCCCTAGCCACAAGTCATCCGCTAATTTTTCAACATTAGTCGGTTCGGTCCTCCAATTGATGTTACTCAATCTTCAACCTGCCCATGGCTAGATCACCTGGTTTCGGGTCTATATCCAGAGACTGAACGCCCAGTTAAGACTCGGTTTCCCTACGGCTCCCCTAGATGGTTAACCTTGCCACTGAATATAAGTCGCTGACCCATTATACAAAAGGTACGCAGTCACACCACGAAGGTGCTCCTACTGCTTGTACGTACACGGTTTCAGGTTCTATTTCACTCCCCTCACAGGGGTTCTTTTCGCCTTTCCCTCACGGTACTGGTTCACTATCGGTCAGTCAGTAGTATTTAGCCTTGGAGGATGGTCCCCCCATATTCAGACAGGATATCACGTGTCCCGCCCTACTCGATTTCACTGAATATGCGTCGTCAGTTACGGGGCTATCACCCTGTATCGCCAAGCTTTCCAGCTTGTTCACCTAACGCCTATAAAGCTTAAGGGCTAGTCCAATTTCGCTCGCCGCTACTTTCGGAATCTCGGTTGATTTCTTTTCCTCGGGGTACTTAGATGTTTCAGTTCCCCCGGTTCGCCTCGTTATGCTATGTATTCACATAACGATACTTACTTATGTAAGTGGGTTTCCCCATTCGGAAATCCCAGACTCAAGTGGCTTTTACTGCCTAATCTGGGCTTATCGCAAGTTAATACGTCCTTCATCGCCTCTGACTGCCAAGGCATCCACCGTGTACGCTTAGTCACTTAACCATACAACCCGAAGGAGTTTCGAATTGATGTTAAACAACCAAAGTTGCTGTCTCATTATTTGAATGAGCGAGACAGCTTTCGATTTTGCCGGACTCAAATATGTTTTGCTTTCGCAAAACCCAAGAACACTTGAATGTGTTTTTAGTTGTATTCAAATACATGAATACTTTGAGAACTTTACAAGTAATCATAAAGATTACTTTGTCAGCTTTCCAAATTGTTAAAGAGCTAATCACTTCTAATGAAGTAACCATTTTTAAAAGCACTCTACTTTCTATTTCAAAAAAAGTGCGCTTAAAGATGGTGGAGCTAAGCAGGATCGAACTGCTGACCTCCTGCGTGCAAGGCAGGCGCTCTCCCAGCTGAGCTATAGCCCCATCAAGGTGTGTCGATACTGTATGCCAATTCCTTGGGAAGGGAATTGGTGGGTCTGAGTGGACTCGAACCACCGACCTCTCGCTTATCAGGCGAACGCTCTAACCACCTGAGCTACAGACCCAGTATCGTCTCTTTTACATAAACCGTATCAATCTGTGTGGACACTCATCGTGACTCATTTGTCTTCACTTTAAACAGTGAAAGCAAACTATCCATCGTATATAAGGAGGTGATCCAGCGCCAGGTTCCCCTAGCGCTACCTTGTTACGACTTCACCCCAGTCATGAACCACAAAGTGGTAAGCGTCCCCCCGAAGGTTAAACTACCTACTTCTTTTGCAGCCCACTCCCATGGTGTGACGGGCGGTGTGTACAAGGCCCGGGAACGTATTCACCGTGGCATTCTGATCCACGATTACTAGCGATTCCGACTTCATGGAGTCGAGTTGCAGACTCCAATCCGGACTACGACGCACTTTTTGGGATTCGCTCACTTTCGCAAGTTGGCTGCCCTTTGTATGCGCCATTGTAGCACGTGTGTAGCCCTACTCGTAAGGGCCATGATGACTTGACGTCGTCCCCACCTTCCTCCGGTTTATCACCGGCAGTCTCCCTGGAGTTCCCGACATTACTCGCTGGCAAACAAGGATAAGGGTTGCGCTCGTTGCGGGACTTAACCCAACATTTCACAACACGAGCTGACGACAGCCATGCAGCACCTGTCTCAGAGTTCCCGAAGGCACCAATCCATCTCTGGAAAGTTCTCTGGATGTCAAGAGTAGGTAAGGTTCTTCGCGTTGCATCGAATTAAACCACATGCTCCACCGCTTGTGCGGGCCCCCGTCAATTCATTTGAGTTTTAATCTTGCGACCGTACTCCCCAGGCGGTCTACTTAACGCGTTAGCTCCGAAAGCCACGGCTCAAGGCCACAACCTCCAAGTAGACATCGTTTACGGCGTGGACTACCAGGGTATCTAATCCTGTTTGCTCCCCACGCTTTCGCATCTGAGTGTCAGTATCTGTCCAGGGGGCCGCCTTCGCCACCGGTATTCCTTCAGATCTCTACGCATTTCACCGCTACACCTGAAATTCTACCCCCCTCTACAGTACTCTAGTCTGCCAGTTTCAAATGCTATTCCGAGGTTGAGCCCCGGGCTTTCACATCTGACTTAACAAACCACCTGCATGCGCTTTACGCCCAGTAATTCCGATTAACGCTCGCACCCTCCGTATTACCGCGGCTGCTGGCACGGAGTTAGCCGGTGCTTCTTCTGTCGCTAACGTCAAATAATGCAGCTATTAACTACACTACCTTCCTCACGACTGAAAGTGCTTTACAACCCGAAGGCCTTCTTCACACACGCGGCATGGCTGCATCAGGCTTGCGCCCATTGTGCAATATTCCCCACTGCTGCCTCCCGTAGGAGTCTGGACCGTGTCTCAGTTCCAGTGTGGCTGATCATCCTCTCAGACCAGCTAGGGATCGTCGCCTTGGTGAGCCCTTACCTCACCAACTAGCTAATCCCACCTAGGCATATCCTGACGCGAGAGGCCCGAAGGTCCCCCTCTTTGGCCCGTAGGCATCATGCGGTATTAGCCATCGTTTCCAATGGTTATCCCCCACATCAGGGCAATTTCCTAGGCATTACTCACCCGTCCGCCGCTCGACGCCATTATCGTCACCCGAAGGGTCAGATAACTCGTTTCCGCTCGACTTGCATGTGTTAGGCCTGCCGCCAGCGTTCAATCTGAGCCATGATCAAACTCTTCAATTTAAAGTTTTGATTCCCTAAATAAATAGGGGAGGCTCAATGAATTCTGATTTACTGCATTACTAATGTAATGTTGAATTGACTGTGCCAAGACTAAGTAAACTTAATCTCGATTGGTCACTCAGTTCATTGAAACCTAAGTTGATGTCGAAACATCAATTTGGATTATCATCAACGAGTGCCCACACAGATTGATAGGTCTATATTGTTAAAGAGCTTGGCTTTCAGTGCCTTAGCACTTAAGCGAGGTGCGTATAATACGCTTTCCACTTTGAAAGTCAACATAAAATTCTAAAAAACTTTAGAACTCTATGGTGACTTGCTTGAATATTAAGCAAGTGCAAAATAAAAGCCTGGCGATGTCCTACTCTCACATGGGGAAACCCCACACTACCATCGGCGCTATTGTGTTTCACTTCTGAGTTCGGCATGGAATCAGGTGGGTCCACAACGCTATGGTCGCCAAGCAAATTCTTAAAATTCGGAAAGCCGTTATTACATTCTCTACACATTCAATCTGTTCTTGCTTTGAGTCCATCAAAACCCCTTGGGTGTTGTATGGTTAAGCCTCACGGGCAATTAGTACAGGTTAGCTCAACGCCTCACAACGCTTACACACCCTGCCTATCAACGTCGTAGTCTACGACAACCCTTTAGGATACTTAAAGTATCAGGGAGAACTCATCTCAAGGCTCGCTTCCCGCTTAGATGCTTTCAGCGGTTATCGATCCCGAACTTAGCTACCGGGCAATGCGTCTGGCGACACAACCCGAACACCAGAGGTTCGTCCACTCCGGTCCTCTCGTACTAGGAGCAGCCCCTTTCAATTCTCCAACGCCCACGGCAGATAGGGACCGAACTGTCTCACGACGTTCTAAACCCAGCTCGCGTACCACTTTAAATGGCGAACAGCCATACCCTTGGGACCGACTTCAGCCCCAGGATGTGATGAGCCGACATCGAGGTGCCAAACACCGCCGTCGATATGAACTCTTGGGCGGTATCAGCCTGTTATCCCCGGAGTACCTTTTATCCGTTGAGCGATGGCCCTTCCATTCAGAACCACCGGATCACTATGACCTGCTTTCGCACCTGCTCGAATTGTCATTCTCGCAGTCAAGCGGGCTTATGCCATTGCACTAACCTCACGATGTCCAACCGTGATTAGCCCACCTTCGTGCTCCTCCGTTACGCTTTGGGAGGAGACCGCCCCAGTCAAACTACCCACCAGGCACTGTCCTCATCCCCGATGAGGGGACCAAGTTAGAACATCAACACTACAAGGGTGGTATTTCAAGGTCGGCTCCACCAACACTGGCGTGCTGGTTTCAAAGCCTCCCACCTATCCTACACATGTAGGGTCAATGTTCAGTGCCAAGCTGTAGTAAAGGTTCACGGGGTCTTTCCGTCTAGCCGCGGGTACACTGCATCTTCACAGCGATTTCAATTTCACTGAGTCTCGGGTGGAGACAGCGTGGCCATCATTACGCCATTCGTGCAGGTCGGAACTTACCCGACAAGGAATTTCGCTACCTTAGGACCGTTATAGTTACGGCCGCCGTTTACCGGGGCTTCGATCAAGAGCTTCGTACAAGTACTAACCCCATCAATTAACCTTCCGGCACCGGGCAGGCGTCACACCGTATACGTCATCTTACGATTTTGCACAGTGCTGTGTTTTTAATAAACAGTTGCAGCCACCTGGTATCTGCGACTCTCAATAGCTCCATCCGCGAGGGACTTCACCGTCGAGAGCGTACCTTCTCCCGAAGTTACGGTACCATTTTGCCTAGTTCCTTCACCCGAGTTCTCTCAAGCGCCTTGGTATTCTCTACCCGACCACCTGTGTCGGTTTGGGGTACGATTCCAACTTATCTGAAGCTTAGAGGCTTTTCCTGGAAGCATGGCATCAATGACTTCACATCCGTAGATGCTCGACGTCGTGTCTCAGCCTTAAAAAGAGCCGGATTTACCTAACTCTTAAGCCTACACACTTGAACCTGGACAACCGTCGCCAGGCCCACCTAGCCTTCTCCGTCCCCCCATCGCAATAAGTTGAAGTACGGGAATATTAACCCGTTTCCCATCGACTACGCCTTTCGGCCTCGCCTTAGGGGTCGACTTACCCTGCCCCGATTAACGTTGGACAGGAACCCTTGGTCTTCCGGCGAGGAGGTTTTTCACCCCCTTTATCGTTACTCATGTCAGCATTCGCACTTCTGATACGTCCAGCATGCGTTACCACACACCTTCAACCGCTTACAGAACGCTCCCCTACCCAATATCCAAAAGGATATTGCCGCAGCTTCGGTTTACTACTTAGCCCCGTTACATCTTCCGCGCAGGCCGACTCGACCAGTGAGCTATTACGCTTTCTTTAAATGATGGCTGCTTCTAAGCCAACATCCTGGCTGTCTGAGCCTTCCCACATCGTTTCCCACTTAGTAGTAATTTGGGACCTTAGCTGGCGGTCTGGGTTGTTTCCCTCTCCACGACGGACGTTAGCACCCGCCGTGTGTCTCCCGGATAGTACTTACTGGTATTCGGAGTTTGCAAAGGGTTGGTAAGTCGGGATGACCCCCTAGCCTTAACAGTGCTCTACCCCCAGTAGTATTCGTCCGAGGCGCTACCTAAATAGCTTTCGGGGAGAACCAGCTATCTCCAGGTTTGATTGGCCTTTCACCCCTAGCCACAAGTCATCCGCTAATTTTTCAACATTAGTCGGTTCGGTCCTCCAATTGATGTTACTCAATCTTCAACCTGCCCATGGCTAGATCACCTGGTTTCGGGTCTATATCCAGAGACTGAACGCCCAGTTAAGACTCGGTTTCCCTACGGCTCCCCTAGATGGTTAACCTTGCCACTGAATATAAGTCGCTGACCCATTATACAAAAGGTACGCAGTCACACCACGAAGGTGCTCCTACTGCTTGTACGTACACGGTTTCAGGTTCTATTTCACTCCCCTCACAGGGGTTCTTTTCGCCTTTCCCTCACGGTACTGGTTCACTATCGGTCAGTCAGTAGTATTTAGCCTTGGAGGATGGTCCCCCCATATTCAGACAGGATATCACGTGTCCCGCCCTACTCGATTTCACTGAATATGCGTCGTCAGTTACGGGGCTATCACCCTGTATCGCCAAGCTTTCCAGCTTGTTCACCTAACGCCTATAAAGCTTAAGGGCTAGTCCAATTTCGCTCGCCGCTACTTTCGGAATCTCGGTTGATTTCTTTTCCTCGGGGTACTTAGATGTTTCAGTTCCCCCGGTTCGCCTCGTTATGCTATGTATTCACATAACGATACTTACTTATGTAAGTGGGTTTCCCCATTCGGAAATCCCAGACTCAAGTGGCTTTTACTGCCTAATCTGGGCTTATCGCAAGTTAATACGTCCTTCATCGCCTCTGACTGCCAAGGCATCCACCGTGTACGCTTAGTCACTTAACCATACAACCCGAAGGAGTTTCGAATTGATGTTAAACAACCAAAGTTGCTGTCTCATTATTTGAATGAGCGAGACAGCTTTCGATTTTGCCGGACTCAAATATGTTTTGCTTTCGCAAAACCCAAGAACACTTGAATGTGTTTTTAGTTGTATTCAAATACATGAATACTTTGAGAACTTTACAAGTAATCATAAAGATTACTTTGTCAGCTTTCCAAATTGTTAAAGAGCTATGTTAGCTACAAGCTTGCGCTTGTGAACTATCAATCTGTGTGGACACTCATCGTGACTCATTTGTCTTCACTTTAAACAGTGAAAGCAAACTATCCATCGTATATAAGGAGGTGATCCAGCGCCAGGTTCCCCTAGCGCTACCTTGTTACGACTTCACCCCAGTCATGAACCACAAAGTGGTAAGCGTCCCCCCGAAGGTTAAACTACCTACTTCTTTTGCAGCCCACTCCCATGGTGTGACGGGCGGTGTGTACAAGGCCCGGGAACGTATTCACCGTGGCATTCTGATCCACGATTACTAGCGATTCCGACTTCATGGAGTCGAGTTGCAGACTCCAATCCGGACTACGACGCACTTTTTGGGATTCGCTCACTTTCGCAAGTTGGCTGCCCTCTGTATGCGCCATTGTAGCACGTGTGTAGCCCTACTCGTAAGGGCCATGATGACTTGACGTCGTCCCCACCTTCCTCCGGTTTATCACCGGCAGTCTCCCTGGAGTTCCCGACATTACTCGCTGGCAAACAAGGATAAGGGTTGCGCTCGTTGCGGGACTTAACCCAACATTTCACAACACGAGCTGACGACAGCCATGCAGCACCTGTCTCAGAGTTCCCGAAGGCACCAATCCATCTCTGGAAAGTTCTCTGGATGTCAAGAGTAGGTAAGGTTCTTCGCGTTGCATCGAATTAAACCACATGCTCCACCGCTTGTGCGGGCCCCCGTCAATTCATTTGAGTTTTAATCTTGCGACCGTACTCCCCAGGCGGTCTACTTAACGCGTTAGCTCCGAAAGCCACGGCTCAAGGCCACAACCTCCAAGTAGACATCGTTTACGGCGTGGACTACCAGGGTATCTAATCCTGTTTGCTCCCCACGCTTTCGCATCTGAGTGTCAGTATCTGTCCAGGGGGCCGCCTTCGCCACCGGTATTCCTTCAGATCTCTACGCATTTCACCGCTACACCTGAAATTCTACCCCCCTCTACAGTACTCTAGTCTGCCAGTTTCAAATGCTATTCCGAGGTTGAGCCCCGGGCTTTCACATCTGACTTAACAAACCACCTGCATGCGCTTTACGCCCAGTAATTCCGATTAACGCTCGCACCCTCCGTATTACCGCGGCTGCTGGCACGGAGTTAGCCGGTGCTTCTTCTGTCGCTAACGTCAAACGAATACGCTATTAACGCACCCGCCTTCCTCACGACTGAAAGTGCTTTACAACCCGAAGGCCTTCTTCACACACGCGGCATGGCTGCATCAGGCTTGCGCCCATTGTGCAATATTCCCCACTGCTGCCTCCCGTAGGAGTCTGGACCGTGTCTCAGTTCCAGTGTGGCTGATCATCCTCTCAGACCAGCTAGGGATCGTTGCCTTGGTGAGCCTTTACCTCACCAACTAGCTAATCCCACCTGGGCATATCCTGACGCGAGAGGCCCGAAGGTCCCCCTCTTTGAGCCGAAGCTATTATGCGGTATTAGCCATCGTTTCCAATGGTTATCCCCCACATCAGGGCAATTTCCCAGGCATTACTCACCCGTCCGCCGCTCGACGCCGTTAACGTTCCCCGAAGGTTCAGTTAACTCGTTTCCGCTCGACTTGCATGTGTTAGGCCTGCCGCCAGCGTTCAATCTGAGCCATGATCAAACTCTTCAATTTAAAGTTTTGATTCCCTAAATTAATAGGGGAGGCTCAATGAATTCTGATTTACTGCATTACTAATGTAATGTTGAATTGACTGTGCCAAGACTAAGTAAACTTAATCTCGATTGGTCACTCAGTTCATTGAAACCTAAGTTGATGTCGAAACATCAATTTGGATTATCATCAACGAGTGCCCACACAGATTGATAGGTTCTTATTTTTAAAGAGCTTTTCTAACTTACCTAGCAACTCAGTTGCTCGTCGTTAGGGGTGCGTATCTTACTCCGCACCGTGAGAGAGTCAAGCATTTTTTCAAATTTCTTTTTCTCTCATTTCCGACTCGCTGTGTGACTTTCGTCTCACTCCGTGTCGGTGGATGCGCAGTATAGGGAGTTGAGAAATTAGCACAAGCGTTTTTTGCAAAAAAACTTTCAACCGAACAAACAACAAACACTTTGTGCAAATAAAGAACGATTTGGTCTATTTTTCTTGGATCAAACGGATCTTTTCTGCAGATAAAGGCCATCGCTTCGTAGAAAAAGCGCTAACATTTTCCTCTTCGCTTACGTCTCTATCACTTATTTTTTCAATATCACCGTGCGTTTTTGCCATTTAGTATTAATCACGGTTACTGAAAGGCATATCTTCTGTAGAAATTGGGCAGATACAAAAAGCCCCTCACCAATGTGAAGGGCTTATACAATGAATAGAATTCGTTTATTAACTTTCATTCACGGCTAGCGAATTGTTTTGATGCGTGATGTCTTCCATCGTCACATCACTTTTAAACACTAACAACTTACACAGTAGGTGAGTCTTAAGAGACATATCTATATAGAGGGCTTGGCGATAGAACTTGCCCGCAGACTCTATATCTTGCTCCAACTCCGCATGTTTAGCGCGAATAACATTGGAAAGCACAGAGTCACGTAACTGAAGAGCTTGTACTAGATATTGCTTTGCCTTCGCTAAATCACCGGCAACGGTTTCATGTAAAGCGAGCGCTTCGTAAATGCGAGGCTGAATTTGACCAATAGCCATTTTTGCCCCTACTTCCAATGCCTCATGGAGTGCTTGCGTCTGTCTCTTTTTCTGAGCTTGTTCAGGGTACAGTGCTTTTTGTACATAGTAGGCAATCAGCAACTCAGCTTGGACGTACGCATTGTGCGGTTCAATGTCTAAAACGTTTTCCATGAGCTCAATACCATGCTGATACTGATTAGCATCCGAAATGTTTAAATAATGATGCGCTTGAATAAACAGTTTTAGTGCCTTGGGCGTCATGGGAAGCCCAGCCACCAGCATCGTTGATTTCAGTTTGGCGTTGGGCACATTCAGTATCGTCATCATCCCCAGCGACGCTTGCTGTAAAACCGTCTTTAAGTCACGGTCCGCCAAAGTATATAAACGACGAAATAACGCTTTATCTGAGAAACTGGTTCGATACTCGATTTCTAATAAGCGGGCTACATCGCTTTGCCTTATGTTCACCACCACAGATTTGCCCGGTTCCGCACTGCCATTAAAGGACGAGCTTTTCTGCATCACGCGATAGTCACTAACCTGAGCCACATCCGACATTAACTTTTTCGTGATACCGTCAGCTAAGTCATCACTAATACCCGTATGACTAGCGTTGTTGTGAAGAGTGAACTCAATCAGATGTATATCGCCTGAACTATTGCTTACTTCTGGTCGCGTGTAAGTAAACGTAGCTACCATCGCAACCACAATACCGATCAAAGTCAGGCTAAAAAATCCCTTACGTCGATAGCGTTGTTGATGCTTTAGTTTGTTTGGTCCACCAATAGAATCTGAGTCAGCGATAAGTTGTTCTTGAGCGTCATTTGAGTGAAAGCGGTCTGCTTCTCCAGTTAGTAAAGGCATGTTTTGACCATCATCATGGCAAACGCGCATGAACTCTTTTGGTGTTAGGCGTGTAACTTCAGCAACTAGCTTATACCCTCGTTTGGGCACCGTGATGACGTAGCTGGGATTCTCTCCTCGACTATCACGCAATAACTTACGCAACTCAGAGATAGACTGAGTCACCACTTGGTCTGTGACAGCCGCCCTATCCCAAACCGACTGAATTAGTTCTTTGCGGGTGAAAATTTGGTTAGCGTTCTTAGCTAAAAAATACAGAAGGTTACTTAATCGCGGTTCGACGGAGATTTCCCTACCTTTTCGGTAAAGCTTATTTTCAGCAACGTCCATCGTCCAATCGTTGATTTGAAAATAGACTCCAACCATGTACTTGCACTCTCGTATCTACCAGGTAAGCATCAGAAATGACGGGGCACCATCTCTTTCAACAAATAAAGAGGAGGGATTATAGGACGGAGAGCTGCTGGTTCCTAGTAAACCATCTCATCCAAAGACCATCTTGGGCAGGATAAAAAACCTGACTACTCCAGAGCAGCTAAGATAGAGCAGTGGCTCGCATCGTCATTAACATGCCCACAACAGGCGTCATTGATCTTCTTGAGTGCTCGGCGAATTTTTGTCAGTTCATTAATTTTTTCATCAATCAGTTCTAACTTAGCAGAAGTAATCGCTTTTACTTCTGCGCAACTATGTTCCGTTGCCTCCAACTTGATTTCCAGTAGATCTTTAATCTCATCCAGGCTCAAGCCAAGCTCTTTTGCTTTGAGGATAAATCGAACCTGCTTTTGATTCTCTTCATTATATAGGCGATAGCCTGATTCACTTCGTCCTGCTGGCTTAATTAACCCATTTTTTTCGTAGAATCGTAATGTATCGGCGGTCACACCACAGCGCTTCGCCAGTTCACCTATCTGAAACATACCTGTCCCTATTAACTATCTCGTTACTTTTAAAGTTAAAGATCGACTTTTTTGCAATTATTTTTGAGATGCCAAACGATTGCGCGAGCTTTTTTGTAATAATTTGGTTAGAATACGCGCCATCAAATAGTGGAGACTGTTTTCTAACTGGAAAACACCTCGAAAGGTCTTTACCAAAACTGGCCAATATTTTACCCCAAGAGGTAAAAACAAGTTCATTTTTGGCAAACATCTTTAACTCCGTGAATTTGAGGAAAATGGAAGCATGAACAACGCTCGTCCTATTCGCCGCGCGCTAATCAGCGTATCAGACAAAACAGGTATTGTTGAGTTTGCACAAGCTCTTGCTGAGCGTGGTGTCGATATCCTATCTACTGGTGGTACAGCTCGCCTACTTGCTGAGCAAGGTATCGCAGTAACAGAAGTCTCTGACTACACTGGTTTCCCAGAAATGATGGACGGTCGCGTAAAAACGCTTCACCCGAAAGTTCACGGTGGCGTATTAGGCCGTCGCGGTCAGGACGATGAAGTAATGGCGCAGCACGGCATCAATCCAATCGACATGGTTGTCGTTAACCTATATCCATTCGCAGAAACTGTTGCTAAAGACGGCTGTACTCTAGAAGACGCTGTTGAGAACATCGATATCGGTGGTCCAACAATGGTTCGCTCTGCAGCGAAAAACCATAAAGACGTAACTATCGTTGTAAACGCTTCAGATTACGATCGCGTAATCGCAGAAATGGATGCAAACGACAAGTCTCTAACTCTGGAGACTCGCTTCGACCTTGCTATCGCTGCATTTGAGCATACTGCTTCTTACGACGGTATGATCGCCAACTACTTCGGTACTATGGTTCCATCTTACGGTGCCTCTTTGCTTGATGAAGAAGGTAAGAAGGCTGATGAAGAGTCGAAATTCCCACGCACTTTCAACCAGCAGTTCGAGAAGAAACAAGATATGCGCTACGGTGAGAACAGCCACCAAGCAGCAGCATTCTATGTTGAAGCAAATCCAGAAGAAGCATCTGTTTCTACTGCTCGCCAAATCCAAGGTAAAGCACTTTCTTACAACAACATCGCTGACACTGATGCAGCCCTTGAGTGTGTGAAAGAGTTCGACGAGCCAGCATGTGTGATCGTGAAACACGCAAACCCATGTGGTGTAGCGCTAGGTAAAGACATCCTAGAAGCGTACAACCGCGCTTACCAAACTGATCCAACATCAGCATTCGGCGGCATCATCGCATTCAACCAAGAGCTAGATGCAGAAACTGCAACAGCGATTGTTGAGCGTCAATTTGTTGAAGTAATTATTGCTCCTTCAGTATCAGCAGAAGCTGTAGAAGTGGTTGCAGCGAAGAAAAACGTTCGCCTGCTTGAGTGTGGTGAGTGGACAACTAAGACAACTGGCTTTGATGTTAAACGCGTTAACGGCGGTTTGCTGGTTCAAGACCGCGACCAAGGCATGGTAAGCCTGGATGACCTTAAAGTGGTATCTAAGCGTCAGCCAACAGAAGAAGAGCTAAAAGACGCGCTATTCTGCTGGAAAGTAGCGAAATTCGTGAAATCAAACGCGATCGTTTACGCAAAAGGTGACATGACTATCGGAGTTGGCGCAGGCCAAATGAGCCGTGTTTACTCGGCGAAAATCGCAGGCATCAAGGCAGCGGATGAAGGTCTAGAAGTCGCTGGTAGCGTAATGGCATCAGACGCATTCTTCCCATTCCGCGACGGCATTGATGCTGCTGCTGAAGCCGGCATCAAATGTGTGATTCAGCCGGGTGGCTCTATGCGTGATGACGAAGTTATTGCAGCAGCCGATGAACATGGCATGGCGATGATCTTCACCGGTATGCGTCACTTTCGCCACTAATCAGAACATGGCTCTAGGGATTACCTAGGGCCATTTTTATCCGTTTAATTCTTCATTAGTGTTGTCGCTTTTGCTTATCAACATTAATTAAAAAATTTTAATTTTAGAGCAAAGTCAGATTGCCTAGTTCAAGGAAAACACGCGGAGCTTATGGTTATAAGTGAGCATGTTTGACGCCGAAATCGGCAATATGACGAAGCTATCAAAGGTAAAATACAATGAATGTATTGATTATCGGCGCAGGCGGTCGTGAACACGCACTAGGTTGGAAAGCCGCTCAAAACCCAAATGTTGAAACGGTATTTGTTGCCCCAGGTAACGCAGGTACTGCTCTTGAGCCTAAACTTAAGAACGTCAACATCGGCGTAGAAGATACGGCTGCGCTTGTTGCATTTGCACAAGATAATGCGATTGAGCTAACTATCGTTGGTCCTGAAGCACCGCTTGTTATTGGTGTCGTCGATGCATTTAATGAAGCAGGCCTGCCAATCTTTGGCCCAACTCAGGCCGCAGCTCAGCTTGAAGGCTCAAAAGCGTTCACGAAAGACTTTCTTGCACGCCATAAAATCCCAACAGGTGCTTACGCTAATTTCACAGAGATTGAACCTGCATTGGCTTACGTTCGTGAGCAAGGTGCACCAATCGTTGTGAAAGCAGACGGTCTTGCTGCAGGTAAAGGCGTTATCGTCGCAATGACGCTAGAAGAAGCGGAAGAGGCAATCAAAGACATGCTTGCTGGTAACGCTTTCGGTGACGCTGGTAGCCGTGTTGTTATTGAAGAATTCCTAGATGGCGAAGAAGCAAGCTTCATCGTTATGGTTGATGGTGAGAACGTACTACCAATGGCCACCAGCCAAGACCACAAGCGCGTCGGAGACAAAGATACGGGTCCTAACACAGGTGGTATGGGTGCTTACTCTCCAGCGCCAGTGGTTACACCAGAAATCCACAATCGCATCATGGACGAAGTCATTTACCCAACAGTTCGCGGTATGGCTGCGGAAGGTAATCCATACACAGGTTTCCTATATGCGGGTCTAATGATCGACACAGACGGCACACCAAAAGTGATCGAATATAACTGTCGATTCGGCGATCCAGAAACTCAACCAATCATGATGCGCATGCAATCAGACTTGGTTGAACTTTGCCTGGCTGCTGTAGACAAGAAACTGGATCAAGTGGAATCGAAGTGGGATCCACGCGCGTCTATCGGTATTGTTCTTGCTGCAGGTGGTTACCCAGCGGCATACAACAAAGGTGATGTGATTTCAGGCTTGCCTCAGACCGAAGTTGAAGGCGAGAAAGTTTTCCATGCTGGTACAGAGAACAAAGATGGCGATGTCGTGACAAACGGTGGTCGTGTACTTTGTGCTACGGCACTTGGCCATAGCGTATCAGAAGCTCAGCAACGCGCGTATGAGCTAGCGAAACAGATCAGCTGGGATGGTATGTTCCATCGTAATGATATTGGCTACCGCGCTATCGCACGTGAGCAATCAAAATAAAAACAACATCAGTTGGCTATAAATAACAAGGCGCGTAATGCGCCTTTTCTATTATTCAAAGCAAGAGCAGTTACTCTACGATGAGTTTAGGTCTTTGAATACAGTCAAACTCATCATCTTTGAGTAAAAGCAATTCATCGACTGTCACTTTATTGCGTGACTCTGTGCCAATAAAGGCAATGTAACTATCAACGGATGCCAATCGGTCAATGACAAATTTCGGCAAAGTCTGGTTAAATTCTAAAGTCGCAAACTCTTTACCGTCGCAAGCTTCCAAGGACTCACCATTCCAGTAACCTTGGGTCAGGCTCTGACCGTTGCGAGAACGCTCTTTGACCGAGGCAATAACATCGTTAGCTTCCGACTTAAAACGCTCTATCTGGTCACGCTGCAAAGGCAGTACTTTATTGTTAACTCGATATTGCTGATAAACCGCCTCACCATCTTTATTGAAACGGATGTGGATTTGAAAAGGCACCATACCCAGCTTGGCATCAATCTGGTCACCCTTTCGAGTCAACTCCCGTAATTCCCCTTCATCCCAGCGATAATCACTTTGGTACCAGCCGTATTCCCCAGTGGTTACATAGTCTGCCGCTGTGCTGACACGGGTAAGTCGTTCCGTCATCCAATACAAACTGCTCGCATCACCCTCTGCTTTACCGCCAGTGAAATGAGTAAATTGTTCTAGATTCGGGGTTTCAACAGATGAACAGCCAACGACAGAAAGGCTAGCAAGGAGAAGTGAAGTGAAGAGATGTTTTTTCATAAAATTGCACCGAGGCAGAATACCTCGGTGCATTCTAACTTAGTTTACTGATTCTTTCAGTGCTTTACCTGCTACGAATGCAGGAACATTAGCCGCTGCGATTTGAATCTCATCGCCAGTCTTAGGGTTGCGGCCAGTACGTGCAGCACGGTGGTTTACTTTGAATGTACCAAAACCAATTAGTTGAACTTGGTCACCCTCTTTCAGTGCGCCAGTTACGCCTTCAAGAGTCGCTTCAAGAGCAGCCTTTGCTTGTGCTTTTGATAGGTCTGCTTTCTCTGCGATAAAGTCGATTAATTGGGTCTTGTTCATTAGGTTTCCCTTCTTATAGGTTATCGAATTCGTCTCACTCTAAAACATAAATGCCCCATCTGGCAAAGGTTTGTAGGTGAACTTTCGATTTTATGACGTACTTTTAGCCATAATATGAGTATTAACTCACAATTTGTTACCACATAAGGCCTGAATCCCCTTGCTTTCCAATGTATTTGGCGCAATTTATATCGCTTATGAGCGGCTATAATGGCTGCAAACAACGACTATCTAACGACTTTCAAGGGCAACTATGCTGCTGTTATCCATTTATATCTCTATTGCTATCGGCATTTCATTTATCTGTTCGGTACTGGAGGCAGTATTACTGAGTATCAGTCCAAGCTACATCGCACAGCTCAATCAACAAGGGCACCCTGCTGCTGGGCAGCTTTCTAAACTCAAATCAGACATCGATCGTCCATTAGCTTCGATTCTGACGCTAAACACTATCGCACATACGATTGGTGCCGCAACGGCTGGTGCACAGGCTGCTGCGGTATTCGGTAGTGAAGCGCTTGGTCTTTTCTCTGCGGTACTAACCTTGGCCATTTTGGTTCTGTCTGAAATAGTACCTAAGACGATTGGTGCTACATACTGGCGTCAGCTCGCTCCTACCGCTGCGGTCTCTTTACGCTGGATGGTATGGGCTTTGACACCATTTGTTTGGTTCTCTGAACAAATTACCAAACGTCTGTCTCGCAATCACGTAGCGCCAAGGATGCGTGATGAGTTATCTGCAATGGCGATTCTTGCTCGTGAAAGTGGCGAGTTTGCAGAAGGCGAATCTAAAATTCTGAGCAACCTACTGGGTATTCAAGATGTCCCCGTTACTCAGGTTATGACGCCCCGACCAGTGGTATTCCGCGTCAACGCAACCAAAACCATTGATCAATTTTTAGACAAACACAAAGATACGCCTTTCTCTCGTCCGTTGATTTATAGCGAACAGAAAGACAACATCATCGGCTTTGTGCATCGGTTGGAGCTGTTTAAACTGCAACAATCTGGTTGCGGCCAGAAACAACTTGGAGCTGTGATGCGTCCTATTCAGGTGGTTCTGAACAATACAGCTCTGCCGAAAGTCTTCGACCAAATGATGACTCACCGCCTACAACTGGCGCTCGTAGTTGACGAGTACGGTACTGTGCAAGGCTTAGTGACGCTGGAAGATATCTTTGAGCATCTCGTAGGTGAAGAGATCATCGATGAAGCAGACAAAAGTACAGACATGCAAGAATTGGCGTACCAGCGCTGGGAAAGCTGGAAAGAGAAGCACGGTGTCATCGAAAGCAGAGATGACGAAGAAGAAACAAAGCTGAAGAGTCAGGAAACCAAGGTTGAATCCGCTGAGACAGCGAAACCAAGCTCCAAGTAATCTAAATATCCTTCACTATACACAGCAAAAAGGCATCCTAGTGGATGCCTCAGACTGCTGACAAAGGTCTAGCTTTCAAGCTAGACCTTTGATCTAATAGGAGTATAGAAATATGGATACCCCGACATGCTTCAAGAACCTTCTCCACAACAGTACGAACTTGAAATGGTGACGATGGAACAACTTGTTCCCAAAGACCATCTCGTTCGTAAAATTGACTCTGCTATCGATTTTGAATTCATTCGTGATGAAGTCGCCCACCTTTATTGCAAAGACAATGGCCGACCACCTGTAGACCCTGTCCGTCTATTCAAAATTATCCTACTGGGGTACATCTTCGGAGTAAAAAGCGAGCGTCAGCTTGTCAAAGAAATCGAAGTGAATGTCGCGTATCGTTGGTTCCTCCGTATGTCCCTCACAGAAAAGGTCATCCATGCCTCGACTCTTAGTCAAAACCGTATTCGTCGCTTCAATGGTACGGATGTCTTCGAACGCATCTTTATTAACATCGTTCAACAAGCGATGGCGAAAGGTTTAGTCGCTGGACAAGAGCTCTTTACCGATAGTACTCATCTCAAAGCGAATGCGAACAAAAACAAGCACACCAATAAACAAACGGCGGTCCGAGCGAGCGCCTATTTAGATATGTTGGATGAAGACGTTGCACTAGACCGAGCTAAAGAGGGGAAGAGACCGCTTAAAGAACGAACTTCTGAGCAGAAAGCTAAGAACACGAAGAGCAGTACGACTGATCCAGAGAGTGGCTTCATGACCCGCGACAACAAGCCGCAAGGGTTCTTCTATCTCGACCACCGCACGGTCGATGGCCAGCACGGCATCATCGTTGATACCCATGCGACCGCAGGGAATGTGAATGACTCTCAACCTTATATCCGCCGTCTCGACCACACGCTTGAACAGTTTAACCTCAACCCCATCGCTGTTGGCCTTGATGCCGGTTACTTCACTGCCCCCGTTGCTGAGTCCCTTGAGCGCCGAGGGATACTTGGTGTGTTCGGCTATCGCCGACCATCACGAACAAAGAATGCCTTCAAGAAGAAACACTTTATCTATAACAAAGAAAAAGACAGCTATCGTTGCCCCAACGGGCAGGAACTTATCTACAAGACGACGTCACGCGACGCTTACCGAGAGTATCACTCAGACCCTAAAGAGTGTGCGTTCTGCCCAATGCGTGATGACTGTACTCAAAGTAAAAACATGAAGAAGGTCATCACAAGGCATATCTATACGGAAGCCATGGATAGAGCCAACCAGATGCGGCTCTCAGCTTATGGAAAGAAAACCTACAGGCGGAGAAGCGAAACGGTAGAGAGAAGCTTCGCGGATGCCAAACAACATCATGGTCATCGATACGCTCGCTTTCGAGGGTTAGCCAACGTGCAGATGCAGTGCTGGTTGGCAGCGGCTGCGCAAAACATCAAAAAGATAGCGTTGGTGGTGAGTTATCTGCGCAAACTCGGCCTAAATCGGGGTGACATAGCGCAAATCCTCGCTTATATACGCCAATTTAAAAACACTAACTCTCTACAGTTTATCTAGCAAAAAATATCGCGATCGCGGCCTACGGCCGCTCATAAAAACGAACCCCACTTAAAAAAGTGGGGTTCGTCATCAATCTGAGCCATCCTATTGGATGCCTTTTTCATATTCTTCGTAGAGGTGTTATAGAGCAACACCAATATTGCTGACACCCTCTTCTCGTAACTCTTCACGCAGATCTTTAATCAAACTGATGTCTCGCTCAGTAGTTTCACGTAATGGGCGGAAAATAGCCCATTGAACATCCCATTCTTCACATACAGCTTGGTTTTCTTTTTGATTGTCGTTCGTGATTGGCTCGCTCCCTTGGGCTTGCTCAAGATCCGCAACGGTTTGTACCGACTGTTGGCTCACTTTAATCATTGAGTCAAAAAGGTAGTCGCGATCCAACAGACCATGCAGTAGTGTAGACAACGCCTGACACGCATCCATTGCTGGGTATACACCGTAAAAATCAAACTCATCGGCACTTGGGAATAACTCTTCTAGTTTTTCTAACTGACGCTCAAAGTTCACTTTCGCGCTCTTAACTGTCAGAATTTCCCATACACTATCAAGAATCGCTCGGTAAGCGCGTGGCTCCGCAAATTCTGTATTCTCACAAAACATCGCGTAGTTTGGATACATGCGCTCGCACAGACACGCCATAAAGGTAATTTGTTGCCAAGGTTCTAGTTTTTCCAAACGAACCTGAAGAGGATTCTTAAGCATAGTCACTCAATCATTGAAGAAAAAAACAGCGAAAGTGTACTTGATTCATCACAGGGAAAAAAGTTAATGCCGCAACCAAATAAGATTTTCCTGCTCTCAGAGCATCAAAGCACCTACCAAACATTGTTGGCAGAGAAAAACCTGCCTGATCTTAGCCTTACGGATAACCCGAATGACGCTCAAATAGTTCTGGCGGATCCACCTCTGCTATCACAAAGGTTAGACGAGTTTTCACAACTTGACTGGGTACAATCCACCTTTGCGGGAGTGAATACCTTAATGCAGCCGAACTTGCGTCGAGATTATGCCCTGACGAATGTGCGAGGTATCTTTGGGCCACTCATTGCAGAATATATCATTGGTTACTGTATCGCTCACTATCGTCACTTTGGCCTTTACCACCAGCAGCAACAGAATCGACAGTGGCAACCACACTTCTACACGTCTCTGCGAAGTAAAAAGATGGTTATCCTTGGCACTGGCAGCATAGGTAGCTACTTAGCTAAAACGGTTCGAGCTATGGGAATAAAGACCATCGGTGTTAATCGCACCGGTATTCCGGCGTCAGGGGGGGAGTTTGACCAGACTTTTCATATCAATGAACTGACGAGCGCCTTTAAGCAAGCAGACATCGTCGTCAACACCTTGCCAAGCACAGCAGAGACCCTTTACCTGCTTAATAGCGAAACACTCAGTCATCTAAACCAGGCCATACTGATTAATGTCGGACGCGGGGATGTACTCGAGGACAAGGGACTCTTACTTGCAATTAAAAACCGCTGGATAGAACACGCGATTCTGGATGTTTTTGAGCAAGAACCGCTTCCCAAGGAACATCCTTTCTGGAGATTAGCGCAAATTACTCTCACACCGCACATTGCTGCTCTCAGCTTCCCTGATCAAGTGGTAGAGATATTTACCGAAAATTACCTACGCTGGCGAGACGGGTTCACACTCAATTACCAAATCGATTTCGATAAAGGATATTAATTCGTTCATGTCACTAGACGCACTACTCAAGCAAGTTAGAGCCTGTCAGCTTTGCGCCAGCGATTTACCGCTAGGCGCAAACCCGGTCGTACAAGCAGCGAAAGAAGCCCGATTACTGATTATTGGCCAGGCTCCTGGTACTCGGGTTCATAAAACCTCCATCCCCTGGAATGATCCCAGTGGTGATCGGCTACGTCAGTGGCTCGATATGGATAAAGACACCTTCTACGACCCGACCAAAGTTGCCATTATTCCGATGGGGTTTTGTTATCCCGGCAAAGGACGCTCCGGAGACCTGCCTCCACGTAAGGAATGTGCGCCAGCCTGGCACCAAAAACTACTGCAACAACTGCCAAATATCGAACTGACATTACTCATTGGTCAATATTCACAGAACCACTACCTGCCTAATAAGCCCAAAACACTGACCGAAACGGTTCAACATTGGCAGGACTGGGAACCGGACTTTATCCCTCTACCTCACCCTTCACCACGCAATACGTTATGGCTTAAAAAGAACCCATGGTTTGAGGCAGACGTCGTCCCTTACCTACAAAGTCGCATTCACTCGATGCTTTAGGTTACCTATGATCTAAATACTACCTTACCTGTACAGAGCAAAATAGCACAAGAAGGCCAAAAGAATAAGTAATTGTTTTAATTAAAAATAAATTATTATACTCAGATTGGCTAGCAATTAGATCATAGTAGGCCAAATACTATAAGAGCTGTACGTTGGCAAATTTCAGGCAAAAAAATACCGGCAATAGATGCCGGTATTGAATTGTGAAAATTCGAGATTATTTATGGTATGGCTTTGATAGCTCGTGCACCGCTTCCACAAATACGCCTGCGTTTTCTGGCGGAACATCCAGGTGAATGCCGTGGCCAAGGTTAAATACATGACCAGTCCCCGCATCTCCAAAACCTTCTAGAATGTCAGCGACTTCTTCACGGATACGCTCAGGTGAAGCGTAAAGCATTGATGGGTCCATATTCCCCTGCAACGCGACTTTGTCACCGATACGTGCTTTTGCGTCTGCGATGTTGATTGTCCAGTCCAGGCCAACCGCATCACAGCCTGTTGCTGCGATTTGCTCTAACCACATACCACCATTCTTAGTGAATAGAGTAACAGGCACACGACGACCATCGTTTTCACGAATCAGACCATCGACGATTTTATGCATGTATTGCAGTGAGAACAGGTTGTAATCACGCGGAGTCAGAACACCACCCCATGTATCAAATACCATTACTGACTGCGCACCTGCTTTAATTTGCGCATTTAGGTATTCGATAACGCTGTCTGCTAGCTTATCCAGTAGAAGGTGCAGAGTTTGTGGTTCTGCGTACATCATCTTCTTGATCTTAGTGAACGCTTTCGAGCTACCACCTTCAACCATGTAAGTCGCTAGTGTCCAAGGGCTGCCAGAGAAGCCTATCAATGGCACTTCACCCTTGAGGTCTTTGCGGATCTGACGCACTGCGTTCATCACGTATTGCAGCTCACCTTCTGGATCGGGAAGGCCAATTTTTTCCACGTCTGCTTTGCAAGTGATTGGGTTGTCAAACACTGGGCCTTCACCCGCTGCAAAGCGCAGACCAAGTCCCATTGCATCAGGGATAGTCAGGATGTCTGAGAACAAGATTGCTGCATCAAGAGGAAAACGGCGTAGAGGTTGAAGCGTTACTTCAGACGCCAGCTCCGCGTTTTTACACAAAGACATGAAATCGCCCGCTTGTGCACGTGTTGCTTTGTATTCTGGTAGGTAACGACCTGCCTGACGCATCATCCATACTGGCGTGTAATCTACAGGCTCTTTCAGTAGAGCACGCAGATAACGATCATTTTTTAATTCAGTCATTCCGTAATTCCAATTGTTAGGCTTTCTTTGAAAGGGCGTATTCTAACACTGATTTAAGGCCAATAGCGGTGTGCTTTGCAACCTGGATCATGTTATTAACTTTTAAATCAACGCTTAATTTGCGCCCAATCCGTATCAGTGTTAAAAATTTGTTCGCTAGCGAAAACTACAATTATAAACTGAGTACCTAGTACTCAGCATCTCATAACGACATCTTACTTACCCCCTCCCTCTCGGAGGGTTTTTTTTATCTACTTGCCCAAGTGATTAGCTTTAATATCTTGCAGGGTTTGCTCTATAAGTGCTCGGGCAATCGTGCCTTTTGGAGCGACATCTGGCATCTCATCAGCATTAAACCACTGAGCATCTGACAATTCTGTATAATCGGGGCTTAATTCCCCAGACTCATAGTCTGCTAAGAAAGCCATCATCATGCTGGATGGAAACGCCCAAGGCTGACTGCCGAAGTAACGAATATTTTTTACGTATACACCGGTTTCTTCGTGTATTTCACGCGCAACACACTCTTCTAGCGTCTCTCCGACCTCCAGAAAGCCCGCTATGACGGTATACATACCATTTCGATGTCTTGGGTGCTGCGCCAGTAGAATCTGCTTCTCTTTACGTACAGCGACGATAATGCATGGGAAGATACGTGGGTAGTGTAGCGTTCGACACTCGCCACATTGCATAGCTAATTGATTATTATTGATGAAGTTCCGGCCACCACACTGAGGGCAAAAACGTAAACTTTGCGTCATGTGCCCATACTGAATGGCCTTACTTAACAACAAAAAGAGCGCTTCAGGAAAATGCAAACAATCTCGTAATGAAGTCATCGGTAAGTCGTGCTCAAGTTCAGCTAGATTTACCCACATAACCGGATACTGTTGGTACTTACCAATTTGTCTTGCGCTCGCTTCCGGCAACCCTAATTGTTCCGCAGAACCAAAAGGAACAGCACCATCCACCAGCCAAATGTCACTTCCTGAAACAACACACCAATGCGCATTTACTACGCGTTTAACATCACCTTTTCTTAACATGACACCCTCCCTTTGCTTGAAGTTCAACCATTTTACTGGCAATCTAATTTCATACTAGAGTTTATCGTTAAGGAATTTTGCAACTATAAATTTTAGTAAGGACAAGAGTTTGTAATAACTTTACTAACTTTGCGATGCAAAGGACACGTTCGCCAACGGGCGATCAGATCATGAGGGCATGGTCATGCTAAAAAAATTCAAACAAACACAAGACCAGTGGGGTGGCTCAAGTGATGTCATTGATCACTGGTTAGAAACGAGACAATCGCTGATCGTTGAATACTGTAAGCTTGCAGCGCTGCAACCTTGTTCGAAAACTAACGTGATTGAACTTCCTACCCCTTCCGAGCTGCAAAACTTCTGCCAACATCTGGTCGACTATATCTCTGAAGGCCATTTCAAAATTTACGATATGGTTATGGATCGCTGGAAATCGACCGGCTTTATCGTGACGGACGAAATCAATCAGACGTACGGAAAAATAGTCATTACGACGGAGCCATTGCTGAACTTTAACGATAAATACTCTGAAGTGACAGATGATGACGAGTTACCAGACTTTAACTCAGACATGTCCCTTGTTGGAGAAATTCTTGAGACTCGTTTCGAAGTAGAGGATCAGTTAATTCAACAGATTTCAGATAGCTTAGCGATGCCACCAGGGGCTTAAACGATATCTGACAGATCGAGTAATGAATGAAATGAAGGGTTGATGTGCAAGCATCAATCCTTTTTTGTTTAGAGATTACATTTGCTTTAGGACGATACATAGATGTTAAAAAAGGCACCCGAAGGTGCCTTTTTTCGCTCTTAACGATGACTCGTCAGAGGCTTATTCTTCAGAAGAGAAGCCAGCGTTTAGAAGTGCTGCCAGGTTATCCGTTGCTTGTTCAGCAGACGGGCCTTCTTGCGCTTCAGTACGTTTTGCTTGACGCTCTTGGTGGTATGCGAAACCAGTACCAGCTGGGATCAGACGACCAACAATTACGTTCTCTTTCAGACCACGTAGGTCATCACGCTTACCAGAAACCGCAGCTTCTGTTAGTACGCGAGTTGTCTCCTGGAACGATGCCGCAGAGATGAACGACTCAGTCGCTAGAGACGCTTTGGTAATACCTAGAAGTTCACGTTCGAAACGCGCAGGCTCTTTGCCTTCAGCTTCTAGATTACGGTTAGCAATCTTAACTTGTGAGTATTCTACTTGCTCACCAGGTAGGAACTCAGAATCACCAGCAAATGTGATAGTACACTTACGTAGCATTTGACGAACGATAGTCTCAATGTGCTTATCGTTAATCTTAACGCCTTGCAGACGGTAAACTTCTTGTACTTCGTTAGCGATGTACTGAGTTACCGCGTGTACGCCACGTAGACGTAGGATGTCATGTGGAGACTCTGGACCATCAGCGATGACATCACCACGCTCAACCTTCTCACCTTCGAAAACGTTAAGCTGACGATGCTTAGGAATCATCTCTTCGTATGCTTCACCGCTGTCGCGAGTGATCACTAGACGACGCTTACCTTTGGTCTCTTTACCGAAGCTAACTGTACCTGTGTGTTCAGCAAGGATCGCAGGCTCTTTAGGCTTACGTGCTTCGAACAGGTCAGCAACTCGTGGAAGACCACCGGTGATATCTTTGTTACCGCCAGATTTCTGAGGAATACGTGCAAGTGTTGCACCTACGCCTACCGCTGCGCCATCTTCGATGTTCACAATCGCTTTACCAGGTAGGAAGTAGTGAGCTGGCATATCAGTACCAGGGATCATTACATCGTTACCTTGCTCATCAACAAGTTTGATAGCTGGACGCATATCTTTACCTGCAGATGGACGCGCTGCTGCGTCAGTTACTTCGCTTGAAGATAGACCGGTTAGGTCATCTGTTTGGCGAGAAACTGTTACACCGTCGATCATATCTACGAACTGGATGCGACCCGCTACTTCAGTGATGATTGGTAGTGTGTGCGCTTCCCAGTTAGCTACCGTTTCACCAGCTTGAACTGTGTCACCGTCGCCTTTGCTTAGTAGTGTACCGTAAGGCAGTTTGTGTTTCTCTTTAGTACGGCCAAACTCATCAATGATGGTTAGTTCAGTCGCACGAGAAGTGATAACGATCTTACCGTCATCTGCCACTACTGATTTAGCATTGTGTAGCTTGATAGAACCGTTGTTCTTCGCTTGAACGCTGTTTTCAGCTGCTGCTGTCGATGCCGCACCACCGATGTGGAACGTACGCATCGTAAGCTGTGTACCCGGCTCACCGATAGACTGAGCAGCGATAACGCCTACTGCTTCACCTTGGTTCACTAGGTGACCACGTGCTAGGTCACGACCGTAACACTGTGCACAACAACCGAAGTCAGAATCACAAGTAACAACAGAACGTACTTTCATGCTGTCTACTGAGTTCTCTTCCATGATTTGACACCACTTCTCATCGATCAGGGTGTTACGTGGAATAAGAACTTCTTCTGTGCCTGGCTTAAGAACGTCTTCAGCAACAACACGACCAAGAGCTAGCTCAGAAAGCGCAACTTTAACATCACCACCCTCGATATGAGGCATCATGTCAACACCCTCGTGAGTGCCACAGTCATGTTCAGTGACAACAACGTCTTGAGCAACGTCTACTAGACGACGAGTTAGGTAACCCGAGTTCGCTGTTTTCAGTGCCGTATCCGCAAGACCCTTACGAGCACCGTGCGTTGAGATAAAGTACTGAAGTACGTTTAGACCTTCTTTAAAGTTCGCTGTGATCGGCGTTTCGATGATTGAACCATCTGGACGCGCCATCAGACCACGCATACCAGCAAGCTGACGAATCTGCGCTGCAGAACCACGAGCACCTGAGTCTGCCATCATGTAGATGCTGTTGAACGACTCTTGCTGTTCCTCTTCACCATCACGGTTAACTACCGTTTCAGATGACAGGTTTTCCATCATTGCTTTCGCAACGCGGTCGTTGGTCGATGCCCAGATATCGATAACTTTGTTGTAGCGTTCGCCCGCAGTAACAAGACCAGATTGGTACTGTTCCTGGATTTCACGTACTTCTTCTTCCGCTTCTGCGATTTCAGTGTACTTAGCTGGCGGTACAACCATATCGTCGATACCAACAGACACACCAGATAGTGCTGCGTAAGCAAAACCTGCGTACATGATTTGGTCAGCGAAGATTACCGTGTCTTTCAGACCTAACTTACGGTACGCCTCGTTAAGTAGGTTAGAGATTTGCTTCTTGCCTAGCTTTTGGTTAACGATGCTGTACGGTAGACCAGATGGCACGATTTGCCATAGCATTGCACGACCGATAGTGGTATCCACCATACCAGTACTTGTTGTGCTATTGCCGTCTTCGTCGACTACTGTTTCAGTAATACGTACTTTAACGCGTGCGTGAAGTTCAGCTTGCTTGGTGCGGTATGCTTTCTCAGCCTCTGCTGGGCCAGAAAGGTACATGCCTTCACCTTTCACGTTGATCTTTTCACGAGTCATGTAGTACAGACCCAATACAACGTCCTGAGAAGGTACGATGATCGGATCACCTGACGCTGGCGACAGAATGTTGTTTGTCGACATCATCAGAGTACGAGCTTCAAGCTGTGCCTCTAGAGTTAGAGGTACGTGAACCGCCATTTGGTCACCATCGAAGTCCGCGTTGTATGCCGCACACACAAGTGGGTGTAGCTGAATCGCTTTACCTTCGATAAGTACAGGTTCAAATGCCTGGATACCTAGACGGTGAAGTGTCGGTGCACGGTTAAGTAGCACTGGGTGTTCACGGATAACTTCATCCAAGATATCCCAAACAACCGCTTCTTCACGCTCTACCATTTTCTTCGCCGCTTTGATTGTAGTCGCAAGACCACGAGTCTCTAGCTTGCTGTAGATAAATGGTTTGAATAGCTCAAGTGCCATCTTCTTAGGAAGACCACACTGGTGCAGACGAAGGTATGGACCTACTGTGATTACAGAACGGCCAGAGTAGTCTACACGTTTACCTAGAAGGTTCTGACGGAAACGACCTTGTTTACCCTTGATCATATCAGCAAGAGATTTCAGAGGACGCTTGTTCGAACCAGTGATCGCACGACCACGACGACCGTTATCTAGAAGCGCATCAACAGACTCTTGCAGCATACGTTTTTCGTTACGTACGATGATGTCCGGAGCTGCTAGCTCTAGAAGACGCTTCAAACGGTTGTTACGGTTGATCACACGACGGTATAGATCGTTTAGATCAGAAGTCGCAAAACGACCGCCATCTAGTGGTACTAGAGGACGTAGGTCTGGCGGAAGTACTGGAAGTACAGTTAGGATCATCCACTCTGGGTTGTTACCCGATGCGATGAACGCTTCTACCAGTTTAAGACGCTTAGTGACTTTCTTACGCTTAGTTTCAGAGTTTGTAGACTCTAGCTCTTCGCGCATTTGTTCCGCTTCAGCGTGCATATCCATAGAACCTAGAAGGTCCTTGATAGCTTCTGCACCCATCTTAGCCGTGAACTCGTCGCCCCACTCTTCTAGACGGTCTAGATACTCTTCTTCAGTAAGCATCTGACTCTTTTCTAGATCAGTCATACCTGGTTCAGTTACTACGTACATTTCGAAGTAAAGAACACGTTCGATATCACGTAGAGGGATATCCATTAGTAGACCGATACGAGACGGTAGCGATTTTAGGAACCAGATGTGAGCTACTGGTGAAGCAAGCTCGATGTGGCCCATACGGTCACGACGAACTTTAGTTTGTGTAACTTCTACACCACACTTCTCACAGATAACACCACGGTGCTTCAGGCGCTTGTATTTACCACAAAGACATTCGTAGTCTTTAACTGGACCAAAGATACGCGCACAGAACAAACCATCGCGTTCAGGCTTGAACGTACGATAGTTGATCGTTTCAGGTTTTTTAACTTCACCGAAAGACCATGAACGGATCATGTCTGGTGAAGATAGACCGATTTTGATTGCATCAAATTCTTCGGTCTTATGCTGTGCTTTTAGAAAGTTTAATAAGTCTTTCACAATCAGCTCCTGTAAGGAGTTAAAAGGAGCTCACCCGCAAAAGTGAGCGCCTTTCTACCGATAATCAGCTTTCTCTAGTTAGGGAAAGGGATTACTCTTCGTCTTCTAGCTCGATGTTGATACCTAGCGAGCGGATCTCTTTCAACAATACGTTGAACGATTCTGGCATACCAGGTTCCATGCTATGGCTACCGTCTACGATGTTTTTGTACATCTTAGTACGGCCGTTAACGTCATCCGACTTAACCGTTAGCATTTCTTGTAGAGTATAAGCCGCACCGTATGCTTCCAGTGCCCATACTTCCATCTCACCGAAACGCTGACCACCGAACTGAGCTTTACCACCAAGTGGTTGCTGAGTTACCAGGCTGTACGAACCAGTTGAACGAGCGTGCATCTTGTCATCAACAAGGTGGTTTAGTTTCAGCATGTACATGTAACCAACCGTTACTGGACGCTCAAACGCATCACCTGTGCGACCATCAAACAGCGTTAACTGACCTGATGTTGGTAGGTCTGCTAGCTCAAGAAGTGCTTTGATTGACTCTTCAGGAGCACCATCAAATACAGGCGTCGCGATTGGTAGACCGCCACGCAAGTTCTTAATCAGCGTACGTACTTCATCATCAGATAGAGAAGCAATATCTACTTTCTGGCGAGTATCGCCTAGATCGTAAACTTTTTGTAAGAACTCACGGAATTTCGCTAGCTCTTGCTGCTCTTTAACCATCTGGTTGATCTTGTCACCGATACCTTTCGCTGCCAGACCTAAGTGAACTTCTAGGATCTGACCGATGTTCATACGCGAAGGTACACCCAGTGGGTTAAGTACGATGTCTACAGGCTGACCTTTTTCATCGTATGGCATGTCTTCAACAGGGTTGATCTTAGAGATTACACCCTTGTTACCGTGACGGCCCGCCATCTTATCACCAGGCTGAATGCGACGTTTAACCGCTAGGTAAACCTTAACGATCTTCAGTACGCCAGGGGCTAGATCATCACCTTGAGTGATCTTACGACGCTTAGTTTCGAACTTCTTATCGAAGTCAGCTTTTAGCTCGTCCCACTGCTCAGCAAGTTGCTCTAGCTGAGTTTGTAGTGCGTCATCTTCAAGCGTTAGTTCTAGCCACTTCTTACGATCAGTTGCGTCTAGTTTCGCTTCAGAGTAACCGCCTTCAATCAGAACAGCTTTAACACGGTTTAGAAGGCCACCCTCAAGAATCTGGAATTCTTCAGTTAGGTCTTTCTTCGCTTCTTTAAGCTGCATCTGTTCGATTTCAAGCGCACGCTTGTCTTTCTCTACGCCATCGCGAGTGAAGACTTGAACGTCGATGATCGTACCTGATACCGAGTTTGGTACACGTAGTGATGTATCTTTAACATCCGATGCTTTTTCACCGAAGATCGCACGTAGTAGCTTCTCTTCAGGCGTTAGCTGAGTTTCACCTTTAGGCGTTACTTTACCAACTAGGATGTCACCACCCTTCACTTCAGCACCAATATAAACGATACCTGACTCGTCTAGTTTAGACAGAGCAGACTCACCTACGTTTGGAATATCCGCTGTGATCTCTTCAGAGCCCAGCTTAGTATCACGTGCCACACAAGTTAGTTCTTGAATGTGGATAGTCGTGAAGCGGTCTTCTTGAACTACGCGCTCAGATACTAAGATCGAGTCCTCGAAGTTGTAACCGTTCCAAGGCATGAACGCGATACGCATGTTTTGACCAAGCGCTAGCTCACCAAGGTCTGTTGAAGGACCATCAGCAAGTACGTCGCCACGTGCTACAGGTTCACCTGGCATTACACATGGGCGCTGGTTAATACATGTGTTCTGGTTAGAACGTGTGTATTTAGTCAGGTTGTAGATGTCGATACCAGCTTCGCCTGGTACTAGCTCTTCTTCGTTCACTTTAACAACGATACGAGAAGCATCTACTGACTGGATTACACCACCACGTTTCGCAACTGCAGTTACACCTGAGTCAACTGCTACGTTACGTTCAATACCAGTACCAACAAGCGGTTTGTCAGCTTTCAGTGTTGGAACTGCCTGACGTTGCATGTTTGCACCCATCAATGCACGGTTCGCATCATCGTGTTCTAGGAACGGGATAAGCGATGCAGCGATAGATACAACCTGGTTTGTCGCAACGTCCATGTACTGAGCGTGCTCACGAGGGTGTAGGCCAGATTCACCTTTTTGACGAGCTGTGATCAGCTCATCTGCAAACGTACCTTCTTCAGTCAACGCAGCGTTAGCCTGTGCGATAACGAATTGGCCTTCTTCGATTGCAGATAGGTAATCGACTTCGTCTGTCACAACGCCATCTACAACGCGACGGTATGGAGTCTCTAGGAAACCGTACTCGTTACAACGCGCAAACGCAGATAGAGAGTTGATAAGACCGATGTTTGGACCTTCCGGCGTTTCGATAGGACATAGACGGCCGTAGTGAGTTACGTGTACGTCTCGAACTTCGAAGCCAGCGCGTTCACGAGTTAGACCGCCAGGACCCAATGCAGAAATACGACGCTTGTGCGTTACTTCTGATAGCGGGTTGTTTTGGTCCATGAACTGTGAAAGCTGTGAAGAGCCAAAGAATTCTTTAACTGCTGCAGAAATTGGCTTCGCGTTGATCAAGTCTTGAGGCATGATTGCGTCAAGATCGCCTAGGCTTAGACGCTCTTTAACCGCACGCTCAACACGTACTAGACCTACACGGAACTGGTTCTCAGCCATTTCGCCAACAGAACGGATACGACGGTTACCTAGGTGGTCGATATCGTCCACTTCGCCTTTACCGTTACGGATCGCGATAAGCTTCTTCATCACTTCAACGATATCAGTTTCGTCAAGTGTGCCTTGCTCTTGAGCATCTTCACGACCGATAGAGCTGTTGAACTTCATACGACCAACAGTCGATAGATCGTAACGCTCTTCAGAGAAGAATAGGCTTTCGAATAGTGCTTCTGCAGCTTCTTTTGTTGGTGGCTCACCAGGGCGCATCATGCGGTAGATTTCTACCAATGCAGAAATACGATCAACAGTGCTGTCGATACGCAGTGTTTCTGACATGAACGGACCGTGGTCTAGATCATTCGTAAATAGAACTTCTAGTGCTTTGTGGCCAGCCTGAGATAGGTTCGCTAGTGCCTCCAGGCTGATTTCCTGGTTAGCATTAACAATGATCTCGCCTGTTGCTTCGTTGATGTAATCTTTCGATGCAACTTTACCAACGATGTACTCAACGGGTACTTCGATGTGATCAACGCCATCTTTCTCTAGTTGGCGGATATGACGAGCCGTTACGCGACGACCTTGCTCAACGTAAACTTTACCATCCGCTTCGATGTCGAATGACGCAGTTTCACCACGTAGACGATCTGGAACCAACTCCATCAGTAGAGTTTGGTCTTTCACTTCGAAGTTCACTTTCTCGAAGAAGATATCTAAGATTTCTTCAGACGATTTACCTAGTGCACGAAGGATGATCGATGCTGGTAGCTTACGACGGCGGTCGATACGTACGTACAGGTTATCCTTAGGATCAAACTCGAAATCAAGCCATGAACCACGGTAAGGAATAACACGTGCGTTGTATAGAACTTTACCTGATGAGTGGGTCTTACCCTTATCGCTGTCGAAGAACACGCCTGGGCTTCGGTGCAGCTGGGATACGATAACCCTCTCGGTACCGTTGATTACGAAGGTACCATTGTCTGTCATGAGTGGAATTTCACCCATGTAGACTTCTTGTTCTTTAATGTCTTTTACAGTACCTGCTGGCGCGTCTTTATCAAAGATAACTAGGCGTAATTTTACACGTAGTGGCTTTGAGTAAGTTACACCGCGGATTTGACATTCTTTAACGTCAAAAACTGGCTCACCAAGACGGTAGCTAACGTATTGCAGCTCAGAATTGCCGTTGTAGCTCTGAATTGGAAATACAGAACGGAAAGCGGCTTCAAGACCGTATTGACCTTCAGGATCCTGTTCGATAAATTTGTCGAACGAATCGAGCTGGATCGATAGCAGGTATGGAATGTCCAAAACTTGTGGACGAGTACCAAAGTCCTTACGGATGCGCTTTTTCTCGGTATAAGAGTAAACCATGGGGTTCCTCAGCTCGCTGATAAGTGACCCAAACTGTCCGCCCGCTCCTAGTTACTTAAGGGGGGTAAGGGACAGTGACTAAATAGCTGTTTACTGTAGTGACATTTCATTTCGATAGAATGAAATGTTTTTTGCATGGGTATGAGGCGCTTAAACAGCGGGAAAATTCACCTATACCCTACAGCGCAAAAAGGCCGGTGGTTAAAAAACCACCAGCCAATTAGCCGTTAGGCTAAGAAACTATGCAATAATTACTTAACAGCAACAGTTGCACCAGCTTCTTCTAGCTGAGCTTTAAGAGCTTCAGCTTCTGCTTTCTCAACACCTTCTTTAAGAGGTGCTGGAGCGCCGTCTACAAGAGCTTTAGCTTCTTTAAGACCTAGGCCAGTTGCGCCACGTACTGCTTTGATTACAGCAACTTTGTTACCGCCAGCAGCTTCTAGGATTACGTCGAATTCAGTTTGCTCAGCAGCAGCTTCGCCTGCAGCAGCACCGCCAGCTACAACAGCAGCAGCAGCAGAAACACCGAATTTCTCTTCCATTGCTTCGATTAGTTCAACAACTTGCATTACAGACATTTCTGCAACTGCGTCTAGGATTTGCTCGTTAGTAATAGACATAACAATTCTCTTTTAAGTCAACAATAAGTTTATTAAGCAACCAGTAAAAAGCAAGGCTTATGCCGCTGCTTCTTCTTTTTGATCGCGGATAGCAGCGAAGGTACGTACCAGCTTGCCAGCAGAAGCTTCTTTCATGCACATCATTAGGCGTGCGATTGCTTCGTCGTAAGTTGGTAGTGTCGCTAGTACTTCAGCGTCAGTTAGCGCGCCTTCAAATGCAGCAGCTTTGATCTCGAAGTCTTTGTTCTCTTTAGCGAAGTCTTTGAAAAGACGCGCTGCAGCACCTGGGTGCTCATTTGAGAACGCGATTAGAGTAGGACCAGTGAATGTCTCAACTAGACACTCGTAGTCTGTACCCTGAACCGCACGACGTGCTAGAGTGTTACGCACGACTTTCATGTAAACACCAGCTTCACGAGCTTGTTTACGTAGAGAAGTCATTGCGCCCACTTCAACGCCACGAGAATCAGCTACAACTGCAGAAAGTGCACCACTGGCAGCTTCGTTGACTTCAGCAACAATTGCTTTTTTGTCTTGAAGGTTTAAAGCCATCTTGGATTTACTCCTGGTTGTCGTTACACCACTCACTATTATCACAACAGTGAGAGCTATTTAGGTGCATTCCCAGAAGAAAGTTAACTATGAAAATATAGAGCTTTCTGTCAGTTCGGGCACCATCTACGTAGGGCAATTAAGTTTGCTAACTCACAAACACCTACGGTCTTGGACGGAGACTGGGTCTTAATTCAATTCGAACTAGGAGACAGTTCAAAGAACCAAAGTTCAGCCCCAACCACAAATATTAGGCGCAAAATCATACATGCATTTCACGCCTAAGTAAAGATTAGTGTGCAGTAATTAACACTTAATTACGCAACTGTGTTCAGGCTAGCCTGATCAACAGCAACACCAGCACCCATTGTAGTAGAGATGCTTACTTTCTTCAGGAAAGTACCTTTCGCTGAAGATGGCTTAGCTTTCTTAAGAGCAACTAGAAGCGCTTCTAGGTTCTCTTTGATCTGCTCTGCAGAGAAGTTAGCTTTACCGATAGTAGTGTGGATGATGCCGTTTTTGTCGTTACGGTAACGAACCTGACCAGCTTTAGCGTTCTTAACTGCTTCAGCAACGTTAGGAGTTACAGTACCAACTTTAGGGTTTGGCATTAGACCGCGAGGACCTAGGATAGTACCTAGTTGACCTACAACGCGCATTGCATCTGGAGAAGCAACAACTACGTCAAAGTTCATTTCGCCTTTCTTCACTTGCTCAGCAAGATCTTCCATACCAACGATGTCTGCGCCAGCTTCTTTAGCTGCTTCAGCGTTTGCACCTTGAGTGAACACTGCAACGCGGATTTCGCGGCCAGTACCGTGAGGTAGTACAGTTGCACCACGTACGTTCTGGTCAGATTTACGAGCATCGATGCCAAGGTTAACAGCAACGTCAACAGACTCAACAAATTTAGCAGTCGCTAGTTCTTGAAGAAGAGCAACAGCTTCGTTGATTTCGTATTCTTTAGTTACGTCAACTTTTTCGCGGATTACGCGCATGCGCTTAGTTAGTTTTGCCATGATCTTAACCCTCTACCACTAGGCCCATTGAACGAGCAGTACCAGCGATTGAGCGTTTCATCGCTTCGATGTCAGCACCAGTCATATCAGCAGCTTTAGTTTCTGCGATTTCTTGGATTTGAGCGTCAGTTACAGTACCCACTTTTTCAGTGTTTGGACGACCTGAACCAGACTTAACGCCAGCAGCTTTCTTAAGAAGAACAGCAGCAGGTGGAGTCTTAGTTACGAACGTGAAAGAACGGTCGTTGTAAACAGTGATAACTACTGGAGTCGGTAGACCTTTCTCGATAGATTCTGTTTTCGCGTTGAACGCTTTACAGAATTCCATGATGTTAACACCGTGTTGACCTAGTGCAGGACCTACTGGTGGACTAGGGTTAGCCATACCAGCAGCAACTTGTAGCTTGATGTAAGCTTCAACTTTCTTAGCCATGATAATTCCTAAGTTTGGGTACAGACGCTAATCACTGATCAGCTCCCCGTTTGTGTAAGAAACTTTTTACTTCACTAGAAGTAAAAAGGCGCGAAATTATAGTAATAATTCGCGCCTTATACAACCCTAAAAAGGTGATTTTTTATACTCTTTATTTAAGAGTCTTAGTCCAGCTTTTCAACCTGACCAAATTCAAGCTCAACTGGTGTTGCACGACCAAAGATCGATACAGACACTTTCAGGCGGCTCTTCTCGTAATCCACTTCTTCAACAGTACCATTGAAGTCAGCAAATGGACCTTCATTAACACGTACCACTTCACCCGCTTCGTACATTGTACGCGGACGAGGTGCTTCACTTGCTTTCTCAAGACGGTTAAGAATCGCGTCAGCTTCTTTATCTGTGATAGGTGCAGGACGGTCTGAGGTACCACCAATGAAGCCCATGACACGCGGCACACTGCGTACAAGGTGCCATGATTCATCGTTCATAATCATCTGAACAAGGACGTAACCTGGGAAGAACTTACGCTCAGATTTGCGGCGCTGACCCGCGCGCATTTCGACTACTTCTTCAGTAGGAACCAGTACTTCACCGAATAGCTCTTCCATGCCGTGCATTTTGATATGCTCGCGCAGAGATTGAGCTACACGACCTTCAAATCCAGAGAAGGCTTGAACCACATACCAGCGTTTTTTTGGAGCTTCACTCATGAATTAAAACCCTCTATACCCCAGTTGCTAGAGCTACTAGACGAACCATAATTCCGTCAATACCCCAAAGCACTAGAGCCATTACAATACTTACAGCTAAAACGATCAGTGTTGTTTGCATGGTTTCTTGGCGAGTAGGCCAAACAACTTTACGTACTTCCATACGCGATTCTTTTGCAAAACTGATCGCTGCGTTACCTTTAGTCGTTGTTGCTGCAACGCCTAGAGCAGCTGCAATAAGAACAACAACGCCTGCAGCGCGAATCACTACAGACATTTCACCATACAGGTAATTACCCACAACAGCGGCAGCTGCCAATACGAAAGCGACGATCCACTTAAACGTATCTGCTGCATTTGAGCTATCAGGAGTTTCAGCATTATTTGCTTTCATAAAACCAACCTGTTTCAAGTCTTAATATAGACGACAACAACCCCGCTGTTGCAGGGCAAACTCCAAATCGCTGAAAAAATCAGCGTACTCTTAATAAGATTAAGCCCGTTTGCTTAATCTTGCTCCGCACTCAGCAACTTCTGGACAAGAAAACAGCAAAAATTATGTTGAGTGCAGAAAAAGGGCATCAAATGATGCCCTTTTTGCTACTGGTTCGTCAAATCTAATTCAAGATTTTCCGATAGCATCCGTCTAATTCGCTATGAATTAGTCGAAGATCTTAGCAACAACACCAGCACCTACTGTACGGCCACCTTCACGGATCGCGAAACGTAGACCTTCGTCCATTGCGATTGGTGCGATTAGCTCAACAGTCATTTGTACGTTGTCGCCTGGCATTACCATTTCTACGCCTTCTGGTAGCGTGATGTCACCAGTTACGTCAGTTGTACGGAAGTAGAACTGTGGACGGTAGCCTTTGAAGAATGGAGTGTGACGACCACCTTCATCTTTAGACAGTACGTATACTTCTGATTCAAACTTAGTGTGTGGAGTGATTGAACCTGGCTTAGCTAGTACTTGACCACGTTCTACTTCGTCACGCTTAGTACCACGTAGAAGTGCACCAACGTTCTCACCCGCACGACCTTCGTCTAGAAGCTTACGGAACATTTCAACACCAGTACATGTTGTAGTGATGGTGTCTTTGATACCTACGATAGCAACTTCGTCACCTACGTTTAGGATACCACGTTCGATACGACCAGTTACTACTGTACCACGACCTTGGATCGAGAATACGTCTTCGATTGGCATTAGGAACGGTAGGTCTACTGCACGCTCTGGCTCTGGGATGTAAGTATCTAGAGCTTCAGCTAGTTCAACGATTTTCGCTTCCCACTGCTCTTCGCCGTTTAGTGCGCCTAGTGCAGAACCTTGGATAACTGGTAGGTCATCACCTGGGAAGTCGTACTCAGAAAGAAGTTCACGAACTTCCATTTCTACTAGTTCTAGTAGCTCTTCATCGTCAACCATGTCACATTTGTTCATGAATACGATGATGTATGGGATACCAACCTGACGGCCTAGTAGGATGTGCTCACGAGTTTGAGGCATTGGGCCATCAGTCGCAGCAACAACTAGGATACCACCGTCCATCTGTGCAGCACCAGTGATCATGTTTTTAACGTAGTCCGCGTGTCCTGGACAGTCAACGTGTGCGTAGTGACGAGTTGGAGTGTCGTACTCAACGTGAGAAGTTGCGATTGTGATACCGCGCTCACGCTCTTCTGGAGCGTTATCGATAGATGCGAAGTCTTTAGCTACACCGCCGTAAACTTTAGCAAGAGTAGTACAGATAGCTGCAGTTAGAGTTGTTTTACCGTGGTCAACGTGGCCGATAGTACCAACGTTAACGTGCGGTTTCGTACGTTCAAATTTTTCTTTAGACATGAGTGGTCCCTCTAGGTACGGATTTTGGTGGCCCAAATTGACCACGCAACCAAAAAAGATTATTGGTAAATCTAATATCAAAAGGAAATATGCTTGAGAGCTGGTGCTGATAGGCAGACTCGAACTGCCGACCTCATCCTTACCAAGGATGCGCTCTACCACCTGAGCTATATCAGCACTCAAATTAGAGTGGAGCGGGCAGCGGGAATCGAACCCGCATCATCAGCTTGGAAGGCTGAGGTAATAGCCATTATACGATGCCCGCAACACGTAACTCTGAGAGCTATTTCCTAAAGAATATGGTGGAGGGGGACGGATTCGAACCATCGAAGGCAGTGCCGGCAGATTTACAGTCTGCTCCCTTTGGCCACTCGGGAACCCCTCCAAAATTTCTAGCCATTCTCACTACTAGTTGTTTCTCTAAGAAACAGAAGAGAATGGTGCCGACTACCGGAATCGAACTGGTGACCTACTGATTACAAGTCAGTTGCTCTACCTACTGAGCTAAGTCGGCATAAGTGGTGCGCATTCTATTGAATGATTTTCTAGGTTGCAATAGGAATTTAAAAAAAAATCATAAATTTTGATTTTTTAGATTCATTCGCTGAAAAAACGTACAAACCTCGCTTTTTTAAAGCAAACTTCGACCTCTGTCGCTTGCTTTAAAGTGCGCTTGATGTATGTTCATGCTCTCAATAAAACCAAGGATGAAAGAGCCCCATGAGTCCATTTTTGTCATTTGACCGTGCCAACTGGGCAGAATTAAGAAACTCTGTACCAATGACACTTTCTGAAGACGACTTAACTGCGCTTCAGGGCATAAATGAAAATCTAACCATGGAAGAGGCAGTAGAAATCTACCTGCCATTGTCTCGCTTATTAAATTTGTATGTACAAGCTCGCCAGAGTCGTAATACGGTGCTGCAACAGTTTTTGAATACCGAAGAGCATGCCCCTCCCTTTGTGATTGGGATCGCCGGAAGCGTCGCGGTGGGCAAAAGCACAACTGCTCGTATTCTAAAAGCGCTACTTTCCCGCTGGGAAAATCATCCTAAAGTATCTTTGGTAACGACGGATGGCTTTTTGTATCCAAAGAAAATCTTGGAAGAAAAGGGCATCATGCATCGCAAGGGTTTCCCTGAGTCCTACGACATCAAACGCTTAGTTGAGTTTATGTCTGATGTAAAAGCCGGGAAGCCGGATCTTGAAGTCCCTGTCTACTCGCATATTACCTATGACATTACCGACGAACTCAAAAAAGTCGACAGGCCTGATGTTCTTATCATTGAAGGCTTAAACGTATTACAAAGTGGTATGGATTATCCCCACGACCCTCATCGCGTGTTTGTTTCAGACTTCTTGGATTTCTCTATTTACGTCGATGCGGAATCAGACACTATTGAACAATGGTATGTGGATAGGTTTTTGAAGTTCCGTCGTGGTGCCTTTACCAAACCGGGTTCTTATTTTAGTCACTATACTCAGTTATCTGTCGATGAGGCTAAAAGCAAAGCGAAAGAAATCTGGAATAGTATCAATGGGCTCAATTTAGAACATAATATTCTTCCTACCCGAGGAAGAGCCCACTTGATCTTGCATAAAGGGGTTAACCACCTGGTTGACAAGGTGTCTCTCCGAAAGTAAGGGGATAACTCAATCCCCTTTCCTCAAAGAAATTTCACCACCTATGTAGGTTTCTAATCCATTGTCTGTTTTTAGTACCACACCGCCTTGCTGATCGATACCTTGGACAATACCTTTTATTTCTCTGGATCCCATTAAAAGTTTAACCGGACGTCCAATGAAGTTGTCTAGACGATTCCAGCGATCGACAAAACCAGCCAGTCCCATCATTTCGTAATCGACGAGTATCGTCTTCCAATGCTCGATTAACGTCAAAGCAAGCTGCGTTCTATCTATGCTGAGATCGGCACACACTTGATTCAGCGTCGTCCAAGGCTGGTCGATATCAGGCTGCTTATCTGGCATGCCAATGTTTAAACCCATTCCTATTACGAGATTCGCAGCCCCACCGGCTTGGCCTGACATTTCTACCAGAATGCCCGCGAGCTTTTTATCTTGATAATAGAGATCGTTCGGCCACTTGAGCTTAACGCCTTGGATGCCCATCTCCTCTAAGGCTTCAACCGCAGCGATACCAATAACCAGACTCAAGCCCATTGCTGCGGCCATACCCGCATCAAGACGCCAGTACATAGACAAATATAAGTTGGAACCAAATGGAGAAATCCACTGGCGGCCGCGACGACCACGACCACTAGCCTGATACTCAGCGACACAAACACGACCTTTCTCGGATTCATTCACCCGCTCTAGCAAGTACTGGTTGGTTGAATCAATAACTGGGATTAACTCCAGTTTTGGCTCTGAGCTATCCGCTAGTCTCGTTTCATCTAATAGCTGCATGGGATGAGCCAATTGATAACCACGTCCTTGAATACGGTATATATCCACACCCCATTCACTCAGGCCTTTAATATGCTTAGCAATAGCGGCTCTTGAGATACTAAGGTCATGACCAAGGGCTTCACCTGAATGGAATTCGCCATCACTGAGTGTTTTTAATATATGCAGTTTTGTTGCATGCTCTTTTCTCATTGCGCAGCCTCGATTTCAGCAAGATTGGTTTCACCACAACGATTGATAAAACGAACTTCATGCTCGAGCTCTATCTGGAATTTATTCCAAACCGTCTGCTTAACGAAAGACGCAAGATTCAGTACATCTTGCGCACTGCAGTTATCCACGTTGGTCAGTACTAATGCTTGCAAAGGGTTAACTTGCGCGCCATTAACAGAGATCCCTTTAAGAGCACATTGATCAATGAGCCAACCCGCAGCCACTTTCATTCCATTTTCTGCAGGGTACGCCACCAGATCATGATGCGCCTCAACCAGTCGATCATAATGATCTTGCGAGATCACTGGGTTCTTAAAAAAGCTGCCAGCATTACCCACTTTCGCGGGATCAGGCAATTTCTCTTGGCGAACCTGACAAACACGTTCAAATATAGATTCTGGACTTAATTTTTCAGCAGGGATGCTCTGTAAAGGGCCATATTGGTTGATCGGTTGCCATTCTTTGTTGAGCTTAAGTCCGACAGCGGAAATAAAACATTCACCATACAAAGCATGTTTAAAGATTGAGTCACGATAACCAAATTCGCACTCATCTGCACTCATACGTCGTGTCTGAAACGTCGTCAGGTCCAAGATATCCACATAGTCACAAACGTCTTTCAATTCTAATCCGTAAGCACCAATATTTTGAATCGGAGCAGAGCCCGCACAACCAGGAATTAGCGCTAAGTTTTCTATCCCGCCAAATCCTTGTTCGACACACCAGGCAACAAGTTCAGGCCAGTCTTCACCACCTTCGATATGTAGCAAGTAATGGCTGTCAGTCTCTTTTACCACTTTACCCGACAGTCTATTAACGATAACCAGACCGTCATAATGCTCGGTAAAAAGAACATTACTTCCTTTTCCGAGGAAGAGCTTCGGTAAGCTTTTGAAAGTAGGATCCTTAAACAGCTGAATAACATCGTCAACCGACTCAACGATGGCTAAATAAGAACAGGTTTGTTCAATACCAAAAGTGTGATACGCCTTAAGGCTCGCGTTTGTTTTAATTTGCATAGTGGGTTTGCAACGCCAGATAAGATTCTCTTAAACTGTCAACATTCTACCTTAGAACTCTTTTAACCGCAGTGACAATACCTAACTCATTAATCATAGAAGTGTTAAATCCGATCAAGCTTCCTCTCATTAAGAAGTTGTATAAAGCCTATTATCCCGCAGGACGGGCGAAAAGAGATGAATTGATCATCACAGCAAATCATGAAGGATCTATGGTGGCTTTGCTGCGTATGAAAAGCGTAGAGAGCTTTCGCTTGTTAACTGGGATGCTTGTTGTTCCTGAATATAGAGGAACAGGCGTAGGAAAAGCGTTGCTGACTCACTGCCAAAACAAAGTTTTCAGCGACGGCGATTATTGCTTTGCTTTTATGCACTTAGAGGCTTATTACTCTCGATATGGTTTTAAGACTATCGATAGCTCAGAACTACCTAACTCATTGAAAATGGCCTTTCAGCGCTACATCGATGGCGGTAAAGATCTCATTCCCATGCAATTCATCCCATCCTAGACTTCAAACCACGTGCTTTTGTAGCCAGATAAATCATATCTTTGATAAAATATCAGGTTCGCAATATTGCACTCAATTAAGGTACTCACACCGATATGACAGTAAGTAGGAATCCATTCGAACAGTTGCCAAGCCTCGCAGTAAATCCTGAGGACTTTGACGTTCTGTATTCTGCACAAGAATTCAGATCTCGCCTTCTGGATGCGATCAGCAAAGCAACGTCACGAATTTACCTAGTCGCTCTATATCTGGAAGATGACGAGGCTGGACGAGAAATACTCACAGCACTTTACGAAGCAAAGCAGCGTAACCCAGGGCTGGACATCAGTATCTGTGTAGACTGGCATCGAGCCCAACGCGGCTTAATTGGTGCAGAAACTTCTGAAGGTAACTCGGCTCTGTATAAGGCATTCGCTCAAAAGTACCAACACAGAATCCCGGTATATGGCATTCCCGTTCGTGGTAGAGAAGTCTTTGGTGTTCTACACTTGAAAGGCTTCATTGTTGATGACACCGTTATTTACAGCGGCGCAAGCTTGAATAATGTCTATCTGAACTATCACGGTCGTTATCGCTTTGATCGTTACCATGTCATTCGCAATGAGTCTCTTGCAGACTCGATGGTTCACTTTATTCAGAATGAGATGATCGCGCACCCAGCAGTTAATGACCTCACTAACCAGTACAAGCCAGAAACAAAAGAAATCAAATCTTCTATTCGCCAATTACGTGCTTCATTGTCTCAAGCAAGTTACCAGTTTGAAAGTCAGACAGAAACGGAAGAAGACGTAAAAATCACACCTCTGGTTGGCTTGGGCAAACGCCGTAATATATTGAATCAACAGATAGTAAAATTACTCGCGGCGGCTCAAAATGAAATTTTCATCTGTACACCGTACTTTAACTTTCCTAAAGCGATTCATCGTGAAGTGAAGCGTGCCATGAAACGTGGTGTGAAAGTCACTATCGTGGTCGGCGATAAGATAGCGAATGATTTCTATATTTCTCCTGAAGAAGATTTTAAAACCATTGGCGGTCTGCCTTATCTTTATGAAGTGAACCTTCGCCGCTTCGCTAAAGCAAATGAAGCTAACATAGCAGCGCGAAAGCTATCAATTCATTTATGGAAGCACGACAATAACAGCTTTCACCTCAAAGGTATTTGGGTCGATAAACGATTCATGCTGCTAACAGGTAATAACTTGAACCCAAGAGCTTGGTCACTTGATCTTGAGAATGGTTTATTGATTCAGGATAACTACGCCAAACTGACCGACAAGTTCGACGAAGAAGTTTCGCGAATCTTAGAGCACACTCACTTAATCTGCACTTATAGACAGCTAGAAAAAGTTGAAGATTATCCATTCGGTGTACAAAAGCTAGTAAGGAAAATTACTCGCCTAAAAGCCGATGGGGTATTAAAGCGCATTCTGTAATTTAAGCTCTTCAATGACTATAAATAAACGCCCAACACCTGTTGGGCGTTTTTGTTTCTAATACCAACCTAAGTAAGAAAGTGGTCATACTTAATTATAGAGAACCAGAAAACAGGCATCGAAAACAAACACGTATGAACCCATCCATGGGGCTTCGATTTGCCATCCATGGCAAATAAAGTTTGTTTATCGAACCCTATTCCCTGACCAGTTAATTTTCCAGATTGGTATAAGTGGCAGAGTGGCAGAGTGGCAGGGGTCGCACATGACCGGGACTCGATTTCCCTGAAAGGAAAACTATCCTCCATAAACGACAAAAGCCTTAGTCTTTCGACTAAGGCTTTTTAATAAGTGGCGGAGTGGACGGGACTCGAACCCGCGACCCCCGGCGTGACAGGCCGGTATTCTAACCAACTGAACTACCACTCCGCAGTGGTATCATCCGCTCTAAAGCGAACGTCCAAAATTTAAAGCCTGGCGATGTCCTACTCTCACATGGGGAAACCCCACACTACCATCGGCGCTATTTCGTTTCACTTCTGAGTTCGGAATGGAAGTCAGGTGGGTCCAAAACGCTATGGTCGCCAAGCAAATTCTTTAATTCGGAAAGCTGTTTTTAATTCTCGTTATTACACATTCAATGTTCTTTCATTGAGTCCATCAAAACCCCTTGGGTGTTGTATGGTTAAGCCTCACGGGCAATTAGTACAGGTTAGCTCAACGCCTCACAACGCTTACACACCCTGCCTATCAACGTCGTAGTCTACGACAACCCTTTAGGATACTTAAAGTATCAGGGAGAACTCATCTCAAGGCTCGCTTCCCGCTTAGATGCTTTCAGCGGTTATCGATCCCGAACTTAGCTACCGGGCAATGCGTCTGGCGACACAACCCGAACACCAGAGGTTCGTCCACTCCGGTCCTCTCGTACTAGGAGCAGCCCCTTTCAATTCTCCAACGCCCACGGCAGATAGGGACCGAACTGTCTCACGACGTTCTAAACCCAGCTCGCGTACCACTTTAAATGGCGAACAGCCATACCCTTGGGACCGACTTCAGCCCCAGGATGTGATGAGCCGACATCGAGGTGCCAAACACCGCCGTCGATATGAACTCTTGGGCGGTATCAGCCTGTTATCCCCGGAGTACCTTTTATCCGTTGAGCGATGGCCCTTCCATTCAGAACCACCGGATCACTATGACCTGCTTTCGCACCTGCTCGAATTGTCATTCTCGCAGTCAAGCGGGCTTATGCCATTGCACTAACCTCACGATGTCCAACCGTGATTAGCCCACCTTCGTGCTCCTCCGTTACGCTTTGGGAGGAGACCGCCCCAGTCAAACTACCCACCAGGCACTGTCCGCAACCCCGATAAGGGGTCGACGTTAGAACATCAACACTACAAGGGTGGTATTTCAAGGACGGCTCCACGAATACTGGCGTACTCGTTTCAAAGCCTCCCACCTATCCTACACATGTAGGGTCAATGTTCAGTGCCAAGCTGTAGTAAAGGTTCACGGGGTCTTTCCGTCTAGCCGCGGGTACACTGCATCTTCACAGCGATTTCAATTTCACTGAGTCTCGGGTGGAGACAGCGTGGCCATCATTACGCCATTCGTGCAGGTCGGAACTTACCCGACAAGGAATTTCGCTACCTTAGGACCGTTATAGTTACGGCCGCCGTTTACCGGGGCTTCGATCAAGAGCTTCGACCGAAGTCTAACCCCATCAATTAACCTTCCGGCACCGGGCAGGCGTCACACCGTATACGTCATCTTACGATTTTGCACAGTGCTGTGTTTTTAATAAACAGTTGCAGCCACCTGGTATCTGCGACTCTCAATAGCTCCATCCGCGAGGGACTTCACCGTCGAGAGCGTACCTTCTCCCGAAGTTACGGTACCATTTTGCCTAGTTCCTTCACCCGAGTTCTCTCAAGCGCCTTGGTATTCTCTACCCGACCACCTGTGTCGGTTTGGGGTACGATTCCAACTTATCTGAAGCTTAGAGGCTTTTCCTGGAAGCATGGCATCAATGACTTCACATCCGTAGATGCTCGACGTCGTGTCTCAGCCTTAAAAAGAGCCGGATTTACCTAACTCTTAAGCCTACACACTTGAACCTGGACAACCGTCGCCAGGCCCACCTAGCCTTCTCCGTCCCCCCATCGCAATAAGTTGAAGTACGGGAATATTAACCCGTTTCCCATCGACTACGCCTTTCGGCCTCGCCTTAGGGGTCGACTTACCCTGCCCCGATTAACGTTGGACAGGAACCCTTGGTCTTCCGGCGAGGAGGTTTTTCACCCCCTTTATCGTTACTCATGTCAGCATTCGCACTTCTGATACGTCCAGCATGCGTTACCACACACCTTCAACCGCTTACAGAACGCTCCCCTACCCAATATACAGAAGTATATTGCCGCAGCTTCGGTTTACTACTTAGCCCCGTTACATCTTCCGCGCAGGCCGACTCGACCAGTGAGCTATTACGCTTTCTTTAAATGATGGCTGCTTCTAAGCCAACATCCTGGCTGTCTGAGCCTTCCCACATCGTTTCCCACTTAGTAGTAATTTGGGACCTTAGCTGGCGGTCTGGGTTGTTTCCCTCTCCACGACGGACGTTAGCACCCGCCGTGTGTCTCCCGGATAGTACTTACTGGTATTCGGAGTTTGCAAAGGGTTGGTAAGTCGGGATGACCCCCTAGCCTTAACAGTGCTCTACCCCCAGTAGTATTCGTCCGAGGCGCTACCTAAATAGCTTTCGGGGAGAACCAGCTATCTCCAGGTTTGATTGGCCTTTCACCCCTAGCCACAAGTCATCCGCTAATTTTTCAACATTAGTCGGTTCGGTCCTCCAATTGATGTTACTCAATCTTCAACCTGCCCATGGCTAGATCACCTGGTTTCGGGTCTATATCCAGAGACTGAACGCCCAGTTAAGACTCGGTTTCCCTACGGCTCCCCTAGATGGTTAACCTTGCCACTGAATATAAGTCGCTGACCCATTATACAAAAGGTACGCAGTCACACCACGAAGGTGCTCCTACTGCTTGTACGTACACGGTTTCAGGTTCTATTTCACTCCCCTCACAGGGGTTCTTTTCGCCTTTCCCTCACGGTACTGGTTCACTATCGGTCAGTCAGTAGTATTTAGCCTTGGAGGATGGTCCCCCCATATTCAGACAGGATATCACGTGTCCCGCCCTACTCGATTTCACTGAATATGCGTCGTCAGTTACGGGGCTATCACCCTGTATCGCCAAGCTTTCCAGCTTGTTCACCTAACGCCTATAAAGCTTAAGGGCTAGTCCAATTTCGCTCGCCGCTACTTTCGGAATCTCGGTTGATTTCTTTTCCTCGGGGTACTTAGATGTTTCAGTTCCCCCGGTTCGCCTCGTTATGCTATGTATTCACATAACGATACTTACTTATGTAAGTGGGTTTCCCCATTCGGAAATCCCAGACTCAAGTGGCTTTTACTGCCTAATCTGGGCTTATCGCAAGTTAATACGTCCTTCATCGCCTCTGACTGCCAAGGCATCCACCGTGTACGCTTAGTCACTTAACCATACAACCCGAAGGAGTTTCGAATTGATGTTAAACAACCAAAGTTGTCTCTCATTATTTGAATGAGCGAGAGACATTTCGATTTTGCCGGACTCAAATATGAATAATCCGAAGATTATTCCCAAGAACACTTGAATGTGTTTTTAGTTGTATTCAAATTAATGAATACTTTGAGAACTTTACAAATAATCTTAAAGATTATTTTGTCAGCTTTCCAAATTGTTAAAGAGCTATGTTTCTTCACAAGGAAGTTACATTTTCTAAAGACTTTCAGAGTCAAAAATGCCAACCAGTGTCAATTGCTTGCTCTGGTTTGGAGATTTTATTCCAAAAATGCTTAGAGAATGGTGGGCGATACCGGGCTCGAACCAGTGACCCCCTGCTTGTAAGGCAGGTGCTCTCCCAACTGAGCTAATCGCCCATTGCTTCAAAATATGGTGGAGCTATGCGGGATCGAACCGCAGACCTCCTGCGTGCAAGGCAGGCGCTCTCCCAGCTGAGCTATAGCCCCATATTTTGAGTTTTAATTCCTAATGGAAGGAATGGTGGGTCGTGCAGGATTCGAACCTGCGACCAATTGATTAAAAGTCAACTGCTCTACCAACTGAGCTAACGACCCAATGGTATCCCGTAGGGGAGTCGAACCCCTGTTACCGCCGTGAAAGGGCGGTGTCCTAGGCCTCTAGACGAACGGGACACTAGATTTGCCTCCGCTTTAAAAAGCAGAAACAAGTTTTTGAACATCTTGGGGGATGTTCTATCTCTTAAACTTCATAAACCGTATCAATCTGTGTGGACACTCATCGTGACTCATTTGTCTTCACTTTAAACAGTGAAAGCAAACTGTCCATCGTATATAAGGAGGTGATCCAGCGCCAGGTTCCCCTAGCGCTACCTTGTTACGACTTCACCCCAGTCATGAACCACAAAGTGGTAAGCGTCCCCCCGAAGGTTAAACTACCTACTTCTTTTGCAGCCCACTCCCATGGTGTGACGGGCGGTGTGTACAAGGCCCGGGAACGTATTCACCGTGGCATTCTGATCCACGATTACTAGCGATTCCGACTTCATGGAGTCGAGTTGCAGACTCCAATCCGGACTACGACGCACTTTTTGGGATTCGCTCACTTTCGCAAGTTGGCCGCCCTCTGTATGCGCCATTGTAGCACGTGTGTAGCCCTACTCGTAAGGGCCATGATGACTTGACGTCGTCCCCACCTTCCTCCGGTTTATCACCGGCAGTCTCCCTGGAGTTCCCGACATTACTCGCTGGCAAACAAGGATAAGGGTTGCGCTCGTTGCGGGACTTAACCCAACATTTCACAACACGAGCTGACGACAGCCATGCAGCACCTGTCTCAGAGTTCCCGAAGGCACCAATCCATCTCTGGAAAGTTCTCTGGATGTCAAGAGTAGGTAAGGTTCTTCGCGTTGCATCGAATTAAACCACATGCTCCACCGCTTGTGCGGGCCCCCGTCAATTCATTTGAGTTTTAATCTTGCGACCGTACTCCCCAGGCGGTCTACTTAACGCGTTAGCTCCGAAAGCCACGGCTCAAGGCCACAACCTCCAAGTAGACATCGTTTACGGCGTGGACTACCAGGGTATCTAATCCTGTTTGCTCCCCACGCTTTCGCATCTGAGTGTCAGTATCTGTCCAGGGGGCCGCCTTCGCCACCGGTATTCCTTCAGATCTCTACGCATTTCACCGCTACACCTGAAATTCTACCCCCCTCTACAGTACTCTAGTCTGCCAGTTTCAAATGCTATTCCGAGGTTGAGCCCCGGGCTTTCACATCTGACTTAACAAACCACCTGCATGCGCTTTACGCCCAGTAATTCCGATTAACGCTCGCACCCTCCGTATTACCGCGGCTGCTGGCACGGAGTTAGCCGGTGCTTCTTCTGTCGCTAACGTCAAACGAATACGCTATTAACGTACCCGCCTTCCTCACGACTGAAAGTGCTTTACAACCCGAAGGCCTTCTTCACACACGCGGCATGGCTGCATCAGGCTTGCGCCCATTGTGCAATATTCCCCACTGCTGCCTCCCGTAGGAGTCTGGACCGTGTCTCAGTTCCAGTGTGGCTGATCATCCTCTCAGACCAGCTAGGGATCGTCGCCTTGGTGAGCCCTTACCTCACCAACTAGCTAATCCCACCTAGGCATATCCTGACGCGAGAGGCCCGAAGGTCCCCCTCTTTGGCCCGTAGGCATCATGCGGTATTAGCCATCGTTTCCAATGGTTATCCCCCACATCAGGGCAATTTCCTAGGCGTTACTCACCCGTCCGCCGCTCGACGCCATTATCGTCACCCGAAGGGTCAGATAACTCGTTTCCGCTCGACTTGCATGTGTTAGGCCTGCCGCCAGCGTTCAATCTGAGCCATGATCAAACTCTTCAATTTAAAGTTTTGATTCCCTAAATTAATAGGGGAGGCTCAATGAATTCTGATTTACTGCATTACTAATGTAATGTTGAATTGACTGTGCCAAGACTAAGTAAACTTAATCTCGATTGGTCACTCAGTTCATTGAAACCTAAGTTGATGTCGAAACATCAATTTGGATTATCATCAACGAGTGCCCACACAGATTGATAGGTCTATATTGTTAAAGAGCTTGGCTTTCAGTGCCTTAGCACTTAAGCGAGGTGCGTATAATACGCTTTCCACTTTGAAAGTCAACATAAAATTCTAAAAAACTTTAGAACCCTATGGTGACTTGCTTAAATATTAAGCAAGTGCAAAATAAAAGCCTGGCGATGTCCTACTCTCACATGGGGAAACCCCACACTACCATCGGCGCTATTTCGTTTCACTTCTGAGTTCGGCATGGAATCAGGTGGGTCCAAAACGCTATGGTCGCCAAGCAAATTCTTTCTCTCTATTTCTAGAGAATAACTTGGAAAGCTGTTTTTGTGTTCTCTACACATTCAATTCTGTTCTTGCTTTGAGTCCATCAAAACCCCTTGGGTGTTGTATGGTTAAGCCTCACGGGCAATTAGTACAGGTTAGCTCAACGCCTCACAACGCTTACACACCCTGCCTATCAACGTCGTAGTCTACGACAACCCTTTAGGATACTTAAAGTATCAGGGAGAACTCATCTCAAGGCTCGCTTCCCGCTTAGATGCTTTCAGCGGTTATCGATCCCGAACTTAGCTACCGGGCAATGCGTCTGGCGACACAACCCGAACACCAGAGGTTCGTCCACTCCGGTCCTCTCGTACTAGGAGCAGCCCCTTTCAATTCTCCAACGCCCACGGCAGATAGGGACCGAACTGTCTCACGACGTTCTAAACCCAGCTCGCGTACCACTTTAAATGGCGAACAGCCATACCCTTGGGACCGACTTCAGCCCCAGGATGTGATGAGCCGACATCGAGGTGCCAAACACCGCCGTCGATATGAACTCTTGGGCGGTATCAGCCTGTTATCCCCGGAGTACCTTTTATCCGTTGAGCGATGGCCCTTCCATTCAGAACCACCGGATCACTATGACCTGCTTTCGCACCTGCTCGAATTGTCATTCTCGCAGTCAAGCGGGCTTATGCCATTGCACTAACCTCACGATGTCCAACCGTGATTAGCCCACCTTCGTGCTCCTCCGTTACGCTTTGGGAGGAGACCGCCCCAGTCAAACTACCCACCAGGCACTGTCCTCATCCCCGATGAGGGGACCAAGTTAGAACATCAACACTACAAGGGTGGTATTTCAAGGTCGGCTCCACCAACACTGGCGTGCTGGTTTCAAAGCCTCCCACCTATCCTACACATGTAGGGTCAATGTTCAGTGCCAAGCTGTAGTAAAGGTTCACGGGGTCTTTCCGTCTAGCCGCGGGTACACTGCATCTTCACAGCGATTTCAATTTCACTGAGTCTCGGGTGGAGACAGCGTGGCCATCATTACGCCATTCGTGCAGGTCGGAACTTACCCGACAAGGAATTTCGCTACCTTAGGACCGTTATAGTTACGGCCGCCGTTTACCGGGGCTTCGATCAAGAGCTTCGTACAAGTACTAACCCCATCAATTAACCTTCCGGCACCGGGCAGGCGTCACACCGTATACGTCATCTTACGATTTTGCACAGTGCTGTGTTTTTAATAAACAGTTGCAGCCACCTGGTATCTGCGACTCTCAATAGCTCCATCCGCGAGGGACTTCACCGTCGAGAGCGTACCTTCTCCCGAAGTTACGGTACCATTTTGCCTAGTTCCTTCACCCGAGTTCTCTCAAGCGCCTTGGTATTCTCTACCCGACCACCTGTGTCGGTTTGGGGTACGATTCCAACTTATCTGAAGCTTAGAGGCTTTTCCTGGAAGCATGGCATCAATGACTTCACACCCGTAGATGCTCGACGTCGTGTCTCAGCCTTAAAAAGAGCCGGATTTACCTAACTCTTAAGCCTACACACTTGAACCTGGACAACCGTCGCCAGGCCCACCTAGCCTTCTCCGTCCCCCCATCGCAATAAGTTGAAGTACGGGAATATTAACCCGTTTCCCATCGACTACGCCTTTCGGCCTCGCCTTAGGGGTCGACTTACCCTGCCCCGATTAACGTTGGACAGGAACCCTTGGTCTTCCGGCGAGGAGGTTTTTCACCCCCTTTATCGTTACTCATGTCAGCATTCGCACTTCTGATACGTCCAGCATGCGTTACCACACACCTTCAACCGCTTACAGAACGCTCCCCTACCCAATATCCAAAAGGATATTGCCGCAGCTTCGGTTTACTACTTAGCCCCGTTACATCTTCCGCGCAGGCCGACTCGACCAGTGAGCTATTACGCTTTCTTTAAATGATGGCTGCTTCTAAGCCAACATCCTGGCTGTCTGAGCCTTCCCACATCGTTTCCCACTTAGTAGTAATTTGGGACCTTAGCTGGCGGTCTGGGTTGTTTCCCTCTCCACGACGGACGTTAGCACCCGCCGTGTGTCTCCCGGATAGTACTTACTGGTATTCGGAGTTTGCAAAGGGTTGGTAAGTCGGGATGACCCCCTAGCCTTAACAGTGCTCTACCCCCAGTAGTATTCGTCCGAGGCGCTACCTAAATAGCTTTCGGGGAGAACCAGCTATCTCCAGGTTTGATTGGCCTTTCACCCCTAGCCACAAGTCATCCGCTAATTTTTCAACATTAGTCGGTTCGGTCCTCCAATTGATGTTACTCAATCTTCAACCTGCCCATGGCTAGATCACCTGGTTTCGGGTCTATATCCAGAGACTGAACGCCCAGTTAAGACTCGGTTTCCCTACGGCTCCCCTAGATGGTTAACCTTGCCACTGAATATAAGTCGCTGACCCATTATACAAAAGGTACGCAGTCACACCACGAAGGTGCTCCTACTGCTTGTACGTACACGGTTTCAGGTTCTATTTCACTCCCCTCACAGGGGTTCTTTTCGCCTTTCCCTCACGGTACTGGTTCACTATCGGTCAGTCAGTAGTATTTAGCCTTGGAGGATGGTCCCCCCATATTCAGACAGGATATCACGTGTCCCGCCCTACTCGATTTCACTGAATATGCGTCGTCAGTTACGGGGCTATCACCCTGTATCGCCAAGCTTTCCAGCTTGTTCACCTAACGCCTATAAAGCTTAAGGGCTAGTCCAATTTCGCTCGCCGCTACTTTCGGAATCTCGGTTGATTTCTTTTCCTCGGGGTACTTAGATGTTTCAGTTCCCCCGGTTCGCCTCGTTATGCTATGTATTCACATAACGATACTTACTTATGTAAGTGGGTTTCCCCATTCGGAAATCCCAGACTCAAGTGGCTTTTACTGCCTAATCTGGGCTTATCGCAAGTTAATACGTCCTTCATCGCCTCTGACTGCCAAGGCATCCACCGTGTACGCTTAGTCACTTAACCATACAACCCGAAGGAGTTTCGAATTGATGTTAAACAACCAAAGTTGTCTCTCATTATTTGAATGAGCGAGAGACATTTCGATTTTGCCGGACTCAAATATGAATAATCCGAAGATTATTCCCAAGAACACTTGAATGTGTTTTTAGTTGTATTCAATTAAGAATACTTTGAGAACTTTACAAATAATCTTAAAGATTATTTTGTCAGCTTTCCAAATTGTTAAAGAGCTAATCACTTCTAATGAAGTAACCATTTTTAAAAGCACTCTACTTTCTATTTTAAAGAAAGTGCGCTTAAAGATGGTATCCCGTAGGGGAGTCGAACCCCTGTTACCGCCGTGAAAGGGCGGTGTCCTAGGCCTCTAGACGAACGGGACACTAGATTTGCCTCCGCTTTAAAAAGCAGAAACAAGTTTTTGAACATCTTGGGGGATGTTCTATCTCTTAAACTTCATAAACCGTATCAATCTGTGTGGACACTCATCGTGAGTAATCATCGTATAAGGAGGTGATCCAGCGCCAGGTTCCCCTAGCGCTACCTTGTTACGACTTCACCCCAGTCATGAACCACAAAGTGGTAAGCGTCCCCCCGAAGGTTAAACTACCTACTTCTTTTGCAGCCCACTCCCATGGTGTGACGGGCGGTGTGTACAAGGCCCGGGAACGTATTCACCGTGGCATTCTGATCCACGATTACTAGCGATTCCGACTTCATGGAGTCGAGTTGCAGACTCCAATCCGGACTACGACGCACTTTTTGGGATTCGCTCACTTTCGCAAGTTGGCCGCCCTCTGTATGCGCCATTGTAGCACGTGTGTAGCCCTACTCGTAAGGGCCATGATGACTTGACGTCGTCCCCACCTTCCTCCGGTTTATCACCGGCAGTCTCCCTGGAGTTCCCGACATTACTCGCTGGCAAACAAGGATAAGGGTTGCGCTCGTTGCGGGACTTAACCCAACATTTCACAACACGAGCTGACGACAGCCATGCAGCACCTGTCTCAGAGTTCCCGAAGGCACCAATCCATCTCTGGAAAGTTCTCTGGATGTCAAGAGTAGGTAAGGTTCTTCGCGTTGCATCGAATTAAACCACATGCTCCACCGCTTGTGCGGGCCCCCGTCAATTCATTTGAGTTTTAATCTTGCGACCGTACTCCCCAGGCGGTCTACTTAACGCGTTAGCTCCGAAAGCCACGGCTCAAGGCCACAACCTCCAAGTAGACATCGTTTACGGCGTGGACTACCAGGGTATCTAATCCTGTTTGCTCCCCACGCTTTCGCATCTGAGTGTCAGTATCTGTCCAGGGGGCCGCCTTCGCCACCGGTATTCCTTCAGATCTCTACGCATTTCACCGCTACACCTGAAATTCTACCCCCCTCTACAGTACTCTAGTCTGCCAGTTTCAAATGCTATTCCGAGGTTGAGCCCCGGGCTTTCACATCTGACTTAACAAACCACCTGCATGCGCTTTACGCCCAGTAATTCCGATTAACGCTCGCACCCTCCGTATTACCGCGGCTGCTGGCACGGAGTTAGCCGGTGCTTCTTCTGTCGCTAACGTCAAATGATAGTGCTATTAACACTACCACCTTCCTCACGACTGAAAGTGCTTTACAACCCGAAGGCCTTCTTCACACACGCGGCATGGCTGCATCAGGCTTGCGCCCATTGTGCAATATTCCCCACTGCTGCCTCCCGTAGGAGTCTGGACCGTGTCTCAGTTCCAGTGTGGCTGATCATCCTCTCAGACCAGCTAGGGATCGTCGCCTTGGTGAGCCCTTACCTCACCAACTAGCTAATCCCACCTAGGCATATCCTGACGCGAGAGGCCCGAAGGTCCCCCTCTTTGGCCCGTAGGCATCATGCGGTATTAGCCATCGTTTCCAATGGTTATCCCCCACATCAGGGCAATTTCCTAGGCATTACTCACCCGTCCGCCGCTCGACGCCGTTAACGTTCCCCGAAGGTTCAGTTAACTCGTTTCCGCTCGACTTGCATGTGTTAGGCCTGCCGCCAGCGTTCAATCTGAGCCATGATCAAACTCTTCAATTTAAAGTTTTGATTCCCTAAATAAATAGGGGAGGCTCAATGAATTCTGATTTACTGCATTACTAATGTAATGTTGAATTGACTGTGCCAAGACTAAGTAAACTTAATCTCGATTGGTCACTCAGTTCATTGAAACCTAAGTTGATGTCGAAACATCAATTTGGATTATCATCAACGAGTGCCCACACAGATTGATAGGTCTATATTGTTAAAGAGCTTTTCTAACTTTCCCAGCAACTTAGCTGCTCGTCGTTAGGGGTGCGTATCTTACTCCGCACCGTGAGAGAGTCAAGCATTTTTTCAAATTTCTTTTTTCTCTCTTTCCGACTCGCTGTGTGACTGTCGTCGCACTCCGTGTCGGTGAGGCGGCATTATAGGGAGATGTATGGGGAGCGCAACTCTTTTTTCTAAAAAAACATTTAAGCGGTCATTTATTAATCAAAACAGTGAAATTAGCATATTTCTTCGACACATTTGAGACATATCACAGCAATTGGTTGGAAAAACACCAACCATATACGTAAGATTCATGTGTCTATTATGTTAATAGGCAAACAATCTCTTTATCACCTATGTGTAGTAATCAAAATGATGTCTAAAAAAAATCTGATTTTATCTGCCGGGTTGGCCGTCATTGGGGGAGTGATATTCTCTCAATTCGCCATTTCACCCGTACTGAGCTTTCTTATCGGTGTTGTCGCTACTGCTTTTCTGTTTTCATTTTCTAGCCAGGCACCAATCGATCAATCAACCGACTCTGACCCATCAACGAAAACCTTGTATGTCGGAAACCTGCCTTATAAAGCAAATGAGAATCACGTTCGCGATTTATTTGCGGAATATGGACAAGTCTATGCTGTACGCTTAATGAAGGATAAACGTACAGGTAAAAGAAGAGGATTTGGATTTGTTGTGATGGCTGCTGCGGATGCTAAACCCGCTATCGCCAAGTTAAATGAAAAGCTATATATGGATCGTACGCTTAAAGTACGTATCGCTAACGATCCGAAACACCCGGAAAGCGAGAAACCTGAACAGGACTAAAACCTAGCTTCGCCAAACACACATTCAGTGCATCTTCTTGCCAAGGAGGTGCACTGGCAAAAATTCGCTTAGTTCCCTCCTCTCCGGTCTCCATACTCATCCCACTACACAATAGCGTCTTCACTCGACGCGCTATGGCTTCTCCTGAGTCAACTAAGGTCACTTTGCCATCCAGCGCTTGGTGAATTTCTTGTTTAATAAGTGGGAAGTGAGTACAACCTAATACGGCAACATCCACTTTATTACGTAGCGGTTCTAAGATGCCTTTTAATTCTGCAATACAAACTTCTTTACCACGTAGCTTTTCTTCTGCTATATCGACCAGGCGAGTGGAGCCCAATAGCTCGACCGACTTTCCCTGAGCATAATCACGAATCAATTTGTGTGTATATTGTCGCGTAACCGTGGCAGGTGTCGCAATAAGCCCTATGCCTTGAGAAGCGAGTAATGACGCAGGTTTGATCGCAGGCACTACCCCAACAACCGGAATAGAAAGCTTTTTACGCAATGAGGGAAGAACGATGGTGCTGGCTGTGTTGCACGCAATAACTACGATATCTACTTGATAGGCATCAACCAGCATAGAAACATACTGGTTTACCCGTGAGATAAGAACACTCTGCTCAAGCTCTCCATATGGGTAAGCTTGATTGTCGAATAGGTAGAGGAAATCCAGTTGCGGTAAAAGGCGATGTATTTCTTTAAATACAGAAAGCCCGCCAACACCGGAGTCAAAAACCAGAACTTTTTTCTTATTCGCTACTCGCACGAGTCTTACCTAAGCAATATAAACGCTGCGATCATACTGGCTAGATTTGTTTTGGCAATGATTTGGCGCAGTATCTTTGGTGACTAAATCTCTCTCCTATCTCCACCTCTAGCTTAACCAGTTCTATATGGCCTTGAAATGAAGGGGTGGATGTCACCAAAGTATGAAACTCGCCATTTTCGCCACACGGATCAATATGACTTGGTAGTGAGTCAACCAAGGCTTTGTCATACCAACGCCCACACCAATCTGATGACAAGGCTTCTTCATCAGTGGTGATAAGCATCGTTTTAATACCGCGCTCGATGATTTCCAAAGCTAAGCTCTTGCTACACTCCCCTAATAGCGGGAAAACACATTCCCAGCCTGCGGTTTCAATATAGCTTCTTCGGTAGTCGGCAATACCATTACAAAACATATCACCAAACGCGACGGCTTGTATGTTCAACCCACTCTCTGCCAATGCTGTGACAATGGTAGATTGATATATTTCATTGCTAGGAAACACTTCAGGTAAAGGTATCGTAACGAGAGGTAAATGCAGCAAGTCAGCCTGCATCTGAACGACATCAAGAGGTGTCGCTTGAAAAGGGACTTCGTCGTCGACATAAGTTGTGTAGAGTCCAACCACTTGGTGGTTTGGATCTTGTTGCAATCTTTCTAGCGTCAATGTGGAATCTTTTCCACTCGACCAACTGATCACGACTCGTTTAGGTGAACTCATAATGTCTCCATACCGACCATAGAAAACAAAAACCGCCCGGAGGCGGTTTTTGTTCACCAATACGATTAGAATTGGTAACCAATATTTAAGTAGTAAGCTCGCTCTGCCGCAGGATAACCCAACGCCATTTCATACTCTTCGTCAAACAAGTTATCGATACGAGCACTAATTGTGGTTGACTCATTAGGGTAGTAAGTCACTGCCGTATCCACCAGTGAGTAAGAAGGCATGTACACGTCTTGGGATGGCCAAGAGTTGTAATCAACATCTGGGCGCTTACCCACGTACAGATAGCTAATAGCCCAATCAACTTTGTCAAAGTTCACAATCGCGTTCCACTTGTACATCTCTTTGGCACGACGTTGCAGTTGCTCGCCATTATCATCTTCTGCATCTTTGTAATCAGCACTCAATTGATGCTGTACAATACCCGTTTCAAACTCAGCAACTAATTCGACACCTTGAATGTGTGTTTCACCGTCAACATTTAGGTATCTGTATGTGGTCGGATGGTAGTCAATAAGATTGGTGATCTTGTAGTCGTAACCTGTCAGTGACCAGAAAACGCCCTGAACATCACCACTAAAGCTGATTTCCCAAGCATCCGACTCTTCTGGCTTAAGATCTTTCTCACCATAAGTTGGGTCGTATTGCTGATAAAGGTTCGGTGCTTTAAATGCAGTACCAAACGAGGCTTTAACGCCAAACTCAGGAATGAGCTGATAGCCCGCAGCCAGACTATAAGTAAACTCACTGCCGTACTCTTCGTTATCATCAATACGGGCACTGCCTTCAAGCATAGCGTTATCAATCGTTGCGGTTGCTATACCAAATAACGCACCATTGGTGCGATCGAACGTTTTATTTGCGTTCTTGTCGACGTAAGACTCGTCACGCCAATCAATACCACCAGCAAATGTTGTATTGTTGTTTAGAAGGTAGCTGTTGGTCCACTGCACATTTTGCTGCTCTAGCTCGTCTTCTCGGCCCGAGTGCTTACCTGCCGACTGCTCGTAGTCCCATGACTTCTGCTTTTGCGCTGTCACTTGTAACTCGGACATCAGATTGTCAGATTGATATTTACCGCCAACCGTTGCCGAGAAGTCGTCTTTCTCAGCTTCGTAGTAGGCGTGACTGCCATAGCTGTTGTCGTACTGGTAAACATTCTCGTATGCACGGAAGTTACCAAATGCTGACCACTGCTTATCAAAATTATGCACGTAGCCAATCAGACCATTCTTGGTTTCAAAGCCATGACGATCACCATCGTTGATGCCAGCAACCGGGCGAACGTTGTAGCCGTCATCACTTTCAGTTCCCAGTGCAAGGTTCAACTGACCACTCTCACCTACTTTGATACCCGATGCGATACTTAGCTCTTGATAGTCAAGGCTACCTAGACCTGCGCTCAACTTGGTGCTTTCATCTTCCGAACGAGCCACGGTAATGATATTGATAACACCGCCAATTGCTTCCGAGCCGTACAAAGACGCACGAGCACCACGAACATACTCAATGCGCTGAACATAAGTTAGTGGGATCTGGTTGAAATCAACCGCGCCTTTTGCTGCACGAGCAAAACGTACACCATCAACCAGCACCAAAACTTGGTCTGAACTTGTGCCACGCACAAATAGAGAAGCTAACTGACCACGGCCACCATTTTGCGTAACCTGAATACCAGTGAGTCGACGCAATACATCCGGTAGAGTCTTAGCTTGAATACGGTCGATATCTTCTCGGGTCACGACTTCCACATCAGCAAGCGTATTACTTTCGGCTTGTTCAAATCGGTTAGCGGTAACAACGAGGGTTTCGTCAGCGGAGGTTTCTTGGGCCTGTAGAGAAGAGACAGGTGAAAGCAGCGATGCCAGAGTGATCGCCAATGCGGATTTTTTCATTGTATTGTCCTAAATCGCGTAATTCCTTCCGAGCCCCACCATTTAATGGTAGACCAATGCTGTGGCTCAGTTGCTGGCAGGTATTCGGACTTAAGAGCCTGGTTTACCCCTCCTACTCGCTCGACTTCCCACATCAACCAATGCAGTGTCTTGATAAGCTTTCGTTCTCTTTTACCGCTGCGCGTCAGTTCTGGAGTTGCACCAGATTCCCATTTCAGCCATCTAGATTGCTAGATAGCACCAGCTTGAGGCAGATATTATTCAGCTATGGATTATTTGTCCAGCCAATATTAGCCCTAAAAACTGTAACGTTTTGATTAATTGCGTTTTCCCTGTGGTCTGTACACACTATCTTTAAATCAATTCCGGTACAAAACTGGACATACTGTTGAGATTGAATAAAATCTGCGCTCTTAAATTGAATGCACCATAAAAGGTAAGATCATGGCTACTCTTGATGTAAACCCACAACACTACCAAGAACAACTGGCGGAAAAAGTCGAACGTCTCACTGATATGTTCACGCCATACAATGTGCCAAAACTGGAAGTGTTTGAATCACCAGAGCAGCACTACCGTATGCGTGCTGAGTTCCGCGTTTGGCATGAAGGTGAAGATCTTTACTACATCATGTTTAATCAGGAAACTCGCGAAAAATACCGCGTTGACCAGTTCCCTGCAGCAAGCCGTCTGATTAATGATTTGATGCCGCTACTGATTGAAGCGATGAAAGACAACGACTCTCTGCGTCGTAAATTATTCCAGGTGGACTTTCTCTCTACACTTAGCGGTGAGATTCTGGTTTCTCTGCTTTACCATCGTCAGTTGGATGATGAGTGGATTGAAAACGCGAAAGCGATGAAGCAGCGTCTGAATGATGAAGGTTTCAACCTCAACATCATCGGCCGTGCACGCAAGATGAAAATCGTCCTCGATCAAGACTATGTTATTGAGAAACTGGATGTGAACGGTCAGTCATACACCTACCAACAAGTAGAGAACAGCTTTACGCAACCAAACGGTAAAGTAGCAGAGAAGATGCTGGAATGGGCGGTAGATTGTACTCAAGATAGCACCGGTGACCTACTAGAGCTTTACTGTGGTAACGGTAACTTCTCTCTGGCATTGGCACAAAACTTTGACCGCGTTTTGGCAACCGAACTGGCTAAGCCTTCTGTGGTATCGGCACAATACAATATTACAGCGAACGAGATTGATAATGTGCAAATCCTACGTCTTTCAGCAGAAGAGTTTACTCAAGCGATCGAAGGTAAACGTGAGTTCCGCCGCTTACAAGATGCCGGCGTGGATCTAAAGAGCTACAACTGCAACACGATTTTTGTTGATCCACCACGTTCAGGTATGGATGTGGACACCTGCAAGATGGTGCAAGGTTACGAGCGCATCATGTACATCTCATGTAACCCTGAAACACTAAAAGAGAACTTGGACATTTTGAGCGAAACACACAAAGTCACACGTTTTGCTCTGTTCGATCAGTTCCCATACACCCACCACATGGAAGCAGGTGTGTTCCTGGAACGCAAATAAGCGTACTTCAGTTCTAAAAAAAGCGAGCTCAACAGCTCGCTTTTTCATTTAACCTTACGGTGTTATTCCGCTGAAGTTTTGCTTTTGTGTTCCATAAAGCCAAGCTTCTTGCCGATCCATACTAGTAAGATCATAGAAACCATAATGGCAAAGAAGTTTGAACCTGCTTCTGGGTATTGCGCTTTGATAAACGCAGAATGGCCAAAAGCCCCCACAAAGAAACACGCTAGCCCAACCAATGGGATATCTTCCGATACCGGGTTGTTAAGGTATTCTTGGTACAGCGCCTGTACTGCCAGTACGAGTGCAATCAATGGGAAGATTGAGAAAGAGACTTCGCTCATGGTCAACCATGACAACAAAGCATCACCACACACACCTGCAACCAACGCTAAAATCAGCGTTTTCTTTTCAGATTTATTTCCATTCGACATTATTCTATCCTGCCTTTTAATCGGTTACGTTCACGTTCTTTGCGATACCAATAAGCCCCTTTGGCTATCATTCGCAATTGCATAATCAATCGTTCCGCGAGTTCATCGCGCTCACGGCGATCTAAATCTAAAGCTTCAGCACCCGAGCTGAATACCAAAGTAACCGACGCCTCAGCTTGAGTATACGCCTCTTCTCTGGTCACGCCGGTGCTCATCAAGTACTCGGTCAATTCTGCCGCAAAATGCTGAATTTCTCGAGCGACAGCTGTACGGAATTCAGAAGAAGTTCCTGAACGTTCACGCAGCAATAAACGAAAAACGTTCGGGCTACTTTCAATGAATTCCATAAATGTTTCAACTGAAGTTCGAATCACACTCCCTTCTTTAACGATACGTTGACGCGCCTGACGCATCAATTGACGTAACAATAGTCCCCCCTCATCGACCATGGTTAAGCCAAGCTCATCCATGTCCTTGAAGTGGCGGTAAAAAGAAGTGGGTGCAATTCCTGCCTCTCGGGCAACTTCTCGCAAGCTGAGACTGGAATAGCTGCGATCCGCACTTAGTTGACTAAATGCCGCGTCGATCAGTGACCGACGTGTCTTCTCTTTTTGTTGCGCGCGGATTCCCATCGATTTCATTCTTAACTTGCTCTTTTTATGAGGGGGACAAGAGCCTCAATATAACGCAATTCCCCCCTACGGAGAAAGAGATGTTGCCTTTACCAGCGTTAACCGCGCAAACGTTACTATTGGCACCCGTCTGAATGCAATGTTCTCGATGCAATTTATAGACATCCAACATACCAATTCGTTCTTTTAGTACTTTCTGCGTGATCACTTCCACTCTCTCGCAGCCATTACGTGTACGTGTAGAGCAAATGAGTTAAAATTGCGCTAAGGCAATGTTAAGCAAATATAACAAGGAAATACATCATGGCGCATGTAAATCACTTTGACGTGATCGTAATTGGTAGTGGCCCTGGCGGAGAAGGGGCTGCGATGGGGTTAACCAAAGCGGGACTGAATGTAGCCATCATTGAGAAAGAGAGCAGTGTCGGTGGCGGCTGTACGCATTGGGGAACCATACCATCGAAAGCACTGCGTCATGCGGTTAGCCGAATCATCGAATTTAACAGCAACCCGCTATTCTGCCGTAATAGCACCAGTTTACATGCAACATTTTCTGACATTTTAGGCCATGCAAAGTCAGTCACCGACAAGCAAACGCGCCTACGTCAGGGGTTCTACGACCGCAACCAATGTACTCTGCTGTTCGGAACCGCTCGTTTTATCGATGAATACTCTGTCGCTGTAATGCAAAGTGACGGCACAGAAGAAGTCTACTCAGCAGATAAATTTGTCATAGCGACAGGCTCTCGCCCATACCAGCCAGATGATGTCGACTTCCTACACGAGCGTATCTACGACAGTGACTCAATCCTCAGCCTGAAACATGACCCTCGTCATATCATTATCTACGGGGCTGGCGTCATTGGTTGTGAGTATGCGTCTATCTTCCGTGGACTTGGCGTTAAAACTGACCTAATTAACACCCGTGACCGTTTGTTATCTTTCTTGGACAACGAAGTCTCTGATGCACTGTCATATCACTTCTGGAATAGTGGTGTGGTGATTCGTAACGATGAAACTTACGAGAAAGTTGAAGGCACCGAAGACGGCGTAATTATCCACCTGAAATCCGGTAAGAAAATGCGTGCGGATTGCCTGCTGTACGCCAACGGCCGAACAGGTAATACCGATAAACTCAACTTGAGTGTCGTTGGCCTGGAAGCTGACTCGCGCGGACAATTGAAAGTGAACCGTAATTATCAAACCGTAGTGGAGCACATTTACGCTGTCGGTGATGTGATTGGTTACCCTAGCCTGGCAAGTGCCGCCTACGATCAAGGACGCTTTGTGGCACAAGCTATCACTAAAGGGCAAGCGGAAAACTATCTGATTGAAGATATCCCGACGGGCATTTATACCATTCCGGAAATCAGCTCAGTCGGTAAGACAGAGCAAGAGCTGACAGCAGCGAAAGTGCCTTACGAAGTGGGTAGATCTTCCTTCAAGCATCTGGCACGAGCTCAGATCGCAGGAAAAGACATTGGCAGTCTGAAGATTTTATTCCATCGTGAAACCAAAGAGATTCTGGGTATCCACTGTTTTGGTCAACGTGCAGCGGAAATCATCCATATAGGTCAAGCCATCATGGAACAAAAAGGCGAAGCAAATACCATCGAGTACTTTGTTAATACAACGTTCAACTACCCAACCATGGCCGAAGCCTACCGCGTGGCAGCATTGAATGGTTTGAACCGACTGTTCTAATTAAAAAACCATCCGAAAACAGTCAAACAGCAGGTACTTTACCTGCTGTTTGACTGTTTGTGCTAGTCGCTACGCGAGAAAGGTTCCCTTACGCCACTGATAAAGAAATATCACTCCAAGCCCTATACCGCGCATCAACATAAAACTGGTCATCGCCAACCAAAGCGCGTGGTTTTCCCACCCTGAAAATAAGTGAAAGACCACAAAAAAGCTGCTGGTCGCCACAAACATACTGTTACGCATGTCTTTACCTTTGGTCGCACCAACAAAAATTCCATCCAAGAGAAAACACCACATTGAAGCCAATGGCATGACCACCAGCCAGGGCAAATAAATCGCCGCCTGCTGCTGTACTACGTCTATTGAGGTGATCATGGCGATCATGGTCGATCCTGCTAGAGCGAAGGCGGCGGTTAAGCCTAAACAGATGACCAGGCTCCAAAAGAATGTCCCAATAAGCGACGCGCTCAGTTGCTGTCTGTCTTTCGCTCCAATAGCTTTGCCCACCATGGCTTCCATAGCATACGCAAAACCATCCATGCCGTAAGAAATTATCATCAGAAAGCTCATCAGCACTGCATTCGCAGCCACAACATCATCACCGAAGCTTGCCCCCTGAAACGTCATAAAGCTAAACGCCGCCTGCAAACACAAAGAGCGTAAAAAGATATCGCGATTAAGTGTTACAAACCGCCCTATCCCGTTCTGTGTATCTGCAAGGAGAGACTTGGGCGAAGGCAACTGTCGCTCTTGCCATGTTTTCCAAACACAAACTAAGCCAAATGCCATTCCTGAGTAGTCGGCGATCACAGACGCTAATGCCGCCCCTTCGACTTTCCATCCTAAGCCAATCACAAACAGGACATCCAGTGCAATATTAGTGAGGTTGGTAATGATCACCATCCACATCGGTGCCTTGGAATTTTGTGTGCCCAACAGCCAGCCCAACAACACGAAATTCAATAGCGCCGCAGGTGCACTCCAAACACGTACCGAGAAGTATTGCATACCATAGTGCTTCACCTCCTCACTGGCATCACTCCAGCTAAAGATAAGGTCAGCGATAGAGCTGTGTGCAACTAAGAAAAGAACGGCGAATAGTAACGCCATCAATGCGCCTTGCAGGAAAACTAAAGCAAGTTGCTTGCGATCATCGCTGCCATAAGATTGTGCAGCTAATCCCGTCGTCGACATGCGTAGAAAACCGAGCAGCCAGAAAATCACACTGATCATAGTGCTGCCCAAGGCAACACCGCCTAGATACCAAGCATGTTCAAGATGACCAATCACTGCGGCATCGACCAGGCCAAGCAGCGGAACCGTGATATTCGACAGCACCATAGGAATCGCAAGTGCCAAGACCTGACGGTGCACTTGAGGATTAGATAAAGGAGATAAAATAGAGTTTGTCACAGGCACCTCATTAACTGGATTAACGAGTGTACCTGAGCAATGTGAAGCTAGCCAATCACCACTTAATATGAACGAGGACGGGTGTCAGACGGTATTTCAGCACTGGGATCTTATTTAGCCAGCGTTGCCAAGCCTTCCAGCGAGAGCAAAAACGATCAAATGGCGAAAAGACTTTCACCCACTCAGCCCAAGGCAACCATTGTAAAAACTGTTCTGCTGGCGCTTCAAAGCCGTGGGCATAATAATCTGAGCCAAGCTTCTGCCCCCATTTGCTTTCCGTGAGATCCCCGGCCAGCACCATACACACTTCAGCAGACACAAACTGTCGCCCCAACGTTTGAATAAAACGGGCGACCTGTGATTCTGAGCAATCCAAAAGTGCCATTTCACAAACAACCAGAACTGGTGATTTGTCTGGAATATTCAAAGAGTCCAGCCATGACATTTCTTCTACGCTGCCGATATGATTTTTATACCGTTCGTTTTTATGGAAAAGTCGCTGTCGCCAAACCAGATTCTCCGTAACATCCAGCTCGACCCAATGACAATGTCCGTTATCCAAACGGTAAAAACGAGTATCGAGACCTGCGCCTACATTAATCACCCACGCATCAGGATGTTGCTGCAGGAATTGATTGACCTGCTGATCACACAGTTGAGTTAACGTCACATGCAATAACTGCTTTTGCGCCACATCGCCGCCAAGACAATCAGGCGCCATTTGGCAGTTTAAACAGGCTTTAGCTGCGATAGGGTCATACACTAAGCCATTGTCGACCATACTTTCACGGCTGCGTAACAACAAAGGTTTTAATAAATGGTTAGGAACTTGATGTTTAGACTGAGACATGGCATTTCCTGCGCCAATGAAAGTAGTAGACATAGAAAAGATGATAATGAATATCAATTACATTATCAAGCATGGATGCATATCAAAAGATAGGAAGTGTGAAATGAGAGAGGTGGGGAAATTAAAAAGCGTAATAAACAACAGCCCAGTAAAGCTGGACTGTTGTGACAAAGCTTGAGCTTACATCCAGTCAGTATTGCGAATAATACCGACGGCCAGACCTTCAATCGTCAGGTGCTGAGAAGTCAGATCCACCTGGATAGGTGCAAACTCGTCATTCTCTGCATGCAGCAATACGGTAGAACCTTTACGTTCCAGGCGCTTCACTGTCACATCATCGTCGACACGAGCAACGACAACCTGACCATCACGAACGTCTTGCGTTTTATGCACAGCAAGCAAGTCTCCATCCATAATACCGATGTCTTTCATACTTTCGCCGTTTACGCGAAGTAAGAAATCCGCTTGCGGCTTAAACATCGCAGGATCAACTTGGTAGTGGGCTTCCACATGCTCTTGAGCCAAAATTGGCTCACCCGCTGCCACCTGACCAATCAGAGGCAAGCCCTGATCATCATTTGCAGCATCTTCAAGCAGAATGCGGATCCCGCGAGATGCACCCGGAATAATTTCAATCGCTTGTTTGCGAGCAAGCGCTTTTAGGTGTTCCTCTGCAGCATTTGCAGAGCGGAAGCCAAGCTCACGCGCAATCTCTGCACGAGTTGGTGGCATTCCGGTGTCGTCGATTTTACTTTTGATCAAATCGAAAACTTGTTGTTGGCGTGGCGTTAACGGCTTCATGTCTCACCTGTCTTTTTATACAGTTAACTGTGAGTATATCCAGTAAATGGTTAAATGGAAACCCAATTGGTTGTTTTTTAATTTATTTGCTTGGCTTACTGAAGATATCCATCACCCTTTCCGTCATAAACGTTTAAAACCGCACGCTTAAAGTTAACCAAGTGAGAGTAACAGCTCGGGGGGTTGACTAACTCATGCTCAATAAAATTAAAAGGTTCGACCAGTTTCTGTTATCCTTGCTGCGCTTAAATTTTATCGCCTAAGCTTATTTCTATTGCCGTACTCATTTTTTCTGAAGATGGGCATGCGGACACAGAAATAAGCTAGGGCCTGTTTGAATACCTATCGAGGCTGTGAACTTATGTCTTCTGGACAATCATTTTCACGTTCATTACTAAAACTACCTTTATCGGTACTGGTAAAGGGCACCACAATCCCATCGAATCCTATTGACGATCTTGATATCGATCTGGCTAAGCCGATTGTGTATGCCTTGCCGTTCCGTTCGAACGTGGATTTGCTGACACTGCAAAAACAAGCCATGAGCCTTGGTCTACCCGACCCGCTCAGTCCATTGGAAATTAATGGCAACACACTCAACCGTTACGTCTTTATTGCTGCTCGTCCAACCGTGATGGGCAATGACAATGACGTACCAACAGAATCTGACTCTCTCTTTACTGAGTTATTAGAGCTGCACAAACTGGACAGCGAACTAGATGTACAAATGATCCCAGCGACTGTGCTGTGGGGACGCAAACCAGGCAAAGAAGAGAATAGTAAACCGTACCTTCAGCCGATGAATGGTCCACAAAAAGCCAAAGCGGTGATGGCATCTGGCCGTGACTGTTTAGTGCGTTTTAGCCCAGTGGTATCGCTGCGCTACATGGCAGATTCTCATGGTACTGACAGTGCGATTGCTCACAAGCTCGCGCGAGTGGCGCGTATCCACTTCTCTCGCCAAAAGCTGGCGGCATCGGGTCCTAACCTACCCCAGCGTCAGGTATTGTTTGCGCGTTTAATGAAATCACCCGCGATTGAGCAAGCCATTGCAGATGAAGCGAAGAGCAAAAACATCTCTATCGAAAAAGCGCGCAAAGAAGCTCATGACATCATGGACGAAATCGCCGCGAACTTCTCTTACGGCCTGGTGAAAAGGGGTGATCGTATTCTTGGTTGGCTTTGGAACAAATTGTACCAAGGTCTGCACATCAATAACGCCTCTACCGTACGCCGCTTAGCACAAGATGGTCACGAGATCGTATACGTTCCATGTCACCGTAGCCACATGGACTACCTGCTGCTTTCGTACGTGCTTTACAACGAAGGCATGGTGCCGCCACATATTGCTGCCGGCATTAACCTGAATTTCTTTCCGGCAGGTCCTATTTTCCGCCGTGGTGGTGCGTTCTTTATCCGCCGCAGCTTTAAAGGCAATAAACTGTACTCGACGATTTTCCGTGAGTATCTGGCCGAGCTGTTCGCAAAAGGTTACTCCGTCGAGTACTTCAGTGAAGGCGGTCGCTCTCGTACTGGTCGTTTGCTGCAAGCCAAAACAGGTATGCTGGCGATGACGATTCAAGCCATGCTACGTGGTCTAAACCGTCCGGTAACGCTGGTGCCGGTTTACATCGGTTACGAGCATGTAATGGAAGTAAGTACTTACGCTAAAGAGCTGCGTGGGAAGCGTAAAGAGAAAGAGAATGCCGGTTTGGTACTGCGAACTCTGCGTAAACTGCGCAATTTTGGTTTGGGCTACGTGAACTTTGGTGAGCCAATTCAGCTTAACCAATACCTTAACGAGAATGCACCGGAATGGACAAAAGACATCGACCCGATGGGTAGCAGCAAGCCACAATGGATGAATCCGGTGGTGAACGGACTAGCCAACAAGATGATGACGCACATTAACGATGCGGCTGCGGCTAACGCACTGACACTCTGTGCCACCGCCTTGCTTGCTTCTCGTCAACGCGCCTTATCTCGTGACTCTCTAATCAGTCAGATTGAATGTTACCTGAAACTACTCAAGAACAACCCGTACTCAAGCACCTCTACCATTCCAAGCGAAAGCGCAGAAGAGCTGGTTGATCACGCAATCTCACTTGATAAATTTGTGATTGAAACAGACAGCATGGGCGATATTATTTCACTGGATCGCAACCAGTCGATCCTGATGACTTACTACCGCAACAACATCATTCACTTGTTTGCTCTTCCGTCACTGATCGCTCAGACGATTATTCGTCAACGCAACGTAACCGTGGAAACCGTTCAACAGAACGTTGCTCAGATCTATCCATTCCTGAAAAAAGAGCTGTTCTTAAGCTATCAGGAAGAGGATTTGAATGAGCTGGTCGAGAAAATTCTTAACGAATTTGCCGAGCAGAATATGGTCTGTCTTGATGGCAATAAGCTGGAGATTAACCAATCCAATAACCAGTCATTGGTTCTGCTAGGCCGCACGATTACGGAGACACTGCAGCGCTACTCCATAGCGACGAACTTGTTAGTTGCTTACCCGGAACTGGGTAAATCGGACTTGGAACAGAATAGTCAGGATATTGCTCAGCGCCTGGGTCGATTGCACGGTATCAACGCTCCAGAGTTTTTTGATAAAGGCGTATTTAGCGCCATGTTCAATACTCTGAAACAGCAAGCGTATCTGGACAAGGACGGTAACTGCGATACCGAGAAGACAGAGAAGTTCGCCAAACTGTTGTTTACTCTGCTCTATCCAGAAGTGAAGCTCACCATCGAAGAAAGTATTCACCAACTGCAGGCATAGCAACGTATACAAACAAAAAAGGCATCCAACCGGATGCCTTTTTCAATTTTCGAACTCTTACCAAAACGCCACTAATAAACCGACGGCGATAACCATACCGACATAGTTATTGTTGAGAAATGCTCTAAAGCATAGATCGCGTTCTCGGTGGCGAATCAAATGCTGCTGATAAACAAACAGTGAAGCGGCAATCAGAATCGTCCAGTAGTAGCTCTGCCCTAACTGGTAATACTGACCCAGCCCAACCAGCATCGCTAAGGTTATGAGCTGTAAAATACCGATGATTAACTTGTCATGACGACCAAACAGAATCGCGGTCGATTTGATACCAATTTTCAAATCATCATCACGGTCAACCATGGCATATTGGGTATCGTAAGCAATGGTCCACAGCGCATTAATCACAAAGATAAACCATACGATCAGAGGCAGTTCACCCGTTTGTGCTGCCCACGCCATCGGGATTGCCCAACTAAAAGCCAGCCCCAAAAACAATTGTGGAAGATGGGTGTAGCGCTTCATAAACGGGTAGATGAAAGCCAACACTACACCTGCAAACGACAGCTGAATCGTCAGTGGATTCATGGTAAGCACCAATAAAAATGAGCTCACGGCTAACACCAGAAACAGACCGATTGCTTCTTTCGCCGTGACTTTACCCGACGGTAACGGGCGCTGTTTGGTACGTTTAACGTGACCATCGACTTTACGATCAGCGAAGTCGTTAATCACACAACCTGCACTGCGCATGAGAAACACGCCTAATACAAACACAAACAAGACATCCCAACTTGGCATGCCCTGAGCTGCAATGACAAGTGCCCAAACGGTAGGCCACAGTAGTAGCAAGGATCCTATTGGTCGATCCATTCGCGTCAGTTGCCAATATGCTTTGGCTTTTTCTGCGGACATTTACACCCTCTCCTTAGCGTAAATAGGTGAAAGAGATAAGAATAACTCGGCGACTAACATTGGTTTGTGATTCATCCACAACCTTGAACGTCGCGCTAAAAATCGTCCTTGAGGCAGGTTGGCCCACCCCATTTGCAGTGAGTCTCGCTCTACGTTATCCGCGCTAAAAACGGTCAGACCTAAAGGGATATCCCCTTGTTCAGCCAAATCGTATTGCTGATCCACCAGTGTCGTGCATGGAATGAGTGTACGTCCTATAACCCAAGGACTGTCATCACCACACAAAACAACCTCTCGTAACAGGCAATCTTGCTCAGACAATAACTGACTTTCATCCTGTTTCAGTGTCTTGGCAGTGACAATTTGATTTTGTAGCAATTCCACTGTCAAAGCCTGACAGTGTTGCTTTAAACGACGTGACAAAGACCCTTGTTCTTCAAGCCAATGCTTGGACAATTCATTTGGAAATTCAAATTCTTCGGGCTTTTGCCACTCTACTTCCAATAAAGAAGCAAGATAGAGTGATGTTGGCTGATTCATACTAGTATTCAATTAGAGGCTTTATGCGTAGAATAAAGCAACAACTTACCGTCTTACTGAAACCGTAAGTTCATTATTTGTTATAGACGGTCTATTGTACCAAGACTGAAGCGATTCGAATATCGCGATCCAGAGAAAGAAAAGTTAGAAATATGTACAAACGTTATATAGCCCAAACTATTTTTGCGTTAACCATGCTTATCTCCACACCAACCTGGGCTGAAACGGAACAAGCTGGACCTCAGTTGGCGTACTTCACTTTAGAACCAGACTTAACGACAAACTTTTACACCAAAGGAAAAAAGTTAGGTTACGTTCAGGTGCGTATCGATATCATGGTCATGGGCCAGCAAGACCTGACCATCATTGAACATCACCAACCACTGATTCGCGATGCCATCATCGAGTTACTCGGCAAGCAGACAGAAGATACCATCAAGTCTCTTTCTGGTCGGGAAGATTTGCGCAAGACCTTGGTAACGAGGTTAAACGAAACACTCCTGCCGGAAACTGGGAAAACCGTTATTGCGGATTTGCTGTTTACCAAATATCTCTACCAGTAAATGCGACTTTCACTGATACGAAAAGACCGCTTCAGGCGGTCTTTTTTGTCTCTTATTTATGCCTTAATCTTTCTGCTGGTACTTCATTTTTCCGGAGTCAAACAGCGCCATCGCCATTCCCGAAATCAGTCCCACCAAATGAGCAGTATTGGCAATCGCCATAAACGGCTGAACGAAACCTAGCACTAGCCACACTAACATAAACACGATGATCGGTTTTGGTAGCGTCAATCCCAGATGTGGCCGACGATAACCTAAGATCCACAGATAACCGAGCAGCGCGTATACAACACCAGACAACCCACCAAAATTCGCACCTTCAACATAAAATTGCCCCGCGCCTGACAAGGCTGCAGAAACAACAAAAATTTGCAGTAGTTTTCCGGAACTCAGGCGACGTTCAATATCGCCACCCAGTTGCCACCACCACAGCAAGTTAAAGATGATATGGGTTGCAGAGAAGTGCAGCAGAGCATGACTCAACCAACGCCACAATTGCCATTGTTGACCTTCAAACGCCGGGAAATGCAGCAATGCAAACACGCCCCGACCAAAGCCGATCATCTGTAAACCGTAAATAATGACACACACAGCCATGATCAGTAACGTCACCGGGCCGGCTTTCGCTTTGACCATACTCATGATGCTTGGGCTTGAGTAATGAAATTGACTCTTGCGAGTGTCGGCAACGTTCCACGAAGCAGCGCTGTATTTGGAATCGGAAGGGTTAGCCAAGAAATGTTTCAGCTCAGCTTCTGCTTCAATTTCATGTTGGCTATCTGTCAGCCAAAGCGCAAACTGCCCCTGACCTTCGGGCATCATCTGAATTTCAATGTGACGAGACGCCATATAATCGATGAAGGCCTGTGCCATGCGTGGGTTATTTAACGTTACCAATCTCTTCATTAACTTCTCACTATCGGTAATTCGGCTCGCTGCCAGGCTTCAAAACCGCCATCCACACTGTAGACCTGCTCAAAGCCTTGGTTTACCAGGTATTGCGCCGCACCCTGACTACTAATACCGTGGTAGCACATTACAAGTACTGGCTGCTCGAACTCCACATCGTCCATGAAAGAGACGATCGAGTCGTTGGTTAAATGAAAGGCTGACTCTGCATGCGCTACGGCAAACGATTGAGGGTCGCGGATATCTACAAGTTTTGCTTCGCCCTGCTCGAGCAGTGCTTGTGCGCCTTGCACATCGATATGCTGAAACTGATCCATTTACTTTCTCATTGTCTTATTAATATACCCAAATAACCTAGTGGCGTGCGCTAGAGTCAGAGTCAGCTTAGATTCCGCGCCATAAAGTCACTTGGGTATATGCTGCCATTGTAACCTATCCAACGCTAAATTTAGACACAAGAATAATCAGGGAATTGAAAAGTGTACACATTGCGACCACGTGTGGATAAAGCTGTGGATTGCGTTGATAAAGTGTATTTGGATCTTTTGATCCACAATATGTAGTGATGATCTTGATCTAGCTGTGTGTATATTACTAAATATCCCCAAACTAAAAAACGCCTGAACGCCTTATTTTGCCCCGCTTTCGAACAGTTGATAAATAATTACTTCACAGAGTTATGCACAGGCAGCACATAAAATTTAGATCGCAAACATTATCAACTTTCGATCCAAAATAAAAAAAAGCCGAGATCGAATGATCTCGGCTTTCTATGAAAATTTGCTTTTGTTTAGAAGCTAGCGTTAGAACTCACCAACGGCCAGTTTGAGCTTCTTCATTGCATTCTTTTCTAACTGACGAATACGCTCGGCAGATACACCAAACTCATCGGCTAAATCCTGCAGCGTGGCTTTCTCATCGTCTAACCAACGAGAACGCACAATACGCTGACTACGCTCATCCAAGCTTGCCAATGCATGTCCAAGACGATTATTGGTATGCATTTCCCAGTTTGCCGCTTCAACGTTATCTGCCACATCTGATGATTTATCTTCCAGATAAAGCATCGGTGCTGTGTAGTTGTTTGAGCTATCGTCTTCGTCAGTTGGCATATCGAACGTGGAGTCTACAGCCGCCAGACGAGATTCCATCTCACGGACTTCAGAAGGCTCAACACCCAATTCACGAGCAACGGTTTCTACTTCGCCGTTATTGAACCAACCCAAACGCTTTTTCGACTTACGTAGGTTAAAGAACAATTTACGCTGTGCTTTGGTTGTTGCGATCTTAACAATACGCCAGTTACGCAGCACGTATTCATGGATCTCTGCTTTAATCCAGTGAACCGCAAAAGACACCAAACGCACCCCTACTTCTGGGTTAAAACGTTTCACGGCTTTCATTAGACCGATGTTACCCTCTTGTACCAAGTCGGCCATTGGCAAACCATAACCTGAGTAACCTCGAGCAACGTGAACAACGAATCTCAGGTGTGAAAGGATCAGCCCTTTCGCGGCTTCAATCTCACCTTTGTAGTGTAATCGTTCTGCCAGCTCACGCTCTTCATCTACCGTCAGCATTGGGTAGCTGTTAACGGAGCGAATATAGCTATCAAGACTATCTTGCGTGACTAGAGCCATCGGATACGCTTCTTTTGTCATTCAATTCCTCATCAATCTCTGATCTGGAGCATTACATTGCAATTTAGCTTCGCTATCTTGAACTCAAAATGAACAAGTTTCAAGAAGGGCGAGCAATTATCCATAAACAAGTGTTCTATACAAGAGGTACAAATTAGCTTGAGCTAATAAATTCCAAGTATAAGACCGCCATCACTTAAACTGGTTCAATTTCTTTTAGGTGGCGCTGGGCAGAAATACGTGCCGCAACACAGCCTATCAAGCTACCCATGATGATGAGCAGTAAAGACTCATCCCAGTTTAGACCATTCAAACGGAACTGACTGTCATACAATGCCGCTAAATCTTCCACTGCGCTATTCATTACGAAAGTCATCACTGTCGTCACTAGCCAAGCGATGGTTGATCCCAACACACCAAACCACATTCCAGTATATAAATACGGGCGAAGAATAAAACCGTCAGTCGCGCCAATCAGCTTCATGGTTTGAATCTCTTCTTTGTTCGCCAACACATTGAATCGTAATGTATTACCAACAATTAAAAATACCGCGCCGAGCATCAGTACCGAGAGCGTGATAACGATAATACTGGCCAGCGTTTTGATGGCATCAAGACGAGCCAGCCAATCTTCATCGAGACGAACATCGGTAACATCTTGCTGCTTACGAACGTCCTGAGCTATCGACTGAATATCACTTTTCAGTTCAGAGTCAGGTGTAATCACTAGTACGCCTGGCAGTGCATAGCCACTTAACAAACTCAGCGCCTGATCGAAGCCCGCATATTGGCTTAGATCGGCCAACCCCTGCTGCGGAGAAATATATTCCACAGTGTTTACCAACGGCCAGGTTTCTATTTCATCTTTTAGCACCATTACACGTGCATCAGGCATACCTTCGACTAAGTAAGCACTAACTTGCGATGGTGATGCGACATCTTCTGCCGCACCTGCGACATTTTTGCCTAGTAAGTACAAACAGGCGGGCATCGCCAACGCAATGGAGACCACCGCCAGCGTTAATATGTTGCCTAAAGGCCGTTGCCACAAGGCAGAAAAAGACGCTTTTGCCTGCTTAATATGAACAGAGAAAAACCCATCGGTATTGGCGCGCTTAGCACTGCTTTTACCTTTCTTTTGCGAGAGCTTTTTACCTGCCATAGTCTTCTACCTCGCTTAGGAAACCTTGATTCAATTCAAAATGACGATATTGTGGGCGAGTGTTCACTAACCCGATATCGTGCGTTGCGAGTAGGATGGTGACGCCAGCACGATTAAATTCTTCAAACAGTCGCAGGACTCGGTTAGACAACTCAGGGTCAAGGTTACCCGTAGGCTCATCCGCCACCAGCAAGGTTGGTCGATTCACTACCGCACGGGCAATCCCTACACGTTGTTGCTCACCACCTGAAAGCTGACTTGGCAAACAACGGGCTTTATCAAGCAGACCAGTCTTATCTAACGACGCAGAAACACGACGTTTAATTTCATTTTCAGAAATCGATTCGATGCGCATCGGCAGTGCGACATTGTCGTACACACTGCGATCCATCAGCAAACGGTGATCCTGAAATACGATGCCGATATTACGGCGTAGAAACGGAATATCTCGGTTCGATATACGAGTGATGTCATGATCATTAAAATGAATGGTGCCATCAGTCGGACGCTCAATCGCACAGATCAGTTTCAGCAAGGTACTTTTACCAGCGCCAGAATGCCCGCCCAAAAACGCCATCTCTCCGCGCCTTAGGTGAAAGTCAACTTTTTGCAGTGCTTGTCGACCACCTCGGTAAGCTTTACTCACTTGCTGAAATTTGATCACCCTGATTCCCTCTCACTTAATTTACTCTTCGCGGCTGAATAGTGCGTCAATGAACTCTTGAGTTTCAAAAGGACGCAAATCTTCGATACCTTCACCGACACCAATGTAGCGGATTGGAATACCAAACTGATCAGCAATAGAGAAGATGACGCCACCTTTCGCTGTACCATCCAGCTTAGTTAATGTAATACCAGTGATAGGTGAAACGTCACTGAAAAGCTTCGCTTGGCTGATCGCATTTTGACCAGTCCCGGCATCAAGTGTCAGCATGATCTCGTGTGGTGCAGAGTCATCAATCTTCTTCATCACACGTATAATCTTGCGTAACTCTTCCATCAGGTTCGCTTTGTTTTGCAGACGGCCTGCCGTGTCAGCGATCACCACATCCACACCACGTGCTTTTGCCGCTTCAATCGCATCATAGATAACAGAAGCACTGTCAGCACCAGTGTGCTGAGCAATCACAGGAACGTTGTTGCGCTCACCCCATACTTGAAGCTGTTCTACCGCAGCTGCACGGAAAGTATCGCCGGCAGCCAACATCACTTTCTTACCTTGGTTCTGGAACTGCTTTGCCAATTTACCAATAGTGGTGGTTTTACCCACGCCATTTACGCCAACCATTAAGATAACGTAAGGCGTTTTACTGGTATCGATCTCTAGAGGCTGTTCTACTTTAGATAGAATGTCTGCCATTTCTTCTTTCAACAAGCCGTAAAGGGCTTCGCCGTCTTTAAGATCGCCGCGAGATGCTTTTTCTGTCAGGTTGTTGATAATTTTTGTTGTGGTATTCATCCCCACATCAGCGATAAGCAGTTGCTCTTCCAGCTCTTCAAACAGGTCTTCATCGATTTTTTTACCGCTGAACAAACCAAAGAAGCCTGCGCCGATGTTGGCTTTGGTACGGCTTAAGCTACGCTTTAGACGCGCAAAGAAGCTCTCTGTTGGTTTTTCCTGCTCTTGAACGCGAGGAACAACTGGCACTTCAGGCGCTTCTGCTTCTGCTTCTGCTTCTGCTTCTGCTTCTGCTTCTGCAGCCTCAGCCTTTTCAGGCTCTTCTTCAACTACGTTTTTTTCTTCTGCTGGCTCAGCAACCTCTTCGGTAAGTCGCTCTTCAGCAGCAGATTCCACTGCTTCTTCTTGAACTGCTTCTTCTTGAACTGTTTCTTCAGTTTTTGGTTGTTGGTTTTGCTCTTCATCACCAAAACCTAGCCACGAAAGTAATCCGCGCTTCTTTTTTTCCGTCATCTGGGGCTATCCTAGATTCTCTTTTTATCTATTAATGACTCTTTTTTGACAAGATTATTATCCGTCTAAAAAAGGCGAATGACAAAGATGTGAAAACTTTTCAACTAGGTGAATCTAATCTTATTAGTGTTACACTCTGTCATCTTGAATATTCTGGGCTGTATCCAAGCTCAATGCTTGGGCGATTGGATATAGTATCACTTTATTAGCGGTCAAAAAATCTATGGTAAGACGTCGCCAGCAAAACTCATCACAAAAAAAGCCAACAACGGGCTTCGTTCGCATTATTAGTGGCTTATGGAGAGGCCGAAAGCTCCCAGTCCATGACGCTGAGGGTTTACGTCCAACCACCGATCGCGTCAAAGAGACGCTATTTAATTGGCTAGCGCAAGATGTGCCGCAAGCGAAGTGTCTCGACTTGTTTGCAGGCTCTGGCGGTTTAGGCTTTGAATCCGCTTCGCGTCAGGCAGAACAAGTAACCATGGTTGAGCTGAACCCGCAGGCGTTTCAACAGCTAAAGAAAAATGTCGCGTCTTTGAATGCGACCAACATTGAGGTGGTGAATACCGACGCTCTGAACTTTTTGAAGCAACCAGGAACGCCTCATCACGTGGTATTTATTGATCCGCCATTTCGTCAAGGTTTGCTGGATGAAACCGTGAACTTGTTAGAGCAAAACGGCTGGCTTGCTGAAGATGCAATGATTTATATTGAAACCGAGAAAGAACTGAATATTATCGACCTGCCGGAAAGCTGGCATCTGTATCGAGAAAAAACCGCTGGTCAAGTCAGTTATCGCCTCTACGAACGCACGTCCGTGTAGAGCCACAACTCAAAAAGGATACCAAAATGAAAGCACTAATCATCTTAGCCAAAGCGGCCATCGCCTTTGTTTGGTTGGTATTGATCATCAATATTGTTATGCCGTTCCCGGGCAATGCAGCGATTGCACTCTACATCATGACAGCATTCTTGTTCATCATGCACGGCCTACAAATGGCCATTTTCATCGGTGCATTTGGCGATAAGATAAAAATGAATAGCTGGGAGAAATACTCCATCCTTATTTTTGGCATCTTTGCTCTACTCGATATCCGTCGCAAGCACATGATGTAAACACCGGACAATAAAACAGCCGCTCACGAGAGCGGCTGTTTTGTATTGGTCGTTAGAGGTTATCTGAGAACGTGTTGCGCTTATTGCCGTTTAGTGATTACAAATACGTGCCATATTGACGACAAGCTTACCTTCTAGCTCACGAATTTTTTCTCGTTTTAGTAAAAACGCAAGCAATGTGTCCAAGTCTAAATCACTCAGTTTGCAAGTATGAAAGCGGACATCTAAGCCAAAATAGACCGCAAGCTCTTCACGAGTCATCGGGCTCTCACGAAGCAGGTTTAGAAGGTTGTGGGCATGAATGTCATTCATCATCAACTCCAATCATCATATTGAATACGATCAGTGTACTCAAAACGTCTCAAACTGCTTTGACCTAGATTAGTAAATAATCGAAGCGACAATAAGTGCATGCGCCATGAAATAGCTCCCACTCACCCATACGTACGCGCGCTTCATAGGTTTACGGTAACCATGAATCGCGTAAGCCAACGCTGAGTAGGTCATGACCAAGGTTCCACTGAATCCAATCGCATGAGCGTAACTAGGCGACTCTAACCAGACCTCTCCTGCAGCCCAAGCCATCTGTACAAGCATCATGCCCATAATCACGACAGGAAAGACCAAAGAATCGAGTTGAGGTAACAACAAAAAGAACGCCACGATACTAGCCGCCAGCAATAACGCCAATAGCCACCAAATAATGTCTCCGTTCAACTGCATCCAGAACGATTTGCTGTAGCAAACCTGCGCGACTAAGTAACCGCAGAAATAAATCAATTTACGCGAACGGAACGAATGTAACGTGTCAGCAATGATCGATACGCCCAGACCAGCAGCAATCCAGTAAGTATAAACTGCTGGCGTACCTTGAGTTAAAACCAGCACAAGAAGGAGTAACAGAGTAAATATTTTAAAGACGAGAGATTGCGTTGGATTGGCTTGCTTAGCCCCCAACACGGAATACACACCTGATAGCCCTATAGCCAGCCAACTCCACATGCTGTACATACCTTTTACTTAAACTCGCCGCTAGTCTAGGTAGACCGATGTTGATGTAAAGGCACAATCTGCGAAAGTTGGATCTCGCTAGCGATTCGGGACATTTGACCTTCTGTTTAACGCCCCTAAATGCGACATCACGTAACTCAATACCCCCAATAGAAAAATTGCTAACTATTCAGTCAAGATGTCTACTCAGCAGTCAATACGCGCAAAGAACAAACATAAAAAACAGAAGTTCCACTGTACGCCATAGAATGCACCGCTAACAGCAACAGGACTAACATAAGAGCCTGACATCAGGCTTATATACAGATAATAAAGTCACCCAAGGGTAAAGTAAACCAATGATATTTAATAACATTAATACAGTTAAACTCACAAACCGCAGGTTCACTTTATCGTTGGATGCTAAACCCTTTTGGCACTGAGATTATCCCATCACTTAAGAAATACACCTTCGATATAGAGGCTCCTCATCATCTACTGAGATTAAATTAACTATGTTTTCTCAGATTTTGAGAAACACAGACAACATTAAGCGCCAACCTAACCCCTGAGACAAAAAACAATATTTAAACAATATGTAAGACCTTTCTTACAATATAAAATCAATCACTTACAAAACAAACGAACAACAAAAGCACAAAACGAACACTTTAAACACAAAGTAAAAAACACAGTTCAATTAGTCAAAATGAGGTAAAAACAGGTTAGTTAACTGTAAGTTTTAAAAACTTTTCATGAGATACGTTGATCAAACCTAAAAAAGAGTGCTATATTAAATGCATAGAGTTCATCAAGATTAAGGGGTAGTGTTATGATTTCATCTTCTCAAAAACAAGGGCTGGTAATGATTGCAGTGGTTGTGGGTTTAATGACACTGCCAATGATGTACTAAGCTGCTGATTAAAAAATAAAAAAGGACGCTAACGCGTCCTTTTTTATTTTCTCAATATCACCCTACTGTATGTGCTCAGACAGTAGATCCCAATGCATATAATAAAAACCAAGAGCAGCAAGCGTGATCAACGCCATCAACAAAATTGCGGCTCGCCAAATAAAGCGCGAACTTCTTGGTGTGAGTTCTTTTTCACAATCATCACACACTGCCAAAAAATTCTTTCGATCATCTAGCTGAAAATCTTCTTCGTGAACAATCTTATTACGCACCGTAGCGATATAGCGCAGCTTTGCGATCACGTCATGTGGTAATCGCTCTTCACAGCTATTGATGAGCTGATGCAACCCTTTTCCCTCTGCATGATATTGAGTACGCAAAAGTTTTTCGATCGTTCGGGTACGTATGACTACTTTTTCAATATCTGACATCGTCACCCTCCTCACAAGACGCTTTCTTTATTATTCATTTTACACTTCTATAAATTTAGAGCTTTTTCGAGCGGTTAAGTACTATTTTCAATTCAAACTGTGTCCTTGTGCGCATATAAAATGTGAAGTGCGCCGAATAAAATCTCACCACCTTTTGATAAATCACGAATCCTTTATCTCAACACATCGTTTAAACAGGGAGTTCTGTAAAATGGGGACAATTGAAATACTGGAGATCATCATGCCAATTCCACTTATTTTGGCTCTTTTTGTCCTAATAGCGCTAGGAGCCTGGATTTTCTTTCGCTTCTACAGTAAACACTATGTTGGTGAAGATGCCCCTGAGCAATGTGTCCAAGTGACCATTCTAGACAAACAGGCCATCGACATTCCGGATGCGAAACCGGGAGAAGATGATCAAGAGTATTGGATTTACGTGCAGCGTGCTCCTATCGGTCCCAAACGTGAGTTCCAAATCGGAGTTCACTATTACCATGCGCTCAATCCGGGCGATAAAGGAAAACTGACTTACCAAGGCGATAAGTTTCTCCATTTCGCCCTGAAGCCGTAAATTAAGGCAATAACCAGCGAGTCTTGGTCGAACGAGAGAACAGATAACTCATCGCCAAGGCTCCCGCTCCACTTAATACTATCCACAGTGGGATGACCCACGCCGGATGCCCTTCATACCAGGAAAACTCTTTCATCGGCCACAAAAAGATAGGATGCAGCAAGTAAATGCCTAAGCTGTGCTGGCTAATAAAGCTCACGACTTTTTGTACTTTGGGCGATAACCCTTCGCCAAAATAACGTGCCAACATGAAAATCATCGAAGCCGCTAAAATCACGTTGAGTGTTTTGTATGACAACCAGCGCCCTACTGTGTATTTCTCCGCTTCCAGACTGTTTGTCACCACCATAGCAAAGGTAACCGCCAATGCGGCAAGACCCAGGCCAGTAAACAGAGTGACATTCGAACGGCTCAAAGACAGCTTTTGATACAAAACATAACCCAAAGGTAAATAGCCCATATAGAGCCACATTTGATTACTCCAAGGACCGTCTATCTTGAACAGAAATAAGGTACTGGTGCACAACCAAAATGCCAGATAGGTATATAAAACATTATCGTCAACATTCCGCGCCATCCACTGAAATAGAGGGATCACGAAATAGAGCGGGATGAAGTAATAGAAAAAACCCAAATGGTAATAGGTTTCATGGTGGACGCTATTACTCAAAACCTCTTTGACCGTTTCAAAGTCAAACCCCGCAGCCGTCCATCCCGACAAATAAGCGTAGAACACCGACCAAAAAATAAAAGGAATCAGAACTTTACCCAAGCGCCTTTTTAAATAATATTTGCCATCAAATGGTCGGGTATCGGTGAGCATTAACGCGCCTGTGATCAGAATAAAAACCGGCACCGCCCATCGGGTCACACTATTAACTCCCACAGCCGTAAGCCACTGATCGAACGGAATAATGCCTAATTCATTTCGATACGGCGCCAAGACGTGAATAGCGATCACCGCAACCGCCGCCACACAGCGCAATAGATCAAAAAACAGAACCCTTTCTCTCATACTTGTTCCTAAACTGAGTCGCTTACCATTTGTTTATAGCATAGGGTAATTTCCTGGCAGGGGAATGCTTAACAAACTGTTTTTGCTTATTTTTAACTCAGTGCGACAAAACAGCCTATTTTTGCCCGTAGAGACAGAGAACCAAAGCGACAACCAGAATAAAGGGAGAGAACGAACACTGCAGATACAAAAAAGGGCTCCATAGAAGAGCCCAATATGAAATGATCGGAGACGCTTAAGCCGTCGCTATCTTGGCTTTGGGCAACTTGATTGAAATCAGTGTGGTCAAGGCAAGGAAGGCGAAAGATACCCACAGACAGGCCGCTAAACCCGCTTCCTGATAAATCCAGCCTGACAGGACAGTACCTATCAAACGTCCCATCGCATTCGCCATATAATAAAAGCCCACATCCAGCGATACACCATCGCCTTTGGCATAGCTCACAATCAAATATGAGTGAAGGGAAGAGTTAATCGCAAATACCGCGCCAAATACCATTAATCCAACCACAATTACAACTTCTGGTTGCCAACCGACTTGTACTCCGTAGGCGATACCACCCGTAATCAGAGCTAATATGCCCGCCCAAACAAGTGCCGCACTCCCATCAGGTACACGGCTTTGCGCCTTACCAGTAATGCGCGGCGCAAAACCTTGAACAAAGCCATACGCAATCACCCATGCAGCTAAGAAGCCACCGACCCACAAGTGATCCCAGCCAAAAACGCTGCCTAGATACACCGGCAGTGCAACCACAAACCAGACATCGCGAGCTCCGAACAGGAACATTCGCGCCGCTGACAGAATGTTCACAGATTCTGATTTAGAGAAAATATGGCGAAACTTAGGCTTGCTTTTAGCTTTGCCCATATCCGCTTCCAGCCAGATCATGCTACAAACAAACACCACTGCCAGAACGGCTGCCATAATGAACATGGAATTTTGAAAACCCACCCAAGACAGCAATACACCACCAATAAAGAATCCTGCACCTTTCAGTGCATTCTTCGAGCCAGTCAAAATAGCCACCCATTTGTACAACGCACCTTGTTGCTCATCTGGCACTAAGGTTTTAATCGCACTCTTCGCGCTCATTTTGTTGAGGTCTTTAGCAATCCCTGACAGTGCTTGTGCCGCCATTACCCAAGGGATCGTCAACCAAGCATTCGGCACAGCAAGCATCAGCAAGGCAAAAACTTGCATCGCTAAGCCTATATTCATGGTTTTGTTCAGACCTAATCTCGCCCCCAACCAACCGCCAATCAGGTTGGTGACCACGCCAAAAAACTCATAGAAAAGGAAAAGTGACGCAATTGCCAGGGTTGAGTAACCCAAGTCATGAAAGTAAAGCACCACCAGCATGCGCAGCGCACCATCGGTAACCGTAAAGTTCCAATAATTGAACGTCACCAACATGTACTGACGAATGCTTTTGCTTAGTTGTGAAATCATTTTGACCTCAGATGTACAGCAATAAGAGTATTTGGATCATGATGTTCCAAATGCTCTATAACCTGAACACCAATAACTTTCTATTGATATTGGTACAGACATGTAAGCGCAATAACTTTTAATCCAACAAAACAAAAATACATTAAAATCAACGATATAATTTTTTATAAGTCTTATTGATGTGTCCAGAAACTGCACTAATCCAATTGAATCAGAGCTTTTAGATCATAGTGTTCCAAAAGCTCTATAAGCTGATCAAGCACTCTGTGCTACGTGCTCGATGTACTCAACCTGCACTGGTTTAGTAAATGCGCCTGGGCGCAAAGCCTGCACTTCACGTACGATATCGTCGAGCGCCCATTCTTTCTCAAGCAGTAAGTGCGCAGCTAAAAGACCAGTTCGGCCAGACCCGCCCATACAGTGCATGGCAACCTTACCGCCTTGTGCAAGAATGGCGTGTAGCTCAGGACTTGCGTGCTGCCATTTCTGCGCAAAAACATCGTCTGGTGCACAATCGTCTTCGATCTCGATTTGAAACCATTTCATACCGAGCTGTTGAGTCACTTCACCCAGCTCTGATACGTTTTTTGCTTCCAGTTCTGCGTTATCCAGAGCTGTGACTATCGCTTGAACACCCTGTTCTTTTAACTGTTCAAGTGATGCTTGTAGCGCAACCTCTTTGGTGCCCGGGCAAGGTGTTAATACCAATGCACCCGACTCCAGCTCTAATTGCCATATAGGATGAGACATAATTAAACCTCTTTAAGCCAGACCAACGTTACGGACCAATTCTGCAGTACGTGTTGCGTAACCCATTTCATTGTCGTACCACGCGTAAATCTTCACCATGCGTGAGCCCACGACCATGGTCGATTGCGCATCAACAATGGTTGAACGTTGGTCGCCTTTGTAGTCAATCGATACGAGAGGGCGCGCTTCAAAGCCAAGAATGCCTTTCAGTTCACCTTCAGACGCTTCCTTCAGCAATGCATTCACTTCTTCTGCTGTGGTATCGCGTTTTACATCAAAGATAATGTCGGTCAGTGACGCATTAGCCAGAGGAACACGTACTGCGTGGCCGTTAATTTTGCCTTTCAAGTCCGGGAAAATTTCCACGATTGCTGTCGCACTGCCTGTCGTGGTTGGAATCAAACTCATGCCGCAAGCACGAGCACGACGCAGGTCTTTGTGCGGCGCATCCAGAATGGTTTGTGTGTTGGTCAGATCATGAATAGTGGTAAATGAAGACTGCTCGATACCCAGCTTCTCATGAATCACTTTCACCACAGGTGCGATACAGTTGGTAGTACAAGATGCCGCGGTCACAATACGGTGTTTTTCAGGGTCGAAGATATGGTCATTCACACCCACAACGATGTTAGCAATGCCTTCTTCTTTTACTGGCGCGCTGACCACAACTCGCTTCACACCTTGATCAAGGTACTGATCTAAGTACGACGATTTACGATGCACACCCGTTGCTTCAATCACAACATCACAGCCCGACCAATTAACGGCATCTATATCTCGCTGTTGTGTCGTGACGATACGCTTACCATTAATGATGAGTTCGTTACCTTCGACCTGAACCTCGTGATGCCAACGACCTTGAACCGAGTCGAACTCCAGTAGGTGACCCAGTGTTGCCGCATCGCCAGCGACGTCATTAATCTGCACAAACTCCAGCTCGGGCCAGTCAAACGCTGCACGCAGTGCCAAACGACCGATTCGGCCAAAACCATTAATCCCTACTTTAATCGTCATAATCTTTACCTTTAAAATCTTCTACCTTGAAATTACTGTTCGCTCGTTGCGATTAGCAGCATGCCTCACGACTTTTGTCATGCAAACGCGAAATATCTTGCTGGTATTCTTGCTTCAAACAATTCGATGCCACTAGGTCGTCAATCACTTTTCTCATCCACCCCGGAAGCTGTTGGGACAATTGGTAAAACACCCATTGTCCTTGGCGCTTATCAACTAAGATTCCATTGGCTCGTAACTGGGCTAGATGACGAGAAACTTTCGGTTGGCTCTCTTGAAGTGCAAACGCTAAATCGCCCACACAAACCTCTCCTTCACGAGCCACCAGCATTAAACACCGCACGCGAGTCTCGTCAGATAAAAGTTTGAAAAACTGATGTGGAAGCATAGTAAATATACCTATATATGGATATGCATATATGTTTATTTAAAACCGCAGCGACGTCAAGAGCACAGCGCTTAACGTCACAAAAGTTTAATACTGGAAAGACTAAAAGTTGGCGATGCTCTGACTCCACCGAACCGCTTCGCCCAATGAGGACTGGACTTGCTCGAAAGAGAGCCCCAACTGATTAGAAAATTTTTCCACTCCGGACCAGTCGGCACGTTCATAGCATTCTTCCAGAGAAATAAGTGCCCCGTATTCCCCTTTTCGATGCAGCAACGCTTGTTGAACAGGCTCACTGAGCGGTAATTGCTTGATTAATGACTCAGTAGACAGATCAAGTATGGCATCTAGGATCGACAATAAACCGACCATAAAGCCTTGCTCATTCAGATGGGAGAATGGATGGTGACGAGACATCAATTGACAAAATTGCGCTCGTTGAAGCGAGAGGTTAAACAGCTCTCTCGGTTTGTTGGTAGAGATATAAGATGCCACAACAAGTGAGACGAATTGCTTGAGGTTATCCTGACCAAGGTAAATCAGAGCCTGACGAAATGAGCGGATCTCTACTTCCAGTTTGGTCGCTTGCATGTTCACAAAACGCAACAGTTTGTACGACAATGCCACATCTTGAGTGATAATACCTTCAATGCGCTGGAAGTCTGGCTCCGGCACACAGACTTCACGAAATAACTGCAGCGCCACAACCTGTTCCGGGCTCACATAATGGGTTTGAGAAACCAAAGGCTTGCTGAAAAAGTAGCCCTGAAAAAATTTGAACCCCGCCGCTTTCGCCTGATTAAACTCTTCTTCAGTCTCCACTCGCTCAGCCAGAAAATGGTATTTCACTCGTTGCGCTAATTGCGTTTTGACCAACTCACAAGCGGCTTCAAGCCCCATTGCCATAATATCCAGCTTTATAATATGAGCGTAAGGCAAGAAACGTTGCCATTCTGGAGTTAAGGTGAAGTCGTCCAATGCGATCAGGTAACCCTCTCGATAAAGCTCTCTAATCGCCTCAAACAGCTCATCGGTGGGCTGACAAGTTTCTAGTACTTCTACGACAATTTTATGTTTCGGCAAGCTGCGGGGTAAACGGCGCAGTAAACTCTGATGAGGGAAGTTGATAAAACATCTCGATGAGGTAATCACCGGATTTAATCCTACCGACAGGAAGTTTTCGACAATCAGTCGGTATGTCGCTCGGTCTGCATCAATATGAGCTGGGAAAACATTGCGCTCTCCATCCCGAAACAACAATTCATAGCCAAGCGTTTGCCTTTTACGATTAAAGATAGGCTGGCGAGCGACATACGTGGTATTCATACTAAAAACAACCTAATAATTAGCGAGTTATGATTTTGCCGCCGCTAATAGTGCACCACATCCCATAAACATGGAACCAAAGACTTTATTTATGTTTGCCATAATTTTATCTGAGCGAATAAAACGACCCATCTTGGATGCCAGTGAGGTGTAACCAAGCATCACACAAGAATCCACCGCGACAGTCGTCACACCTAACACCAATAACTGAGTTAGCTGGTCTTTGGCCGGGTCAATAAACTGTGGAAACAACGCCACGAGAAAAACAATCGATTTTGGGTTTGTCAGGTTAATGAGGATAGCTTTGTACATCAATGACGTGGCAGACATCTCTTTTTGGTTTTCAGCTGCCACCAAACCAGAAGTATCGCGCCATTTCTGGAAGCCAAGCCAGACAAGATAAGCCGCACCAACCCATTTAATAACGGTAAACGCCATCGCAGATTGAGCCACCAGCGCACCAATACCAGCCCCCACCATCGCGATGTGAATGGCCAAGCCAATTTGCAAGCCCACGATCGCACTGAGAGACTTGCGCGTACCGTAACTCAGACCATTACTGATGGAGTTTACCGTACCAGAACCCGGAGCAAGACTAAAAACGATCGCTGTTACCAAATAGGCGAACCAAACGTGGGTATCCATTGCATTTCCTCACTAATTCTTCGATGATACATCGCGTCTACAACGTATCTTCAGGTAATCGACTAATGGCTACTCACCATTCCCCTACGACTTATACTCAAGAGAACTTATTTGAGCAAGCAATAGGTGGTCCGATCGCTGAACTCTGGCAAAGTCGCCAAGAAGGCTTTGTGAAAGGGACAGAGAAAAAGAAAATCTACTGGTGCAAGCTCACCCACCCTGAACACAAAAAAGCTGTACTGGTCGTCAACGGGCGTATAGAGTCTTCCTGGAAATACCAAGAGCTGTTTTATGATTTCTACCGCCAAGGGTACGACGTTTACTCATTTGACCATCGAGGGCAAGGTTTATCCGATCGGCTGCTTGCAGACTCAGATATGGGTCACGTCTATGACTTTGCCGACTACGTTGAAGATATGGATATTGTGATCAAAAAGCATGATCTCGGCCACTACGAGCAATGTTTTATCATCGCGCATTCCATGGGCGGTGCCATCGCCACTCGGTATCTTCAAACTCACCCAACGCATCATTTTACAGGATTGATTCTAAGCGCACCGATGTTCGGAATTAATCTGCCTTGGTACTTATCTCCGATCGCCCTACCAGTGACACAAATTCTTTCGGCGGTATCGACACTACCACGTTATGCGCCTGGCCATCAGCCGTACTTCCCAAAGCCGTTTGAAGATAATCCCCTCAGCCAGAGTTATGATCGTTATCATTGGTTTCGCGAGCTCTACTCCGACATGCCAGAACTGCAAGTCGGAGGGCCAAGCACCCGTTGGGTATGGCAAGGACTCATGGCGGCCAAACAATGCTTTTTATTAACACGTCAGGTAAAAATACCCGTGTTGCTTATTCAAGCCGGAAAAGATCGCATTGTTAGTAATTTAGCTCAGAAACGTTTCATCGATAAACTGAGTAAAACTAACCCGAATGCCGAGCTGTTATCAGTAGAAGGTGCTCATCATGAAATTTTATTCGAAGCCGATAAATATCGAAATCAAGCTCTGGATGCGATTTTCCGCTTTATGAAACACCCTGAGTCTTCTCCACCCCCACAGAACTAGTGCTCCGCCAGAGAAACGAGTGAGCATGTTAGACCTACGGATTCACTGGAAAATTAAAGAGGAAATGTCGGCTAAGCGATTTACCCTCTTTTTCATCCCTATTTTGACGTACACTGATCGCGTCTGTTCAGCTTTCAACCAAGATGTAACCGCGAAAGACGAATAGCACCTTAAGTTCCCCTAGCATTCGGAGCTGCATGATCTAGTCAATCTGCCGAGCTCCGTTTGCACTCAACATACTCGACACTATCCAAACCGTTTACGAGGACTTCATGAGCACATCGCTACCTTGCAAAGAGATCACTAAAATCGTTGCCTCAGATCTGGATGGCACCTTACTTGCGCCCAATCATCAGCTCAGCGCTTACTCAAAAATGACGCTGAGAACGCTACATGAAATGGGCTACACCTTTGTCTTTGCTACAGGTCGTCACCACGTAGACGTCGCTGGTATTCGCTCTCAGGTGGGGATTCCGGCTTACATGATCACCTCGAATGGTGCGCGCGTACATGATCAAAACGATAAACTGATGTACAGCGAAAACGTACCGCAAGAACTTGTCCAAGGCGTGATCGATACGATCAAACACGATCATGAAATACTTATCCACATGTATCAGAATGACGACTGGTTACTCAACAAAGATGATGAAACGCTACGCGAATTCCATGAAGAGTTTACTTACAAACTGTTCGATGAAAATCAGGCACCCACTGATGGTATCGCGAAAATCTTCTTTACCCATGCAGATAAAGATCATGAACGTCTGGTCACGTTCGAAACGAAGTTACGTGACCAATTTGGGGATAAATTAAATATTGCCTTCTCAACACCTTGGTGCCTGGAAGTCATGAACGGAGAAGTATCTAAAGGCCACGCGTTGCAAGCCATCGCAGAATCACTCGATCTAGAACTAGAAAACTGCCTTGCATTCGGTGACGGCATGAATGACGTAGAAATGCTGTCAATGGCGGGTAAAGGTCTGATTATGGGTACTGCGCACGAAAAAGTGATGCAAGCGCTACCGACCAATGAAGTGATTGGCAGTAACGCCGAAGATGCGGTTGCACGCTACCTACAAAAGCATTTGCTGCAAGACGAGCAATAAGAACATACTCAGTGGGCTGTCTAAACCAGCCCTTGTTTTTATCTCGTCTAACGCTGGCTGGGTAACTTCTCTCGGCCAAGAATCGCTTCCCATTCCTCCGCTGTCACTGGCATAACCGATAAACGATTTCCACGTTTAACTAGCGGCATGTTCTCCAACTCTGGCATCGCTTTCATCACTGACAACGGAATCACGCGCTCAGTTTTTCGCACAAACTCGACATCGACCATGATCCAGCGTGGATTGTCCGGGTCCGACTTCGGATCGTAATAATCGCTTTCGGGATCAAACTGGAAATGGTCTGGATACGCCTCGCGCACGACTTTGGCAATACCTGCGACACCAACGTTTTTACACGAAGAATGATAAATCAGAACCAAATCGCCCAATTTCACCTGATCACGCATCATGTTACGCGCCTGATAATTACGAACGCCTTCCCAACATGAAACCTTTTGGGTTCGAAGCGTGTCAATAGAAAAGGTATCTGGTTCAGTTTTAAATAACCAATATGCCATAATGCCATCCGATGCTGATTGAGTAACAATAATGAGGAAGATATAACATGAAGGCTTTGAAAAACCCAGTGGCCCTCGCCACTCTGCTGGTTCTGCAAGCATGTAGCTCGCAACTGCCAGAAAATGGCAATCAGGAGACGATCACCCCACCAGCATCATTAGATAAGCCTGAGACTATTCAACCTCAAACGTTCATGCTGCGTGGTGAAGTGGTCATTGGCCACGAAAGTCAGTACATCATGCCATGTGGCAGTGACAAACAATACTGGCTGCAACTGTCACCACAACAAGTTCAACGCGCCATGTCGTTAAATAACGAACCTTATCAACCCATGTATGGGGAAATGATTGGTCATTTGAACCCTCCAGGTAATGAAGGCTTCTCTGCCGATTTCGACGCCAACTTTGTTGTTGAACAGGTTAACCTTCTCACCAGCGAGAACCCGCAGCGCTGCAGTCAGCCAAGTAAACCCACCCGCGTATTTGGCAATGAACCATTCTGGTCAGCGAGCTTTGAATCGGACGCCCTGCAATTTCAGCAACCGAGTAAACCGGCGCAATCTATAGCTATTGAATCCAGACAGCTACAAGCACGTCAGCGCACTTATCAACTTGCGGATGGCGAACTACGCATGACGGAAAACCTTTGTTCTGACACCATGAGTGATTCCCTTTATGGCTGGACAGCGACGCTTAAACACGATGGTACAACGTATCAGGGCTGTGGCATGGCATCGAATGTCGACTCGACACAGGAGTGGGCAAACACTTATGTCGCAACGTCCACCCAATCACAAGGGTTTGAAGTACAGATGACCTTAACACCGGATCACAGTGCGACAACCCAATACAGTTACTCCGACGGTCAAGCGCCACTGGTTGAACGTGGTTACTGGCAGCAGTTGAGTCCGTCACAAGTTCAGGTCGTGATGACTCACCACCAGCAGCAACGATTAAAGTCAGAGCGACTTTTCACCCGCGAAGGTAACCAACTAAAAGCCACACAAGAAAAAGTGGGCGAAATGGTTTACCCCATCGCAGATGGTGGCTTGGTGTTGTATCCGGCGACCGAGCGCCAAGCAGGTACTCAGCAAGCAACGCCAGAACGTACTAAAAAGCCCATTGGCAGTGCCAATATTCCCTCTAGTGCCGACTTCAACTCCAAAGTCGATGCAGCGGTACGCAATTACTTCTTTATCAACCAAACCAATCCAAGTAATAACCAGTACCGCTGGCTGACTTACGATCTTAATGGTGATGGAAATGAAGAACTGTTCGTACAGCTAGATTGGTGTGGTTCGGGCGGTTGTACCTTACTCGTGTTTGAAAACCATCAAAGTGAGTGGCGTTTTAACAGTCGAATCACTCTAGTACAGAGTCCGATCATGCTGGGCCAGCAAACCTCGCACGGCTGGCGAGACCTGATTTTTAATGTCAGTGGCGGTGGTGCAACTCCGGCTCAACACATCATGCAATACACCGGCGTCAGCTACCCAATCAATCCGAGTATGGCGCCAAAGGCAACGTCAACACAAGTGAGTGGTGTGCGCTTGTTCTCGGATGGCATTAGCCCAGTCCGCGAAGGAGTTCGCTTGTAATGGCACTACCATGCCCTGACTGTGGTTTTCAGTTCAACTGCATTTGCTCACTGCTGCCTAATCTCAGCAGCGAGCACAGCATCATGCTATTGATGCACCTCAATGAACTGGCGCGCGATACCAACACAGGCAAACTGTTGCACCAATGCAAACTTAATGTGAAGCAGGCGATTTGGGATCGCAAGCAGCCACCTAGTGAGTTAATTGCTCACCTTGAAGATTCAAGCCTGTACCCGGTGCTGCTGTTTCCACATGAGCATGCCCTGACACTCGAGCAAGTAAAGGTACAAAGTCAGCAACAGAGCCGAAAACCTTTGTTTATTATTTTGGATGCGACCTGGCAAGAGGCGCGCAAAATGATCAATAAAAGCCGATGGCTGGAGGACGTGCCATTGATGGAGCTGACTACGCAAGGAGACTCGCATTATCAGCTGCGTCGTAACCAACAACAAGGCAGCCTGTGTACGTTTGAAATTGCAGCGCAATTATTAGGGCAATTAGGTGAAGAAGACAACCAGCAGCAGATGCAACGCTTCTTTACGCACTACCTTGCCGCCTTTCAAGCAGAGAAAAGTGGCCATGCGCTTAAGCACTAGCGCAGAAAGTAACAACAAAAAAGCGCAGCCTTGCTTGCGCTTTGTTAGACGTGTTTCACGTGAAACCATTTCAATGCTTAGTATTTGTCACATCAAATAAGTGAGAGTAACGGCGGTAAGCTATGAATTTCCATATCAGGCAAGGTTCTGGCTCTTGGAAATTGAGCAATATTCTTGTTCACGTCATTAAACCAACAAGCCGAAAAACCAGCCAGCTTAGCACCGTGAACGTCCGTGACGATATGGTCGCCGACATGCAAAATATTCTCTGCTGGAAGATCTAAAACCTGTTGCGCTTTGCTAAACATGTCTCCGGCTGGTTTGGCTAATCCATCCGGTCCCGCTTTCAGCACACTTTTAAAATAGGGTGTCAGTCCGACTTTATCTAAGTCAACGTTGCCATTCGTGATAGCAACCAGAGGAACTTGTTCACCAAGCTGTGTGAGTACATCAAGGCTCTGTTGTGGAACCTCGAAACGGTTACGCCAATCAAGGGCGACTTGCACACCAGTTTCCGCTGCGGTTTGCGCCTGCTCTTCATCATAGCCAGCATCTATAAAGCCCTGCCTAAGCTGAACTAAACGCCAAAGTGTCACATCACTTTTTAACTCAGGAAACTGCAGCACTACCTTCCTTTTGACTTTGATCCAGTCAGGCTTTTCCATATGGGCAACAGCAGGGTGTGTTTGTTGCAACCACGACAAAAGCTCTCTCTCCATGCGTAATATTACGGGATAGTTGTCATAGAGAGTGTCATCTAGGTCAAATGTCATCGCCTTAATTGGCGCAATACGGCGGTAAAATTTCATGCTTGGGTTTAGTCTCCGCTCTTTTTACGTGCACGTGGGTGTGCTTGATCATAGGCTTGCGCCAAATGTTGGAAATCCAAATGAGTGTAGATCTGAGTGGTCGAAATGTTTTCGTGACCTAACAGTTCTTGCACAGCACGTAAGTTGTTACTCGATTCCAGCATATGAGTCGCAAACGAGTGGCGCAATTTGTGTGGGCTAATATGGCTCGCTACTGACTGCTTCTGCCCCCACTCTGCCATACGTTTTTGCACACTGCGATGAGAAATACGCGAACCCAGCTTAGAAACAAACAATGCAGGCTCACCTGGCGCAGCAAGATTAGTACGTACTTTAAGCCACTTGCCAACCCACTCAGTCGCCATGCCAGAGAACGGGACTTTACGCTCTTTATCACCTTTACCAATGACACGAAGTTCACCACTGCGCAGATGCACATCACGCACATCGACACTGACCAATTCAGCCAATCGTAAACCCGCACCGTACATCAACTCCATCATGGCGCGATCGCGAACCGCTAACGGATCGTCTTCGTTCACTTCCAGCAACTGGTTAACTTCATCGACGTCGAGGTTTTTTGGTAGCGGACGCTGCTTACGCGGTGCAGAAACGCCTTTGGCCGGATTCGCCGACATTTCACCGCGTAGGATAAGAAAATCGAAGAAACTGCGCAGTGAAGATAAACGCGTTGCCAAGCTGCTGGCTTTCATTCCTTCGCGCATACCTTTACCTGCCAATTGTCGCACCCAGCCCGCGTCAACCTGAGACCAGTCTTTCAATCCCATTTCGGTTAAGTGGTGTGCCATCGTTTCCAGCTGCTGTTTGTAATTGCGCTGGGTATGCAAACTCAGCCCCTTTTCACTTCGCAGAAACTCGTAGAAGCGTTCAAGAGGCTTTTGCAGGCTATTTGGCAGAGGAGTGTTTGGAGTTGTCATCATCGTAACGTTGCCATACCAATGTTTGAGCAAGATGTGCCACTACTAAGGATAGATGACGTAAAAACAAGGTATCCATATCTGGTTGGAAATGCCCGCCATCCTGACTGGAAAATGCCAGGACACCAAGCATCTGTTTCTTGACCAACGGCAATACCACGTAAGATCCCATTTCTGGCATCTCCAGATTGCCAAACAAGGCTTCACGATCGACTTTGCGTAAGCGACCTAAGTAGGCACCTTTACCATTGAGATGCGTAGTAGCAAAACGCTGGTAGTTTTCCTTGCTCAATTGCACAGACGCATCGCATTGACTGAACAGGCGAACATACGCTCGCAGGCCCAGGTCATGCGCTTTCTGCTCAATGGCATGAATTACCTGCTTGAAGTCACCACACTTAAGAATCTGCCCCTGCAAATCCATGAACTCGTAGAAAGTACGGTCATTATTGGCAGCCAGGGACATCAGTGTCGTGATCTCTTCTTCAAGCTCTTCAATGCGTTGACGTTGGCGATTCATCTGAATATGAACCAATGATACCGCCCCCAAATCCACATGTGGAAATGATAAACGGTCTACCAGCTCTGGACGCTGAACCAAAAAATCAGGGTGATCTTTGAGGTACTCAGCGACGACTTCAGCCGTCAACGTATCCGCTTCCTCTTGAGACAAAACGTTTCCTTTCTCTTCCACTAGCACGACAGTTGTCCATCAAAGACATGAGTCGCTGGGCCAGTCATAAATAACGGCTTCTCAGGACCTTGCCAAGCAATATTCAACTCACCACCAGGTAGCGACACTTTGACATTTTCATCGAGCAAGCCTTGCAGAATACCCACAGCAACCGCGCCACAGGCACCACTGCCGCACGCCTGAGTTTCACCCGCTCCACGCTCATAAACACGCAAACGGATATGGCCGCGATCGACGATCTGCATAAAACCCGCATTCACGCGTTCAGGGAAACGCTCATGTGATTCCAGCAACGGACCTAATGTGTCGACATCAGCCGTATCGACATCATCCACAACCGTCACAACATGTGGGTTGCCCATGCTGACAGCACCACAAAACAGGGTCTTGTCACCTGCGCGCATGATGTAGGTTTTCTCTTTTTGCTTAGCTTTGAAAGGGATCTTGTTCGGTTCAAACTCTGGCACACCCATATTGACCGTCACTTCACCATCGTCTTCGACGTTGAGGATCATCTTTCCTTTCTTGGTACTCACGCTGATGCTGTATTTGTTGGTCAACCCTTTGAGACGCACAAAACGCGCAAAACAACGCGCACCGTTACCGCACTGCTCAACTTCGCTGCCATCTGCATTAAAGATGCGGTAGTGGAAGTCGGTTTCAGGGTCATAAGGCGCTTCTACCACGAGCAATTGGTCAAAACCAACACCAGTGTGACGATCCGCCAGGCGACGGATCAAATCTTGCGAGAAAAACACGTTCTGGGTAATGCAGTCGACGACCATGAAGTCGTTACCCAGACCGTGCATTTTGGAAAAGTGGAAATGCATTTGCTCTGTGTTACTCCGGTAGAATCTGTTCCAGCTGCCACAAACTTGTCAGCTCCTCACGCTGACGAACAAGATGGCTTTGCTTACCGTCCACCATCACTTCCGCCGCTCGGGTACGAGTATTGTAATTCGAAGACATAACAAAACCATAGGCGCCAGCAGAGCGAACCGCGAGTAGATCACCTTCTTGTAAAACCAATGCGCGATCTTTACCCAGGAAATCACCGGTTTCACAAATTGGTCCAACCAAGTCGTAAGTCTGTGCTTCACCATCGCGTGGCGAAACTGGCACGATATCTTGCCATGCTTGATAAAGAGCAGGACGCATCAGGTCATTCATTGCTGCATCAATAATGGCAAAGTTTTTATGTTCAGTGTGTTTTAAGAACTCAACGCGAGTCAGCAAGATGCCAGCATTCGCTGCAATCGCACGACCAGGCTCAAAAATCAGCTCCAGATCTTGATGGTTAGTCAGACGACCCAACAGTGCTTTCGCATAATCAGATGGCTGAGGAGGCAGTTCATCACGATACACCACGCCAAGACCACCACCCACATCGAGGTGACGAATGTCGATGCCTTGCGCTTTGAGATCATCAATCAGAGCAAGCAAGCGATCAGTCGCATCGATAAAAGGTTCAATATCCGTTAACTGAGAACCAATATGGCAGTCGATACCCTGTACGTTTAGGTTCGGCAAGCTTTGAGCGAACTTGTACACTTCAGGTGCACGATCAAACGCAATACCAAATTTGTTGTCGCGAAGACCAGTCGAAATATAAGGGTGTGTTTTCGCATCGACATCCGGGTTGATACGTAACGAGATTGGAGCAATCACACCAAGCTCACCCGCCACTTTGTTCAAACGCTCAAGCTCAGGCTCAGATTCAACGTTAAAACATTTAATACCAAGCTCTAGTGCGCGTTTCATTTCTGCAGGCGTTTTACCTACACCAGAAAATACGACTTTCTTCGCGTCACCACCTGCGGCAATCACGCGTTCCAATTCACCACCGGATACGATGTCAAAGCCTGAACCCAAACGAGCCAGTGCATTCAATACGCCTAAGTTTGAGTTTGCTTTTACGGCATAACAAACCAGATGGGGATGTTGACCCACTGCACTATCAAACGCCTTCCAGTGGCGCTCTAGCGTGGCTCGAGAGTATACATAAAGAGGAGTGCCATATTGCTCGGCCAGAGCTTGAAGTGAGACGTCTTCGGCCCAAAGCTGGCCATCATCCTGATAGTTGAAGTAATCCAAAATTCGCTTCCCTTATTTTATTCGACTGCAGAACCCTAATTTCACCCTAAGGTGCGGATATTTTATTGTGATTGCTCGTTTTGTTGTGTGTCATCTGGAATGTAGAGTGGACCAGACTGCCCACACCCTGCCAGCGTCGCGGCAGCCATCACAAACAACACAGTAACTAATTTTTTCATTTGGCATATCGTGATTATTGAATCAATGCCCCCTATAATCGCACCACACTCAGGAAAAGCAATAGGACAGACGGATGAACGATACTGAATTTCATCAACTGGTGGATGAACAGATGCAAATCATTGAAGAATCCATCGATGATTCAGGTGCAGACATTGATTACGAAGTGTCTGGTAACGTAATGACATTAGAATTTGAAGACCGCAGCCAGATCATCATCAACCGCCAGGAACCGATGCATGAAATTTGGCTGGCGTCAAAATCAGGTGGCTTCCACTTCAAGCTTATCGAAGATAAATGGACCTGCTCAAAGACTGGCATGGAACTGTTTGAAATGGTGAAGCAAGAGTGTGAAAAACACGCGGGCGAAGCGATCGATTGGGCATAAACCCATTGTGCCTTTACCCATACAGAAAAAGAGCACCGAGGTGCTCTTTTTCTTATTGTTCGGTTTTCTGTTATGCATTTACCGCTTTGTTGGGACGATGAGGTGGACAATCATTACGGTAAGGTATGATGTAAGCGTTACCCTCTTCGGGATGAATGATCTGATAGTACTGCGGCAAGTTAAAGTTAATGAACTTCGAAGCTACGTGAGTATCATCTTTCACCGATGTATAAAAGCTGTTGACCGAAGCAATCATCTCATCTTTTGAGCCACTAAACTGGTGATACACTTCCACTTGGTTCGACTCATCGAGAACGTAAATATTGAACCCTTTCTCGCTGTCTTCGAAGAAGAACTGCACCAAACCTTCACTGGCAAAACCATCCACCGCATCCGGCATTTGATATTCTTGCTCGCGATCGAGCATTAATAGCGGAGAACCTTTCAGCTTATTAGTTGAGATACTGCGATAAAAATCGACTGAATTTTCTAGCTTCTGTACAGATACACCGCGACGCTCGAAGAACAGACCATAGGTTTTCTCGCCAAGACGCATCGCTTTAAAGCGGCGACGTTTTTCCTGTTCGACAGGCTTCAAACGTAAGTCGATACACTCTGCCAGCAGCTGATACACTTTATTGCGCATCACGCCGCGCATATTTTTCGCGTAACAGAACACATCTACCGATTCAGGCGGAAGCGCATCCTGGTGCATCTTACCCAAAATGGTTTTTAGAGCATCGAGCATCGCCGTCTCGCCTTTAAAATGCAGCGTACGAACTTCATGCCAGGAATTTCGGTAAACCAAATCAACACTACCGACTAAGTTTTTATGTTCAGGACCAAAACTGAAAACATCGGTATTCTTCACATCCACTTTGAGTGATCGCCCTGACAACTCTTCAGTCGGGTCACTTTCAAAGTTGATAAACATCGTCAGTTGACTGATTTCACATGGACTCGCCAGTGCTTGCATTGTCGGACGGCGCTTACGCAAAGCAAAGGTGTTACGTAAATCGCTCACCATCTGGTAGAACTTATCAATGTCTAACTGCGCTTCACGCACCACTGCATGCAGACGCGTTGACTCTGTGATCAAGCCATTAAAGAATGCCCACGAAACCAGCTTACTCAGATATTCATGGTGCTCCAGATATGGCTGACCCAGAATACGGTGTGCAACTAACGGTTGTTTGTACAGATACCAGCCCGATTTATTCACACCACCATTCTTCACTTCGATAAAGCTCAGATCCGGTTCATGTAAATCTGGTGAGATTTGAGGATTCAGCAGCGTGACTTTACCCGGAAGCACCTCAAAAGCCGCGTACAGCTTACGAGCCAGAATACTGATGTCTTGCGGACTGATAGCCGAAGTAATGTCGTTACGACGCGCAAATTGGATGAGATTACGATAACTCTGCATCAGCGCATCTAACAGCGCATGATGCACCACTTTAACCTGCTCGACTTTCCAGTTACGGCGGTCGTCAAGTTCTGCCACCACGCGTTCATCCCAATCCCAGCGGGTAATCATATCGCTCAAGGCTTCACGACGCCAAGCAACAGAGCCAACACCAGGCTGACGAGACAGCTTTTCATGGGTTTTAAGGTAAAAACAGCGGCGAACCAAGTCTAAACGAGTATGGTCTTGAATACGCTCAAGATAACGGGTGACTTTCTCCAGCATTAAGTAATACGCATCCATCCCATAGAGATCAGGCTCATGGGCAAAGAAACGACGCTTAGTATCGATACTTAATAGTTGGGTGTGAGGGTATTCCCACGAGTAAGCTTCAAGCAGAATGGCTTTTAATACCGACTTGTAAGGAGAATCGATACTTTTGTACAACTGCCATAAATTCGAGCCAAAATACTCTTCCGCAGGAATTCGGTTCAATTTGCCAAAATCGATCCACTCTTTACAGTCGATATGGCCATCGCGACAAAGTTGTGAAACGTACTCGTCGTAAGACTCTTCCATCTCTGGTGGCACAATTTGCCACAACAATCGTTGTCCAGCGATACGTACCGCACTACGATAAAATTCATCAAGTAATAGTAAGTGCTGTGATGAACCACAGTTATCACCGGTCATCTCTTCAGAATGGTTACTTCTGAAACGCTCTTCATCCATAAGGAAGAAGTTTGCCTCGACGCCTTTAGTCTGCGCCCAGTCAGTGATCAATAAACACTTGTTGGTCAGTAACTCTCGCTCATCACTATCCATCTCCGGCGAAATACACACCCAAATGTCCAAGTCACTCGAGGTACTTTGACCAATCGATGACGTACTACCCATGGTATACAAGCCAAGAATTGCAGGTTGCACCGCATCATCTAGCTTATCGCTAATGGTAAGTTGTGTATCGTCGATGAATTGCTGTTGAACGTCATTAGGTTCCAGACAACAAACACCGACTGGTACGTCAGCATCGTAGTAACCCGGAATGACAGGGTGGTTGTAATTCAACAAGACAGGAATCAAGTGGAAAACTTGCTGGCTTTGCGAATCCATAAGCGCCAGCGCACGTTCAACACGTTGCTGATTCAAATTATCTAGTCGCTGAATTATTTTTTGGGTGTAAGCCTGCAAGGGTAATTCCTTGGTTGAACAATCACAGATATCTGATGATATTTTAAACTCAAAAAGCCTAAAAACGTGATCAATTTAACACTTTTATTGTGCATGGTAAAGTTTCAGCGCTCGAATTCGTTTCAGAGTAAAAACTATACTCCAGTCACAAAATTAACAGCGAGCTAGTGTCGCTTGTAATCGCCTCAAACTAATAATAGTCCTTGGTCTAATTGAGAATCTAGTCACACTATTTTCATAACATCATGTAATTCCATTCATAGCACCACCAGATGTCCAACTAACAGTAAGAATTTCTTGACGAGAATGGTAGGATAAACCCAAATCCAAACAGCATTGAGAAGATCATGACACAATCCACACCAATTCGCATTGCAACTCGAAAAAGCCCACTTGCTTTGTGGCAAGCTTACTTTGTCAAAGACGCCCTTCAAGCCGCTCACCCAGGTTTAGAAGTCGAGTTAGTAACCATGGTGACCAAAGGTGACGTGATCCTAGACACACCGCTAGCGAAAGTGGGCGGTAAAGGTTTATTCGTTAAAGAGCTGGAAGTCGCGATGCTGGAAGGCCGTGCAGATCTCGCCGTGCACTCAATGAAGGACGTACCTGTCGACTTCCCTGAAGGATTAGGCCTTGTCACCATCTGCGAACGCGAAGACCCTCGTGATGCTTTTGTTTCTAATACCTATAGTAGCGTTGATGAGTTACCTCAAGGAGCAATTGTTGGTACATGCAGCCTACGCCGTCAGTGCCAATTAAAAGAATACCGCCCTGATCTGATCATCAAGGATCTACGTGGCAACGTTGGTACGCGCCTTGGAAAACTGGATGCCGGCGAATACGACGCTATCGTCCTCGCAGCTGCAGGTCTGAAGCGCCTAGAACTTGAAGAACGTATCAGAAGTTTTATTGAACCTGAGCAATCTCTTCCGGCTGTTGGTCAAGGCGCAGTTGGTATTGAGTGTCGCTTAGATGACGAAAGACTGCTCAAGTTACTCGAGCCACTTAATCATAAAGATACGGTAGACCGAGTACTGTGTGAGCGAGCAATGAACCTGACACTGGAAGGCGGCTGTCAGGTGCCTATTGGCAGCTACGCTCTGCTTGATGGTGATGAGGTTTGGTTACGCGCCCTAGTCGGAGAGCCAGACGGAAGTCAAATTGTTCGCGGTGAAATTCGCGGCCACCGCAAAGATGGCGAAGCACTCGGTGTTCAGCTAGCAAATCAACTGCTGGATAATGGTGCACGCGACATCCTCACCAAGCTGTACGCAGATCACGACTAATCATGGCAGTGTTGGTCACTCGGCCGGGAGAGCAAGGTGTTGGGCTTTGCTCTCTGCTCGAAAGCCACGGCATTTCCGCATATCATCATCCATTGATCGACATTGTTGCCGATCTCACGGATACACAACTCTCCGCTCACCTTCATCATGCTCACTTTATTATCGCCGTCAGCCGACATGCGGTACAGTGCGCGCAGCAAATATTATCAAACAACGGTATATCATGGCCTAAACACGCCATTTACCTTGCCGTTGGTCAAAAAACAGCACACTACTTAAGCAAATGCGCGCAACAAAAAGTACACTATCCTCAAGTCAGTGATAGTGAACACTTATTGCAACTCCCAGCGTTAAACGATGTAGACCAACAGACCGTAGTTATTCTGCGTGGAAACGGTGGAAGAGAGCTAATTAAAGATGCATTGGTGAGACGTGGAGCAAAAGTTCACTATAGTGAGACTTACAAGAGAGAATTTATCCCATTCGATCCAGTAAGCTGTATCTCACTATGGAAAACCCTACGAATCCATCAGATTATCGTCACTAGTGGTGAACAACTGGATTATTTGTGCAGCCAGTTGACGTCTGAACAATTGGCTTGGCTTAATCAACAAGAGTTGTATATCCCCAGTCAGCGTATCGCCGACATCGCAATTAAAAAGGGGTTTACTCAGGTAAGATGCACAGGAAGCGCATCAAACCAAGAATTACTGGCTGCTCTCCAGCCCTAGCTACACAGGATAAAGGCATGACAAGTAAAAATAACGACCAAAAAAATAATGATAAAAACCTTGCTGAAGAAACCTCTTCGGCACCGCTAGCTGAAAATGATACCCCGAAACAGGAAGTTGAGCCTGAAAAGGAATCATCACAACCTGCTGATACAGAAAAGCCTGTAGAACAAAAGAAAGTTGAGTTTGAAGAAAAACAAGGAAAACGGGGCGTCAAACTCGGTACCGTCGCCATCATCTTATCTATTATTTTTGGTGGCGGTTTAGCTTATAAGCTTCACGAGCAACAAGCCGATTATCAGGCTCAAATTGCTCAACTTAAAAGCCAGCTAGAATCCGCTCAAGCATCAATGAAGCAAGAGCTGACTCAGGTTAAAGAAGAAACCATCGAAAAGGCGACCACCGTAACTCATAAAGCAGAAGTGGTTCTTGGTCAGCAGCAGAAAAGCATCGAAAGCTTGCAACTTGCTGTGGCTGACGTAAAAGGCCGTCGTCCAAACGACTGGTTACTAGCAGAAGCCGATTACTTAGTTAAACTGGCTGGACGTAAACTGTTCCTTGAGCACGACGTAGAAAGTGCGACTCAACTGATGGAAAGTGCAGACCAACGTATCGCTGCGCTTAATGACCCTAGCCTGGTCAATCTTCGCAAAGCCATGGCGAATGACATCACTAAACTTCGCACCGTACCTTTGATTGACCGCGACGGATTGGTACTGCGTCTGACGGCGTTGCAACAACAAGTCGACAAAATGCCACTGGCGAATGCTCTACTTCCAGAAGCAGCTGCGGTTACTGAGCAAGAAGTGTCTGAAGATATCGCGAACTGGCAAGATAACCTGATGACGTCCCTTAAGGACTTCTCAGAAAACTTTATTACTTTCCGCACCCGCGATGGCAACGTCATCCCGCTGCTTTCCCCTCAGCAGCACTTCTACCTCAAAGAGAACATTAAAGCCAAGCTAGCAACGGCTATCAAAGCGGTTTACCAAGAACAAGGTGAAGTGTACTCAACCTCGCTTAAAACAGCAGATAAATGGGCGCTGACATTCTTTAATCAAGACGACAACTCAGTTAAAGAGTTCAACAAAACGATCGGCCAGTTGAGCCAGCAAAACATCCAAGTTGAATACCCGGCTAAACTGGAAAGTCAGTCTCGGCTATCTGACGTCATTCGTGAGCGTCTGCGTCGTGAAGTAACCACAATGACAGGCACGGAGGATAAATAATGTTTCGTCTTATTTTCCTATTTGCCATTCTGGGAGCAGGCCTGTTTGTAGGTACACAATACTCAGGTCAACAGGGTTATGTTCTTATCTCAATCGCCGAGAAAACCATTGAGATGAGCGTGACAACGCTGGTCATTTTTATTATCGCAGCGCTTGCTGGCCTATTCATTTTAGAATACCTAATCAAGAAACTGGTCTACGCGAGTTCAAGTACCTGGAACTACTTCAGTGTACGTAAAATGCGTCGTTCTCGACGTTACACAAATGAAGGCATCATCAAATTACTAGAAGGTGATTGGAAGGGTGCTGAGAAGAAGGTAACTCGCTGGGCAAATCACCACGACATGCCACTTTTGTGCTACCTAGTAGCGTCAGAAGCCGCTCAAGGACAAGGTGATAAAGAGAAACGTGACAAGTACTTGGAACTGGCAAGTCAGCAAGAAAACGCACACCTAGCCGTTGAACTGACACGTGCCAAACAGTTTATCCGCGACAATGAGTTTGGCGCGGCATTTGACACACTCTCGTCACTAAAAAATCAATACGCAAGCAACCCGGTAGTCTTGAATCTGCTGAAAACCACCTACATGCAGTTGAAGCTATGGCAACCTTTAATTGACTTAATGCCTCAGCTAAACAAAGCGAAACTGGTCACCTCAGACGAAGAAATTGAGCTGATTAAAACAGCGCAATGCGGATTGCTACACGAAGTTGCTCAACAGCAAGGCAGTGAGGGACTGATTTCTCACTGGAATAGTTTGGCTCGCAAAGTAAAACAAGACCCTCATTTGATCGCATGTTTTGCTCGCGAGCTGATTGCCCGTAAAGCAGATAACGAAGCATTTACCGTCATTAAAGAAGCATTGAATAAAACGCCAGCGCCTGAGCTGTACGAGCTTCTTCCAGAGTTAAATGTACCAGATATCCATCCGATCGTTGTCTTCCTTGAAGGCGTCATTAAGAAAGAATCAGACAATGCGGCTGCACACAGTGCATTGGCGCACTTCTACTTCCGTCAAGAGAAGTGGATTGAGTCTCAAGAGCAATTTGAAGCAGCCTTAAAACTGCGCTCTGACGTCTCTGATTACGCTTTTTTAGCAGACACACTAGAGAAGCAAAACCTAACTAAAGCAGCGCACGAAGTCTCTCGCAAAGCTCTGACACTGATTCAAAACGATTAAGTAGACTCTTTCTATTGATACTTAAAAAACCGACATTTGGTAGTGTCGGTTTTTTTATTGCTATTCAAAAAACCTTATCTATTTCGCCTTCCAACAACGTCTATCAACAAGACCATCACATCAGGTATTGCACGTGCTATTCCGACTAGCCATTTAATGTACTGTTGTTCTCTACCCATCGAAGAGTAAATATCACGCTTCCTCATAGAAGATAGCGTTATAGGAAAACAGTCATAAGTTGCTTGGGATGGCTAGCTCAGAGAGAAGCTCTTGCTTGACTGTTCTTTTAACCCCATCGCGTAATCCTGTTCTTAGCTATTGATTAGTTTTACCCCCTTGATTAAACTTCGCATCATATTATAAATATCAATAAGTTGTCTTCTAGGTATAATGCGTGCGAATAATTAAGGCATCCAATAATAAGCTTACAAGGCAAGGTTGTCGGTCGAATACAGTTCAAGGTCCATATACAAGCACCGCGATATCAAAGTTGTTAATCGTTGGCTTTTGTCTATTACTGGCTTCCTGTGCAACCAGCAAACCCACAAACACATCTGAGTACCAGGCTATTCAAGCACAAGTCGAAGAGTTGAGAGATCGTCTTGATCAACAAAATACGGAGTGGGAGCAATACCGCCCAGGCATTAACCGGTTGGCCGCGTTGGAGTCGGATTTTAAAAATCTGATCGGTCAACTGGATAAAATGGCTTCCTCTTCTCCTAAGCCAGCGCCAAATAAGATCCTCCCTGAAGTAAAAGATCATAAGTTGATGGCAGTGGTCGATGCAGGCGATAAAGCAATCAAGGCTTCAGCTGATAAAGAGAAAGACGCTCAGCCTAAAACCCAACAATATGCATTACAAGTTGGCACCTATAGATGGCTTCAATATATCGAGTCAAATAAAAAGAAACTGGTGAAGAAGTCGCCTGAACTTCTGTCAGACAAACGTTTTTATCTAACACCAGTTTATATCGGGCCAAAAAAGGAGAAGCTTTATCGTCTACTTGCCGGCCCAGTTAAAGATAAGGTGACAGCACAAGCATTGTGTCGGCAACTTAAGACCGACGGACTGGACTGTATGGTAAGGCCGCTGAGCGGCAAGCCTTTGTCTGATGAACAGAATATCGCTTATATAAAGTAAATCAACCGGCGTAAGTATGTGCTGACAGTAAGGTTAAAGGATAGCCGATTGGTTAGCCCTGCCCCCTGCTTTTAGTGGCTGTGCTTAAACAATACGCCCACGTCTATTGGTTTAGTAAGTTCTCTTTATCTTTATTGAATAATCTAACGGTGGCGCTTGGCCGCCCACTTATCTTGGAAACAAAAGGAGTTAACATTGAAAAATAACAAAAAACTGGCTTATGCAGCACTGGCAGTATTTGCCAGCTCTGCCTACGCAGAGGGCGTAGCACCTGAGTTTAACGGCAAAGGGACGGCATCGGTCGAGGTCAAAAATACCCTGGATATCGTCGAAACGGCTTCATTAAACTTCGGCACCATAGCGGCAGTCGCTGGTGATGATACTGCTGCTGCGGCAACACTGAAGTTGGTGCCTGCAACCGGCGAGCTAACTTCGGACATCGCAGGAACACAAACTACTGACAAGACAGCTGGCAGTATTACCGCAATTGATAAAACCAATGTATCGCCAGGTATCTTTACAGTGAGCAACGCGGCCAAATATACCAACCTGAATATCACGTTGCCGAAAGATGCAGATACTATCGAGTTGAAAATGGAAAATGCAGCGCCGGAATCACTGAAGTTTACCCTAAGCGACTTTGAAGCTGCTACAAATGATGGTCCTGTTGAATTAACAGAAGGAAAAGGTGAAGCCAGAACAGACAGCAACGGCAACCTAGTATTACTGGTAGGTGCAACCTTGAACACCCAAAAAGCGGGGAATGCTGCTTATGACGATGCTGTATACAGCGGTACATATGCAGTGACCATTAAATACTAAAGCAAAGAGGCGGGCCGGCTTACTGGCTTGCCTCAGTTAAATTGTCCAGTACAAGAGTTTATGGAGAAATAATGCGTAACCGCTTGTTATCGACGCTGGCAATATGCCTGCTCACCGGCGGAGCCTGGGCTGGGGAGATCACTCAGGTTAAGCCGCTTGACTTCGGGGTTATCGCATTGCGCAACAACGACAATATCTATAACTACCAGATTAACCCGGACGGCTCACGAAAGTATGACCCTAATATCGTGGTAATAGAGCAAGGCCACCCAGCCGAATTTCTGCTCTCCGGTTTCCAGGCAGGCAGCTATCTGCATATCACGACCAGCCTGCCCGAGAGCGCTAACAGCCTGAGCCACGGCGGCAACGCTGGCAGCCGCTTCACCATTAAGCAGTTAAACGTCAAACCCTGGGTCAGAACCAACGCTAAGGGCGAGGCCCGGGTATGGGTTGGTGCCACTCTGGCCACCTCGGGTGAGGGTCACTACCTGGATGCCAAATACGACAATCCCCATATAACTCTACAAATCACCCATCAATAAAGTTTAGGAATTACATGCTGTTGAAAATAAACAGAAAAACCCTGTCACTGCTCGCCACCTTGCTGCTGCCTGTTTTACTTGCCAGCAACGCCAGCGCCAGCCTTTTGATCTCGCCGACCCGAGTGACCTTTGCCGAGAGAGATCGTAGCACTAAGGTCTTTCTGATGAATACCAGCAGCGAGACCAAGACCTACCGACTGGAGTTTCAGCAGCAAAGGCAGTTGCCCAACGGCCTCTATCAGTCGCTTAGCGAGAGCGAATTAGTCGGCTTTAATACCGCCAGCCACATGCTCAGGTTCAGCCCAAGACAGGTAACACTCAAACCCGGCGAGCGCCAGCAGGTTCGCATCGCGGTGCGCCGTCCCAAAGATCTAGCTCCCGGGGAGTATCGCTCCCACCTGCTACTTGCTGCCCTGCCCGGCAGCAAGGATCGCAGGCAAACCGAGGGCGTGGGTCTTCAATTAAACCTTCGGCTGAGCTTTTCTATCCCGGTGATCGTGCGCGTCGGCGGCCTTGACGCCGCTGCGGAATTTGGCCCGGTGAAGCTCTACCGGGATGCGGGCAGTGCTAAGCCAGATGGGGTAACCTTTGCTATTAACCGCTCTGGCCTGCACAGCACCTTCGGTAGTCTGAAAGCCTTCTGGCTACCACATGAGGGCGGCAAAGAGCGCCAGATAGCGACCCTTAACAACGTGGCGGTTTTCCATGACAACAGTCAACGCCTGGTTCGTCTGCCGTTTCACGATCCCATTGCCCGGGACGGCACCCTGCGCCTGATTTACCAGGGAGACGATGAGTTTGGCGACCGCACCCTGGCGGAGCAGCAGCTGACCATCAGCGACTACCGATTAGCACCTTAACTTTATGTCCCTGCACCATCCGCTTAAATGGCTGCTGCTGGGCCTGCTTTGGCCGGTCTGCACGCCCGCTGTTGCCCAGTCAGAACTGTTTGAGTTGATCCGCACGATCAACCGTAAATATCAGGAACCAGATTTTGGTCTGGTGCCTGCTGACGCTCCAACGGCAGATGACAGCCGAGGTATCGCCGATGGTGAAGAGCTGCTGCTAGAGGTGCGCATCGACGACCTAGTGATCGGCGATCTGTTTGCCATCAAGCATCAAAGTAGCGCCCTTATCGCCTTTGGCCAGTTTGTCGAGCTACTGAATTTCGCCATTGAGCTGGACAGCGAAACATCGTCGGCCGCTGGCTGGTATATCAATGAGGGCCAGAGCTTTAGGCTGAACCTGCCCGAAAAGGATGGTGAGCAAGCTGCCGCCGACAGCCAGGCTAAAGCCGAGGCAAACGGGATTGTCTACCCTCTGCCAGCCTCACACTTTCAGATCCTGGCGGATGATATTTATATTCATGCCGACGATCTCGGCCGCTGGTTTAATATCAAAATGACATTTGACTTCGGTGCTATGACGTTGATGTTGAAACCAGAGCAACCTCTGCCGCTCCAGGCAGCTCTGGCGCGCAAACAGAGACAAAAAAGCAGGAAAAAAATAGCCAGCGCCAAGCCGGCTTTACCACTGCGCAAAAGTGATCACAAACTGTTGTCCGCGCCCCTGTTGGACATCAGCACCAACGCCACCTATTCAAGCGAAGAGGTCAACCTCGGCTATTCCGTCTTGGGTCGCCATGATCTGGGCTATTTCACCAGTCAATATTACCTCGGTGGCGGCTCGAACAATGAACTAGACACTGCACGCCTGACATTGGAAAAAACCTCCCCTGAGGGGAGTCTATTGGGTCCCGTAAACGCCAGCCAATACCGCTTTGGCGACGTTGTACCGGTAGCCGGTGCCAGCGTCCAGGAACGGGGATTGAGCTTTAGCAACAGGCCGTTGACGGGCAATACCGAGTTAGACACTCTGGATTTGCAGGGAGATATTCAGCCCGGCTGGGATGTGGAGCTTTACCGTAATGACGTACTGATAAGTGCGCTGACCGCCGGGCCGGATGGTCGCTATGTGTTCAACGATATCGAACTGCTCTACGGCAACAACACCCTTAGACTGGTCTTTTACGGTCCGCAAGGCCAGATCCGGGAAAAGACCAAGCAGGTGCTGGTAGACAGCCGCACAGTGCAAAAGCAGCACTATTTCGATCTCTCCCTGACCCAACCCGGCAGCCTGTTTCTCAACCAGCCCATTGCCAATGCTGCCGGCTGGCATCTGGCCGGTAAGTATAGTAAAAGCCTGAGCGACAAATTGTTGTTAGATGCAACCTTTTCCAAGATGGAAAGACGTAACGCAGCTTACTCTTTAGACGCTAGTTTTTCCCTGTTTGACCACCTGCTGATGCAGGCCGGAGTTGACAACAACGGCGCTTACCGGATGGGGGGGAAAACCTTTTTGGGTAAACATGCACTGAATTTCTCGCATAATGCTGATGATGGTCAGCTTAATGACAATGTGACACTGGCTGGCTCGCTTTTCCAGGGCCGGCAGACTGCGCTCAACTATGAGCAGGGTGTTAGCCGCCGCTATGGCGATATCGACCAACCGAGCTTTTCGCTACAAAACCGTCTCAGCCTCTACCAGTCGTCCTATTACCTGAGCAACAGCTTTACTTATCAAAGAACCGAGCCTGAGGTGGGTGAAGCAGAGGACTGGCAAATCGGCAGCGCTTTGCTGCGCAAGCGTTTTTCCAGCTTTACTTGGGAGTTAGGGGTTGATTACAGCTTGTCGCCTAAGGCCGAGATTACCCAGCTGGATACCGAGCTCAGCCACGCCCTCAGCTCCTCACTTAACAGCGCGCTTGGCATTAACTATTGGCCCCAAACCGAAAGGTATAAAGCGGATATGAGGTTGAACTGGAAAGCCGATACGTTTTACCTGAGCTCTACCCTCTCCTACGATGATCGCGGCGAATGGTTCCTGGGCCTGAACACCCTATTTAGCCTGAGCTGGGATCCTCAGGAAAGTGACCTTTATATAGACCGCCGCCGCCTGGCGCAAAACGGTGCCATCAGTGTGCGCGTATTTCAGGACTTGAACCTAAACGGCCGCTACGACCAAGATGAGCCGCCAGTGGTGGGTGCCAAGGTAAAAGGCACCCAGGTATACCGCAGAGCTTCTACTAATGACAAGGGGATTGCTTTTTTGCGTGGCCTGCCCGCTTATCGCACCACGGATATTGAACTAGAGTTAGGCAGTCTGGAGGACCCCTATTGGATGCCCAGTCGCCCCGGGATCTCGATTACACCTAGACCGGGATTGGTGGAGACCCTAGATATACCTGTGGTCACCACTGGTGAAATCGAAGGCATGGTCTACCTGGAGGATGGTCATGGCGGTGAAAAGCCGGCGGCCTATGCCCCCCTTGTCCTACTAGACGAGCTCGGTAACGTGGTGCAGAAGGGGGAGAGCGAATATGATGGCTTCTACCTCTTTATGAACGTGTTGCCGGGTAAGTTTCGGGTGGAGATCGATAAGCAGTATATCGAGAATAAGAAACTGCATCCGCTTGAGGCCATCGAGGTGACGATAAACGGTGATGGCGATGTGTTGCGCGGCAACGATTTCAGCCTTGCTGCCCTGAGCTTCCAGCCAGCGTTTCTGGTTTCATTGGGTGAGTTTAGATCCGAAACAACCATGAAGGCCTACTGGCACCTGCTCCACCGTTCGCACGCCAATATATTGCCGCAGGCATCTTATTCCAAAGTAGCTAGGGAAGGCAGCGAGCACCTCAGGTTACAGCTGGGCGCCTACCTGAACAGAGCACAGGCGCACTCCCAGTGCCGCCGTCTGCAAGAGCAAGGCATCAACTGCCGGGTCACTGCCACAGAGCTCCTATTAGAAAAAAACTCTTATACCAATCCAGGTAAAATATGATCTAATTAAAGCAATTCAACGACACACTTATGGGCTGAAAAAGGAACGCGTCCAAGAGCCGTGAAGCAACAACAATTTGAGTATGCCTATCTGTTCGGTTCAGTCTGTCCCAGCAAAGGAATTGGTGAGGCTATAGTCGTCCCTTGGGTCAATAAAGACATCATGATAGAGCACTTAAAACAAATATCGGCAGTCACAGAGAAGGGACGTCACGCAGTCGTTGTTATGGATGGTGAAGGATAGTATACGGAAGACATTACCGATGAATTTAATAATGTCAGTGTCATCAAACTACCACCCTATTCCCCAGAGTTGAAACCTATAGAACAGGTACGGAGTTGGTTGAGGCAACGCTATTTAGCCAACCAATCTTTTACTGATTGCGACGACATCATCTCCAAAGTCTGTAATGCATGGAATCGTTTTTTGGATTGCTCCAAAAGAGTCAGCAAGATGTGTTCGAGAAGATGGATAGACCTGACCAGTTAATTTTCCAGATTGGTATTACATCCAACTAGGTATTTGGGATAAATCCCCTTTAAAACTGTAGAAACGAAAGAGGCCGCTAATTTCTTAGCGGCCTCTTTACGAATGTGGCGGAGAGATAGGGATTTGAACCCTAGATACGCTATTAACGTATGCCGGTTTTCAAGACCGGTGCTTTCAACCACTCAGCCATCTCTCCACAAATTGTTACTAAAACTTAGTCTTATATCATGATGCCAAATTTTAGTTTTGCTCTCAGATTCCTTAAAAAGGTAATGTCTGAAAACGATATTTAAAGCCTGGCGATGTCCTACTCTCACATGGGGAAACCCCACACTACCATCGGCGCTATTTCGTTTCACTTCTGAGTTCGGCATGGAATCAGGTGGGTCCAAAACGCTATGGTCGCCAAGCAAATTCGGTTTAAACTTGCTTCTTGGGCAAGTTTAATAATCTGGAAAGCTGCTTTCTCTTCAATAAAGAGTCATTCTCGTTATTACACATTCAACGTTCTTTCATTGAGTCCATCAAAACCCCTTGGGTGTTGTATGGTTAAGCCTCACGGGCAATTAGTACAGGTTAGCTCAACGCCTCACAACGCTTACACACCCTGCCTATCAACGTCGTAGTCTACGACAACCCTTTAGGATACTTAAAGTATCAGGGAGAACTCATCTCAAGGCTCGCTTCCCGCTTAGATGCTTTCAGCGGTTATCGATCCCGAACTTAGCTACCGGGCAATGCGTCTGGCGACACAACCCGAACACCAGAGGTTCGTCCACTCCGGTCCTCTCGTACTAGGAGCAGCCCCTTTCAATTCTCCAACGCCCACGGCAGATAGGGACCGAACTGTCTCACGACGTTCTAAACCCAGCTCGCGTACCACTTTAAATGGCGAACAGCCATACCCTTGGGACCGACTTCAGCCCCAGGATGTGATGAGCCGACATCGAGGTGCCAAACACCGCCGTCGATATGAACTCTTGGGCGGTATCAGCCTGTTATCCCCGGAGTACCTTTTATCCGTTGAGCGATGGCCCTTCCATTCAGAACCACCGGATCACTATGACCTGCTTTCGCACCTGCTCGAATTGTCATTCTCGCAGTCAAGCGGGCTTATGCCATTGCACTAACCTCACGATGTCCAACCGTGATTAGCCCACCTTCGTGCTCCTCCGTTACGCTTTGGGAGGAGACCGCCCCAGTCAAACTACCCACCAGGCACTGTCCTCATCCCCGATGAGGGGACCAAGTTAGAACATCAACACTACAAGGGTGGTATTTCAAGGTCGGCTCCACCAACACTGGCGTGCTGGTTTCAAAGCCTCCCACCTATCCTACACATGTAGGGTCAATGTTCAGTGCCAAGCTGTAGTAAAGGTTCACGGGGTCTTTCCGTCTAGCCGCGGGTACACTGCATCTTCACAGCGATTTCAATTTCACTGAGTCTCGGGTGGAGACAGCGTGGCCATCATTACGCCATTCGTGCAGGTCGGAACTTACCCGACAAGGAATTTCGCTACCTTAGGACCGTTATAGTTACGGCCGCCGTTTACCGGGGCTTCGATCAAGAGCTTCGTACAAGTACTAACCCCATCAATTAACCTTCCGGCACCGGGCAGGCGTCACACCGTATACGTCATCTTACGATTTTGCACAGTGCTGTGTTTTTAATAAACAGTTGCAGCCACCTGGTATCTGCGACTCTCAATAGCTCCATCCGCGAGGGACTTCACCGTCGAGAGCGTACCTTCTCCCGAAGTTACGGTACCATTTTGCCTAGTTCCTTCACCCGAGTTCTCTCAAGCGCCTTGGTATTCTCTACCCGACCACCTGTGTCGGTTTGGGGTACGATTCCAACTTATCTGAAGCTTAGAGGCTTTTCCTGGAAGCATGGCATCAATGACTTCACATCCGTAGATGCTCGACGTCGTGTCTCAGCCTTAAAAAGAGCCGGATTTACCTAACTCTTAAGCCTACACACTTGAACCTGGACAACCGTCGCCAGGCCCACCTAGCCTTCTCCGTCCCCCCATCGCAATAAGTTGAAGTACGGGAATATTAACCCGTTTCCCATCGACTACGCCTTTCGGCCTCGCCTTAGGGGTCGACTTACCCTGCCCCGATTAACGTTGGACAGGAACCCTTGGTCTTCCGGCGAGGAGGTTTTTCACCCCCTTTATCGTTACTCATGTCAGCATTCGCACTTCTGATACGTCCAGCATGCGTTACCACACACCTTCAACCGCTTACAGAACGCTCCCCTACCCAATATCCAAAAGGATATTGCCGCAGCTTCGGTTTACTACTTAGCCCCGTTACATCTTCCGCGCAGGCCGACTCGACCAGTGAGCTATTACGCTTTCTTTAAATGATGGCTGCTTCTAAGCCAACATCCTGGCTGTCTGAGCCTTCCCACATCGTTTCCCACTTAGTAGTAATTTGGGACCTTAGCTGGCGGTCTGGGTTGTTTCCCTCTCCACGACGGACGTTAGCACCCGCCGTGTGTCTCCCGGATAGTACTTACTGGTATTCGGAGTTTGCAAAGGGTTGGTAAGTCGGGATGACCCCCTAGCCTTAACAGTGCTCTACCCCCAGTAGTATTCGTCCGAGGCGCTACCTAAATAGCTTTCGGGGAGAACCAGCTATCTCCAGGTTTGATTGGCCTTTCACCCCTAGCCACAAGTCATCCGCTAATTTTTCAACATTAGTCGGTTCGGTCCTCCAATTGATGTTACTCAATCTTCAACCTGCCCATGGCTAGATCACCTGGTTTCGGGTCTATATCCAGAGACTGAACGCCCAGTTAAGACTCGGTTTCCCTACGGCTCCCCTAGATGGTTAACCTTGCCACTGAATATAAGTCGCTGACCCATTATACAAAAGGTACGCAGTCACACCACGAAGGTGCTCCTACTGCTTGTACGTACACGGTTTCAGGTTCTATTTCACTCCCCTCACAGGGGTTCTTTTCGCCTTTCCCTCACGGTACTGGTTCACTATCGGTCAGTCAGTAGTATTTAGCCTTGGAGGATGGTCCCCCCATATTCAGACAGGATATCACGTGTCCCGCCCTACTCGATTTCACTGAATATGCGTCGTCAGTTACGGGGCTATCACCCTGTATCGCCAAGCTTTCCAGCTTGTTCACCTAACGCCTATAAAGCTTAAGGGCTAGTCCAATTTCGCTCGCCGCTACTTTCGGAATCTCGGTTGATTTCTTTTCCTCGGGGTACTTAGATGTTTCAGTTCCCCCGGTTCGCCTCGTTATGCTATGTATTCACATAACGATACTTACTTATGTAAGTGGGTTTCCCCATTCGGAAATCCCAGACTCAAGTGGCTTTTACTGCCTAATCTGGGCTTATCGCAAGTTAATACGTCCTTCATCGCCTCTGACTGCCAAGGCATCCACCGTGTACGCTTAGTCACTTAACCATACAACCCGAAGGAGTTTCGAATTGATGTTAAACAACCAAAGTTGCTGTCTCATTATTTGAATGAGCGAGACAGCTTTCGATTTTGCCGGACTCAAATATGTTTTGCTTTCGCAAAACCCAAGAACACTTGAATGTGTTTTTAGTTGTATTCCATTAGGAATACTTTGAGAACTTTACAAACAACAATAAATTGTTGTTTTGTCAGCTTTCCAAATTGTTAAAGAGCTAGATTTTCTGATGAAAACCATTTTTAAAAGCACTATCGCTAATGCGCTTAAAGATGGTGGAGCTAAGCAGGATCGAACTGCTGACCTCCTGCGTGCAAGGCAGGCGCTCTCCCAGCTGAGCTATAGCCCCATCAAGGTGTGTCGATACTGTATGCCAATTCCTTGGGAAGGGAATTGGTGGGTCTGAGTGGACTCGAACCACCGACCTCTCGCTTATCAGGCGAACGCTCTAACCACCTGAGCTACAGACCCAGCATCGTCTCTTTTACATAAACCGTATCAATCTGTGTGGACACTCATCGTGAGTAATCATCGTATAAGGAGGTGATCCAGCGCCAGGTTCCCCTAGCGCTACCTTGTTACGACTTCACCCCAGTCATGAACCACAAAGTGGTAAGCGTCCCCCCGAAGGTTAAACTACCTACTTCTTTTGCAGCCCACTCCCATGGTGTGACGGGCGGTGTGTACAAGGCCCGGGAACGTATTCACCGTGGCATTCTGATCCACGATTACTAGCGATTCCGACTTCATGGAGTCGAGTTGCAGACTCCAATCCGGACTACGACGCACTTTTTGGGATTCGCTCACTTTCGCAAGTTGGCCGCCCTCTGTATGCGCCATTGTAGCACGTGTGTAGCCCTACTCGTAAGGGCCATGATGACTTGACGTCGTCCCCACCTTCCTCCGGTTTATCACCGGCAGTCTCCCTGGAGTTCCCGACATTACTCGCTGGCAAACAAGGATAAGGGTTGCGCTCGTTGCGGGACTTAACCCAACATTTCACAACACGAGCTGACGACAGCCATGCAGCACCTGTCTCAGAGTTCCCGAAGGCACCAATCCATCTCTGGAAAGTTCTCTGGATGTCAAGAGTAGGTAAGGTTCTTCGCGTTGCATCGAATTAAACCACATGCTCCACCGCTTGTGCGGGCCCCCGTCAATTCATTTGAGTTTTAATCTTGCGACCGTACTCCCCAGGCGGTCTACTTAACGCGTTAGCTCCGAAAGCCACGGCTCAAGGCCACAACCTCCAAGTAGACATCGTTTACGGCGTGGACTACCAGGGTATCTAATCCTGTTTGCTCCCCACGCTTTCGCATCTGAGTGTCAGTATCTGTCCAGGGGGCCGCCTTCGCCACCGGTATTCCTTCAGATCTCTACGCATTTCACCGCTACACCTGAAATTCTACCCCCCTCTACAGTACTCTAGTCTGCCAGTTTCAAATGCTATTCCGAGGTTGAGCCCCGGGCTTTCACATCTGACTTAACAAACCACCTGCATGCGCTTTACGCCCAGTAATTCCGATTAACGCTCGCACCCTCCGTATTACCGCGGCTGCTGGCACGGAGTTAGCCGGTGCTTCTTCTGTCGCTAACGTCAAACGAATACGCTATTAACGTACCCGCCTTCCTCACGACTGAAAGTGCTTTACAACCCGAAGGCCTTCTTCACACACGCGGCATGGCTGCATCAGGCTTGCGCCCATTGTGCAATATTCCCCACTGCTGCCTCCCGTAGGAGTCTGGACCGTGTCTCAGTTCCAGTGTGGCTGATCATCCTCTCAGACCAGCTAGGGATCGTCGCCTTGGTGAGCCCTTACCTCACCAACTAGCTAATCCCACCTAGGCATATCCTGACGCGAGAGGCCCGAAGGTCCCCCTCTTTGGCCCGTAGGCATCATGCGGTATTAGCCATCGTTTCCAATGGTTATCCCCCACATCAGGGCAATTTCCTAGGCATTACTCACCCGTCCGCCGCTCGACGCCGTTATCGTTCCCCGAAGGTTCAGTTAACTCGTTTCCGCTCGACTTGCATGTGTTAGGCCTGCCGCCAGCGTTCAATCTGAGCCATGATCAAACTCTTCAATTTAAAGTTTTGATTCCCTAAATTAATAGGGGAGGCTCAATGAATTCTGATTTACTGCATTACTAATGTAATGTTGAATTGACTGTGCCAAGACTAAGTAAACTTAATCTCGTTTGGTCACTCAGTTCATTGAAACCTAATTTGAAACCGAAGTTTCTAATTGGATTATCATCAACGAGTGCCCACACAGATTGATAGGTCTATATTGTTAAAGAGCTTGCTTTTCGAGAAACTTTTCTCTCAAAGCGGAGGTGCATTCTAGCGATTTAATTGTAAGTGTCAAACACTTTTTTCAACTAATTTTTCGTAGAAGCTTTTACCTCTCCGACCCTGCTGAAGCCTTATCGCGTCTGCCGTGTCGGTGGATGCGCATTATAGGGAGTTACGATTGGAGCGCAACCCTTTTTTTTGAAAAAAAACAAAAAAGCGAACACTCGACGATTATTTAATCAAAAACGTAAAAAAGAGGGTAATAAACCCTCTTTTTCATCGTATAAAAGCCGTATTTAAATGAAAGCGTACGCATCAGCGTACATACGTTCGCTTTTAGCTTTCTTATTTTGAGTAAACTGTTCTCGAGCTGCACCCGCCATTTCAAAGCGACCTGCTATATAGATATCATAGTCTTCCAGGCTTTCGAAATCGTCACTGACTGCTTGTAGTACATTGCCAACCTTGCCTTGCCAATCAGTCGGTGCATCCTCTACTACAGGAATAAAGTGAACGTTCGGAAACTTCTCTGAAATATCGATAAGTTCATCTTTTGCGTATAACTGGCTATCATCACGAGCCCCCCAGTACAAATAGATTTCATTAGTCTTATTCTGTGCTACGCAATGATCTAAAATCGAGCGTACATAACTGAACCCGGTGCCACCAGCGATCAGTAATAGAGGACGCTCACTATCTTCTTGAATCCACGCATCGCCGTGTGGTGCATCAATTTCTATATCACTACCCGTCTCTAGAGCAGTTTTCATTGCTTCGACAACTTCAATTGCGTAAGCATTATGCTCTGCGGCACCAATGTGCAGTTCCAACTCACCTTCATGTCGACAAGGACTGCTCGCAATAGAGAATGGGCGCTTATCTTTCTCTCCCATCACAACCATAAGATATTGACCCGCTTTGAAAGTTACAGGTGATTCTGGGTGAAGTAGAATTTGGTAAGTATTACAAGCTAACGGCTGAATAGACTTTACTTTACATTGGATGGTCATGATGTCCCTCTCGCTTACTCATCAAAAGTAAGCACTAAATTACTTTCTGTATAGGCTTGGCAAGGAAATATCCAACCTTGCTGCTGTTCTTTATCGGTTAGCATTGGATCCAGGTGATAACTCACCTCACCCGAAACCTTCTTACACATGCACATGGCACACGCGCCAACTCGGCAACGATGAGGGAAGCGAATATTATTGTTGAGCGCAGCCTCCAACACCGTCTCCCCAGCTTCAACCTCAAATGATACGTTTATCGGAAGAAGGTGGACTGTATGACTCATAGAATACCTAACTGATTCCAAATCTCATCAACTTTAGCCACAAGTTTAGGATCTTTCTTAATTGGGATCCCCCAATCGCGCGTCACCTCAGTTGCAAACTTGTTAGTCGCATCCAACCCTAGTTTCGAACTGCTCGTCATACTTCCTCGAAGTTGGATTGTATCTCTATCAGGGTCCATACGAGTCGTTACGGCCCAGATGATGTCATTCCAATCGCTGGCATTGACGTCTTCATCGCATAAGATAATAAACTTGATGTCTGTGTAATCAGCAAAGTATTCCCATAACTTTTCAAGCAATGCTTGAGACTGGCCGGCTTGGTCTTTCTTCATTGTTACCACAGCGAATTGATGATTTGCCGTCGGTGGTAAATAGATGTCGACAATTTCACGACATTGCTCTTTTAAGGAGTCCAAGTCAACTTGTGTAATCGCCTTACTTTCTGCAGTTGTGACTTCTGGGCGCGTCGCCAGTTCCGCTTCCCATTTAGTGGTCGCATCCAGTCCCATCTTGGAACCTAGGCCAACCACTGGAGAAGCAAAGTCCAGTGAGTCTATCGGCGTATTATCAATCATTACGGTATCACGAACCGGGTCCATATTCACAGTCATGGCTTTGACCACATCATCCCAGTCACGTGCATTTACCGATTCGTCACACACAATCACATACTTGGTATACATAAACTGACGTAAAAAAGACCAGACGCCCATCATGACGCGTTTCGCATGTCCTGGGTATTGCTTCTTCAAGGTTACAACCGCCATACGGTATGAACAACCTTCTGGAGGCAGATAGAAATCTTCTATCTCAGGGAACTGCTTTTGTAGAATAGGAACGAAAACCTCGTTCAGTGCCACACCCAATACAGCGGGTTCATCTGGCGGACGACCAGTGTAAGTGCTGTGATAAATCGGATCTTTACGCATGGTAATGTGCGTAATGGTAAAGACGTGGTGCTTTTCTTTTTCGTTGTAGTAGCCCGTGTGGTCACCATAAGGGCCTTCATCAGCAAACTCATTTGGGTCGATATAGCCTTCCATCACTATTTCCGCACTCGCTGGTACTTCCAGCTCGTTACTGATGGATTTGACGACTTCGGTTTTACTGCCACGCAATAAACCAGCAAAAGCATATTCTGACAACGTATCTGGTACTGGCGTTACTGCCCCAAGAATCGTGGCAGGGTCCGCACCGAAGGCGACCGATACTGGGAATGGTTTGCCTGGATTGGTCTCCATCCAATCACGAAGGTCAAGCGCGCCGCCACGGTGAGCCAACCAACGCATGATGATTTTGTTTTTCGCTATTTTTTGCTGGCGGTAGATACCTAGATTTTGGCGTTTTTTGTTCGGCCCCTTGGTAACGGTCAGGCCCCAAGTCAACAACGGAGCGACATCTTCAGCCCAGCAACTCATTACGGGAATTTTATCTAAATCGACCTCATCTCCCTGCCAGACGATTTCCTGGCAAGGTGCCTTACGAAGACGCTTGGCTGGCATGTTCAATACTTGCTTGAATACTGGTAGCTTCTCTAATGCATCTTTGAAGCCTTTCGGCGGCTCAGGCTCTTTAAGGTAAGCCAAGAGTTTACCAACTTCGCGTAGCTCTTTTACGTCTTCACGTCCCATACCAATCGCAACCCTTTCCGGGGTACCAAACAAGTTGGTCAGTACTGGAACATCATAACCAATTGGGTTTTCGAATAATAATGCAGGACCACCAGCACGCAGGGTACGATCGCTGATTTCTGTCATTTCATAAGCGGGATCGACTGGGTGAGTAATGCGCTTGAGTCGGCCATTCTTCTCTAAATGGTCAATAAATTCGCGTAAATCCTTAAAACTCATAGGCCTTCATGATTGCTGACTGATTAAACTTTTCGCAGTATAACAAATAGGAGGACACTAAGGTCCTCCTATTTTGTGTGGGTTTTAAGCGTAGTATTACTTTAGAACTTGTTCGATTTGACGCACTTTAACCTGATAGTCCCCGGAGACTAACTCTTTAAGCCAGTTTTGATGCCCTTGTTGTGCTAACTCTCTCGCCACCAGTGTCGCTTCTCCTGACAGCGCCATTTTGGCGATTAAGAACTGCTTCACCTCAGGGCTTAATGGATAGGTTTTGGTTAAAAGGCCAATAGCATAAGGTTTGAGCGTTGGATTAACCGTTGAGTTCATCAATTGTCGTAATGAGAAGGCATCACCCATTTTGGCTAACCGATCCAGTTCTGCGTAGCTATTGTAGTCGGCACGCATCCGCCACAGCAGATCGTACATTGCTTCATCCTGACTTACCTGTGCTAAGCGAGCAACCACTGCTGTAGATGGCAACCAACTGGTTACATCTATTTGAGTCAACTGTACGGTTAACGCATTTAATGCATCGGGGGACAAGCTATCTAATTCACGAAGCAATAGCGCTTCACGAGCCTGTGTTTGCTGTGAGGTACCTGCCGATAACCATTGGCTAAGATCCAGCTCTTTGCGCTCAGCTTGAAGAACAAATTCTAACGTGTTCTGGTCTTGCTTCCAGCGCTTGACCAAACGGCTCGCAACGGCAGGAAAGTTAAAGGCTGGAACCGTGAATTCGTAGCCATCACCACGCTCGAGTACTTGATAGGTGGGAGTAATACGACTCTGTGACTCAACAAAAAGCGCCATACGTGGTGTCAGAATCACATCTTGCTGTTCTAATTTTTCAAGCAAACGGAAACGTACTACCTCTTGCTGAGGTAACGCTAGGCGATTGAGGGAAAATTTAAGCGAGTCAACCTCATCCTTGACAACATATTCAAGAAGCTCAGAGACTTTGGCTTGTATTTGGGTATCCTGAAGCCACTGCTTTACCACAGACTCCTGCATTTCCTTCGCAGGTGCGGTCATAGGTATGGTCACGAGTGACAAACTCAGGAGTAATGACGACAACATTCCTTGTTGCATGTTAACCTCCCGATAACATTAGTCCCCATTTTGCTGCTTCTATCCTTAGAAAGCAATAAAAAAGCCACCATAATTTATGGTGGCTTTTTTAGATTAAGAACTCAGTTGTTACTGACGACGCATCGCATCGAAGAACTCATCATTGGTCTTCGTCATCGCTAGCTTATCGATGAGGAATTCCATTGCGTCGATTTCCCCCATTGGGTGAACAATCTTACGCAGAATCCACATTTTCTGTAGTTCGTCATTCTTAGTCAGTAACTCCTCACGACGAGTACCAGAGCGGTTGAAATCAATCGCAGGGAAGACACGCTTCTCTGCAATCTTACGGTTCAGGTGCAATTCCATGTTACCTGTACCTTTAAATTCTTCGTAGATAACTTCATCCATCTTAGAACCAGTATCGACTAGTGCTGTTGCGATGATCGTTAAGCTACCACCTTCTTCTACATTACGTGCCGCACCGAAGAAACGCTTAGGACGGTGCAGTGCGTTCGCATCCACACCACCTGTTAGTACTTTACCTGATGAAGGTACAACCGTGTTGTATGCGCGCGCCAAACGAGTGATCGAATCCAGTAGGATAACCACGTCTTTCTTGTGCTCGACCAAGCGCTTCGCTTTCTCGATAACCATTTCCGCTACTTGAACGTGACGAGATGCTGGCTCATCAAATGTTGAAGCGATTACTTCACCTTTAACCAGACGTTGCATCTCTGTTACTTCTTCCGGACGTTCGTCGATAAGAAGTACCATCAGTTCACACTCGGGGTGGTTATAAGCGATGCTTTGAGCAATGTTTTGCAGAAGCATTGTCTTACCCGCTTTTGGCGGAGCAACAATCAAACCACGCTGACCTTTACCGATTGGTGATGCCAAATCCAGAACACGTGCTGTGATATCTTCTGTAGAGCCGTTACCGCGCTCCATCACCATACGCTCATTGGCGTGCAGTGGCGTTAAGTTTTCAAATAGGATCTTGTTACGAGCGTTGTCCGGTTTGTCAGCGTTAACCGTGTTGACTTTCAGAAGGGCAAAGTAACGTTCACCGTCTTTTGGCGGGCGAATTTTACCGGCAATTGAGTCACCAGTACGTAGGTTAAAACGACGAATCTGACTTGGTGATACGTAAATATCGTCCGGACCGGCAAGGTAGGAACTATCGGCACTGCGTAGGAAACCAAAGCCGTCTTGCAGAATTTCCAGAACCCCATCGCCAAAGATGTCTTCGCCGCCTTTAGCATGCGCTTTTAAAATCGCGAAGATGATGTCTTGTTTTCTTAAGCGCGCTAGGTTCTCTAATCCTAAGCTTTCGCCCAGTTTTACAAGGTCAGACACAGGTCTGTTCTTCAGTTCGGTAAGGTTCATGGTAGTGGATTCTTGTTTAGTCAAAATAAGATCTGTTTTCTAGTTAAGATGGATTTGGTCACAGGATCGACCAAGAAGAGAAATTTGTTCAATTAACGCGCGATAAGTTAGCACTAATTAATATTCTAGTCCAGAGTTAGAAAAACAAAACCGTGCATTGATGGTTGCACGGTTTTATCTGTAATCACTTGGTGATTATATGTTTGCGTCCAAAAACTCTTTAAGTTGAGTTTTAGACAGAGCACCAACTTTCGTTGCCGCTACGTTGCCGTCTTTGAATAGCAGTAGCGTTGGAATGCCACGAATACCAAACTTAGGTGGTGTGCCTGCGTTATGGTCGATATTTAGTTTACCGATAGTGAGTTTGCCTTCGTACTCTTCAGCGACTTCGTCCAGGATAGGCGCAATCATCTTACAAGGACCACACCATTCTGCCCAAAAATCTACTAATACAGGGCCTGCAGCGTTGATTACATCGTTTTCAAAACCGTCATCAGTTAGCTGCAAAATCTTATCACTCATCTTCCACTCCAATGTGTTTTTCGAAACTGGTTGGATGATAACCAGTAATTTGATGCCCTATTGGAATGTATTTACTTTCGTAATGCAAGCTTTAGCTGATATTCTATAGCCATGAAAAAGACGCATATCACAGAGCAAAAGTTCGCCGATTTGGGGTTAGAGCCCCAAGTTATTGATGGATTGGATAAAAAAGGGTTTGAGTTTTGTACCCCTATCCAAGCCTTGGCGTTGCCGGTACTGCTCACCGGCCAAGACATCGCAGGCCAGGCCCAAACGGGCACTGGTAAGACACTCGCGTTTCTCACTGCAACCTTCAACCACCTTATGACGACTCCGGAGCATGAAGGTCGCAAACCAACGCAGCCACGCGCCATTATTATGGCCCCAACGCGTGAATTGGCGATCCAGATCTATAATGATGCTGAAACCCTGATTGCAAGCACGGGCTTAAAAGCGGCGTTGGCTTACGGTGGCGAAAGCTACGACAAGCAATTGGCTAAGCTCCAAGACGGCGTAGATATACTGATCGGCACCACAGGCCGTATCATCGACTTCTATAAGCAAAAAGTCTTTAACCTGAATAACATTCAAGCGGTTGTGTTAGATGAAGCAGACCGTATGTTCGATCTTGGTTTTATTAAAGACATCCGTTTCTTGTTCCGTCGCATGCCTGAGCCAAAAGAACGTCTGAACATGCTGTTCTCAGCGACACTGTCTTACCGAGTACAAGAACTTGCCTTTGAGCACATGCACAACCCAGAACATGTCGTGGTAGAACCGGAGCAAAAAACTGGCCACCGTATTCAGGAAGAGCTTTTCTACCCATCTAACGAAGACAAAATGAAGCTTCTTCAGACACTTATTGAAGAAGAATGGCCAGATCGTGCGATTATATTTGCTAACACCAAGCACAAATGTGAATCTGTTTGGGGTCACCTGGCAGCCGATGGTCATCGTGTTGGTCTATTGACGGGCGATGTACCACAGAAAAAACGTGAAAAAATTCTTGAACAATTCACTAAAGGTGATGTAGATATCTTGGTCGCGACAGACGTAGCCGCGCGTGGCCTACATATTCCTCAAGTAACACACGTATTCAACTACGACCTGCCAGACGATTGCGAAGACTATGTACACCGCATCGGTCGTACCGGTCGTGCAGGTGCCAGCGGTCACTCTATCAGCTTTGCTTGTGAAGAGTACGCGATCAACCTGCCTGCGATTGAAGAATACATCGAACACACTGTCCCTGTATCGGAATACGATGCGTCAGCTCTGATTCAAGATCTGCCAGCTCCTATCCGTATGCGTGCACCACGTACTCAACAGCGCCGCACAAATACAGGCGGTACTCGCTCTGGTAACCGTAAGCAACAAGGACGTCGTCCTCGTCAGCCACGTCAATCAGCGCCAAAACAATCATAAAGGAATGTTAAGCCGACTATGAGTCAAGCAGGATCATCACCGCTATACGCCGCCATCGACCTCGGGTCGAACAGTTTTCACATGCTCGTTGTGCGTCACATCGATGGCAGCGTTCAAACAATGGCTAAAATTAAGCGCAAAGTTCGTCTAGCGGCGGGCTTAGATGAACATAATTCTCTTAGTATGGAAGCTATGCAGCGAGGATGGGACTGCTTAAGTCTATTTGCGGAACGCTTGCAAGATATTCCTAAACAGAACATTCGCATCGTCGGTACCGCTACCTTACGTACCGCGACCAATGTGGATAAGTTTCTCGAGAAGGCGTGTGACATTCTTGGTCATCCTATCGAAGTTATCTCCGGTGAAGAGGAAGCCGCGACTATCTATAAGGGCGTCGCTCATACTTCTGGAGGCAGTGGTCGCCGCCTCGTGGTCGATATCGGCGGTGCCAGTACTGAGCTTATTATCGGGGAAGGGTTCGAAACCAAAGCACTCACCAGTTTAAAAATGGGTTGTGTGACCTGGTTGGAGAACTTCTTTAAAGACCGTCAACTGAGCGGTCGTAACTTTGATGCTGCTATTGAAGGCGCAAAACAGACTATCAAGCCGATTTTAGAGCAGTATATCGACTTGGGTTGGGATGTTTGTGTCGGCGCATCTGGTACTGTTCAGGCACTACAAGAGATAATGCTGGCACAGGGGATGGACGAAGTAATTACTCACTCCAAACTTAAACGCCTGCAAAAACAAGCCATGTTAGCCGATCATTTAGAAGAGCTCGACATCGAAGGCCTGACGCTCGAGCGCGCGCTAGTCTTCCCAAGTGGTCTGTCAATTCTGATTGCTGTGTTTGAGTTACTTGAGATCGATGCGATGACGCTTGCAGGAGGCGCTCTGCGTGAAGGTCTGGTGTACGAAATGGTCGAAGAGTTACGCCAGAACGACATCCGCTCACGCACTATCTGCAGTGTTCAAAGTCGTTATCAGCTGGATTGCGAGTACGGTGAACAAGTGGCAAACCTTGCCAGCAAGCTATTACAACAAGCCGGTGGTGACGGATGGATTGCAGAACCTCAGGGTGAAGTTCTACTGGAAACCGCTGCCAAGTTACATGAGATTGGCTTGACCATTGACTTTAAGAAAGGTGGTGAGCACAGTGCATACTTGCTTCAGAACTTAGATCTCCCGGGATTCACACGCGCGCAAAAATTCTTTATCGGTGAGATAGCCCGTCGTTACCGTGAGCAGCTCACATCTTTACCTGAGCAACATGCCCTATCTGGTAACAGCGCTAAACGTGTATTGCGACTATTGCGACTTGCGGTACTGCTTACCCATCGCCGTAATCCTAGCTTAGAGCCTCAAGTAACACTTTCGGCAGAAGGTGATAATCTGACGTTAGGTATCGACGCAAAATGGTTAGAAGCCAACCCACTAACCGCCGCAGAACTGGAAATTGAATCAAACCGCCAGACCGACATTGGCTGGCCATTAACAATTTCATCGCTATAACAAAGACTTAGTGACAGACAAAAGGCTCCATTGGAGCCTTTTTTATTTACTTAATCATGCTTCTGTTCAGCTAAAATCGCTTTTGGACACCTATGATCTAAATGCTTCCTATGCTGTACACCCCGCCTAGAGACACAAAAAAGCCGCTGTTAAAAACAAGCGGCTTTTTGGTATTCGCGGAACGCTTCCTGACTAAGCAGTCGTCGTCACTTTGAAGTCCGGATTCACTGCGGTCAGCTTTTTGATCAGATAGTTAAGTAATACGCCATACATAGGGACGAACAAACCAAGACTGATCACCAGCTTAAAGCCGTAGTCCACCAGCGCAATCTCGGTCCAATGCTCAGCCATAAATGGATCTGGGCTTTGATAAAACGCAATAGCAAAGAACGCGATGGTATCAAGAGCATTACCAAACAGTGTGGAACAGGTAGGCGCAACCCACCATTGTTTCATCTGGCGAAGGCGGTTAAAAACATGCACATCCAGAATTTGACCCAGCAAGTAAGCCATAAAACTCGCCACTGCGATACGTGCGACGAACAGGTTAAATTCGCTCAGCTGAGCAACCCCTTGAAATTGACCTTCAAAAAACACCACTGACAGGAAGTAAGACACGGCCAAAGCAGGCAGCATAACTAAGAAAATGATCTTACGTGCTAATGCTGCACCAAAGACACGTACCGTTAAATCCGTGGCCAAAAAGATAAATGGGAAGGTAAATGCGCCCCATGTGGTATGAAGACCAAAAATCGTAAAGGGCAGCTGAACCAGGTAATTGCTGGATGCAATAATGATCAGATGAAATAAAACCAGATAGATAAGGGCGTTGCGCTGCTGCGCAGGGGTAAAGTTACTCATGCGATACCTTTTTAGTTTGGTTTGGGGGCGAGGGAACCCAAATCGAGCGTTTTCAATCTAAAAACGACTCTTACCAACAATGTTAAATAGAAAATAAACTGGCTACGCCTGTATAAAGCGAAGCGGTGGGCGATTATACATTAACCAATTCCGCTCGCAAGCAGTGGCTTTTACGCAAACGTTTGTGCATAAAAAAGGGGGGTTCATGTGAAACACCCTTAACAAGTTTATATCAGAATCCGCGATGGAATAATCCGGCAAGATAATCGAGATCTTCCCTGCTCTCTTCCACTGCGAGTGCTTCAAACCATATCGCCTCGCTGTAGTGCTCCGCCTTCATAAATAGTCGACAACCTTCAAAGTCAATCAACCAGGAATGAATATCCGCATCCCACTGCTTTTCTACTACTGTAGCCGATAATAGGCCAACCAAACGCTCACCCAGCACCGGAAACGTATCTAAGTCGAAGCGTGGCGCGGTAATCAGTAGGCGACCTTCTTCGGCAATGTATTCAGCGAGGCCAAATTCCTTGTGCATGTAATTTCCTTAACCGTGTTGGGTAATGTGTTCTTGAATAAGGTCTAAGAATGGATCGGCGTATTTCTCAAGCTTACGTTGACCCACCCCGCTGACAGCAAGCATTTCGCCGTAAGATGTTGGTAGAATCTCCGCCATATCTATCAATGTTGCATCGCTGAAGACCACATATGGTGGTAAGCCATCTTCGTCAGCAATCGACTTACGCAGCTTACGCAGTTTGGCAAACAGCTTCTTGTCGTAGTTTTTGCTGGTCAATTTATCGGACTTAGCAGCACGTGCCGTGGTATCTAGACGTGGCACCGCTAATTCGAGAGCGACGTCTCCACGCAGCAATGGACGTGCTTCTTCCGTAAGCTGCAAGGTCGAGTTGCGGGTGATATTCTGAAACAGCAAACCTTTGTGAATCAGCTGACGGAAAATACTCACCCAATAATCATGGCTGTGATCACGTCCGAGCCCGTAGGTTGAGATTTTATCGTGGCCATTTTCACGCACACGGATATTTTGCATACCGCGCAGTACTTCTACCACATACCCCATACCAAAACTCTGATTCACACGATACACACAAGATAACGCCTTACGCGCCTCTTCGGTTGCATCAAAATGTTTGGGCGGATCGAGACAAATATCACAGTTACCACATGGCTTCTCTCGATATTCGCCAAAATAGTTGAGCAAAACCTGACGGCGACAAGTCTGCGCTTCGGCAAACGCGCTCATCGCATTCAGCTTATGGCTTTCTACCTGCTTCTGCGGACCTTCGTCTTTTTCATCCAGCATGCGGCGTAGCCAACTTATATCGGCCGGATCGTAGAGCATCATCGCTTCTGCGGGTAAGCCATCTCGCCCTGCTCGGCCCGTTTCCTGATAGTAAGACTCGATATTGCGCGGAATATCAAAATGCACCACGAAGCGCACGTTAGGTTTATTGATGCCCATACCAAAGGCCACGGTCGCCACCACGATCTGGATATCATCTCGCTGAAACGCTTCCTGAACATAAGCGCGTTCATCCGTGTCCATCCCAGCATGGTAACCTGCGGCTCGAATATGATTGTTACACAGCTTCTCTGTCACCATTTCCACTTTCTTGCGGCTGCCACAATAGATGATGCCGCAGTTCCCTTTCTGGGTATCTAAATAGCGAATGATCTGAGAAACCGGCTTGTGTTTTTCCACCAGATTATAGCGAATGTTTGGTCTGTCAAAGCTGCCGAGATAAACCTGAGGATCGTTGAGACGCAAACGCTCTAAGATGTCTCGACGCGTGGCATCATCGGCCGTCGCTGTTAACGCCATAAAGGGTACATGAGAAAAGTGTTGCTTTAGTTGGCCTAGTGACGCGTACTCCGGACGGAAATCATGCCCCCACTGTGAGATACAGTGCGCCTCATCGACTGCAATCATGGTCAGCGGCAAGCTCTCCAGACGTTCGATAAAATCACGCATCAAAACACGCTCTGGCGAGACATAAATCAACTTCAACTGCCCGTTGTGCATGCGGTTATACACACTCAGCAGTTCTTCTCTGTTCATGGTCGAATTCACGCATTCCGCCGCGACACCATTGGCTTTTAGCTGGTCCACCTGATCTTTCATCAGTGAAATCAACGGAGAAATGACCAAGGTAATCCCACTTCGTACCAGCGCAGGAATTTGATAACAGAGAGACTTACCACCGCCAGTTGGCATAATGACTAAGCTGTCTCGTCCATCAATAGCAGCATCGATAACTTCTTGCTGACCATCGCGGAATGTCTGATAACCGAAGACATCCTCCAACACACGTTGAGGCGTAACAGCAGAGTCTGAAGGTTCGGCTAACAAGGTCGAGGTCATGAATAGTCTCAGATTGGGTGAACGTAGGAATGCTTCTGTATGCCATCAGCACACAAAATGAGGGCACATTGTAATGGGGTTTGATGGTGAATAAAACCGCAAATTGCTAGGTGTTTGCCAACACGACTCGTATACTGCTTCTCTGCTCTATAAATACAATTAGGTGACACGTCATGACACTAGAAGAACAACAGCGTGCCCGGCAAGGTGTCCTGCTTGCAGTTGGTGCTTACACGATGTGGGGCATCGCTCCAATGTATTTCAAATCTATTATGCAGGTCTCTCCTTTAGAGATCTTAAGCCATCGAGTCGTTTGGTCATTCTTTTTGCTTGCGGCACTGATCCATTTTAGCCGTGCTTGGCGCTTGGTTTACGAAATAGCAAAAAACAAAAGTAAAGCCGCTTACCTACTCTCAAGCTCTGTACTCATTGGTGCCAACTGGCTGATCTTTATTTGGGCGGTCAACGCCAATCATATGCTCGATGCTAGTCTGGGTTACTACATCAACCCATTAATCAACGTGCTGCTCGGGATGATTTTCCTCGGTGAAAGGCTACGTAAATTACAGTGGTTTGCTGTCACGCTTGCAGTTTGTGGTGTTTTAGTGCAGCTGTTTGTGTTTGGCTCTGTACCTTTGGTCGCCATGGCGCTTGCCATGAGTTTTGGATTCTATGGCCTGATCCGCAAGAAAGTTGCTGTTGACGCGCAAACCGGCCTGTTTGTGGAAACCCTAATTCTGCTACCAGCAGCGGCAATCTACCTGCTGTTCATTGCAGACTCGGTAACCTCAAATATGCTTGATAACACAATGCACCTGAATGGGTTGCTTGTTGCCGCGGGCGTGATAACAACATTACCCCTGCTATGTTTTACCGGAGCAGCCACACGCCTGAAACTGTCTACATTAGGTTTCTTCCAGTATATTGGACCGAGCCTGATGTTCTTACTCGCGGTGCTAATGTACAGTGAGGTCTTTACTATGGACAAAGCGATCACATTTGCCTTTATCTGGGGCGCATTAGTCATATTTAGCTTTGATGGATTGCGTAACAATCGGCAAGCACGCCGAGCAATCCAACCACAGTGATCGTTTTTTACAAGACAATTCCGTCTTTGATAGATAAGCTTGGTCAGATAATGACCAAGCTTTTTTGTATGTAATGGAACAAATTCAATACTACGCGACCGACCATGAACAACTGAGTCTGATTGAGGCGAAATACCAGAAATTTGCTTTTCAAAAGCATTACCATCTGGATTTTCACCTTGGTCTGATCACGCATGGCGAGCAGAAGTTCCAGTATCAGGGAAGTCACCACCAAGTCGGCTACGGACAAATCGTTATTATGCCGCCGGATGAGTTACATGATGGTCAATCTAAGCTAGCTGACGGCTACGAAGTCAATGTGTTTTCGATCGAGCCACACTTGCTCAGCGATCTAGCTGATCTTAGACAAAGTGGTCAAATAATCAGCTTTAATGAGCTGATCATCTCTGATCCGCAAATATTTTCACAACTTAGTAACTTACACAGCCAGCTTAGACATAAAAATATCAGCCAGTTGGCTAAAGATTGTCTACTATTTGAAGGGTTTAACCCGCTTTTTGAACGCTATGGATCACTTGCAAGGAAAAAAGTCATCCCCTTGGGGAAACAGTCACTCAATACCTTGAAAGATTACTTAATGGCCAATCTCGATCAGTCCGTTCGTCTGGATTCACTATCCGAACTCTGCCAGCTAAGCCCAACCCAATTTCAGCGCCACTTTAAAGCCCAAACAGGAATGACGCCTTACGCGTGGTTCGCACGACTTCGTCTTGAACAAGGTATGAAGCTACTTCAGGCAGGATACTGCGGAACAGAAGTCGCGCATCAAATTGGCTTTTACGATCAGGCACATTTCAGTAAAGCGTTTAAACAGACTTACGGCGTGTCTCCGTCGCAAGTGACCCCCTGAAGCCCTTTCTACGTAATACTGTCAGTTTTTTACAAGCGCACCACGCCACCCATGGCGACAATAAGCGCTATTCATTATGTTTTGAGATGTGTTTATGAATGAATCCACCATCCTAATTACGCTGGCCAGCATCCACTTTCTTGCTTTAATGAGTCCTGGTCCCGACTTTGCCTTAGTTGTGCAAAACGCCACGCGTCATGGCCGCCAAACTGGCCTGTACATTGCGTTAGGTCTGTCAGTTGGCATCTTGCTCCATTCACTGTTTAGCCTGACAGGCGTGAGTTACATCGTTCATCAACACCCTATGCTGTACTCTGTTCTACAACTACTCGGCGGCAGTTACTTACTCTATTTAGGTATTGGCGCACTTCGAGCCGTGATCGCCATGATCGCCATGATCGCCATGATCAAACAACCATCATCGGATCAACCGAATCAAGCGAAGAACCTCGTCATCAACAATAAACGTCAGGCCTTCACTAAGGGTTTTGCGACCAACATTCTGAATCCAAAAGCCTTAGTATTTTTCGTCAGCTTAATGTCGAGTTTGGTTCCTGCTGGCATGTCTGTTACGGGTAAAGGCATCGCCCTGGTAATTCTATTTGGTTTATCGCTACTTTGGTTTTCCAGCCTGGCCTGGATGCTCTCTACACAAAGATTGAAGCGCAGATTACAACAAGCCGGTATTTACATCGATGGTTTATGCGGTGTGGTGTTCACGCTAGTCGGTGGCAGCATCTTACTGCAAACCATCCGTACCTTTACGGTGTAACTGGCTGATTTAAAAGCGTCGCACAACCGACATTTCTAAGACCGCTTACTCGACGATCCTCTCCATCGCTGCCAAGCTGGATATTCAACTGGTAACATGGAGAGTCATCATGCAATCGACGTTCAATCGGCTCGTCACTACGGGCCTTTTCCTCACTTCCCCTTTAACCCTGACGAGCCAAGCCTTCGCCAATCAAGCCACGGATGCAGTGGCCCCAGAGCAAAGCACCGGCGTAGAACAAAAGCAGCTGGTAACAGCCAAAAACTTTATGGTTACGGCCGCAAATCCGATTGCAACACAAGCGGGCGCCGACGTAATTGAACAAGGCGGCAATGCGATAGATGCCATGGTGGCAATTCAGTTGATGCTTGGCTTAGTTGAGCCCCAGTCCTCAGGTATCGGAGGCGGCGCATTTTTGGTGTATTGGGATAACGACAAGCAAAAGCTCACCACCTTTGATGGCCGAGAAACTGCACCGTTAGCCGCCACTCCGCAATTGTTTCAGGATGACAACGGCCAGCCCCTGCAGTTTTATGATGCCGTTGTTGGCGGTCGCTCCGTTGGCACCCCAGGAACAGTAAAACTCTTATGGGACACTCACCAACAGTACGGCAAGTTAGAATGGAAAAAGATCATTCAGCCTGTTATCAAACTTGCTGAACAAGGATTTAGCATCAGCCCCCGACTTGCAAGCCTGATAGACACTGACGCGGAACGTCTATCACGCTTCCCCGCGACCAAAGCCTATTTCTTTAATCAAGATGGTTCACCCAAAGCTGCGGGAACAACGCTTAAAAATCCCCAATACGCGCAAACTTTAACGGCGATTGCAGATAAAGGTGCCATGGCCTTTTACCAAGGTGATATCGCTCAGGACATTATTAATACCGTACAAAACGCGCCGGGAAATCCGGGTGTACTCGCGCAGTCAGACTTTGATACCTACCAAATCAAGCAGCGCGACCCCGTGTGTGTCGCTTATCAAAGCTATGATGTCTGCGGTATGGGACCACCAAGTTCTGGCGCATTAACGGTGGGACAGATTCTGGCAATCAGTGAGCAGTACGATCTCAAAGGTTGGGGCGCAGAAAGTGCCAAATCTTGGCAAGTGATTGCAGATGCCTCTCGCCTCGCCTTCGCTGATCGCGGCAAGTACATGGCTGACCAAGACTATGTACCGCTGCCCATCGAAGGATTATTGGACTCAGACTATCTAAAGCAGCGAGCAGCATTGATTAAAATCGGAAAAACACTGCCAGAAGTCGTAGCCGGGAACCCTCCATGGTCTCATGCAATGAATCTCAGCATAGATGAGTCGATTGAACTCCCCTCTACCAGCCATTTCAATATCGTCGATAAGCAGGGCAATGTGGTATCCATGACCACAACGATTGAAAACGCTTTTGGCTCGCGGTTAATGGTTCGCGGTTTTTTACTCAACAACGAACTGACCGACTTCTCGTTCCGTACCCATCAAGATGGAAATCCGATAGCTAACCGCTTAGAGCCAGGTAAACGTCCACGTTCCTCTATGGCTCCGACGATCATGCTCAAAGACGGCAAGCCTTACATGGCGATTGGTTCGCCGGGAGGCAGTCGTATTATTGGTTACGTCGCTCAAACCATTATTGCTCATACTCAATGGGATATGGATATCCAACAAGCTATCAATCAGCCAAGACTACTCAACCGCTTTGGCACGTTAGACATTGAACAAGGTACTGCGGCCACCCGCTTACAACCAGAGTTAGAAAAGATTGGTTTTGTCACAGAAATACGTGATTTGAATTCTGGTTTGCATGCCATTCGAATCACCTCAGATAGTCTGGAAGGTGCTGCCGATCCACGCCGTGAAGGTGTCGCGATCGGTAACTAGGAGTCTTTGACCCACCCCTTTGTGCGAGATCTCGCACAAAGGGTTAGGTAAAACACGCTTTTTTAGTAGAAAAAGCACCATCAGATACACATAAGACATTGAATAATAAGGGATGTGTGATTTTGAGCTGCATTAAAACAACAAAAATGTGAATTTCCACCATTGCCGAGATGCATAAAAACCGTAATATTAAACCTGTCGGAAGGATGCTGACACGGAACAGGAATTACCAAGGATTTGGTAGACTTCAGGAAGAAGAAACGGTTATTCAGGATGAATAGTCGGGCATGGAATGCAAAACTGGACATTGAACGGAATCAATAGTGACTAGGATGGTTGCTACTAAGGACGGGAAATGGACACCTCTGGACGAGGCAAGGATTGAACATCAGGATGATGTCAGGGACACCGCTCAGGGAACAAGTGATGAGAGCTAACGAGGATTGTTAGCAGACCAGGATCAGGTCAAGGACACCGCTAGGAAGGCGACGAAAGGAATAAGCTGAAGGAATCAGCACACTATCATGGATTTGATGCATGGAGCACTTTTAGTAGCTGGATTGCTGCGAGTAAGACTATAACCCCGACGGGCGTAAGCCCTCGGGGTTTTTCTTTGCCTGAAATTCCCGTCAGACGGTCACTTATCAGGTAATAGTTCACCTAACGCAATAAGCCTTATGTTAAAAAGCGCCCGATAGAACAAGAGCCGCCGAAGCAGCTCTAACTTTTGCTATTTATTGAGAGGCCTTAAAGCTTCTCAAGTCTTGCATAAGCGGTCACTAACCACTTAATACCTTCGCCATTGAAGGCAATTTGCACTCGGCTTTGTGGGCCACTGCCTTCAAAGTTAATGATGGTGCCCTCTCCAAACTTAGGATGCATCACGCGAGCACCTAGCGAAAAACCAGTCTCATTGAAGTTCTCTTTGACTGCACTCTGACTAAAACGACCGCTCGTCGACGGACGACTGACTTGTGCTTTCATGCGGACTTCATCCAAGCAGGTTTCAGGCAGTTCACGAATAAAGCGTGATGGCTTGTGGTACTTGTCCTGGCCATATAAACGACGCATTTCGGCATAGGTGATGTAGAGTTTCTGCATTGCGCGCGTCATACCGACATAGCACAGGCGACGCTCTTCTTCTAAACGCCCGGCTTCTTCAGCGGACATCTGGCTTGGGAACATGCCTTCTTCCACGCCGACCATGAACACTAATGGGAACTCCAGCCCTTTTGCACTGTGCAAAGTCATCAATTGCACCGCATCTTCAAACTCATCGGCTTGTCCCTCTCCAGCTTCAAGCGCAGCATGAGTCAGGAATGCAGTAAGCAGAGACATCTCTTCCGCTTCTTCAGGTTTCTCAAACTGACGGGTCGCTGTCACTAGTTCTTCCAAGTTCTCAATACGCGCTTTGGACTTCTCGCCCTTTTCTTGCTCATACATGGCAAACAACCCAGAGTATTTGATCACATGGTCTGTTTGCTCGTGCAGAGGCATCTCCAGCGTATCATCTTCCAACGCCGTGATGAGTTCGATAAAACGACTCAATGCGCCTGCTGCTCGACCGGATAGCACTTTCTCATCCAGCATCGCGACACTGGCTTCCCACATGGTGCAGCCGCGATCACGAGCGGCACGACGAATCGTCTCAAGTGTCTTATCCCCTAAGCCACGCGTCGGTGTGTTCACTACTCGCTCAAATGCTGCATCATCGTTGCGGTTGGCCATCAAACGCAGGTAGCTCAATGCATCTCTGATTTCCTGACGTTCGAAGAATCGCATACCACCATAAATACGGTATGGAAGGCCTGCTTGAATTAACGCTTCTTCCAGAACACGAGACTGGGCATTATTGCGGTAAAGCATTGCGGCATCATTAAGGACCCCGCCCTTATCTTGCCACTCTTTAATTTTAGTTACGGCAAAACGGGCTTCGTCCAGCTCGTTGTAAGCACTATAGATCGAGATTGGATCGCCAACGACCCCATCCGTCCAAAGCTCTTTACCCATGCGTTCGGTATTGTTGGTAATCAGGGCGTTCGACGCTTCTAGAATCGTTTTAGTTGAACGGTAATTTTGTTCAAGACGAATGGTGCTGACACTTGGGAACTCACGCGTAAACTTTTCAATGTTCTCCACTTTCGCACCACGCCAGCCATAAATAGACTGGTCATCATCGCCCACAATCATCACATGACAATCAGGCCCCGCCATCATGCGTAGCCAAGCGTATTGAATGTTGTTGGTATCCTGAAACTCGTCGACCAAAATGTGCTTAAAGCGCGCCTGGTAATGCTCGCGGACAAACTTGTTATCGCGCAGTAGCTCATGAGCGCGAAGCAAGATTTCCGCAAAGTCGACCAAACCAGCGCGATCACACGCTTCCTGATACGCGGTATATAACTGCAGGTAAGTTTTGGTCACTGGATCATGATAGGCATCGATATGAGCCGGACGTAAACCTTCATCCTTCTTGCCGTTGATCCACCAACCTACCTGACGTGCAGGCCACTGCTTTTCATCCAGGTTTTGTGCTTTGATCAAGCGCTTAATCAAACGCTGCTGGTCATCACTGTCGATGATCTGAAAATCTTCCGGTAGCTTGGCATCAAGATAGTGCGCCCGCAGGATACGATGACAAATACCATGGAAAGTACCATTCCACATGCCTGACGCACTGCCCATCATCAACTCTTCAATACGGCCACGCATTTCCGCTGCCGCTTTGTTAGTAAAGGTTACTGACATGATTGAAAATGGAGAAGCTTGTTCTACAGACATCAACCAAGCGATTCGGTGAACAAGAACGCGAGTCTTACCACTTCCTGCACCAGCAAGGACGAGTAAGTTTTCTAGAGGTGCTGCAACGGCTTCACGCTGTTTATCGTTTAAACCGTCGAGTAATAGAGATGGATCCATCATGATGAGCTACTGGTTATTTATACATAAAAACCGATTATAACCTAAACAGCTGGGCGCTGTTTAGACAAAACTTGATAAAAAATTCGTTGTTTTTTTGCTCACTTGTTCAGTCAGTTATAAGAAAAGAGCAGCCAAAAGAGAGGCTAACCGCCAATTTCACTGAAAGTTTTTGCCTCTCCTTCCTATCTCATAAATTAAGCAAGTGGACAAATACCGACCAACACGGTGTCGTACCTTCTTGCTTACTGGAAGTAAAGGAAATCACTCAGAGGAAATTGTTATGAAAACTTCGAATCTTGCTGTTGCTGCTGCGGTTACGGGTCTTATCGCTTTAGGAGGCACGATGCTGACTGCAACTTCTGCCGTTGCAGCCGAACAAGAAAAATGCTTTGGTGTGGCGAAAGCGGGCAAAAATGACTGTGCAACTAAAAACAGCTCTTGTGCCGGCACCGCTAAGCAAGACAGCCAAAAAGACGCCTTTGTCGTGGTACCAAAAGGTTTGTGCGACAAATTGGCAGGCGGTAGTACCACCTCTTCGTAAATTATCCCTACGGGGATGACTAGGGTGTGTATGCTCAACCCACACACCCTTCTCTTTTGGCTTAGTCTCGTTTGGAAAAGGAGTTTCACGTGAAACATCAAGCTTTGCAAAACCTCGTTGGAGTTGGATTACGCATGCCTCACCTAGATTATTTCAGTCGCAACCCGTCGGACTTGTCGTGGCTAGAGGTTCACAGCGAGAACTACTTTCAGCCAAACTCAACCGAGCGCTTACAACTTCAATCCCTACGTGAAATTTATCAAATCAGTTGCCATGGTATTGGTTTATCTCTTGGCTCTGTAAACCGAGTCAGTCACAAACATTTGGCCCAGCTTAAAGCTCTTATCGATGTCATTGACCCGCTGTTTGTTTCTGACCATCTAAGCTGGAGTGAGAACGGCGGTCACTACTTTAACGACCTTCTTCCCCTGCCCTATACCGAAGAAGCTTTAAATGTTTTTTCGCGCAATGTACAGGAAGTACAAGACTATCTGCAGCGTGAAATCTTAATCGAGAACCCATCGAGTTATGTGAAGTTTCAGCATTCCACCATTAATGAGTGGGAATTTCTGGCTGAGGTACAAAAGCGTACGGACTGCCGTTTGCTGCTCGATTTAAACAATGTGTACGTTTCTGCATTCAACCACGGCTTTGATTGCGACGCATACCTAAACGCGATTCCGGCTGATAAGGTAGATGAAATTCACCTCGCCGGTTTTACCATCAAGAAATTGGATAAAGGTGAGATTTGGATTGATACCCACAGTCGCCCGGTCAGTGATGAGGTATGGCAACTGTATCGCCACTGGATCCAGCAGCATGGTTCTCGACATACCTTAATTGAGTGGGATTTAGATATTCCCGCACCTGAAGTATTGTTAGCAGAAGCAGACAAAGCCTCGCTCGTACTTTCAGAACACGATGCCGCCTCGATTGAAAATGGCGCGAGGAAAGCATCATGAACCTTGCAACATTACAGAGCCAGTTCGCCAAAGCACTGCACTATCAGGCATCAGGCGAAGAGTGCGACATCGCTGGTGACTTCTTCAGTGCAGATGAACGCATACAGATTTATCGCAACAACTTCATCATTAGCTTAAGTGAAGTTTTGTCGGCAACTTACCCTATGGTTGAAGCATTACTCGGCAAAGAGTGCTTTACACAAATTACCCGGCAACACGTTCTGAATCATCCATTGGAGGAAGGACGGGTTGCTCATTACGGTGAAAGCTTTTACGACACTATCAAGTTATTCGAGAATGTCACGTCGCAGGTCCCTTATAGCCCGGAGGTCGCTCGTTTTGAGTGGGAGATGGATCTCACCCGCCAAGCGCAACGTGAGCAATTACCCACAACAGAATTAACCCCATTAAACAAACTCGCTGAGATCAATACAGACCAACAACCTCAGTTGATTTTCCATTTGCACAACGGAGTCCGTAGTTTTGAGTCTCGCTATGCGGTTTTTGATCTCTTTACTGCAATTCAGCGTCAGCACTTCGAACAGCTCGATATCAATCTATCGCAATGCGGTGCCATCTCACTCAAGAGGAATGGGGATGTGTTGTGCCATGTGCTGGAGATTGAAGCCTACCAATTACTGCGTTGTTTAGAGAGTAAGCTAAGTCTGGGAGACATAGCGCAGCCGCTGCTTCCTCATCTAAATACGCTTATGCTGCTGGATTTGATTGAAGGTTTTACGGTGCAACAACGTTAAGGAGGAAGTCATGGCAGAAACGATTAAACGCTTAATCACTCATTACGATGGATACACCAACACCTTTAAGAGCCGTATAACCCCTTTACTGTTGCTAACTTGCCGTTTTTGGGTTGCGTGGGTTTTCTTCAACTCAGGTCTGGTAAAGGTAGCCTCTTGGCAAAGTACGCTATATCTGTTTGAGTTTGAGTACCAGGTACCATTGTTGCCTTGGGAGCTAGCGGCTTATCTGGGTACAGCAACAGAGCTAATTGTGCCAATCTTTATCGCATTGGGCGTGTTTACTCGCCCGATGGCAATAGTGCTGTTTGTATTTAACATCATCGCGGTCCTATCCTACCCGCTGCTGTGGGAGAAAGGCTTTCATGATCACAAGTTATGGGGGCTCATGATACTGGTTGTGCTCGTATGGGGCCCTGGCCGGTATTCATGCGACCAATTTCTGCGAAATAAGCTGGCTAAATAAAAATCCCCACAACGGTGGGGACTTATTTATTGCTTGTTCAGGTAAGCGAGCAAATCATCCGCAGAGATGCCTTGCTGAGCGATGTCTTTCGCTAGTAACTCAACTTGCTCACCTTTACGTGATTCAATCACTTGTTGAAATTGGTACACAATATCACGCAAGATTGGCAGTGGTACTTGTTTTGCCGCACTACGAATGCGCTCGGAGCTTTGATTGCCCAGCTCATTAAGCAACTTACCAAACATCACCTTTTCTGGTGATTCTTCCATTTGCTCTAAAATACGAGCCATTTCATACGTGGTTAACGACATTACTTTTTGAATTCCATTATGGTGTCTGAAAAAGTGTGAACGACAAATATACACTCGATCCGCATATTGGAAAATACTAATTTACGCAGAATTACGCTTTAACAAAGCTTGAATGCCAATTCTTACCTGCTTTGGTAAACAATATGACAAGTGCAGGTAGCATTATCCACATGTGAAGTGCAATCAGTGTTTGCGAATCCACTGATAAACGCTGCAGCGTACCAACCAACAGACCAGAACCACTCATTTGGAACAAGCCAAGTAACGCTGCCGCCGTGCCCGCTTTATCACCGAACGGTTCTAACGCCTTACCAGCCGCTCCGCCAAGAATAAGTGCGAAGCCCACTGAAGACATAAAGATCGGTAGCATAAAAGAGAACGCGGTGTTTTGGCCGTTCATCAGCATCATAACCACACCAGCAAGACCTAAAGTAGAAATGCCCACAACCAGCGTGTTGTGTGTACCAAAACGATCCATAAACTTAGGTGCAAGCATACATGCCGCGATGTTTATCACTGCATTCACGCCAAACCAGAAGGTAAATTCATTCATAGATAAACCCATTCCGGTCATCAGTACTGACGGCGCAGAAGTCACGTAGGCAATGATAACTGCCATTGCCATCAAACACAGCGATGCATGGAAAATAAAAGACGATGTACTTAACACTGCCCAGTATCGGCTGAGTTTAAATACCGCTTGTTTTTCTGTCGCCGGATTGGTTTCCTTCATCATCAGGAACATCAACGCACCAGAGATCACCGCAAAACCAGCCATAAAACTAAAATTCGCACGCCAGTCAAATTGTTGCGTCAGCCAACTGCCTAGGATAGGCGCCAGTGCCGGAATAAAGCAGATCGCACCATTAAGGTAGCTAATCATCTTGCCGCTTTTTTCCGGACCAAAGATATCGCGAACTGTTGCAAAGGCTGCCACCGATGTCGCGCATGCGCCTAAGCCTTGTAGCAATCGTGACATCAACATCCACTCTATATTTTGAGCACTCCACGCCAATAAAGCACTCATTGCGTAAATGGTGATACCACCCAATGCAACAGTTCGACGTCCGAGTTTATCTGCCAACGGGCCGGCAAAAAGCTGACCGACACCCATAGCAAACAAAAACCAAGTGATCGTGTCTTGTGCTAGCGCATTATCTACCTGAAACGTGGAAGCGATAAGAGGTAACGCAGGAAGATAAATATCTATCGCAAGTGGGCTAAAAAGTACCAAAAGGGTCAATAACGCCATCTGCATTTTACTGTTAGAAATATGGCTAGGCACACTACACTCCAAATTGAACAAGAACTATTTGTGAAGCTTAATCATCTGATGATATGAATGGAAATGATGTATAATCATGACCATTATTCCTTTAAGGAAAATCATAATGAATATAGAGAAATTGGCGCGTATTGATCTCAATCTGCTGGTTTGTTTTAAGGTACTGATGGAAGAGCTCAACGTTACCCGAGCGGCACATCGACTGTGCCTTAGCCAGTCGGCAGTGAGTAAATCACTTGCCAAATTGCGTACTCAATTTGACGACCCGTTGTTTACACGTAATTCACATGGACTGACACCCACACCGCGTTCTCTATTCCTAAAACCGAAACTCGATCTGTTGATTAACCAGCTGGAAATGCTGACACAGCCTGAAGAGTTTTCGCCACAAAGCAGTGAGTACCGCTTTCAAATTGCGGCGGTGGAAAGCGTCTACCCTTTAATATTACCGCACTTTTTACCTGCTATTTTTCAACAGGCCCCGGGCGTTACTATTAGTACTCATCCATGGTCGGATAATACCTTTAAGATGCTACAGCGCGGTGAGTTAGATTTGGGCTTAACAGGGAAAGACATCGACATAAACGATGCCAAACTGACCCTACTACCGCCAGATGATATTTGCGAACAGGAGATCTATCGTGACCATCAAATGTGCATTATCCGTAAGAACCATCCAGCACTAAAGCAAAAATGGAACCTTGAGGCTTACTTATCTCTGCGCCATGTTCAGGTACGTTGCGACGGTAATGATCGCTGGCTGTTGGATTATCGCCTCGCCGACATTGGTGCTGAACGGGACATTGCAGTCACGGTTCCAGATTTCAATAGTGCCGCAAGTTTATGTTCATACACCGACTTTGTTTTTACGGCACCAAGTCACTTTGTTCAGCTGGCAGCTAAACAGCTCGACTTAGCAGTGCTGCCGTTACCACTCGAATTTCCACCAATGGCATACACTTTATTCTGGCATAGAGATAGAGAAAACGACCCGGCTCTGAACTGGTTACGCACGATGATCACGCAAAAAACCGATCACCTTAGATAAAAACTCGGACTCAATTTGCGCTTAACCGCGAAAATGAGTAGCTTAACTAGCGATACTTCTTTTTGGCTCATCTAGGCCTGTTGTACCCAGGATTAAACTTGAGAATGTTTAATTCGATACTGCACTAAGCAGAAGGAAGCAGCTCCCAAATTGAGCATGAAGGAGCCGTAATTGAAGGAATAACACAGATGCATAACGATACTCAAAGCCGCGTGAACGCGATTCGCGAATGGCTTGCTCAACACAATATTGATGCCCTACTCATCCCACACGAAGACGAGTACCTGGGGGAATACGTTCCCGCTCATAACGAACGCCTACATTGGCTAACCGGATTTACTGGCTCAGCTGGTGCAGCCGTCATTACCAAAGATAAAGCAGCGATGTTTGTTGATGGCCGCTATACCGTTCAAGTCACCAAACAAGTGCCTGCAGAACTATTTGAATACCGCCACCTGATTGAAGAGCCAGCGCTTGATTGGATCAAAGATAACCTTGCAGCGGGTGCATCAGTAGCGATTGACCCACGTATGCATAGTTCAGCATGGCTAGATACGGCGCAGTCGAAACTAGCCGGTAAGTTTGAGCTTAATATGCTAACCAGCAACCCAATTGATGAGTTATGGCATGATCGCCCCGCTCCAGTGGTTTCTGATGTCCGCCTAATGCCAACGGAAGCGGTTGGTCAATCAAGCGAAAGTAAACGTCAGGAGATCGCTCAGCTAATCAAAAATGCTGGCGCTGACAGTGCAGTCATCACCGCTCTTGATTCTATTTGTTGGCTATTGAACGTTCGTGGCTTGGATGTATCTCGCCTACCCGTACTTCTGTCCCATGCTATTCTTCATGCGGATTCCACCGTGGAATACTTCCTTGACCCAGCTCGACTGCCAGGGGAATTTGAAGCACACGTAGGTACAGGTGTCACCGTGCATCATCCTGAAGCACTTCAGTCTCGTCTTGAAGCGATGACGGGCAAAAAGGTATTAGTCGATCCAGCGCTCAGCAATGCATGGTTTAAGCTGGTTCTGCAGAATTCTGGTGCATCGGTTATCGCGGCGGCAGATCCATGTCTGATGCCGAAAGCAGCGAAGAACGCGGTTGAAATTGCGGGAATGAAAGCGTGTCACGTACGCGACGGCGTTGCGATGAGTAAGTTCCTATGTTGGTTAGATGCAGAAGTAGCTGCCGGTAATCTGCATGATGAAGCTACACTCGCCGACACATTAGAAGCATTCCGTAAAGAAGACCCAACATTGATGGACCTAAGCTTCGATACGATCTCAGCAGCCGGTGGTAACGCCGCAATGTGTCACTACAACCACGAGAACCAACCAGTTCCAGGTAAGCTAGAAATGAATACGCTTTATCTGGTTGACTCTGGCGGTCAGTACTTAGATGGCACAACCGACATCACGCGTACCATTGCGATTGGCCAACCATCAGCGGAAATGATCAAGCAATTCACTCTGGCGTTAAAAGGCCATATTGGTGTTGCTCGTGCGCGTTTCCCGAAAGGTACTTGTGGCTACCAGATCGATACATTGGCTCGCCAACATCTATGGGCAGAAGGTTACGATTACGACCACGGTACTGGCCATGGTGTCGGTCACTTCCTGAGTGTACATGAAGGTCCTGCAAGCATTTCTAAAAGACAAATCAATGTACCGCTAACAGAAGGTATGGTGCTATCCAATGAGCCGGGTTATTACCGCGCTGATGCATTCGGTATCCGTATCGAAAACTTAGAGCTCGTGGTGGAAACACCAACTAACGGTGACTTCCCAGTTCTGTCATTTGAGTCACTGACTCGTTGCCCAATCGACAAACGTAACATCAACGTGGATATGCTGACTCGTCCAGAACTGGCATGGTTGAATGATTACCACCAAAAAGTCTGGGAGCAAATCAGCCCTCTTGTCGAAGGTGATGTAAAAGACTGGCTACGCGAAGCCACTCTGCCTTTGGCACATTCGTAATAAACACGCTCAAACTTGTCTATGATACAAAATCAAAAGGCTCTCCAAATGGAGAGCCTTTTTTAAAGGTCGTCAGATAAAGTTCAATGCTTCGTTTTATTATCATCTATCCACTCACGATGTTTCACGTGAAACACTCACCATCTGCAATGTCTAAATTATCCTGAATAGACCGAGTGCCAATCACGCCATACCGGATCGAAACCTTTTGCTCTGATCATATCTTCCACTGACGCTGCACTCCTTTCATCGCTGATTTCGAACTGCTCGAGTTCAACTTCTTCTGTCGCATAACCACCCGGCTGAGTTTTAGAAGCCGCGGACATACTAGTAATCCCAAGAGGCAAAACATTGTCACGGAACTTTGGTGATTCACGTGTCGACAGCGAAAGCTCTACTTCGGGGTTAAACAGTCGGTATGCACAAATCAGTTGGACGAGCTGTTTATCTGTCATCACTGATTTTGGTTGCAAGCCATTGGTCGGCGCATTACCTGCACACGGGCGGAGTCGAGGGAACGAAATGGAATAACGTGATTGCCAGTAAGTTCGCTCAAGGTAATCAAGATGAGCCGCGGCAAAAAAGCAATCTGTTCGCCATTCTTCTAACCCAATAAGAGCGCCAATACCTATCTTGTCGATTCCCGCCCTAGCTAAACGATCTGGCGTCTCTAGGCGATAACGGAAGTCCGTTTTGTTTCCGCGCAGGTGATGTTCTGCGTAAGTCGATGGATGATACGTTTCTTGATAAACCATCACGGCATCCAAACCCAGCGATTTCAGCTCGGCATATTCATCCTGATCCAGCGGCTGTACTTCCATCGCCAGATAGTTAAAGCGCTGCTTTATCATCGGCACCATTTCGCGAAAGTACTTCATTCCTACTTTGGTTTCATGCTCACCCGTTACCAGCAAGACACTGTCGAACTTCATTCGCTTAATGGCTTCAATTTCCGCAGACACTTCTTCTTTGTTTAACGTTCTGCGCTTAATGCGATTTTCCATAGAGAAACCACAATAAGTACAAGCATTGGCACAAAGGTTAGAGAGGTACAACGGAATATAAAGCGACATGGTATTGCCAAAGCGCTTACGCGTCAGAGAATAAGCAAGCTTTGCCATCTGCTCCAAATACGGTTCTGCTGCGGGCGAAATGAGCGCTTTAAAATCTTCTAAATCCCGTTTGGGTTTTGCTAGCGCCCTTTCCACATCTTTCGCCGTTTTGGCATATATCGACATGGAAATGTCATCCCAGTTGAACTGCTTAAAGTGGTCGTAAAAACTCATGTTAAGACCTCTCTTTTACAGCTCATCAAGAAAAGCCGTCAGTGGACTTGAGGCAACGGCATGAGAAACCTGCCCTGCAAGACCTGCTTCATAAGCCATACGACCAGACTCTACTGCCATCTTGAATGCTTTTGCCATTGCAACGGGATCGCTTGCTGCAGCGATCGCTGTATTGACCAGTACTGCATCCGCACCCATTTCCATCGCACGTGCAGCATGTGAAGGTGCACCAATTCCAGCATCAACCACGACAGGCACGTTTGCTTGATCGATGATGATTTCTAGAAAGTCATGAGAAACAATGCCCTTGTTGGAACCGATAGGCGCGCCTAACGGCATAACGGCTGCGCAGCCAACTTCTTCCAGTCGCTTACATAACACCGGATCGGCATGGCAGTATGGCAAAACAATAAAGCCTTCTCGAACCAGTTGTTCCGCGGCTGCTAGAGTTTCTATCGGATCTGGCATTAAATATTTCGGGTCAGGGTGAATCTCGAGCTTGATCCAATTTGTTCCTAAAGCTTCACGCGCGAGCTGAGCAGCAAAAACCGCATCCTTCGCATTTTTAGCCCCCGAAGTGTTAGGTAACAGATTTACACCGGCATGAATTAAAGGCTGTAAAATGTCATCTTGCTGATCATTTACGTCAACGCGTTTAAGTGCCATCGTTGCTAGCTGAGAGCCAGAAATCTGAATGGCTTCGGCCATTAAACGGCTATTGGAAAATTTGCCTGTTCCAGTGAACAAGCGAGATTTAAATTCTTTATCACCAATTTTCAGCATCGACATTATCCCCCTGCGATGGCTTGAAACAGAGAGATACTATCTCCCTCAGAAACTACCGTGCTTGCCCACTCGCTGCGCGGCACAACTTGATTATTTATGGCAAAAACACAGCCTACCTCTGGTAGAGAAAACTGTGTGATGATTTGCTGCAGATTAGCGTTGGACTCGACCTGCTGTGGTTGGTCATTAATAGCGATGACGACCCATTTTCCTTTTCCACATGAAGCGTCGCTCAATTCAGTTATTGAATGATTTGGTGGTGTCATTTGTGACTCCTCTCCTAACTCAGTGCTGTGGTTCGTTCGTTTCACTGCAAACCTGGCACTCTCGGTCCTTATTGATACTCATGGTTTGCCAGCTCAGACGAACACCATCAAATAGGTGCAACTGACCACTAGCCACATAAAACTTATCTGTCGCCAGTTTTTGAATAGCCGCTAGGGCCTGGTAGTTTCCTAATGTTCCAACTACAGGACCGACTACACCCATTTCGCTGCACTTCATTCCTTGCTTCAACTCATCAAATGGATACAAGCAACGGTAACACCCCGAACTCTGTTGTTCTTCTGAGTAATCAAATACAGCAAACTGTCCCTGCCAACCAATGGCCGCCGCAGATATCAAAGGCGTACTTTGCTGAAAACAGACTTGATTAATCAGCTGCCGAGTTGGCATGTTGTCACTACAGTCGAGTACAACATCGGCAAGCATCACTTCCAATTGCAGCTGAGATTTATCGAGACGTTTAGGTATAGTTCGAACTTGAACCAGTGAATTGAGCGCATTTAATTGTTGAGCGGTAGCCTCAGTTTTCATCCGGTTGATATCACGCTCTCGATAAACAACCTGTCGTTGTAAGTTGCTGCTATCGACATGATCATCATCAACAAGCACCAACTTACCCACCCCGGCTGCTGCTAAATACAAACCCGCGGCACTTCCTAGTCCGCCACAGCCTATAACCAAAACATGAGATTGGCTGAGTTTAGCTTGTCCTGATTCACCGATTTCAGGTAGCGCAATTTGACGCTGATAGCGAATGAATTCTTTATCAGTAAGCACTTTCGCTCTCCACTACCTGCAATGGCTGGACGCTGTCCATCAATTGATTGAAAAACTCAATCACCGACTTTGGCGACTCAGACAAAGTTATGGCTCTAACCACAGCTAAACTGGATACACCGCATCGCCAAACAAGCTCTGCATTTGATTGATCAATACCGCCAATAGCGACAGTTGGATAGCCAACTTGCTTTCCATATGGAATGCTGTCTATCAGCTTTTGATACAAAGCTAAACGAATCAAACCTTGTGGCTTTGATGGCATTTGCTTAGTCGTGGTCGGAAAGATATGACCTAGCGCGATATAGCTTGGATTGATTTGCACAATTCGCAGCAGCTCATAGTAACCATGCGTTGACAGTCCTAAATGAATCCCAGCTTCACTTAACTGCAACAAGTTAGATTCTTCGATATCTTCCTGACCAAGGTGCACACCAAACGCGCCGTGCTGAATAGCAAGCTGCCAATAATCATTAATAAAGACCTGCGCGTCATATTGACGTCCCAGTTCAATAGCGCGAATAATTTGCTCTTCAAGATCAGCCTGGTCAGAATTTTTGATACGCAGCTGGATGGTCTTAATACCCAGCGGCAAAAGCCTCTCTATCCAACTGACATCATCAACAACGGGATAAAGCCCCAAGCTGTCTTTATCAAGGCAAGGAAAACTAACCGCTTCGCTTTGCGATGACCAACCAACTTGAATACCCAAGCGAGCGTCTTCTAGAACAGGGGTTGGAAAATCAGCAAAGTGAGATGCCCACTCGTGAAGCGTGCATGTTTCACCGTTAAACAGTGTTTCACGTGAAACATTCGTCATTGCACGAGCTAATGTCAAAGCGTCTTCAATTGGAAATTCGAGAGCCAACAGCGTCACTGTCCAAGCTAAGTGATGCTCTGCTTGGAAGGTGTTTGATGCTGACAAGTTCGCTGACAACGCTCTTACTTCATCAGTAATTGGATGACGCCAGATATCTAACAGAGCGGTGTTGTCATCGCTGTTTGGCGTTGGAGAAGTATCCGCAATACCAATAAAAATAGCCGAGGAACTTTGCTGACTCGTTTCCTTCAAAGATAAATTCGATTGGTAATAAAGCGTAAAATCACCAGTTAAAGCTTCATCGAATCCATCAACTAGATCCGTGCCCACGCTCAGTGTTTTATTTGGGTCGAGAACAAGCTGAATTAAATGAGTTGGGCTAATGCCCAACTCAAATTTTTCAGTACGAAAACCCTGTTCTTTCGCCAATAATAAACATTGCTGAACGAAACCCGTTAGCTCTATTAATGGTGACGGAATAAGGATTTTAGTCATTACTCATCCACCTCAGCGTGTACAGCTGGGTGATAAAGTTCTGACCCTGTGGCACGAAACTCTTCTGACTTTTGACGCATGCCTTCTAACGGATCATCCAACATTTTGATAGAAATCGCCTGATCAGCAGCAACTTGCTCGGTGTCTTTCGCGTATTCTCTTACTTCCTGAGAAATCTTCATCGAGCAGAATTTAGGACCACACATTGAACAGAAGTGAGCCACTTTCCCAGACTCTTGCGGCAGTGTTTCGTCATGGAAAGAACGCGCGGTATCAGGGTCCAATGATAAGTTGAACTGGTCTTCCCAACGGAATTCAAAACGTGCTTTAGATAGCGCATTATCACGGACCTGTGCACCTGGATGCCCTTTTGCCAAGTCAGCAGCATGTGCAGCCAGCTTGTAGGTGATCATGCCGGTCTTCACATCTTCCTTGTTTGGCAGACCTAAGTGTTCCTTAGGTGTGACATAACACAACATTGCACAGCCATACCAACCAATCATCGCCGCACCAATACCGGAAGTAATATGGTCATAGCCAGGTGCGATATCAGTAGTTAGTGGACCCAATGTATAGAATGGCGCTTCATGACAATGTTCCAATTGCTGATCCATGTTTTCTTTGATCATGTGCATTGGGATATGTCCTGGACCTTCGATGATCACCTGTACGTCATACTCCCAGGCAATCTTAGTCAACTCACCAAGGGTTCTTAATTCAGCAAATTGTGCTTCGTCATTAGCGTCTGCTACTGAGCCAGGACGTAGTCCATCACCTAATGAAAGTGCAACGTCATACTTAGCACAGATTTCACAGATTTCGCGGAAGTGAGTATAAAGGAAGCTCTCCTGATGATGCGCTAAACACCATTTAGCAATGATGGAGCCACCACGAGAAACGATGCCAGTAACACGTTTTGCCGTCATCGGAACATAACGAAGTAACAAGCCCGCGTGAATGGTAAAGTAATCCACGCCTTGTTCTGCCTGCTCGATTAAGGTGTCACGCATCACTTCCCAGTTTAGGTTTTCCGCAATACCATTTACTTTTTCTAGTGCCTGATACATTGGCACCGTACCAATTGGCACCGGGCTATTACGTAAAATCCATTCACGGGTTTCGTGGATGTTGCGCCCGGTAGAGAGATCCATAACGGTATCGCCACCCCAACGCGTGGCCCATACAAGCTTTTCTACTTCTTCTTCGATTGAAGATGTCACCGACGAGTTACCAATGTTCGCGTTCACTTTGACTAAGAAGTTACGCCCGATAATCATTGGTTCAGATTCTGGGTGGTTAATATTAGATGGGATAATGGCACGACCTTCTGCCACTTCTTTGCGCACAAACTCAGCAGTAATGTCTTTTGGTAGATTAGCACCAAAGCTCTGACCAGGATGTTGTTGGGTTAGCACCTCGTCACGATACTGAGCGCGCCCCATATTCTCACGCAGTGCGATGTATTCCATTTCTGGAGTGATAATCCCTTTACGTGCATAGTGAAGCTGAGTGACACAATGCCCTTCTTTAGCTCGTCGGATGTGAGGAAGGTTGCCATAACGCAGCTCGTCCAACGTTTCATCTTCCAAACGCTCTTTTGCGTAAACAGAGCTGACATCTTGAAGAACTTCTGTGTCATTTCGCTCTTCAATCCACCCCTCTCTAAGCTTCGGTAAACCACTGTAAAGGTCGATAGAGTAATCTGGGTCAGTATATACACCTGAAGTGTCATAAACACGTACCGGCTCATTTGGCTCAAAAATAGGAGTGTCTTTGCTACCACCAATGAGACTATCGGCTAGAGAGATCTCACGCATCGGGACACGAATATCCGGGCGTGAACCCTCGACATAGACTTTATTTGAATTTGGGTACGGCTGTACCGAGAGAGTTTCAATAAACTGTTTTGCTTCCAGTCTCGCTTGCTTGCGATTCGACATAGCATTTTTCCTTGCTTGTTATTTTTAATAAAAAGTATTGGGATAAAAATGCTTGGCGGATAGATGCGACAAGAGGGGTCGAATAAAGAACTGACAGAGCTCTAAAACAACATTCGACGTTTTGATAGGTTAGCCAGATTAGATCTGGTGTAGGTATCTTCTCCTGTTCCCTTCGCTGGTACTAACCAGATCAGGTTCAACGGATCCCGAATTAACGGTCTCAGCCTTATGGCACTCCGACAAGTGAAATCAGTATATAAAAACGGCTTGGTTAAACCAAGCCGAACAAATCAGATTTTACCGTTTTTTCTAGTTACGCATCATTAATTGGAAGCCAATCCACGCAGCAGAAATACTCAGCGTCACATTCAAAAGAATATTAAGGCCCATTTTGAAAAAAGCACCTTGCTGCATAAGTAGAACATTGTCCATCGAGAATGTGGAAAACGTCGTCAGAGCCCCTAAGAAACCTAAGCCAATGATTTGTCGCCAAGGGTCGGTGGCCAACATCTCGTTCTCAAAAGCTGCAATCAATAATCCCATAACAAAAGAACCGATAACGTTGACAGTTAGCGTACCATACGGGAAGCCACGGCCTAGAAGCAGTACACACAACTCAGAAATGAGATAACGAGAACACGCACCGAACGCCCCACCCGCAGCGATAAAACCTAAAATATAAAGTTGTCCCATTAGTCCCCCCAAAATTTTTATGGCGACATTGTAATCAAAATCGTCTTAAGATCGTTAATACAATCTTAGAATTCAACCAATAAGCACCTATCGATAATAAAATATTTTAAAAGTTACAGGAGTCACCTTTTAGGGTTTGCAAACGCAAAAAGGCCTCAGTCTTTCGACTGAGGCCTTCAAGATGGCAGGGGTGGAGAGATTCGAACTCCCAACACGCGGATTTGGAATCCGCTGCTCTGCCAATTGGAGCTACACCCCTAGAAATAGGTAATCAAATTTTCGATGGGTTAAGAGATTCAAACTCCCAACACGCGCCATCTCGCAAACTTTGGGGAATCCGCTGCTCTGCCAATTGGAGCTACACCCCTAAAGAATTTATTATATTCTAAATTCAACAAAACCTCGCATAAGCGAGGCTTTGTAATAAGTGGCGGAGTGGACGGGACTCGAACCCGCGACCCCCGGCGTGACAGGCCGGTATTCTAACCAACTGAACTACCACTCCGCAGTGGTATCATCCGCATGCGCAGATGTCCAAAATTAAAAGCCTGGCGATGTCCTACTCTCACATGGGGAAACCCCACACTACCATCGGCGCTATTTCGTTTCACTTCTGAGTTCGGCATGGAATCAGGTGGGTCCAAAACGCTATGGTCGCCAAGCAAATTCTTTCTCTCTATTTCTAGAGAATAACTTGGAAAGCTGTTTTTAATTCTCGTTATTACACATTCAATTCTGTTCTTGCTTTGAGTCCATCAAAACCCCTTGGGTGTTGTATGGTTAAGCCTCACGGGCAATTAGTACAGGTTAGCTCAACGCCTCACAACGCTTACACACCCTGCCTATCAACGTCGTAGTCTACGACAACCCTTTAGGATACTTGAAGTATCAGGGAGAACTCATCTCAAGGCTCGCTTCCCGCTTAGATGCTTTCAGCGGTTATCGATCCCGAACTTAGCTACCGGGCAATGCGTCTGGCGACACAACCCGAACACCAGAGGTTCGTCCACTCCGGTCCTCTCGTACTAGGAGCAGCCCCTTTCAATTCTCCAACGCCCACGGCAGATAGGGACCGAACTGTCTCACGACGTTCTAAACCCAGCTCGCGTACCACTTTAAATGGCGAACAGCCATACCCTTGGGACCGACTTCAGCCCCAGGATGTGATGAGCCGACATCGAGGTGCCAAACACCGCCGTCGATATGAACTCTTGGGCGGTATCAGCCTGTTATCCCCGGAGTACCTTTTATCCGTTGAGCGATGGCCCTTCCATTCAGAACCACCGGATCACTATGACCTGCTTTCGCACCTGCTCGAATTGTCATTCTCGCAGTCAAGCGGGCTTATGCCATTGCACTAACCTCACGATGTCCAACCGTGATTAGCCCACCTTCGTGCTCCTCCGTTACGCTTTGGGAGGAGACCGCCCCAGTCAAACTACCCACCAGGCACTGTCCTCATCCCCGATAAGGGGACCAAGTTAGAACATCAACACTACAAGGGTGGTATTTCAAGGTCGGCTCCACCAACACTGGCGTGCTGGTTTCAAAGCCTCCCACCTATCCTACACATGTAGGGTCAATGTTCAGTGCCAAGCTGTAGTAAAGGTTCACGGGGTCTTTCCGTCTAGCCGCGGGTACACTGCATCTTCACAGCGATTTCAATTTCACTGAGTCTCGGGTGGAGACAGCGTGGCCATCATTACGCCATTCGTGCAGGTCGGAACTTACCCGACAAGGAATTTCGCTACCTTAGGACCGTTATAGTTACGGCCGCCGTTTACCGGGGCTTCGATCAAGAGCTTCGTA